>JAFCCU010000002.1 GCA_017610005.1 Candidatus Woesearchaeota archaeon | reverse complement strand
TTGGGTATACCTTCATCAATTGGATACACTGCCCCGCACTTAGGGCATTTTAGAGATTTTCTGTCATCAGTATAAACCAGGGGGGAATGATCCTTAGGGCATACAAGTTTATCCATAAGGTTTCTTGAGATTGGCATAATAATCTTAATAACTCAAAGTATATAAATTTTAAGGTTAACTTTTTAAAGGGATCCCAAATCCTGATAAATATTCTATGAATATTACACAAGCAATAATTGATCTTAAGCATACTCTTTATGTTCCGACATCAAGAGGCTATGAACCTATTAAAGGAGCACAAGAATTTTTACATACCTTGGAAGATGCACACTTCCCTCACGTGTTTTCAGTTAATTCTTCTTTTCAAAGCCAGGAAGATTTGGGCGACGCACTTTCAAAATCAGGGTTATATATTGATCTAAAGAAGGTAGTACATCCTTTTGAAGTTTCAATCCCTTTTCTTAAAAAACAGGAGATTGATTATGTATTTATTTTTAGTGGCAATCAAAGTCTTCCTAGAATTTACCAAAAAGCAGGATTGGAAGTTGTTTATGGTTATGAACCCCATATGCAGGGGAAAGGCGCAGTTATTGTGGGATATAACCCAAGATTTTCAGGCACCTCCCTTCAAACTGCGATAAATTATGCCTGGCAAAAAGATGCAGCAATTATTGCCCTTAATGGGAAAAATTATAGAACGTTACCAAGAAATAAAAGAACTTGGGATTCTCTTGCTACAGCCAAGTTAATTGCACAAGTCTCAGAAAAACAACAAGTTCAGGTTGTGGGAAAACCTTCAGAGGAATATTACTCTTATATTTTAAACAATAGGTTACCAAGTAATGATGCAAGTTCAACAGTTGCAATTGGTGACTCTCCTTTGTTTGATCTTGAAACCCCACATAAATTGGGGGTTGAAACAATCTTTAAAAGTTCTGTTCGAAGACCGAGACTTGCTCAAGAACATATAGATATTGCAGATCATCAAGTCCAATCTTTAGAAGATATTGCAAAAATCTTAGGCTTGTAACATTTCAAGTTCTTTGATTCTTTCTTTTAAGTTTTGAATTGTTTTAGAATTATCTTGAGGATTTAGAAGTTCGCCACATTCAGGGCATCTATAACCATATTCTGTTGCTGCATCAAAATCAACCCTCATGCAAGCATTTTTACATAAAAAAAAACCATTAGGATTTTTTTCCTCTCTAATTAATCTATCTTTCATATTCTTTAATCTTTGTTTTAGCCTTTTTGCTTTTAATTCAACAAATCCTTTTGGATTAAGTGTCCAATATGAAATGTACCATCCTTTCACTCTATCTTTACGTCGAATGTATGTGACCAGATTGTAATTAAAAAGTTTGTATAGAATAGAACGAGCATCATTGACTTCAATTTTGAGCTTTTTGGAAATCTCAAATTCAGAAATATCTTTTTTCTTATATAAATACTCAGAAACAAGCACACTTGCTTCGCCAACAACTCGTTTTGCTAAATCCATCATTTCTCGTTTAGCTAGCTTCTTAAATTCCGGAGGGACATACTCATCCTCTGCTTTTTTAACTACGGCCTTTTTCTTAGTTTTAGAAACAGGTGCTTTTTTCTTGGTTTTAGTTGCTGTCTTCTTGGTTTTAGTTGCTGTCTTCTTGGTTTTAGAATTAGGTGTTGCCTTCTTGGCTTTTTTTGAATCGGTTGTTCTGGGCATTTTTATATCTAGGATAATTTCTTTCCAATGAAACAGAATTTAGGGATTCATGCAGTAATCATTTATGAATGAGACCATTTATAAACTTTACGGTATATAACAGTCTGAAGTTAGAAGTCTGAAGTGAAAAACACTATATCTTAAACTTTATACCCTATAACAGTCTGGAGTACGGAGTCTGCAGTGAAAAAAGAGGTTCAAAACTCACACCTCAAACCCTCCACTAATCTGGAGTATTAATATATAGTGAGAGCTAATTGATTTTATTCTCTAAAGAACCAATCAATAATGCTCTTGCCCTGAAAAGATCTTGTTGTTCTACTCGTTTTCTTAAATTTAGTCTAGCATTAGCCTTAGCTAAGTTAATCAAGCTATGGATTAATCTTGGAGAAACTTCAAAGAAGAGTTTGTCCTCTTTTTGTTTAACTTGTCTTGAAAATTCTACTACATGCTCTTTAAATTCTTTTGGAAATTCAACTTCCAACTGTTCAGCATGTTTGATGTATTTTTGGATAAATTCGATATCTGCTGGATTTAATTTTAGCTGTTTTTTCTCGACAATTTCTTTTGCAATATTCATAAATGTCTTTAAGTCAGGCTTTCTAATTAAAAATATCAAAGAAAATCTTGATAAAAGCGCTGTTTCAAAAGGCAATTGTCTTATTACTGCATCTCTTGTATTTCCTCTAAATTTATCTCCGATAGGATTAGCAGTTGCAAGCAATCTTACATCGGCGTCAAATTTATTGTGGGATCCTCCCTTATCATAAGTTATAAATCCTTTTTCCATTGCTGAATAAAGGGAGGCATAATCATCTTTTTTCATTAAATTTAACTCATCAATACAACAAATCCCTTTATTTGCAGCAGGCAATAATCCAGGTTTTACTGTTTTGCCTTTAATTGTTACAGCAAGTCCTGCTCCACTAGTTCCAGAACCAAGGCCAAAAGAGGTTATAGGATAAATTTTTTCAACTGACTGTAAAAATTCTGTTTTACCAGTTCCTGGGTCTCCTAAAAGTAATACATGAACGCGTTCTTTTGCAAACATTTGTAATGTTATTGCATTTTTAACATTGTTCAACCCATGAAGTTTATATGCCAAATAATTTGGGATTATTTCAGCAGCCTTAACAGAGAATTCGCCAAATTTAGCAACAGTTACTGCCTGTTCAATTTTATCATTGAATTTTTCAACAAGTTCCTTAACTTCTTTATTTGGAATTCTTGGTGCAAGTGTTGGAAAATAAGAGTCTTTACCAATGTGTTTTGAAATTCCCAAGGTTGAAGATGTAAAAGACACATGGCCTAAGTTAACAGCTCGCTTTAAAACTTTAATATCTTTTTCTGAAAGAAACTGCCTTAACTTGTTTACACTTTCGCGATTAGCCCCTACAACAGGCCGATTTGCTTTAAAAAATTCCAAAACACTCATCCCATTAATTGGGTGTTATCATAGATATTTAAACTTTGCCACAAATTATTGTCTTACCTTAGTTGTTACAAAATTAGCAAAAACTAAAGATACAATATAACCCACTGCACCTAGACCAACTATTAACCACCAATCAAATGGACTTAATGGGACGGTTCCAAAAAATCTTCTTAATGGAGAATACACAACTAAGAGTTGTAGGCTAATTGAAACTAATATTGCAACAAGCAAGTATTTATTCGACCATAAGCTTAAATGCTCTTGAGCCCGTATCACAAGGATTCTCAGAAGCTCATAAACAACTAATCCAGTAAAAACCATTGTTTGAGCTTTTTGAATTCCTTCCCTTAAACCAGAAAAGAATAATGGGATTACAAGACAAGTTATAACAAACCCAATACCAAGAATCATTATCATCATATTCTTGTTAATTATACCTTCATGTTTTGGTTTTTGCTTCATTAAATGATCTAATGGGGGGTCAACTCCAAGTGCAATTGCAGGTAATCCATCTGTCAAGAGATTAATCCAAAGCAACTGTACAGGCAGGATTGGAAGTTTTCCAAATAAAGAAATAATAAAAACAACCATGACTTCAGCAATATTACTTGTTAAAAGATAATTTACAAATTTTCTAATATTATTAAAAATAGTTCTCCCTTCTCTTATTGCATTTTTAATTGTAACAAAATTATCATCTAAGAGTACCATCTCACTACTTTCTTTAGCAAGATCAGAGCCACGCATTGCCATCCCTATGCTAACATCTGCATTCTTTAATGCTGGAGCATCATTAACTCCATCTCCAGTCATTGCAACTAAATGGCCATTAGCCTGTAATGCTTTTAATACCCTAACCTTGTGGCTTGGAGTTACTCTTGCAAATATATCAATAGTTTCTACACGGGACCTAAGTTCTACATCACTTAGACTATCTAATTCTTTGCCATTAATTGCAACTTGCCCAAGGCCTATTTCACGCGCTATTGCTAAGGCAGTTAACATGTTATCCCCAGTAATCATCTTAATACCTATCCCTGCGTTTATACAGACATCGATGCTCTCCCTGACCCCAATTCTTGGAGGATCAATCATTGCTTGTAATCCTAGAAAAGTAAACCCTGATTCAAAATCCTTATCAGTATAATCATTAGGAATATTTTTAACTCCAAAACCCAAAACCCTCAATGCTCGTTTTGCCATCTCATTATTTGTGTTTAGAACTTGGTAGTTTTCTTTTACTGATAGCTGAGGGCATTTTCTTAAAACCTGTTCTGGTGCTCCCTTAAGGTATGCAATAGTTTTCCCCCTTGATTTATTAACTGTAACCATCACTTTTGTATCAGAAGAAAATGGAATTTCATGTAATCTTTTTTGAGGTTCAACAATTCCCAACTTAGCTGCTGAAACAAGCAATGCAACTTCTGTTGGATCTCCAATAAATATTGATTTATTGTTTTCATCAACACCAGGAGAAGCATTATTACAATTAAGGCCACAAACAAGTAAGGGATTTAATTCATTTGAATTGATTTTCTTATTTTTAAATAATATGCTCCCTTTTATCTCATGACCATTTCCAGTTACATTATACCTCTTTCCCTTGTAGTAAATCTCTCTAACAGTCATCCTATTTTCAGTTAAAGTGCCAGTTTTATCTGTACAGATTAAATCAACTGATCCTAGGCTTTCAACAACTGAAAGTTTTCTAACCAATGCTTTTTGTTTAAGCATCTTTTTTGTGCCAAAAGCCATTGAAAGGGTAACTACTGCAGGGAGGCCTTCAGGTATTGCTGCAACACCTAGTGAAACTGCAATCATAAAAACCATAAATGGGTCTAAATTCCCCATAAAAAGTTGAGTTATTGCAATAATTAATATTAAGCCCATAATAAACCAGCCAAGTTTCTTGCCTAATTTATCTAATTCTAAAGTAAATGCTGATTTTTTTTCAGGAGCTAAAAATAATTCCTCTGCAATCTTTCCAACTTCAGTTGTTTTCCCAGTTGCAATTACAACTCCTTTCCCAGAACCAATAGTACAAATTGTATTCATATAAGCCATATTTACTCTGTCAGCAAGTTGGGTATCTGAATTGATTAATTCTGACTGCTTGTTCACTGGAACACTTTCCCCTGTTAAAATTGATTCATCAATAGTTAAATAATCAGATTCAATGATTCGTAAGTCCGCTGATATTTTTTCTCCAGATTCAATTAAGACTATGTCTCCAGGCACAAGGTCTTCAGAATTAATTAAATGCTGCTTGCCTGACCGAATAACTCTTGCTTTTGAAGTATTGATTTCTTTTAATGCTTCAATACTTTTTTCAGCTTTATAATCTTGAATAAACCCAAATATTCCATTAAAAAATACAATAATCAATATTAAAATTGCATTTTCATATTCTGGTTCTTGCCCAGGCAAAAACCCAATTGCAAATGAAGCAATAGCAGCTAATATCAAAACAATTACTAAAAAATTTTTAAATTGGTTTAAAAAGATTATAAGGGGATTTTTCTTCTTGCCAATTGAGATTTTATTTGGACCAAATTTTTTAAGTCTTATTGCAACTTCAGCGTCAGAAAGGCCAGCTTTCACTGTCACATCAAGTTCTGTTAATACATCCTCTTTTTTCCTGTCGTGATAAGCCACTTGAATTTTAGAAATCTTTGGGTATTTAAAGGTTATGAACCGGCTTTGTCCAAAAACCCATAATTAGGCTTTGTCGTGGCGGTGGGCTTGAATTAACCGACAAGCGTTAGAGGAGAGAATTGTCGGTTTAATAATGGTTAATTGCAATATTCGGATTACTTAACAAAAGAAAAAAGGAGCTATATATATAAAGTTAAGATACCACTTAATCTATATGGAAGGCATTAATCAGAGATTATTTTCACAAACAATGGATTTGTGGATATTGCCAGAAATAAAGAAAAGAAAAGAAGTAAAAAGTTTACCAGAAAAATTTAGATTAACTAAAGCTCAAATCATATTCTCACGAGATAGAAATATGATAAAAATAAGATTAAATGATGAGGTAAAAGCTATCGCTAATGCTAAAGTCAATCGGTCTGTCCAAAAAGGGGAAAAATTATTCGAAAAGGACCTTGATGAAATTGAAAGTATTGACTTAACAGACAATGATCCCAATGTCGGGCACATAACGCTATTATTGTTTAAACAAAAATGGATTATTTCTTTTGATTTTAGGTATAATAAAAAGAGAGTAAATGAGCGTTTAGAAGCAGCAAAAGAGTTTTATAATAGTTCAAAAGACAACTTAAAGAACAAAAGACTAAGACCTTTTTTTGAAAATTCTTTTGCATGTGCGGAGTTACTTACTGAAGCATTATTAATTCAATTTTTTGATAAAGATATTTTCAAAAGTCATAAATCACGTTCAGAATATATTACAAAATGGGCAGAACTTGGTAATATCGAAGAAGATTATCCAAATAAATTAAAACGTCTTTCGAACTTAAGAAGTTCTGCAAGATATATGTCATCAACCGAATTTAAAAATGAAGATCCACAAAAATATTTAGAATATTTAGACGGACTTTTTGAACTTATTGAGAAGAGTATTTCTTAACGCCCCTCTTTTTCTTTAATTTTAGAAGTAGCATTTGATTCTTTTAATGCAACCTCCTCTTTCAGAGGTTTGATTAGCTTATCAAAATATTCAAGGAGCAACTTAGTATTCAAGAATAATTCTTCATAAAACAGGGGGTGGCTCCTCTTGGCAAAGTGAACAAAAGTGTCTCGTTCATTCTTGAAATACAGGAACATTTCCTTATACTTTTCAGATTGCTTTTTGCTCAAGAGTTCTGATAAATGATTTATAAAAAAAACCATGCCAAAAGTGTTAGTCTTACGAATATTCTTATTTCTATTTATCAGCTCACAATGTTTAATCAATTTGAAGTTCTTGCCACCTAGCTTAACTTCGGGAAGTTTGAATATATTATATCCTTTGTAAAGGGCAATGCCCTTGAGAGATATTTCCAATGCAACTGCTATCCTCACCATTAAAAAATTGAATTCGTCGATCCCATAAGTTGAAGACAGCTCCATAGTGAACTTCCTATACTCCATATTGTCTCCATCAATCTTCTTAGAGGTAATATCATAACTATCTAAAAATTTGTATAAATCTGCTTTGCGAATTAGATTATGTGCACAGATTAAAAATTCGTATGCATGGTTATCAGAATAATACTTAGATAAAGATACTTTTTCTTTTTTGAGAAAATTTCGTTTGAGTTCCATATTTAAGACCTTATTTTTTTCACAGTCATCATTAAAATGTAGCCATCCGTTTGTTTCTAATAATTTTTAAGAATGAAGGTACATTGAAATACCTTGTGTTAAGAGAATGTTTTTGGGTGCTATTTTTAGCATTTTCATTGAAGTATTGATTATTCTCTTTGTTATTGGAACTATTTCGTAATCTTTAAATAGTACTCCTCCTATTCTTATTGTCAGTATAATTGTACAATTACTGGGAATTGCTACTAATTTCAATATTGATTGTGGCATGTGTTCACTTTTAGAGAAGTTTGCTGTAAACGCAAATTGTAGGGGGTTGGCATTAAAAATGATATTTAAAGTTGAGGCTGAGGAAGCTTGGGACTTGATGACTTCCCTTGCTAATTATCAAATATACAAAGACGAGTTTTCTGGAATTGATGTGCTTCAACTTCTTAGAGAAGATTTGAGCAATGAAGAGATTATAGATCAAATAATTTCTTCAAAACTTGAGGAGATTCAGAAAAAATGAAAATTGAGTTTATTTTCGATTCTAAAGGTCCAATAAAACTTCTTAAAGAAATCCCTGATGCTCAAAGACTAAAGCTTTTAGGTTATAATGGAATCGGAAAAACTCTCACCGCAAATGTTTTAGCGAGTATTTCTGGTCAAGTGGCATGGATAAAAAATGAACAAATTAAATCTCTTTCTCAATTTCTTCCAGAATTCATTGTTAAAATTGATATCAATGGGAAAAAGTATAAAATAGAATCAGATGTTAACAAATGGGAATTAGATCCAATTACAAGTGCATTAAGGGCAAGTTCAATAGGTAAGATTAGTCTAAATGGATCAATAATTACAGCAGAGGAATTTTGGAAAGATTTTAAATGTTACATTATTCGTGGGAATGAAGATATTAACAGCCAAATTGAATTCATGGCTAGTTGCCTTGAAAGAGCAATATTATTTAATATTAGAAAAATTGAAGGAAAAGAGAAAGAGTTCTCAAAAACTTTCGATGAATTATGCAAATTTCTTTCTCAAGAGGGGTTGTCTTCAAGCATTCTTTCTGAAGAAAGCGAGATTGAAGAACTAGAATCACCCGTACAATTGGAAGAACATATTGTTGAAGTGATAGAGAAGTTAGTTGGTGATTTAAAAAAAACCAAGAATCTCCAGTGGATCTCCATTATAAGCCCTAGGGAATCGTTTAATAATCTTTTAAAGTATAATGCTCAGATAAAAAAACAGCTAGAATCTTGCAAGAATAAGTTGGATACACTGAAAAATAAAATCCCAACTGATGAAGAAAATAGGTTACTTGAACTTAGGAAACAAATTAAAGAATTCGAAACAAAGATCAGTAGCATTAATCTCCCACTAAGTGAAGAAGAATATCCTTCTCCAGAAACTTCAAGACAGGGGAAAATTCTGCTGATGGAGCGCATAGATGAAATCCTCAAAACAATTCAAGGGTATAAAGAAGACCATTTCAGGGAGGATTTCTGGCAATCTTCTATCAAACATTTATACCACCTATTAACAGATTACGAATTAAGCGAAGAAACTAATATCTTGTTAAGTTCGAAGAACCGTTCATCAATTAGTGTAAATGAACTTGATGGGTGGCAAGCATCTTCCGCAAAAATTAGTAAATCAGAATTGGTTAAACTTGGGGATTATCAAAAATTTGAAGATGAGAAAAGAGAGTTGATCAATAAAGCGGATAAATTTGATGAACACGAAAAGAAATTGAAGGAAATTAGCGAGTTAAAAACTAAATTATCATTGATAATGAAGAAGTTTGAGGAGATATGTTCTTCACTAACAGAATTGAAAGAACTGCCTGAAATCGAAAACAGTTTTACGAGTCTCACAAATGATTCAAATGCTTTTGATTTTATCATAACAAATCTGGAGGAATTATCTCAATTTGAAAAGTGGTCTGACATTTTTGGGCTAGAAGTTGAAATAGAATCAAATGAAAGTATCATGGAGGAATTAGCTAAAATTTCTGAGCTCCATAATGAAGTTGTGAGTAAAAGGAAAAAAATCATTACTAAGAAGAAATTGTACATTAAAAACCTCATAGAACAATCTTCAATGTTAAAAATCCCCGATAAACTCAAAAAATTAATTCAAGAAAAAGACATTCTCACACTTTGCGAATTAGCAGATGTTTTATCTTCAAAAGATTTGAATATTACAAAATTCCTTAGAGAAGATCTAAAAGATGCAATCAGGTCCATTTTAGATAAAATTGAGAATAAATCTGAGCAGTCAAAGTTCATTTCAGAAGCAAATTTATTTATTGGAGGGAAAATTAAAGAACTATTAAATCAGCCCGCATTTAGGAAACATGTTTTTAGTGGAAATGAAGTATTATCTGTTAATCCTCAAAAGAATATTTTAACGTATCGAGATGACGAGAAGAATGTGTTTGAAAAGTTTATTGCCGATTACTCTACTGGACAAAAAGCTTTTGCTTATAGTATGGCAAGTATCTTTTATGCTGTAGAGATGGGTTCTTCGACAACCAATAATCTATTGATTCTTGATGAATTTGGAGCAATGTTGGCGGAAGACAAGGAAAACTTCCTATATGATTATTTGGATAAACTACAAGCACGAAGCACTTGGTTAACACAGTATATAGTCGTTCTGCCTTACAAGGGAGAATTCGATAGAGAAGAGTACAAAAAAAAATTGGGAGGCGAGGTCGCTTTACTAAAAAAACAATTGTTACAAAGAGGTTATGCATTTGACAAACTATGAAATCCGCGTAACGGAATCACTAATGTACCTTCGTACTCCAAATGATTTTGAGATAATGGAATTCTTAGAAGGTACCCAATTAGCAGGAATTCTTCGAATCAATTCTATAAGAAGGATAAGGAAAACCTTGAGTATATTGATATCTAGAAATGAAGTAATTGAGTGTGATACTAGATCAAAGAAATACCCCCGCAGGTATTATTTAGGAAAATACCCTCCTTTTTGCTTAGTAGAACCAAGTGTACTAAAAGAATCCGATCGCTCAAAGATCATTACTTTTTCGAAAAAAGTTATCAAGGCTCAAAAATCTATGCTTTTTAAAAAGCATATCCAATTCTTACCCGATCCGTTGAGGGATATAGTTTTTGCTATTCAGGATAATATGCTTCTGGGGGTTGTTGATTTAAGGAGGCACCATGCCCCCAAGGATGATATTCGATTTCCAACACGTTTTTACAAGCAGGTTAGCCCCAATAGAGTATGTCTTGGAATGTCGGAGTTAAAGTATGTCTCTATTCTCAATAAGGGAAAAGAGAATGTTAAAAAAAATGATTGGATTAGTGTTAATTGCTGGGGAGGAATAAGATGAAAATTCAAATAAACCAAAAAGAAGAAGATATTTTACGGAGTGTATGCTGGTCTATATTCAAGAACTCTCCCTTCAATTGGAGAGAAAACCTAGATTTTCTCTTCTTAAAATTTTATAATCCTAAAACAAGACAGAAAGCCATTTTTTTAAACATTCAATCTCTTGAGGATTCCAATATAAATGTTCTTAATATTTTGAGAAGTCTTGAAAAGAAAGGACTTGTCGAATTTTTATATGAAAGTAAGTATGTAATACCTAAGCCATTGGGGGTCCTTGTTAATTTTAAGGGAGATAATCTACATGATGAAGATATCTTATCCCTTATTCAATATTATCATTCGGCGGCAAGTTCAAAATTGAGGAGTGTTATTAAAAAATTTGGAACAAAAAAAATCCTTTCTTTAAAAGAAATTGCCCCATTAATTTTTTTGTTATACAATAATAATATTTCAGAAAATCGAGGCAAGTTTATTAAGGATATTTTTTTAAAACAGTCAATTGATCGGATTGTTTCAGCTTTTGTTGAAGATAATGCTGATTCAAAAGGTACTAAGGATCGCGATGGTTCGCTATCTGGATATCATTTAACAGAAGCAAATAACAAACTAGGGTTACCAATATTCATTAAAGAACCAATGTGTTATATCAAACCTAATCGAATTAAAGATGTTGAAGATGCTGTGAGACAAACTGTTAAAACCGAACTTCAAATTGCTAAATCATCCTTTGAAGCATTTAAAATTGCTTTCGAAAGAGAATCAAAATTTCTTTTTAAATGCGGTGCATTAAACACCACCTTATCAAGTAAGCAAAAAGTCAACAATCTTTTCCAGGAGGCTTGTAAAAATGGAGACCCTAAGAATTAAAGGACCCACATGGTTCCCAGATTACTTAAAATCCTGTGTTGAAGGAATTTTGCTTTTAAAAGAGATTCCAACTGAAGGAGGGATCTTTTTTGTTAAATACCCAAAAAATCTTTCTGAAGAGATTTCAAATCTTCTAAAAGCATTTTTCACTTTAAAAAATTGTGCATTTGTGAAGTTTAATGATGACTTGAAATTATTTGATAATGTTAACCAGGATATTTCTAATTTCATTAAAGAAACATCATTTGTTACTGGACCTTCAGAATACTCCTTTAAACTAATTGAAAGATCCGATAAAGAATGTAAAATTGAGATGCTAAGAAATGGAGTGACTTTCCCAATCAATAATCCCTCACATAAAACAGTGTTACAAAGCATTTTTGCCTCTGATTTATTATTAAAAGAGAATATCAACGTGGTTTGTTTTCAAATGGATACAGAATGTTTAGATCTTGAAACAAATAAAGTTATTTATAAAATTTTTAACCATATTAATGATAAGATTAAGAATAGTGGCAAACATCTTATTGTATTTTACTCTGATTCCACTCATGAATTCGCGCATGAGTACCTTTGGCGTGATTCAATTTACAATTCATTCGCAATTATTGATTCACATTTATCTTATAGGATTAAAAATTATAAAGATTCCATCCGTGAAATTAATGAAGCATTAAAACAAAACAAATTTGAACGCTTAGATCTGTTTTTAGGGGCAGGCGCCAGCATTGAATCAGGAATGCCTGGAGGAAGAACACTGAGATTAATTGCCCTAAAAGAATTGACAAACAGTCCAACCATTGAGGATGATGAAATCCTCTTGAAAAAAGCCTTAACAATCATTCCGGAAAACTTACACATGGATGTGAGCAAAATTACTCTAGAATATGTTATGAGCCTTTTGCAAATTTCAGGAAAGCAAAATCTTTGCCAATCCGATGTGATGAAATATTTTGAAGAGCGCCATGATTCGGCGGAGAAGAATCCTTCCAGTGGCTACATTTTACTGAAGGAATTGGCTGAGAAAGGAATCACAATCCTAGCCGTGACAACGAATTTTGATCAGCTCTTAGATATTAGTCTACCAAACCCCAAGATTATTATTCAGGATGATCAATTTGAGTCTGAGGATTTCCATTCTATAGTGAGGGGTGAAAAAGGTTCTACAATTGTCAAGCTACATGGCTCTAGAAGCTATCCAAATACTCTTGGAATTCAAATTCAAAATAATATGGAACTTCCTGGACCTAAGAAAGAATTTCTAAAAGCGTTCATAAGCTCGTCAAGATCTGAGGGTCCACCAATAAGTGTTTTTTTCATTGGTTATAACTTTGCTGACCTTGACATCACTGAAGCTATAACCTCAAATCTTGGATACTTACGTATTAGACCAATAATTGTAAGTCCTGAAATGACTCCTTCAATCCAGACTTTTATAAAAAAATTTGAGAATGTTCCTGCCCAAGCCACATTTATTCCATTTACTTTTGATTTTTTCATGGAAAAAATATTTGAAATTTTTCAACAAAATCAAATGAAGAATTAATGTAATTTACCTTTCTTTCTTTAATATCAATATGCATTCTCTAAGTTTTAGGTTATGTCTATTCTTCAAGGTTGTCCACTTAGTACCTCTTTCTCGAAGTGGTATTATCTCATAACTTGAAAATCCTATTTCTTTCCCGATTTCTCCCAGAAATATATCTGTAGGGACATGGACACCAAATGGTGCAGAATCCCCAACAATCATAAAGTTAAGTGAATTTATTCTTGTAATTCGATACATTTCTTTTAATGATTTAAACATATCTTTAAAATACATGTAAGTTAACAACTCAAAATTCTTTTTTGATCCTTTTCTAATCTTTGCTGAACGGATTGACTCTCCAATCTTTTTGATCTTTTCACACATTAGGGGGGCATCTTTTAACATTTGGTTGCCTAAGATTTTATCGGGCTGATTAGATTTCAATACGGATTCTTTATAGTATGTTGTTGCAGATGCCACTGCCTTATATCTTATTTTTTTTGAAATATCATTCCAATTACTAGAGTATCCCCAGAAATATAAAAACACCTTCAAGGATTCGCCATAATCAAAATTATTCAAGTATGGAGGGGATGTAAAAATTCCATCAACGCTGTTATCAGATATTGCTTGATTAGGGATCCGGCTATCATGCAAATATACTTTAACTTTTGAGTTGTTTCTGTACCTCTTTCTTGCAAACTCTAGATCCTCTTTAATTACTTTAATACTTCTTTCAAATACTTTGAATACTTCCTCAGGTTTTTTCTGATGCCTCCAAGAGATGTATGGGACATTGATGCCAACATTTGAAGTTTTTGGCAATGCCATAGTTACAGCCATGAACAAATATTCTTTGACATTATTTGAAATCCATTTTTCTTCGCTCAGTCTTTCCTTTAAACAAACAAGTTTTTTTAGTTGATGAAGGGAATAACATCTCTTAAGAATGGGATCTTCATCTTTGACACTAGTTCTTCGCCAGCCATCTCTACAAATTTCTAAAAATCTTTTTGCACTCTTATCAAATTTGGTTGGACTCATATCAATTCGAGTTTTTAGTTTGCAAATTCTATAGAGAAATTCGTTTGATTCATTCCCGATGACATTTACGCCAATCTCTTTGCCCACAACGCCAGTAGTTCCTGAGCCCATGAACGGCTCATAGATTACTTTATTTGTTAAGTTAAAGAATTTGATGGTCTCAAGCACTAATTTATTTGAAAAACCAGCTAAAAATGGAAACCATCTGTGTATAGGTTCTTTGTTATTATCAAAATTGGTTGCAAATTTCTTGATATTGCCATTGGCTTTTAGATACTTATAAAATGATTCAATCATTTGTTTATCTTCCATTTTGTTCATATTACTTTTCAATTAAGTTTTACCTGGGCTTCTTCTTTAGTGATTTCGAAAATCACTTTCATTTGGGATTATATTCTTCATTAAAAGTAGGATAGCTACCCAAATTATTTCTCCTCTAAAGCTGAGATTATTGCCTTTTTCCAATCCTTTTTATAGTACTTGAAGTATGATTTTATGGCAGTTGCAATGAGGAATTTGTCACTCCAATTCATTTTGGTTGCCATCTCAAGAAATTTCTTTGCAACATCCTTCTCAAGTATTACTGTAATTTTATTATTTTTCATTGATCAATAGTATTTTTACTATAAATACTATTTATAACTTTCTATACTATTTATCTTATTAATCCGAAAATTTAGTTTTGATTTTTAGCTTTCCTTGAGAGTTGGACACCAATATTAGAGAGTCTTACTTTTCCGTTTTCTATTATGAGCGCATTGAAATCAACAAGATCTTGGCAGTGATTCCTTATTGTGATCCAGTTTGTATTTACTTTTCTCTCAAGATATCCGAATGTCCTTTCCTCACCATCAGATAAAACATCCAATAAGGCATTTCTGATGTTTCTAGAAGTTCTCTTCGCCATGCAACAATATTGTGGTAAGATTTATATAGTAGTATTCCACAATATTGTGGACATTGGGGTGATTGTCATGAAAATTGATTTGTTTCTAATATTTGGATTACTAGTTCTTACAGGATGTGTTCAAACTGAACAAAGCATTTATCCTGCTTTAATGGAAGGCGATACTGTTGCTGTAAGTTTTGAACCGGATCTTGTGGAGTTCTTTATCAATAAATCAAGCATTCCAAATCAAGTTGTTTACCAAGAAGAAGTTAATTTTACGGCAGTGAAAGTAAAGAATGAAGGCTCAAAGGCAATTTCAATTGGATTATGTTTTGCTAATGATTTCACCATCCCTGAGATGGGGTTTCCGATGTCAGGAGGTTCAACAAGATTAGGATCAGGAGAAACAGGCGAACTTTTCTTAAGACCTAAATTTACTTCTGCGTTGAGAAACGGGATGATCAATCTTAACAAATTTGAAGAAGGAGATTATTTCAGAGTTGGGTACATAACCTACGGAAATGTGGATCCATTCGATCATTGTAAGAGTGATTTCAGAGAATCAATAAAGGTTAAGATTACTATATACTAGAAAATCCTTTATTTTTTAGAAAGTTCTTCTCTTAACTTCTTGTATCTAATAAAATTAAATTTCCAATTATTCTTTTTTCCAGAACTTTTGTTCTCCACGAAACGATCATTAAGAAGCAGCTTGAGATAGTGATCAACTGTTTCCCAGCTATATCCTGTCTTCTGAGATATTTGGCGAGTGCTTAACCAACCCCCAAATTCATACATCTTTTTTAAAATCTTAATCTCATAATCATTTAACTTCTCCATTTTGTACAAATCTCACCCCCAGTTTTATCTCTTTTTCTGGAGTAATAGTTAAAATAAATCTTAATTTTGACCCTTCTAGCCAAATCTGTTCCATAATTGTTTTTGGAAGTTTGCAGATATATTGTCTCCCATCAAAGAAAATGCTTCTGTCAATAGAAAGAACTGTTGGTTTAGTAATAACTTTCCACAGATCTTCGAGACTAGCAAAATTAATTTCTCTTTCTGTCCTCTCTTTAGTACTATTTTTATCCATAACCAGATATAAATAGAACTACTTATTTATAAGCTTTTCGATCTTTCTGTATAAATAGTACTATTATTTTAGAAAGATTTTTAAAGTTCAAGTGATTATACTCTAAAATAATAGTCCTACTAGTTTAGGTGGAGGTACTAAAAATGAGACGAATAATGGTTATGGCGGATCTCTTCGTAGGCGAAGAGAATGAAATTGGAACAATTGCACGCGCAGTTGTTGAGAAGATGGAAGCTACGGAGGTTGCTTAATGAGTGGTGCAATATCCCTTCCATATTCTGAAGTAAAAGTTGGAGAAGGGGGGCGGGAAGAAGAGGATGTACCTATCATTGAACCAAAAAAATATGCGCGGAACTGGTCTGATTACTTTCATGCTAGGCAAAAAGAAAAACAGTTTGCCTTACAACTATTAAATGAAGCAATCAAAATGCTGAAGGTGAAAACTCACGGTAGGGCAATTGGGAGACCGCCTTATCCACTGTCAGATAAATTATTCCTTTGTATACAAAAAGTTCTGAGATGGACTACTTATGATGCCAATGAGGAATTCATAGAGTTTGCTAATCTTAAGCAATGGATCACAAGCAAACCTAGTCCACATTCTATAAGCGACTTTATGAATGACCCCCAACTTGCACCAATCCTTCAACAATTATTAATTCTAACATCAACGCCAATGGCTCAAATAGAAGAAGGCTTTTCAATAGACTCAACTGGTCTTTCAACTCATGATAAAAGCAGATGGGTTAAGATTCGTTTGGAGAAAAAACTGTTTAAGGATTTTAAGAAGATTCATACAATCGTTGGCAATAAAACAAACATCATAGTTTCAGCTTTAGTCACCGATGCAACAAGGGGAGACTCGCCCCTTTTGATACCATTGATAGAGAAAATGTCCCATTACTTTAAAGTCAAAGAGTTCTGCGGCGATGGCGCATATTCCAGTAGAAAGAATGCTACTGCTGTGGTTGAGAAAGGGGCAGTACCTTACTTTAAGATTAGGAAGAATGCAAGGTCTCTTGCTAAAGGTCATCCTGCATGGAACAAGATGATGTGGGCTTTTAAGAAGAATGAAAAGAACTATCTTATACATTATCATATGAGAAGTAATGTAGAGACTGCTTACTCGATGTTTAAGAGAAAAGTGTCTGAGTATTTAGTTTCTAAAACAACGACTGCCAAGATAAATGAGGCATACTGCATCGCCATTGTGCATAATCTCTACTGTCTCGTCAATGCTGTCTTCTGCCACGATATAAACCTAAAATTCAAGAATTAGTTTTCCGACAACGCCTTATGAACCGCAAATTTTATATATGATTACGGATTGTTGACTTTAAATCAACACGGGGGTGTCTTAGATGGCAATTATTCCGCTTAATAAAAAAGTTTTACTTAAACCTTTAATTTCAAAAGAAAAGAAAACTTCTGGAGGGATCTTACTTGCAGAAGAACATTCATACGAAGTTCCTAGAGGGGAAGTAGTCTCTCTTGGGGATAAAGTTGAATTGAAAATATCAGAAGGAGACATTGTAATATTTAATTCAATGGGCTCAGAAAAAGTTGAAGATTTTATAATC
The DNA here is from genome assembly GCA_017610005.1 of Candidatus Woesearchaeota archaeon. GTDB lineage: Archaea > Nanobdellota > Nanobdellia > Woesearchaeales > B29-G15 > B29-G15. The sequence continues at coordinate 93,505 of JAFCCU010000002.1, read as the reverse complement.
CTTGATGAAAATAAAATCATTGCACTTGTGAGGTAAACAAAATGACAGCTAAACAAATTGTATTTGATGAAATTGCTCGTAAACATATTCTTAATGGAGTGAATCAACTCGCCAATACCGTTAAAGTAACTATTGGACCAAAAGGCCGAAATGTTATTTTAGATGAAGGGTTTGGATCACCAACAATTACTAATGATGGCGTAACAATTGCCGAATCAATTGAACTTAAACATCCTTTTGAAAATATGGGTGCTCAAGTTGTAAAAGAGGTTGCAACAAAAACCAAAGATGTTGCAGGAGATGGCACAACTACAGCAACAATATTAGCTCAAGCAATTGTTAAGGAAGGTATGAAAAACATTGCTGCAGGTGCAAATCCTATGGCAATTAAAAGAGGAATTGACAAAGCAGTAAAAGTTGTTGTTGAAGAGATTAAAAAACAAGCCAGAAAAGTTGATAACAAAGAAAAAATCAAACAAGTTGCAACAATTTCTGCTAATAATGATTCTGCAATTGGAAGTCTCATTGCTGAAGCAATGGAACGGGTTGGAACAAATGGTGTAATAACTGTTGAAGAAGCAAAGTCTCTTGATACTCATTTGAATGTTGTTGAAGGAATGCAATTTGATGAAGGTTATGTTAGCCCCTATATGGCAACTAAAGAAGATACAATGGAAGCAGATTTGGATGAACCTTATATATTACTATATGATAAGAAGATAACAACTGTTAAACCATTAGTACAGTTGCTTGAACATCTATCTCAAATTGGAAGACCATTACTGATTATTGCAGAAGGAATGGAAGATGAAGCCTTAGCAACCCTGGTATTAAACAATCTTAGGGGGGTACTAAAAACCGTTGCAGTTAAATCTCCAGGATTTGGCGAAGATCAAAAACACCAAATGCAGGATATTGCAATTTTAACAGGTGGGAAGGTCATCTCGACTGAAAAAGGCATGAAACTTGATGATGTTAGTGTTGAAGACTTAGGCCAGGCAAAAAGGGCCAAGGTTGACAAAGAACATTGCACAATTGTTGAAGGTATGGGGGATAAAGAAACAGTTAAAAAAAGGATACAAGCAATTGCTGCACAAATTAAGAAAACTGAGAGCTCTTTTGACAAAGATGATTTACAAAAGAGAACGGCAAAACTTTCTGGAGGGGTTGCTGTTGTAAATGTTGGAGCTGCAACAGAAACAGAGATGAAAGAGAAAAAAGCACGCGTAGAAGATGCTCTATCTGCAACAAGAGCTGCTATTGAAGAAGGAATTGTCCCTGGAGGAGGGAAAGCATTAATTAATACAATTCCTGCATTATCTCAGCTTGAATTAGATGGGGAAGAAGCAATTGGAGTTCACACAATTTTGTCTTCACTTGAAGTCCCGTTAAAGCAGATTGCAATAAATGCTGGCAAAGATGGTTCAGTAATCCTAAACAAAGTGATGTCTTTGAAAGACAAAGATGAGGGGTATAATGCTGCAACTGATGTCTTTGAAAATTTAATTGAGGCAGGTGTTATTGATCCAGCCAAAGTTACTAGAAGCGCTGTGCAAAATGCAGCAAGTGCTTCTTCAATGTTAATTACCACCGAAGCAATGGTAACTGAGATTAAAGAAGACAAGAAGGATCCACCAATGATGCCTCCAGGTATGGGTGGAATGGGAATGCCACCTATGTAGTTTGGAGTCTGGAGTTTGGAGAATAAGGGGCTTGAGTGCAAAGCACGAAACCACTTCATGTGGTGCCGGAAAATTTGTTTTCTGAGTACGCCTAGACTGATTAAACGAGTCTTTTCGTTTAGTAGGCTGCAGTCTGGAGAGCTGTGGGCTAATTTTTTCTTAATTTTTCACTAATTTAAAGATATAAATATATAATAATGCAGAAATTTTATGCAGAAATTTTAGGAACTGTTACTATCGAATCAGCGAAGTTTTCATTTGATGGGACCGAAAACTGTTGCGTAAAATTTTCTTTTTCTGGAAAAAGTGACTTTAATTTATTCCTAAACACACCTACAAAATTTATTCTTACCGAGATTATATTATCCTGGATTGACGCTTCAAACTTCCCAGACATCATATTTTGAAAAACTATTTTGTTTAAACCAGAAACTTTCGAAGCGTCCAAAATACGAATACCTGTTACAAAGTCTTCTGTATCAATGTCTATAATAAAATTTTGAAATTCAACTGACATTTTATAATCACGGTCTTTAATTTTAAAAGTGAGGATGTCATGTTTATAATCATACAAAAACTCTCCTTTCCCTGGGGCCTTTAAGTGCCTAGTTTTTTCCATCTTCATAACCTTATTTTTGGGACTTCATGAGGATCCATGAAAGATACTACCACTATTTTTTTAACTTCCACCTCAAGTATTAACTTCCGGTAACCATTTGATTTACGGTAGTATGGAGTATATCTTCCATTTTTTTGCAAGTAAATCTTTCTAGGTTTTTCCTTAACTAGCATATTTATTAATTCTTCATGTTTAAAAACGTTTCGCTGGGCTTTACTTAAATGGTCTGTGGCGTGGCGTGAAACACATATCTCCTTTCCTGCCAAAATTTGTTTAAATCGAGATTTATTTACTTCTTCAATTGGCCTCGTTGAATAAAATTCAATCATGGTTTTCTTAATAGTATCTATCTTTTAAATAATTATCTTAGTTAACAGAAATTAATTTTTTATAATGGGAATTTCTTCCCACCACATTTTTCAAAAGTTTTTTATACTGAGCAGTATAAATTACTAGTAGATGGCCATTAAGAAGCTTGTGGAATATATCCATGAGTGCAAGAAAAAAGAGGTGCATCCGAGCAAAATTCGGGAGATTCTAATAGAGGCAGGTTGGGCCATTTACGAAATTGAAGAAGCTTTTAAAGAAACTGTCCAAGCAGTAGAGAAAGTTGAGCATGAAATAGTGAATGAAATTGAAGAAGAAGTTATTGAAACTAATAAGAAGAAAGGGTTGCCAAATCTTGGAAATGTTCTAGGGGGTATCGTTGCAGTTATTGCCATAGTCTTTATCATCGTTGGGATATCTTTAGCATTTAGGGGGGGCCCTAATGAAGAAACTCCCTCCAGGCCCAAAGTCTGTGAAGCAGGTATTGATTGTTTAACTGCAGCCGCGGGAAGATGTGAACCCTCATCAGGCATTATTGATTTAACTCTTGCTGCAAATGAGCTTGCAATGGACGAGTCTATTGAAGTAAGAATAATTGGTCCAGAAGAGGATAAATGTAGGATTGAATTTTCTGTAATTAATTTTGCACTAGCAGAAACTTCAGTAAATGAACTAACTGCACAAAATTTTACAAATGATCAAATAACAGCAGCCCAAGATGAATTATTAGATAAAGTTACTCCCCCTTCAAGCTGTTTGTTTTTAAGTGAACATTTCCTTCAAATATTGTATAAATGGGATCAAAAAAATTCTGCCATGAGAGATTTTTTAGCAGGAAAATGTGAAGGTCAAATTGAGACTAACTGTGCCTTACGGGTATTAAGTCCTTATGTTGACCTCCCCTTGAGAGGAAAAACTCAACTTTCAGTAACTGGTTTTACAGGTAAAGCTGATGCAGTTTCATGGAGAAGTGAAGATCCTAGTATTGTTTCTGTAGAACAAGGAAGAGGAACAACAACAAATATTAAAGCTAAAAATTATGGATCAACTAAAGTTGTTGTAACTGATAGTGTTGCAGCTTGCTCAATTGAAGTTTTAGTTGAAGTGGTCTAAATGGTAAACAAAGCTCTTTTGGAATATATAGAAAATAGCCTAAAAAAAGGTGTCAGAAAAGCCCAAATTATGGAGGCACTTTACAAAACAGGGTGGCAACCTGAAGAAATAATTTCAGCATTTAACCAAATAAAACTTCCTGAAAAGAAAAAGCCGTTGGTATATATCTTCTCCGCACTCTTAATTATTATGATAGTCATTGGATTTATTTCAATTTTATTAGGAGACAAACAACCTAAAATTAACACAACCGTGGAGACTACAACAACCGGAGATACTACAACAACTCAAGAGACCACAATCAGTACATCAACAATAATTACTGATGAAATAGAAGATTGCAGCAATAATATCCTTTGTATGATAACTGCAGCAAAGGAGTGTAAGAAAGCAAAACTTTCTGTAAATGGTACAATAGATTTAGCAAGGATTCCTGCAACCGCTAATTTAATTTATGAAATTTTGGGGCCTACAGAAGAAGGATGTGCTTTAGAGATAAATCAATTAGGCTCAATTATCAGCGAAGAAGACTTAAAGTTTTTAAGGGAAACTGTGCCAGAAGAAGAAATAGTTGCCATGCAGCAGGAATTAGAATCAACAGCAGGGATATCCACCTGTTATTTTGAAAACCAATCACTTGTTGATTTATTCACAAAATGGAGTCGACAAGAGTTTAGTACAGAAGACTACTCACAAGGAAGCTGTACTGGAGCTATGTTCCCATGAGACTCGGAGTTTTATTTTCAGGAGGAAAAGATAGTACCTTAGCATTATACAAGGCCATGAAAGACAACGAGATAGCATGCCTAATATCAGTCCAATCAAAGAATCCTGAAAGTTATATGTTTCATACTCCCAATATTAATTTAGTTGAACACCAAGCAAAAGCATTAATTTTACCCCTCATAATAACATCAACTAAAGGAGAAAAAGAAAAAGAATTAAAAGAACTTGAAACTGCAATTGCTATAGCCAAATCTAAGTATAATCTTGATGGAATTGTAACTGGTGCTGTTGCATCTGTATATCAAGCATCTAGAATCCAAGCAATATGTGAAAAACTGGATTTAAAAATTATTAACCCATTATGGCATGAAGATCAAGTCCAGATTTTAAGGGAAATTATAAAAGATAAATTTAAAGTATTAATTATTGGAGTATTTGGAGAAGGGATGGATAAATTCTTAGGAAAAGAGATAGATGAAGAATTTATTACAGAGATAATCAAATCAAAAGAAAAATATGGAATAAACCCTGCGGGGGAAGGCGGAGAATTTGAAAGCTTTGTCTTAAATGGACCAATCTTCCACAAATCTTTATCTATTAAAAAGTCTCATTTTGAAGGGGAAATCGACTCAAGAATTATGGTAATAGATAGCATAATTGTGAGGGAATAGGACCCAAAAGATTTAAATAGGGGTGCAGGCTCCTTCGACATAACGACATATGGGGTGTTATTTATGGTGGAATTACCACGGCCATTGGATGCATTAAATCAAGCAAGAGGAAAAAGAGTCATTGTTGAACTTAAGAATAAAAGTCAGTACGTTGGAAAGCTAAATGCTTTTGACATTCACATTAATGTGGTGTTAGATGAAGCAGAATTAAGAGAAAACAATGAACTTAAGAAGAAAACTGGTACTGTGTTTCTTAGAGGAGACACAATAGTAAGTATTTCTACTGAATAAAAATGACAAAAGGGACTCCTAGCATGGGTGCTAAATCAGGGAAGAAAACCCATGTACTGTGCAGACGATGCGGAAAAAGGACTTATCACACCAGAAAGAAAAAGTGTTCTTCATGTGGTTATGGCAACTCAGCTAAGATGAGAACTTATTCTTGGCAGAAGAAGCAATAAATTAACTTTTTTAGTATTCTTATTTTATGGTTTTTCTTTATATATTCTAATTAATGTCTAAAATTAGAACAAAAAAATACTAACTCTTGAGTAAACTTTTTAAATAGCTCCTTAATCTAAATAATTAACATTCTCATGCGGGGATGCGTTAAAATTTGCAAAAACGCAAATTCACTGATTCCCGCAAGCGTAAATGCGGGGATGCCGGAGCGGCCAAACGGGACAGGCTTAGGCGGGAAGGAAGCATAAAACTTTCCGAAGAAACCTGTTGGCTTAGTGCCTACGAGGGTTCGAATCCTTCTCCCCGCATCATCTTTTCAAAAAATATGATTTAGAAAACGTAAGCGATTAAGCAAAGCTTAATCCCTTGAAGCTTCTTAAGTTAAAAAAAGGATTAAAGTAACTCCCTATAACTTATTACGGTTGCACATTAAACCACAACACATAGTCCTCTGTGGGGTTGCCTTCGTGACCTTCAATTTCTAACTCTAAAAAGGCCCCATTTACATTCTCAAAGACGTATTCTGGTAATTGTCTTAATTTAAATACGCCCCCTCTGCCGGAGAATAGTTTATCATTATCTGGTTCATAACTCACAGTTATTGGGCCGACATAATACGCTGGTTCTTTATTATAAGTAAGCCACAGCCCGAGTTGCTCCCCTTCAGGCAAATTCCAAAATTCACCCGCTAATGAGGTTGAATCACTTTTCTTTTTGATTTCCAATTCTCCTGAAACCATATAAAGAGGGTAAGGCACTCCAAACCATAAAGCCAAATCTTCTTCTATTACTGATTTTTTTACAACTGTAAACCAAATTTTCTCTTCAGTAAGGTGATCAACAAATTCTGCCCTGGCAGTTAACATATGAGGACCGTAGCCAAGCCACACACTGTCCTGCCAATGGGTGCAGATAGTACATAATTCTGTAAAAGTCCTATCATCAATAGTGTAAGAAATTGTTGAAGGGAGATTTGATGTAAAACTTAATTGAGGAATCTCATATACTTGGTCGGTATCATGAAGCATTTCAATATTAATCTCTTTTGTGCAAACACTGCACTCTCCCCCACAGTCTTGCCCTTGTTCAGTTGCATCCCAATAGCCATTAATACAACAATCTTGTATCTGGCAAGGGCCACCACAATCAATCCCTTCTTCATTATCATCTTTAATACTATTATAACAATTTCCATATGCTAATGAAGTACAGAGAACTAAGATAAGTAATACTAACACTCCCCTTTTCATACTATCACCAAAGTAAAATGTAGGGGAATTAGTATTTAAGAATTTCTACCAAATGATGTGCCCCTCAGAGGACAAATCAGGCTAAAAAAGAAGCTTTAGCCATTTGAAGTTCTTCACTTAATGCTTTAATCCTTGATAATTGGGAGGTCAAGGAAGGGTTGTATCCCCAGAAGCTAATTTCTTCACGCTGAATAGAACTTAATTTATTTATCATATTCATTAAGTAAGCCATATGTGCATTAAGAGTTTGTAAACTAGAATACAACCCTTTTTGTAGATATTCCTCTATAACTTCTAAGTTTTTTCGCTCATTAACTCCGGGCTCATACATAGAAGATGACTTTTTACAGCGTTCTTGGAAAGAGCGCCCATAAAAATCATACTTAATATTTTCATTTTCTATCATGGAGGAGAGAGTAAGGCGACTATCACTAATAAGAATGCGTTGTCTAAACTGCTACAAAAAATAGAATTGTCGTCATGACTTGTACAACTAAAAAGAAGATAATTTACCGGTTAACATTCTTGCTAATTGTTGCACTTTATTAATTTCAGAATTAAGTTCTGCATTACTGGGGCAGACTGAAATCTCCTCTTTACGAGCATTTTGAAGTTTATTCAACAAATGTTCAATATATTCAATATGAACTTCAACGGAATGTTTACTTTCATATTTATTCTCTTGCAAAAACTTTTCAATTAATCGCATATTTTTCTTTTCAAATTCAGAGGGAGAGTAACAACTAGAATTCCTTTTTACAATATCGGAAAATAAATGGTCTGAATGATCATACTTCTCATCTTCATGATCTATCATTTTAATAGCCCCCTAACTATCGTAAAGAAGATAATGAAAGAATGATTATAAAGATATGTTGTATAGGTTATGACTAAACTTTATTTCTTACCTCCCTTTTTGCCTCTTTTTTATTAGTAATAACAAAAATCCATAACTCGGGCCTACTCAGTGAGCACAACTCACTGGTATCACTCTGTGATATCTCCAACTTAAAAGTTGGGGTACTTTGAAATCCAAAAAGATTTCATGTACAAGAAATGCCAAAGGCATTTCTAAGTATTGCGGCCCTCGAAAAAAGATGGATTTTTGGGATTAAAAATTTCAGACTGAAGTCCGGGGTATTAAACCCCAGTAAAATTTCGGAAGAAATTTTAAATAAATTCAGGTTTTAGATTTGCCTTACTTTTCTTCCCATGATTTCCACCCTTATACATTATTTGTGGCCCTAGAAGTTCACCATAAGTAATATTAGCACCAGCAAGCAATCCTTTTGTAACCCCTACAATCCTATCAAGTCCACCCATAATTCTTCTCCTCTTTTTAAAAGTCCCCTACCAGCTGCCGTAATTGCATCATATAGATTTAACTGCTGTGCCATAGTACCATTAGAATAAACAAGATTTTGCTGTGGTGAATATTTCTTCATTCCAAGGTAAGAAAATAAGAAATTACTTAAAAAGCTTTGGATTTAGCGAGAATGAAGTCCGCACGTTCTTGTACACTTACCTTGGGAAGTTCAATTAAGGTATAACCTAAATCCTCATAGACTTTAACAAGTCTTGCATGAACCTTACACGCCTCATCAAAACTTTCAAGTCTACCAAAATGTTGTTCGTGAATCTCTTTCCAGGGTGGAGTTACAAACGCAATTTTTTGATATTGGTGGGCCTTAATTATCTTTAAAAATTCTTCAGGAGGATTATGCATATAAGCAAGACAATCTGGAATACCTCTGTCAGAAAAGCAAAGTTCTTCTGGAGCAGACTCAAATTGTGCAACCCTTTTTTGTAAGATTCTTTTATTTAATTCTAAATTGTTAGTATCTCTAGAACCTAATTCTCCTATACAAGATTTAAAGAATTCAGGTGTGCAAGGGTCATAAAAGACTGTGTGACTGCGCCTTTCTAACTCTTTTGCTACAGTTGATTTTCCAAAGCCTGGGCCTCCAATGATTAAGAAAATCATGTGCCTTCCTGCCAGCTGTTTAAGTATTCTAGCTGTTCTTTTGTTAGTTGATCAAGTTCAATTCCCAAGGTTTGTAATTTCATCTCAGCAATTTTGTAATCAAGTTCTTTAGGCAAGTTGATTACTCCTACTTCCAATTTTCCTTTATTTTTTACTAAAAATTCAACAGCTAAGGCTTGGCCTGCAAAAGACATATCAAGCACTGAAGAGGGGTGGCCTTCAGCGCACGCAAGATTAACTAAGCGGCCTTCTCCTGCAACAAATATATCTCTATCATTAATCCTGTAGCGCATAAATAAAGGTCTTACTTCTTCCATTTCAGTTGCAAGTTCCTTTAAACCATTTATGTCAATTTCATTATCAAAATGGCCTGCATTAGCTAAAATTGCACCATCTCTCATGGTTTTTGCAAATTCTGCAGGGATCACATGCTTATTACCAGTAACTGTTAAAAAAATGTCTCCTTCTTTAGCTGCATCACAGAACTTCATAACCCTGTGGCCATCAAGTACTGCTTGTAATGCAGGGTTTGCATCAATTTCAGTAACAATTACTCTTGCTCCAAGCCCTTGAGCTCTTTTAGCAACTCCCTTACCACAATCACCATAACCCACTACAACAAAAGTTTTTCCTGCAATTAAGATATTACTTGCTCTTATGATTCCATCAATTGCACTTTGACCGGTGCCATAATGATTATCAAACATGTGTTTAGTGAAGTTATCATTAGTTGCAATCATTGGGTATTTTAATGCGCCAGCTTTTTGCATAGCTTGCAATCTTTGGATACCTGTTGTTGTTTCTTCAGCGCCACCAATAACATTTGCTATCAGTTCAGGATATTTTTCATGAAGCATATTTACAAGATCACAACCATCATCAATTGTAATGTGGGGTTTAAATTTAATTACATTTTCAATAAACTTGTAATAATCTTCTTTTGTTTCTCCTTTATATCCAAAACATTTTATTCCTTTTGATGCGAGGTAGGCACAAGAATCATCTTGAGAAGATAAAGGGTTGCAAGAACAAATTGCAACTTCTGCTCCACCTGCAACTAAAACATCAACCAAATATGCTGTTTCAGTTGTTATATGTAGGGCCATTCCCACTTTAATTCCAACTAGCGGTTTTTCTGCCTCGAATCTTTCTTTAATTTTTGTTAATACTGGTAGTTCTTTAATTGAGTATGAAATATTTTTCTTTCCTTTCTCAGCTAAATTTATATCTTTAATACAATAATTTTCCATTTTTTTCACCTTTTGATGTAATCATAACAATAATTAATCTCATTTTTTTTAACTAATTCTTTACAAAATGTATCATCTTTAGTTATTGCTGCTTTGCAAAAAGAAGCGCCTGCTGGATCTTTAATTGTTTCACAAAAAATTGAATTGTTGTGAGTTATTGCAAACATAGAGCCGCAAGCTGATTGAAACGCTGGTTCAATTATCTTATCGCAAGCAATAATCGCTTCGGTGTTATTTTTATTTAATGAAGCAATGGCCATGAAACAATAATCTCCTTGGTCTTCACAAAGCACCATAGCTGAAGTGATATCCTTTCCCTCAATTAAATCTCTAGCAACTTGATTTAATTTAGTAATTTCTACAATATCTATATAGATTAATATGCCAGTTAATAATATTCCTAAAAGAACTATTCCTAAGCCTAATCTTACAAAAAGTTTATCATGGTGGTTCTTTTCTTTCTTTCTTAAAAAATAAGCTTTCTTTGTGGATAAATACCAGATTACAAGCGCATCAAATATTACTCCTGATGCAATTAAAATAGGCATTGCAAACTTAGTTAATCCAAGCTCTAATCTGTTTGAAAAGAACATGTTAACAAGACCATTAATAATTTCAAATATTGTAAAACCAATTGTTAGTTTATATGCCCAGGGAGTAATTTTGTAAAGCCCATAGATGATTGAAGCTGATATTGCTGCAGCAATTACTCCAAAAGCAATTGCAGTTGGGCCATAAAGTTGATAGCCAAAAACAAATGCAGATTTAGCACTTATAGCCATCACATAAGAGAAAAACCCAATTAAAGTAACAATGATAATAAGTAAGATTCCACCAGGTAATCTTGGTTTTATAACAGGCTTTTTGTCTATTATTTTAGCAGGAGATTTTTTCATTATAAAGTCAACTTTCCCTAAGCCTATATAAAAATTCCTATGACAAGAAGTATATTAGTTAATCGGCAAGTAATTGATGTAAGGCTCGTAGTAAATTATGAATGTTGAATAAGTCTTGATGTATTGGGAAAATTTGAAACGCAAATCCCTCATCAAATCATGAAATTCTTGATTATTTTTAACCATTACTTCAAATTCCATTTCTGTTGAACCAACTGCATTTGTTAAGTAAATTGAAGATGGTAAGGATTTTATGTACTCTGAAAGTTTTTGAATAATATCTTTTGATACTTGAGTTAGGTGGAGATTTACCTTATGGTGAGTGTATCCCAAAATTCGGTGATTAAATTTGGCCCTGTACCCAATTATTATCCCTTTTTTCACTAGCTGATCTATCCGATATTTGACGACCTTTGCATGAATTTTTAATTTTGATCCAATGTCTAAGAGAGACCTTCTTGCATTAATTGTTAATTGTTCAAGAATTTGAAAATCAATTTTATCTAATGTCAAGTTTTGTATTGGACCACCCATAATTATTTCATCGTCAGCCTTAATATTTAATAAAAACTTATGGGGGTAATGATGGATTGAAGTTGCAATTGAAATATATTTCTCCTCAAAAAACTGGCCGTATTTATTGAGCATTTCCCCTAAAACTTCTTGAAATTCAACTGCATTTTTTACATTGACTACAAAAATAAAATCTAAGTCTCCATCAACCTGTGCAACCCACATTATGCTTTTATTCTTAACACAATATTCTACAATTTCTTGCTCAGTTTCTGGATCAACATTTCTAAAATTTAAGAAACATCTGTAGTAGCTATATCCTAGTTTAGCAATATTGATTAATACATAATAACCTTCCAGAATACCTCTTTTTTCAAGCAGGTCCATCCTATACTTAACAACTTGTTTAGAAAGTCCCACTTTTTTTGCTATATATGAAATTGAAGCCCTGGCATTAATGGAAAGTTCAAAAAGAATACGCTTGTCCTTCTGATCTATGGAAATACTTGTCATTTTATTAACTTAAAGAGTTAATCACTTAAAAGTTTTTCCTTCTGTTAAAATATTCTCAAGATAGTTTAATAAATAAGTAGATATTACTGTATAGTGATTACATATGGCAAAAAAAGGATTGGATGAAAATCTAGTGAAGTTGAGAGAATTTTTCGAGTCTCCAAGGCTAAGTCATATAGTGATGATGGAAGAAAAGAAAACTCCAGCAATTTCTTTGTACCATAAAGCAGAAAAAGAATGTATTAAGAAGCATATTGGGAATAAAATTGGAATAGTTTTGGATGTTGGTTGAGGTCATGGAAATGGGATTATGGGCATTAGTAAATTGCCTATTGAAATTTTTGGAATAGACCTTGCAGAACATCAAATTAATATGTGCAAGGAGAGATTTAAGAATCAATTAAATGTCCATATTTCAAAATGGAACGCGCTCAACTTACCGAGATTTTGGACCAAAAGATTTGACTTCGTAATTTGCTTAGGGGCAACTGCTGGCAATTGGGACGAAAAAACAAGGTTTGGAATTCTTAAAGAGATGAAAAGAGTAATAAAAAAGGATGGAAAAATATTGATCAGTGCATATTCTGAAAATGCAAGAGAAGCGCAACTAGAATGGTATATGAAAAATGATCTAAAAATAATCCAAGATAAAATCTCTTCAGTATCACTTGAAGGAGGAATAACTTCTTTAAGATTCTCAAAAGATACGCTAAAGAATCTTGCTAAAAAAGTTGAACTTGAAATAGTTATTGAAAAGCTCTCACCAATTGCATATATGGCAATTTTCACTTGTAAAACTGGTTTCTTCTAAGCGCTTCCCCTATGCGCTCATTACGTTTGCAATGATCATGGACCATAAATTCTCCCATCCATAAGGCTGCCAATGATGGTTTCCTAGAGGTTCCTGCTTGATGAACTTCATTGGAATATATCTTTAATGGCTGACCAGAATGAGTCCAAATAACAGGAGTTCCAGGAACATACAGTTTACCATCTTGAGAAAGTTCATAATTTTTTCCAACATCAAATACAACATGTTTATCCCTTGAAAGTCCATGAAGTTTATTTTCTACAAGGTCCCATAGCTCTCCATGAAATGACCAGAATAATTCTCTTACACTTTTAGGATCCCCAAAAAGGTGCTTATGAACAGTGGAAATGGCCTTATCTCCAAATCCTTGTAAGGCCATTTGCTTATCCTTGTGATGTGCAAAATAATCAGCATCAGATCCGTCATGAGTATCTGGAGGGTTAAAAAACTCCCACCCTTGTGTGTATGCAATTACGATATCTGCACCCTCATAATAAGGGAGGGGCGCAACAATAAATTTTCCATCATCACTTGATTCTCTGCCCTTAAAAGTTTCATAAAATCTTTCTTTTTCTTCATCGGTTCCGTCTATTAAAACAGCAAGCTCAATATCAATTTTAAGCGCGTCCTCTAAAGAAACCGGTGAGGAGTCATTTACTACCAATAACGCCCTATTTTGAGGTAAATTTTCCAGGGGGTCTTTTACTAATATAGACAGGTCCATAAGAATCAGATATTCTGCTTCTTTTTTTAAACTTTTTGAATTCCAGTAAAAACCTTTATAAAGCAAATCTTGCTTATTGCCTAATATGGGAAAAAACAAATCAGGAATAGAATTTGACAAGACCGAGCAGACCAATGAATGGTATACTGACGTAATTAATAAAGCAAATCTTATTGAATACACTGATGTATCTGGGTGTTATATTCTAAAACCAAGAGCCTGGTATATCTGGGAGCAAATTCAAGCGTATATGGATAAGAAAATTAAGAAAAAAGGAGTTAAAAATGCCGCCTTCCCCCTATTTATTCCAGAACATTTGCTAACAAAAGAAAAAGAACATGTTGAAGGATTTGCGCCCGAAGTTGCATGGGTTACCCATGGTGGGAACTCAAAGCTTGCCGAGAGACTTGCAATTAGACCTACTTCTGAAACAGTAATGTATGCTGCTTATTCTAAATGGGTAAGGAGCCATAATGATCTCCCATTAAAATTAAATCAATGGTGCAATGTTGTAAGATGGGAATTTAAACATCCTCAACCATTTCTTAGAACAAGAGAATTTTATTGGCAAGAAGGACATACTGTATTTGCAACAAAAGAGGAAGCTGTTTTAGAAACAAAAGACATCTTAATTGATGTTTACAAAAAGATGTATGAAGAGGTGCTTGCAATTCCAGTTTTATTTGGGTTTAAATCTGAAAAAGAAAAATTTGCTGGAGCAGTTCACACAATGTCTGTTGAGCCTTTTTTACCAATTGGAAAAGCAATCCAGGGCGGAACCACTCATTACCTTGGCCAAAACTTTGCTAAAGCATTTAATATCCAATTTACTGATACTGACCAAAAGAAGAAGTTTGTTCATCAAAATTCTTGGGGATTATCAACCAGATCAATTGGGGCAATGGTTATGATGCATTCAGATTCTCATGGTTTGGTGTTACCACCAAAAGTTGCTGAACATAAAGTTATAATTGTACCAATTATAAGGAAAGATAATAAAGAAAAAGTCTTGAAATTTGCAGAGAATATTAAAAAAGAGCTTGCAACTTTTAATCCATTCTTAGATGACAGAGAGAATTATTCTGTTGGTTGGAAATTTAATGAAGCTGAACTTTATGGTTATCCAATCAGAATTGAAATTGGAGAACAAGAAGTTGATGCAAAAAAAGTTACTGTTGTAAGGCGCGACATATTACAAAAGGAGAATATACCTGCAAAAAATCTTAAGGAAAAAGTAAGTAAGATGCTTGAAACAATGCACAAGGATATGTATAACAAAGCAAAAAAATTCTTAGATGATTCAATTGTTGTAGAAGAAAAAGATGTTAAAAAGATTGCCAAGTATGTTAAGGAAGGCAAGATTGTAAAGACTATCTTTGACAGAGAGAAAGACACTGATGAAATCATTAAAGCTCAAACTGGCGGTAAGACAATTATTATTCCTTTTGATGAAGTGCCTAAAAAAGGTGCTAAATGCCCCTTTACAGGCAATGAGGCTAAAGCAGTAGTTTATATTGCAAAAAGCCTATAACTTCAATTGAAGTTTTCAATAAGTTTAAATACTCTTTTTTTTAATATAAATCATGGCGAAGCTATATGTTGTTTTGTTACTTCTTTTACTTATTCCTGCTGTTTACGGTGATGGTTGTGTCTTTAGGCCCCCTCCAGACATGGGGCAACCATGGTTACTTGGAGATGAAGAACAACAATTTGCTGCAATAAAATATGATAAAGGTATTCAAGAACTTTTAATTGGAATTGACACAGGAGACTCTTATAATGAAGCTGTGTGGCTTTTCCCAATCCCTGGAAATCCAGAAAATATTGACATTGATATTTTAAAAGGATTTCCTCAATTTATGGGCGAAGATATTGAAGTTGGATTAAAAGAAATTCTGATTGCGCCCTATGCCTCATTTGCAGCATCCCAACTTTGGCCAATTCCTTTTACATTATTATCTAGAATTGGAGGATTTTCTAAAATGGCGGACTTTGCCTCAATACAGGGAGGTGCGGAAGTTCATCAATCAGTAACCAGGAGGGGGTTAACCCTTGAACTTGTAACAGCTAAAAATATTGTTGAATTTGAAGAATATTTGGCAAGTAAAGATTTGATACTTCCAACTGAACTTTCTCCTGTGCTAAAGAGCGAATATTTGGGAGAAGATTATTCTTTTGTTGTAGGGTTTATTACAGATATTAAAGAGTTTAATGAAGATAATGTGGTAGCGAGAGGGTATAGAAGAGATGGATATAATCAGTTTAAAGTTGGTGCATATGTTAAGTTCCCAACAGAAAAGATGTTTTTTCCTCTTAAACCAACCTCTGTTTATGGAAATAAAAAGGTTCCTGCAGCAATCTATGTGATAGGTTATGTGAGTCCTGAATTGTTCCCAGGACTTGAAGAAGAAGTAACTTATAGAAAAGGGAGAGTAACTTTTGATTTAGAATTAGAAAGATTTTTTTCTGATGAAGAGTACACATTAAATGACCACATAAGAGAGTACTATTTTGATGAGAACTATAAAAGAATGGAAACAAGGGATGTAACAGTTGGATTTGCATCTTCCGTAGAGTACACAAGAATCTTGATTAATGGTAAATCAAATGCTTATGTTAATGATTTGTATATTGAAGATAAAGTGCCTGCAAAAATTAGTTACTTTAATTTCTTAAGAAGAAACACTGGATTAATCGCTATAATAATTTTTGCAATTTCTTCTTGTCTTGCATCTTTTATTGCTGGATCAATTTATTACAAATCACAAAAAAAGAGCTTACTTTTTTACCTAGGATTATTTAATTTTGCAACTCTCTTTGGATACGGTTTTGCCTCGAGTAGTTTTATTAAATCAAGGAAAAATGAATTGCCTTATAATATTAAAGATAAAGAAACTTACTTTTCACCTTGGAAAATGTATTGGACTGCTTTTACATTATTTTTCCTAGCTGGATTATTTGTGATTGTTACATCAATGAACTGGGATTTAGAAGGATTTGCTGCATTAATTGGCACAATTGCAGTTATTGGAATAATTGTTATGGCTGTGAAACTTACTCGCGAATATCCAAAATATAAATTTGATTTTACTGTGAGAAATATTTACAAATATATTATAATTGCAGTAAGCTTTCCAATTTATATAATATTACTATCTGCTTTTTTTTATTTTGATTTACCCCTAATTTTAGGGGTTATATCTACTGCTTTTGCATTTACGATTCTAACCTTAATTGTATATGAAAAGTATTTTAAGAAGAATGTCTGGGTTAATATATACTACAAAGAAAATGTAAATGCCAGTTTTTTAATTTCTTTTAGTTTGATGTTCTTAGCAATATCGGCTGTTTTTTATAGCATATTAATTTTAGCTATTTAACAACCATTGTACAATACTTCTCAGTTTCTCCAACCCTTATTGTACACGGGTATAAATCAGAAGTTGTTTTGGGAGAATAATTTATATAGTTTGTAATCCAAACTAACCACATGAAGAGTGGCACATGGTTTTTCTATGTATTTTTATCATTGTTAATTGTTGCCCTATTGTGTTTTGTTGCAAAAGAAGTTGGAGTGTGGAATGTACACTCTTGTGCGACAAACATAACTGTTGGAAACACCTTTACTGGATGTCAAGCTTTTGGCTGTCCTGAAGGAACAAATATTGTGGCCAGCAAGACTTCTAATAAGTATCATCTATGTGACTGTGCTTTTGCTGATAGGATAAAGCAAGAAAATATGATCTGCATAAAGACAATTGCTGATGCAGAAGCGCTTGGGTATGTTGGGTGTAGTGTTTGTATTAGTTAGAAAGATCTTGGTATAAATGTTTAATTGCCTCAAGACCCAATACCTTACTTCCAACCTCTTCCACCAAATAACCCAAATTTGAATATGCAACAGCAATTTTTCTTGGAGAATTAATCATCTTTTTTCTTGCAAGTTGAGCCATGCCTCTTAGATGAGTGTACAAGGTTGTACCGGCAAATCTTCTATGTTCTCCAGCCAGTAAGGGATCTTTTTCATTGCATCCTCCAACAAATTTGGTCCCTTCTGGAAAATATTGCTTAATTTCCAGATTAAGTGCCTTATTAAATTCAATTAACGGAGTTTCTATTTCTCCTTGCCTCATGAGATACCTTGCCTGATCAACTAAACCAACCAAAGCCTTATATGCAAATAGGGAATCAGATCCCAACTCAATTCTCCTTTCATCTGTCCCTAAAAAAGTCAAGTTAAAATTCTCAAAACGTTTCGTTATCTCTTCTCCAAAAACTGTGTCTAATGTCTTTAGGGGCAAATTCTCTAAATTTAAAAGTGACTTAACAAGGGAACTCATCTCTCTCCCATAGGAAGTCACAATATTCTCTCTCGCCCCCCTTCTTGTTGCTTCCCTAAAAGAGGAAATCCATCCTGCAAGGGTGTCTTCCCTTTGTAAAAGTTCCCAAATTGAATATGCCTTGCAACAATTATTCTCATCATATGATTCAACTAATCTTCTCATTCTTGTAGCATGGTCATTAGACATTCCAAGAATTATAGATGCATTACTAAGATCGCGAGCAGAAGCATCAAGGGATCTATGAGATTCTACAAATTCTTGGTCATTAAAAAATTTCAAAATTGTCTCCTCTGCAATCAAAGAAAGTCCTTCCCCTACTCTCTCACCTTTTGCAGCCATTCTACTAACTACATTAGCATCAATACCTCTTTCAAGTAACTCATATTCTAAAAATCTATGAAACACTGGACTTCGCATACCATTCGCACTACACAAAATCAACCAATCTTTAACATCTCTTGGGAGCATTTACAATATCATGTATTAATCATTTATAAATGTTTTTGTATTTTAGTACTATTAAGTGGTATCTTATTTATCCACCAAAATCTATCAAAAAGAATTTAAATAGGCGTTTTTTACTTATTTAAAAATGAAACAGATTAAGGACAAGCAGGTACATCACGAGAATAAGAAAGCCAAGTACATCATAGGAGGAGTTATTATCTTTATTATGGTCTCTTCAATCTTAGGAATCATTGGTTCTGAAGGAAGTGGCAAAATAAAATTTGGCGACTATTCCTTTAAAATAACTGATAGGGGAACTTATGAATTAAAGATTCAAAATGTGCCATTTGAATTTCATTTCCTGCCTAGTTCATTTACAAATAATTCATTTAGTGGAATTGAAGTAATTCAAGGTAAAAAAGTTGTTTATACAACCTCTGATCCATTATCTGATATTGCACAAGACATTGCTGAAACAGAGTACTTACTTGGCACTAACCTAATCAAATTAGGTATCAGGCCAATTCCTTCCTATACATTAGAAGGCGTCTCCAAAAGACCAGTTATAACCTGCCTCAATTCAACTCCCGAAAATCCAGTAATCTACCTTGAACAAAGGGATGAAACAGCGATAAAACCATTTGGAAACTGTCTAAAAATTACTGCAAAAACGCGTTATGAATTTTTTGCAGTTAAGGATTGGATTGTGTACAAGCTCTTAGGAATACTATGAAAATTAAATTTAGTTCTGGAACAAAAGCTTTTTTGATTTTAGTTTTAATTGTACTTGTTATTATCGGAATAACAAGATATAATAATATTCGAGAGCAAAAGCAATATGAAGAAGACAATTTTCTAACATATAATCATTTTGAATTTGAAAGAATTGCAGATATGTGGTGGACCAAGTGGATTTCTGGCAACACAGAGTATACAATTCCTTTTAGGTATAATCCAGAGCAGACTGAAAATGTTACAATTAATGGTGAAATATACGAATTTTCTCTTGACCCCCTGTATATCACTTTTAACCCAGAAGATACAGATTTGCAATATGTTGCATTAGCTGCTAGCGAATTATCAATCTCTTTAGCTAAAATTTTCAAAATTATCCCTACTTCAGCATGCACAGAAGAATTTGAAGGAGTTTGCCCCCCTAAAGAAATTATAACCTGCACCAATACCAATGAATCAGTATTCCTTCTTCAAAAATCAAATGTCACAAGCATCACAGCAGTAGATAACTGCATTATTTTCCAAGGCAGCGGTTTTGAACTTGTAAGAGCAGTTGACAGATTTTTGTTTATGCTATATGGGATTATGTAAAAATGGAACATTATTACTCTGAAAAACAAGACTCTCAATTAAGACTAACAAAGTTAGAAATTAAGATGAGGGGCAATGATTTGGTATTTTATCTAGCCTCCGGAGTGTTTTCAGCTAAGAAAGTTGATAAGGGTTCTTATTTACTAGCTAAAACCGCGGTTGTTACAGATGGGCAAAGAGTCCTTGATTTAGGGTGTGGTAATGGGATTATTGGAATTTCAATTGCCAAATCAGCTAAATGCGTGGTTGTAATGTGTGATATTAATGAAAGAGCAATTACAACTACAAAAAGGAATATAAGATTAAATAAGATATCTAATGCAATTGCTTTTAAAAGTGATGGATTTAGTAAAATTGAAGGAAAGTTTGATTTAATCTTACTTAACCCCCCACAAACTGCTGGGAAAAAGCTATGTGAAAAATTGATTGAAGAAAGTAAGAATTTTTTAACTCCCGACGGTAAACTAAACTTTGTTGCTAGGCATAACAAGGGTGGGAAAAGTTTAAATAGCTTTATGGAGAATATATTTGGTAGCTCAATTACCTTAGAAAGAAGTGGAGGATTTAGAGTTTATCAAAATGCCTAAGTGTAATATTTGTGACGGACCTGCAGAGTATCAAATTAAAGGTACAAATAATTACTATTGTAAAAAATGTGCTAAAGAGCTTTTTAATGATACAAAACTACTTCTAAAAGTTGAGCAAGAAGCTAAAAAATTACAGAAATTTATTGATGAGCAAGTGTTATAATTCTGTTACCTTATAGTCCTTTATTCCAACAAGCCTCACTCCAAGTCCTGTTTTAAGAATTGATGCCAATACTGCCATATGCAGCTTACCCTCTCCTGAGACCATATTTAAGGCAACTGTTGTGCCACTTAGTTTTAATTGAGGCAAGATATCTTCAACGAGAAGCCTCATCTTCTTTCTGTCATCAATTATAACAAAGGTAAGTTGTTTGCCTTCAACAGTAAAATTTTCTGCACCAAAAGCATTTGTCACAACTATAACATTTGTCCAGTTCTCTCTTTTGATTAATTCAACTAAGTAAGTCCATGTGCCCTTACCTGAGCCTAAAGTTATTACGATATCAGTCATGGGTTTTGGGAAGTTAGTAATATTTAAATAAGTTAGGATTTTAAAAATCTTTATGGAGAAAAAAGCTAAAGAAGAATACTTAAAAAAGCTTGAGAAAATCAGAAAAGAAAGTACAATAAAAATATCTGATTTTGGAAAGCGATATAAACTGTCAAAAACCACCAGTGAATACACGAAAAAACACTTTGTGTTTTTTGTGCCTTAGAAATTGTTACAATTTCAAAGACACTGGTGGCATGTTGAAAAGCTTGCTCGCTGTTTGGTGGTTCAACTGAAAAGCTTTGCTTCTCAGAGTGCTAAAAATCTTTGATTTTTAAGCATTTGAGCAAACAGATTCCACATTTACCACCTATCATTACAAATAGAAATCTCGATTTCTGTTGTCCTAGAAATGCTTTGCATTTCCATGAGATGGGTGGAATTCTGTTGTTTAAACGAATAAAGGTCATTTGCATTGGTGTGAGGACAAATAATAAAATTAAGATAATAACTGTGATGAAAAAATGAAAAAGTGTTCAGTTTGCGGGAAAGGGATGAAGGAACTTACTGGCAAGACGCCTGAAGGAATGGAATATAAATATTTCAAATGTTCTTGTGGGGAAGAGATTGTTGATATGTCCCAGCTCCACGCAATTGCCGATAAATACAGAACTTTAAAAAAATATAATGCTAAACTTTCTAAATGGGGGATGAGCCTGGGCATAAGGATTCCAAGGGAGCTTGTTAAGAAGTATAAGTTAAAAGAATCTGAAAGTGTTTCAATTATCCCTGAAAAGGAAGGTTTAAGAATTATTCCTTCTTCTGATGCAAAAACTCTTTAAACTTCCCTTCTACGCTAGAAAGCGCTTCAAACTTACCTTCTTGAATAATTGTGCCTTTATCGAATACTAAGATCTTATCAGAATTTTTTAAAGTCGTTAATCTGTGTGCGATTGTTATCATAGTTTTATCTTTAAAGATTTGCTCGATGTTTTTTTGGATGATTGTTTCATTTGTGTTATCAAGAGCAGATGTCGCCTCATCAAAGATTAATACTTCTGGGGATTTTAAGATTAGTCTTGCAATTGCCAATCTTTGTCTCTGGCCTCCACTTAAGTTGTTGCCATTTTCTGCTACGTATCCTTCAAAGCCTCCTAGCTTTTTAACAATTTCATTGTAAATATTGGCTTTCTTTGCCGCTTTAATTAAATCATTCTTAGTTACTTTGCCACAGCCGTAAACAATATTTTCTTCAATTGTGCCAGAGAAAATGTAAGTTTTTTGAGGCACATATGCGATTTTTTCTGCTATTTCTTTTCTTGATAATTGTTTAATGTCTTTTCCCAAGAATAATAGTTCTCCAGTGTAATTATGAATTAATCGCAAAAGAAGCTTAACAAAAGTGGATTTGCCGCACCCTGAAGCCCCTGCAACCCCAATTTTTTCTCCATACAATATCTTTACGTTAACATTCTCAAGTACTTTTTCTTTTCCGTATTTGAAAGCAATGTTTTTTGCTTCTAATACAAATTTGGATTTTTTACCTTTGATTCTCAATGATTTTGAAAAAGATTCATCTAAGGGTTGAGTCATTAAATCATGCAAATCTTGCACCTTAATTGAGCTTTCATGCGCTTCATCTAATATCCTATGAATTTGTCTTAAGGGGCCGATGACGCTCATAAACAATATTGAGTAAGTTAAAATATCTCCTTTTGTGATCATTCCATTAACTGCAAAATATATTGAAACAGAAACAACAAGCACATAGAAAAATGCTTCATTTAGATATTTTAAGGCATCATAAAAAGCCATCCAGATGTGATGTTTAATTTCAATCTTTCTTAAATCTTCAGTTATTGCTTCAACTTTGCTAACTTCAATATCTGTTGTATTTGCAACCCTTATTGTTTCAAGACCACCCATCATTTCAACAACCTTTCCATCTATCTTTTCTTTTCCACGAAGTAAAGAAACCCTAATACCTTTCTGAGATGCAACTTGCCTTACCACAATATATAGCCCTGTGGGGATTACAAGAATCATGAAAGAAGCCAATGCAGGTTTTTGAACAAAAGCAATAACTAGTGCTGCAATTCCTGCAAAAAGTGCTGGATAGAAATCTAAAAAACCAAGCTTTAAAAGCTTGATTAAGCCTTGGATTGATCTAAACATTTTGCCGTGCAACGCGCCAATTTGGAATTTGTTAATAAATGAAGTAATATCTGTCCTAAGTAATCTATCAATTACTGCAACAGTTTGCTTCTTTTCTGTTTGAGTTGCTATATTTTCTACTAAGTATTTTCTCAGCACATTAAGAAGTTCTTTAGAAATGATTATAATAATAATTAAGACTAAAAATGGGACTGCAATAGCAAAAGTGGCGTTTTCCATCCCAATCATTCTATCAACAAACTTTCCTAAGATTACAGCAGGTAAGTTGACTAAAAATCCTGTGATGAGCATGATAAATGTTGCAAAGCCTAAAGTAATTTTTTCTTTTCTGTGTAATAGTTTAGTAACTTTTCCAAATCCTTGAAGAATTTCTTTAAACTCCTTTAGCATATATACTTTAGAAAATCTTATACTAATAAATATATCGATTACTCTGTAATATCCTTCTGCACAACTTCCCCGGGAAGAGTCATAGTATTTGGCCAGAGTTTTCTGCCTGGGTAAATACTTGTGTTAATACCTGTGTGAACATGTTCTGCGATAATTGCTCCAAGCTTTCTTCTGCCGGTGTCTACAAGCTCTTCCTTGATTGCTGAGAAAACGTTTTTGCCATCATGTCTTAGATTTGCAACTTTTGTTCCGGCACCAAAATTACTCTTTTCACCCATTATTGAATCTCCAAAATAGCCTAAATGACCAATCTTTGCTCCGTCCATCAAAATTGCATTTTTAATTTCAACTGCGTTTCCAACCTTACAATCTGATCCAATTGAAGTTGGGCCACGAATATAACAATTAGGGCCGATCACAGTATTTTCTCCAATACAAATATCTCCTTCTAGATATGCGCCTGATTTGATTATTGAACCCTTGCCCAAAATTAATTTTCCTTTTACTGTAGCTCCTCTTTCAACTTTTCCCTGGATTTTTTTCTTCATAGTTCTTAGTATTTTCTCATTTGCAACAAGTAAATCCCAAGAGTATCCAATTGGAATCCAGTTCTTGGCAACAGAAAAGTTTACCTCGTACTGTTTAGCATACGCAGTTATTGCATCAGTAAACTCAAGTTCTCCTCTTTCGCTTGGAGATAAGTTTTTGAGTTCTTCAAAAATAGCATTTTCAAGTATATAGCATGCATCATTAACAAGCTTACTCTTTGGGTTTTTTGGCTTCTCAATAATGCCAGTAACTTTTCCCGCTTTATGTTGGATCACTCCAAACAATTCTGGATTCTCTGATTCTGAAACCAATATAGCATTTTCAAACTTAGCTAATTGTTTAATATCTTCTTTATTGTAAATATCATCACCATGCATTAAGATAAAACTGTCTTTGATTAATTTAGAAACTTGGATCATTGCATCCCCAGTTCCCTTCAAACCTCTTTGCCTAAAATAAGTTAATTTTAATCCTTTATAATTATCTCCATAAACTTTCTTAATTTTATCTCCATTGTTGCCAATTACAATGATCACTTCATCTACGAGCCCTAAAAAACAATCAAGGTTATAATCCATAATTCGTTTGTTAGCAACATTTAGTAATGCCTTGTGAATATTAACTGTTAATGGAAAGCATCTTGTTGAATGGCCTGCGGCTAGTATTATTCCTTGCATGTCAACCTCTGGTAAAATTGTTTTTAAAGTGTTTGCTCGGAACACATTCAGAGCACTACTCATTCCCTGTGGAATTTTGTTGTTTAAATTCCTCTGCAATCTTATCTGCATAGCTTCTTATTAAATCTTTATCCTGGCCTTCAATCATGATTCTTACAAGATTTTGGGTGCCTGAGTATCTTACAAACACCCGCCCATTATCCCCAAGCTTGGATTCAACGCCCTCAATTGCTAGGATTACATTTGGCAAATTCTCAATTGGAATTTTTTCTTTTACTTCTACATTGATCAAAATTTGAGGATACTCTTTTAAGAAATTTAATTCATGTAATTTTTTATTTTTCTTTTTCATAATCTCAAGCACTTTTAGTGCAACAATGATGCCATTTCCAGTAGTTTCATACTCGCTTAAGATAATATGCCCTGTTTTTTCTCCACCAAGAGAATAGCCGTGGTTTTTCATTAATGCAGAAACATATTGATCTCCATTATCAGCATAGTCAACCTTTACTCCCTTTTCCCAAAGAGCAACTCTTAATCCCATGTTAGAGTATTTAGTAATCACGATTGAATCTTTTTGCAGTTTATTTTCTTCTTTTAAATCAACTGCGATAATCCCCATAATATGGTCACCATCAATTGTGTTTCCCAATTCATCAATCATTATTACTCTATCCCCATCACCATCAAATGCAATTCCCACTCCTTGCCTTTCTTTTTTTAAATTATTTAGACTTGTTGCACCGCAATTTTCATTAATGTTTTTTCCATCGGGGGCATTATGAATTACTTTTGGTTTAGCATTAAACGCTTCAAAGACCATTGGAGCTAAAAAAGAAGTGGGGCCATTTGCACAATCCAAGGTAATTTCCACGCTTGCAAGGTCTAAATCAAATAAGGTTTTTAGATGGGCAATATAATCTTCCTGCCACTCAATTAGTGGATGGATTGCACCTGGCTCAGAATCTTCATTTATATCCAAATCAATTAATTTTTCAAAATTTTCTTCTTGGTGTTCAGAAAGTTTAGTTCCATCATTCTTGTAAAATTTTACCCCATTATCTTGCCAGGGATTGTGAGATGCAGTCACCATTATTCCACATTTTGCTTTTAATATTCTTGTAAAATATGCTAAAACAGGGGTTGGGGCAATACCTAATTCTAAAACATCACAACCACTAGCAACAATTCCAGAAGATAATGCTGATGCAATCATTGTTGTACTTTGCCTAGTGTCTCCTGCAAGAATTATTGCCCTGCTATCATTATCAAAATAGGTTACAGTAGCTTTTCCTAATTTAACTAAGAATTCTGGAACTAATGGAAACTTATTTGCTTCCCCCCTGATACCATCTGTCCCAAAGTATCTCACTTTACAGTCACACTTTTTGCTAAGTTTCTTGGTTTATCAATGGGCAGACCTCTTTCTACTGCAATATAATAACTTAATAAGTGGCCAATAATTGTTGATAAAATTGAAAACTCTTCTTCATTTGTTTCAGGCAAATCAAAGTCTGAATCTCCATTGCCAATATTATAGACATCTGCTCCATGTGCTTCTACTTCTCTTAATGCAGATTTCATTCGGGTAGCAACAGTATCATAAGATAATCCAATTACTGGCACTCCCTTTTCAATAAGAGCAATTGTACCATGTTTTAACTCCCCTGCCATCATCCCTTCTGCGTGCACATAGCTAATCTCTTTTAATTTTAATGCAATTTCTCTTGATACTGGATAACTTATTTGATGACCAAGTACAAATATGTCTTTACAATTTTTTAATTTTTTAGCAAGCTTTTGTATTTTCTTTTCATTGTTCTTTAACACATACTCAATTTTCTCTGGAATTTTATCAAGGGTAATGTGGTTATCAAGCACTTTTGCAATTTCATATAATGCGATTAAACTATTAGTAAAAGTTTTTGTTGCAGCAACACAGATTTCTTGCCCAGCCATCATCTCAAGATAGTTATCTGCCATTCTATGAATTGTTGAATAAGGATAATTGACAATTGCGACAAGTTTTGGATTAAATTTTGCAACATCTTTTAAAACTGATATAATATCCATTGTCTCTCCCGATTGAGAAACAACAATAATTACAGTCTTTTCATCAATTAATGAAAATGCCTCAAATTCAGAAGCAATAACTGCGTGTGCTTCATAACCACGCCTGGTTAATAAATAAGAACCAATCAAAGAAGCATGGTAGGATGTGCCACAAGCAAGAAATAAAACTCTTGATGCGCCTTTAATCATTTCTCCGATTTCTTTAACCTGGGTTTTTTGAGTAGTTCTTAGTGATTTTAATAATCTGTTAACTGCTTCAGGTTGCTCATAAATCTCTTTTAACATATAATGATCAAAGTGTTTTTTAAAAACTGGCTCACGCTCCCATTCAATTGTGATTGTGTCTTTTTTCAAGTCTCCTTCCAAGTTATATAATGTATAACTTCCAGGAGTGATTTTTGCAAATTCATAATCTTCTAAGAAAACTACCTTATTTGTTACATGGGAAAAAGCATAGATATCTGATCCAACAAGAGTCACGCCATCATGTACTCCCAAGCATAGCGGAGAATCCTTCTTAAATGCCCATAAAGTATCTTCTCCCTTAAGGAAGAATAATACTCCATAAGTGCCCTTAGCTTCCCTCATAAAGGTTCTAATTGCTTCCTGTGGTGTTTTTTTCTTTAATTCTTCTTCTAAATAATTAACAATTACTTCTGAATCAGTTTCAGAGTAGAATTTATAGCCTTTTTTCTCTAAATTTTCTTTTAATTCTTCAAAGTTCTCAATAATCCCATTATGGGCTAAGAAAATATTATTTGATTGATGAGGATGAGAATTAGCTTTAGTAATTCCACCATGTGTTGCCCACCTAGTATGGCCAATGCCGGTAACTGACTTTAAAGAATCAGGTAATTTCTTAATTAAATTTGAAATCCCACCAATTTCTTTTTGAACAATTCCTTCAGTTGTAGCAATACCAGAAGAGTCATATCCTCTATATTCAAGCTTCTTTAATGCAAATATTAAATCATCTTTAACTGAAAATGGTTTTTTGGATGTTATCCCCACAATTCCACACACTTTTTCCACACCTCTAAGAGATATTAAAAAACCAGGGGAGGGTATTTAAATGCTATTAAAAAAATAGGGTTACTATTAAAAATATATTTTTAGCAGTTGCTTTGAAAATCTTCCGGAAAATTTGTAGTAAGTTATTTTTAAGGTAATGGAAGGCTAATAAAGATGAAACAAATAACCCTCTTTTTAATCTTAATTTGCATTAGCAGTGCAAATGCAATAACTATAAATGAGATCCATTACAATCCAATTGGATCTGAATATGAATCAGAGTATGTAGAACTGTATTCTAAAACAGAAGTTGATATCTCTGGGTTTTGGTTAAATACAACCAGCTCTGAAAGAGATGTTACTTTTCCTTTAGGTTTTACATTTTCTGGAACAATCTTAATTGCTGATGAAGGTTATAATAATGGAGCTGATTATGAAGAAGATATGACTCTTAATAATTTAGGAGGTTATGTTAAATTATTTTCTGAGGGAGGGATAGTTGCTGAACTTTCCTATCCTGGAGACTGCACCGAAGGAGAAAGTTATTATGAAACTGGTTGTGGAGTTGCAACCCCAGATGGATCTTACAAAAATTCTCACATTATTAATGTTGAATTAACTGTTGAAAGTTCTGCTCCAAGCATAATTGAATTTTCTATTATTGATGACGCATCTGAAATTACTGGAGTCCAAGTATTGCCTGGCGAAAAAGAGATTAATTTAATTGTACAAGGAGGGGTTACCTCTTCACAAATTTTGCTGGATGGAGTGGAGATTATTAGTTTAAATATTCCTTTAACAATGATTCCAGGGCTTCATAATTTAATGGTGATTATTTGTAATAATCAAGAATGTACAACTGAAAATTTTGATTTTACTGTTATGGAAGTTCTTGGTTTTATTATGGACACAAACAATCTAATTGTTGAAAACTTCCTCGTTATTGGAGACACGGACATTGATACAATCAATCACCCCACAATAAAAAACATTGGGAATGTCCCATGCAATATAAAATTTTCAAGTACAGGAATTGGTCCAATTACAAGTGATTACATTTCAGTTTCATTAGGGGATGAGTTTTTTACATTGCCTTTTCAATTTGAACTATTTGTAAATACAGTGATGGCAGTTAGCTTTCAATTTGAAAGCCCTCCAGGGATTAATGAAGGAAAACATTTTGGAGAAATTGTGGTCTCTGCTTCAAAATGAAATATCTAATTCTTTTTTTATTATTAATTCCATTGGCCCAGGGAATTGCAGTGTCACCAGCTAGTATTGAGACTGATGGAGAAGTTGTTTTGCGGGTTAGGGGAGAGGGGTTTGAGGTGTGGACAGCCCAAATAAGTCAGAAGTCCGAAGTCCGAAGTCTAAAGTTACTTTCAACTTCAGACTTTCAACTTCAGACTGTTAACGATTGGACGAAGGTAACCTTTGAGTTGCCACCTGGTGAGCATGAGGTTATTATCAAGGAGAATAATAGTGAGATTATTGTGCCAGTGAAGGTTAGTGGTAAGGAGAGTTCTGTTTTTATTGGAGGTTTGATTGTTGTGATAATTGTAAGTTTTGGCCTCCTTATTTACTTCTTTACACAAAGGTTTATTAATCAAGCTTCATTCTAATTTTTAAGAGGTGAAGACCTTGCGATTCTGTGGGGTAATTATTATTTTTATAGGAGGATAAGATGGGAGCAAGTAATGTTGGAAAAACAGGTACAATTGTTAGGGAAGTAGGAGAAAAGCCAGAACTAAAAAGGGTTCCTTATACTAGAACAAATGGAAAGGTAACTGAAACAAGAGATCATTGGATCATTCCTATTGATATTGATGAAAGTGTTTTAAGAGCCACCCCCCCCTCACAAATGCAAACTGCTTTAGCTATAGCTGAAGGGGTTGATTCAATTAATCCGATTTATGCAATCCAGGAAGATCCTAGAATGATTGATTTTCAAAGAGAATTGATCCAGGTTAGAGATTCCTTAGAAGATGAAGAAGACAAAGCAAAAGTTACAGATTATGCAAGACTTATTAGTGCATCAAATACGCCTTGGGATGCTTTTCACTGGTCATTGCCTTTCCCTATCCCTAGAGATAGAATCCCTGAAGGATTTTTAGAAGGAGATCTCCCTCTTTGGGATCACACCGATCCCCCAAAAGCAAGAGGACTTGTTGCTGATGAATTACCTCTTGAACAAATTAAACGGCTTAAAAACTGGGATGCAGTTAATTCAACAGTTGTTAAAACTTCTGAAGGGTACATAGCCCCCTTAAATGAAGAAAGATTTGCAATAGAATTAAGACCAATTATTAGCTCCTTACAACGGGCTAAAGAGTTAACTCAGGAACCAACCTTAGAGGCATATCTTGATGCAACAATTAATCAATTTCAAGTTGGATCAAAAGAGAGTTTAACTGCAAGTGAAGTTGCTTGGATTGGTAGTAAAAGTGATCTTGATTTTATTATTGGCACTGGTATTGAAAAATATTCTGATGGAATAGCTAGAATTAGAGGAATGGCTCAAGGAGTGGTTGGTCTTGTAAATCATGAATTTGATCCATTAATCGAAAAACTTAAGGCAAGGATGACTTATTGGGAGAAAAATGCTCCTTGGGATCATAAGAAGGATGAAGCAACGCTTGAAAATGTCCCAATTATAAAATTCCTCGAGGTTTTATCTTGGACTGGAAACTACGACCATTTCCCGTTTATAACTGCTGCAGAATCCTTACCAAATGACAAGAAAGTTGCAGAAAAATATGGAACAGTCAATGTGATATTCTCTAATATTCACAGGGCAGTTCAATTGACTGTTGGAACAGAACTTGCAGATCAATTCTTAATGCCTGAAGCTCACCAATATGTCTCACTGTTTGGATTTATGTCGCAGCTACACATGGGCCAACACGAACTTGGGCACACCACAGGAGGCTATGATCTTCCAAAATCTCCTGATGATTACTTTGGAGAACATGATGCAAGATTCTCTGAATTTGAAGAGGCAAGAGCCAATCTTTTTGCCTCCTGGACTCTCCCAGATCTAGTTGAAATGGGAGTAATTACGGAAGAACAAAAGATTGCAGGATATTATAACGAGTTAATAGGTTGGGCATTTTCATTAATGTTCCCTGCAGAAGATCATTCTGGAGCAGCCAACATGTGCTTCCACTATTTCCTTGAAAAAGGAGCAATTGTGTCCCATCACACAAGGGCACATGCAAGGCCAGGAGAAAGTGTTTCTCAGAAATTCACAATTGATATTGAAAAATGGGAAGCTACAACTGCAGAACTGCTTGGTAAGTTAACTGATTGGAAAGCGGTTGGAGACTATGAATCCACTGAAGCCCATCTTGACAAGTATATTAGCATGAAAAGGGCTCATTGGGTTAGAAAGACTACTTCAGACAGACCCCTTGGAAGATTGTTGGTCTTCCCACAAATCAAAGTGGGAGAAATTGCTGGTTCGGGGAGAACATCTTATGAGGTATCATGGCCAAAAGAGTATATGGATCAAAAGAGAACTATTCCGGCCATGATTCAAAATGGTCAACTATAACTTCCTTTTTGTTCTCTAGTCGCGAGTTAACTCTTGATCTCATTGAGGGGTCAAGCGCTGTTAGAAATTTTGCTAAGATATCCTCAGCATAAACCAATATATTGAGGTTTAATTGTTATAATGATTGTGGGTTTTGGCCTTGTTATATACTCCTTTATACAAAAGTTTATTAATCAAGCTTCATTCTAATTTTTAAGAGGTGAAGACCTTGCGATTCTGTGAGATATATATTTTTTAGGAGGATAAAAATGAATGATTTTCCACCAGGTGGACAAGTAAGTACACAATTAAATACTATTGAATACCTAAGATCAGATGGGGCAAGAAAATCAGGAGAAATTATTCCTGTAGAAGTTGATTTGTCAGGATTTACTCCAGATCAAACAGCCTTAATTCATGAACTTTCTCTGGCTGTTGATGCATTGCAGCCAATTTATGCCAAGCAGCAAGATGAAAAAGTGATTCCTTTGGTAAAAGCAGTTATTGATTACCGAGACAGGGCCCAAAATCCTGAAGCAATTACTCATTTTTTAAACAGATTAACTGCAAGTTCAACAATATTTGATAGCTTTCAAATGAGTTATGTTTTTCCAGTAGGATGGGGAGATATTCCTAAAGATGATCCTATTATGGAATTTGCAGATGTTCTTTGGGGAAATGCCAAGTTTGTTGAAGGTTCTGGTTTATATCCAGCAGATATGCCCCTAGAAGAGAGGAAGAAACTTGAATTAGGGGATGCTTTAGCTTCCACTGTTGTCCGGGGAGAGGATGGAACTCCTGCAATTGTTCCAAATTATGAGAGATTTGGTCCAGAACTAGAAGTTGTGCTTGGCCATATGAGAAAAGCAATGGGGATAACTAAAAACCCTGAGTTAAAAGCTTACCTTGCGGCCAAGATAGTATCATTACAATCTGATTCAAAACCAGGCAGATTTGAAACAGATAGAATTTGGCTTGGCAATAAAACTCAACCAGTTGATTTTATCATTGAAACAGGAAGAGAAACTTACTTAGATAAAGTTCATGGAGCACTTGGGGCCGCACAGGGAGTACTCTATGTTAGTAATCCAAAGTTTAGGGATCTTGAAGTTCAAATTCTTGATCTTGTAAGTATGCAAGTTGAAACTGCGCCATGGAAACATAAAGAATCAATTGATGGCAAGGTCTTGCCTGTATTAAAAATTGTAGATGCAGTAAACTGGTCAGGTTTCTCAAATTGTTGGCCATCAGTAATTGCAGGCCAAAATTTACCTGATGAACAAGAATTTAGAGAAAAGTATGGTACAATAATTGTGCTTCCAATTAATGTTTCAGCGGCAATTGGGGAGGGAGGAAATAGAAGATGGGGTGAGTTGTTCTTTGATGCGGCGCTATTAAATGATATTTTACCTTTGATGGCCTATGTGGGAGATATCCACACCGCTGAACACGAAGTAGGTCACGCACTAGGTGGCAGTGTTATTCAAATGCCCCGAAAGGTCTTTGGTAAAGAATATTCGGTGCTTGAAGAAGCAAGAGCAGAGGTCTTTGGAATGTGGGCCTTACCACAATTAGTTGAAGCAGGAGCTATAACAAAAGAACATGAACTAGCAGGTTACTATGATATGTTACTTTCAGGAATTAGCTCCTTAAGATTTCCTCCTTTAGATCATAGCGGTGCTAGAAATATAATCTTCCACTATTTCCTTGAAACAGGAGGATTTGTTGAGGATACTAGCCACGCAGGAACACCAACTTACAAAGTTGACCTCCAGGTTATGAGAAGAGAAATTCCAAAATTATTGGGAAGACTAGGCGATTATAAGGCCACTGGTGACCTTGAAGGTTGGAGAACCTTTAGAGATGCAACAATTGATATGTCAAGAAAAAACATGATTGAACAGGCAACTTCACACTTCCCACTTGGAAGGGCCTTAATTTACCAAACTATTAAGCCAGATGGAAGTTTAGTAATGCCTAGTTCTTTAATGAACCAACCAAGAAATCTGGCTTATATGATTGGGCAAGGTCAACTATAATATAACTTCTTTTTTCCTTTTTGTTCTCTGTCTAGTCGAGAGTTTAGTTTGTTAACTCTTGGGCGTTTGCTTTCTTGATCACGCCTCATTGAAAGGTTTAAGTCTGTTAGAAATTTATTCATGCCTTTTTCCATTTCAAATGGGCCTTCAAGTTGACCTCGCTTTGCAGGTTCACCTTCAAATACGATTAAATCTTCAGACAAATAATCCATGAATAATAAATCGTGATCAATTATTAATGCAGTTTTGCCGCTGTTATGAATAAGCTTTGAAATGACTTTTGAAGTAATTAACCTTTGTTCAACATCAAGGTAGGCAGATGGCTCATCTAATAAGAATAGATTAACAGCTTCTTGACCAAGGGTTTTTGCAATCATTACTTTTTGTAATTCTCCTCCTGAAAGCTGCTTTAATGGTTCATTAAACAATTTCTCAAGTTTTAATGGTGCAACAAGTTCGGTTGAAAATTTTGCAATTACTTCTTTAAGATATTCTCTTACAATCATATCTGAATCAGTATCAATATATTGGGGTTTATATGCTAAAGAAACCTTATCTGAAACCTTGCCAGAATCAACTTTTAATTCTCCAGCTAAAATTTTCATAAAAGTGGATTTGCCGATTCCATTTTCTCCTAAAACTCCAATGACATGTTTTCTTGAAAGTCCTCCAGGGGATGCCCTAAATTTAAAACTTCCGAGAGTCTTAGATAAATTATCCCAAGAAACTAACAAATCTCCTTGAATAGTTTTTACTGGAGGTTTATCATCAAAAGAGATTGTATTGGCCCTAAATCTCATATTTTCTTTTCTTAAAAAGCCTGCCAAGTATTCATTAATCCCTTCTTTTGTGGCCGCAATACTTGACACAACACCATAAGCTGAAGGCGCACCAAAAGTTATGTGAATTTGGTCAGTCATATAATCTAGAATAATTAAATCATGTTCAATCACAACTACCGCAGTATTTTCATCTGCTAAATTTCTAATAAATTTACTAACCTTAATTCTTTGTTTAATATCTAAATAAGAAGTTGGTTCATCAAAAAAGTAAACATTTGCTTTACGTAAAACACAAGCAGCAATTGCAACTCTTTGTAATTCTCCACCAGAAATTTGATCAAGTTTTCTATCAAAAATATTCTCTAATTCAAGGGTCTTAGCAATTTCATTAAGTTGCTTTTTCTCATCCATCTCAATTAATAATTCTTTTACGCTTCCCTTGAAGTGTTTTGGAAGCATTGATACTTGTTGAGGTTTTACTGCAACATTTATTTCTCCAGCATTTAATTTTTCAAAGTAATTATGAAGTTCAGTTCCCTTAAAATATTCAATAAGTTCAGCTAATTTTGCTTTCTTTCTAGGCACACCAAGATTGGGACTGAGAAGCCCAGATAAAATATTAATTGCAGTTGTCTTTCCAATCCCATTTTTCCCAATAATTCCCACAACTTTTCCAAAAATTGGCATTGGCAGGTTAAATAAGTGAAATCCATTCTTGCCATAGCAATGAATTGGTGGCTTATCAAGCTGTGCAGGTAGATTAATGATCTGAATAGCCTCAAATGGGCATTTTTTGACGCAAATTCCACACCCAATACAAAGACTTTCATCAATTCCTACCTTCCCTTCTGCTTCAAATACACATTCATCTCCCTTACGGTTAACTGGGCAGACTCTTTGGCAAAGAAAATTCCCACAATTAGTAGGATTACACTTCTTACGCTCAACAATTGCAATTCGTGACATAAGGACTATTTTTGCCAGCGCTTTTATTAATCTTTTGGGCAAATAGTTCAGTCTTCAGACTGATATGAGATTTGAGGTGTGAGTTTTGTGGTTTGAACTTCTTTTTTCACTTCAAACTTCAAACTTCAAACTTCAAACTTCAATCTTCTAACTCCAGACTGATATGGCAAACCTTATAAATTGATTCTGACTACCTTATTCTTCTATATAAATCAATTTAATAGAGAGAGATATTCTAAAATGGAACTGCCCAGAAGATACGAACCAAAGGATGTTGAAAAGAAGTTACAAAAAGAGTGGAAAGATAAAGGCATTTACAAGTTTAATGAAGATACTAAAAAAACTGTATTTGCCCTAGATACTCCTCCCCCAACAGTCTCTGGATCTATGCATATTGGGCATGCTATGGCCTATTCTCAAGCAGACTTTGTAATGCGATTTAAGCGAATGAATGATTTTGAAGTGTTTTATCCTTGGGGTTTTGATGATAATGGGCTTGCAACTGAACGGTTTGTCGAGAGAAAAACTGGTAAAAAAGCAACTGAAATGAAACGCGAGGACTTTGTAAAATTATGCCTTGAAACAACAAAAGAAACCGAAGAAAAAATGTTATCACAGTTTTTAGCGCTAGGAATTTCTCCGGATACAGATACAATTTACCATACAATTGACAAACCAGTTCAAAAGATGTCTCAATTATCTTTTCTTGATATTTACAAACAAGGGCGTGAATACCGCAAAGAATCACCAATTATCTGGTGTCCTGAATGTCATACAGCCATAGCCCAAGTAGAACTTAAAGATAAACAATTTGCATCAACGTTTAATAATATTGTGTTTAAAGTGGGATCAAGTAATTTGATTATTGCAACAACAAGACCAGAATTATTACCTGCCTGTGTTGCACTCTTTTATCACCCCGATGATGAAAGATATAAGCATTTAGAAGGAAAAGAAGCAAAAGTGCCAGTATTTGAACACAAAGTTCCGATCTTGGCGGATAATACTGTAGATATGGAAAAAGGCACAGGAATTGTTATGTGTTGCACATTTGGGGACCAAGCTGATATTGAATGGTATAAACAACATAATCTGCCGCTTCGAATTTGCATTACAGAAGGGGGCAAGATGAACTCTCTTGCAGGCAAATATGAAGGCTTATCAATGAAAGAAGCCAGATTAGAGATTTTAAAAGATATGGAAGCAAAGGCCTTACTTAAAGATCAAAAACCAATTAGCCATTTTGTAAATGTACATGAAAGATGTGGTACAGAAGTTGAATTTATCGTATCAAAACAGTGGTTTATAAAATATTTAGACTTAAAAGAAAAATTCTTAGAACTAGGTGAAAAATTAAACTGGTATCCTGCACATATGAAAGTTAGATACGACAACTGGGTAAAGGGATTAAAATGGGACTGGTGCATTTCTAGGCAAAGGTACTTCGGAGTACCAATTCCAGTATGGTATTGTAAAGAATGTGGTACTGAAATTGTTGCTACCCCAGAACAATTGCCAGTTGACCCTCTTGTTGATTCTCCACCAGTTAAAGAATGTCCAAAATGTAAATGCACTGAATTTGTTCCTGAAAAAGATATTTTAGATACTTGGGCAACAAGTTCATTAACTCCATTTTTGCCAGCAAAATGGCATGAAGACGAGGCATATTTTGATAAAATTTTTCCATACGCCCTTAGAAGCAACGGGCACGACATCATTACATTTTGGCTGTTTAATGCAATTGTAAAGTCCTACTTACATAAAAAGAAGTTACCTTGGAAAGATGCAATGATTAATGGATTTGTACTTGATCCAAAAGGAGAGAAAATGTCTAAGTCAAAAGGGAACATTGTTACCCCTGGAGATGTATTAAAAGAATATTCAGCTGATGCACTCCGTTTCTGGGCAGCCTCAAGTAAACTAGGAGATGACCTTCCTTACCAAGAAAAAGACTTAGTTACTGGAACTAAATTTCTAAACAAACTTTGGAATGCATCAAAGTTTTCTATAATACACTTAGAAGACTATGATTTTTCAAAACCAGATGTGCTTAATCCAGTTGACCAATGGATTTTATCAAAACTTCAAGATATTGTTAAAGAAAGTACAGCTACTTTTGAAAATTATGAATTTTCAAAGACAAAACAAATGGTTGAAAATTTCTTTTGGCATACATTTTGTGATAATTATCTAGAGATGATTAAGGGCAGGATTTATTCAGAAGAAAAAGCTTCTCCTGAAAGAAGATCTGCACAGTATACTCTGTATAAAGTAATGTTGACAATTCTTAAGTTGATGGCACCGATCTTACCCCACATTACTGAAGAAGTATACTCTTATTTCTTCAAGGATCATGAGAGTGTTGAAAGTATTCATTTAACCTCTTGGCCAACTTATGACAAGGAATTAAAGGAAATAAAAGTCCAAGAACATGGAGACCAAGTTGTTGATATTATCTCAAGGATTAGAAAGTTTAAATCAATTCGCGATTTAAGTTTAAAAAAGCAAATTGATGTGTTGACAATTGAGAAAAAGTACCAAAAACAATTTGCCGACTTTGAAGAAACCCTAAGGACTACCACAAATTCTTTAAGAATTGTTTATGGAGACCCAATGGAACTTGTCTCTGAAGAATTTAAAATTAAGATGGATGTTAAGTTGCATGAAGAGCTCATGTGAAACTAAGTAAAAATCCCAACCTCAACAAGTTGAGGGGTACAAAGAAACAGGGTTTCTGGTACCAGAAATGAGGGCATTTCTGAGTATTTTTAATGTTAGTAATCCCCATTTTTATGTAGCTCATGTTCACCCATCCACTGTAAGCAATAGGATATTCCTAACAAAAACCCAATATCCATCCTAAAATAAAACCAGCTGAAGGTGCAGCCAATATTATTGCTACTCCAGAAATTATCATTCCCCAGAGCCCTGCAAGCCCCAAAAACCCTGCAACAAAACCAATAAGCCCATAAAAAGCAATCCCTATAATTGCCACAAAAAGAGCTAATCCTGCTAAGATTAACCCCCACATAAGGTTATTCCCTGCAGGAGAATTATCAAAAATATCTATTTGAATCAATTCAGAATCATAACCATTCTTATTTTGAGCTACAACCTTGAATGTAAAAACATCTGCTTTTTTTGGAGTCCACTTAAAAACCCCAGTGATTGGATTAAATTCAACACCGTTAGGGATTGGCTTTTCAAATTCTAACATTAAAAAAGTAATTGGTTTTGCCCCAGTGGCCTCAATTCTAAACATTAACTCTTCACCCACAGTTCCCTTGTATTCTATAGCAGAAGAAATAAGTGGCCTATTAAACTCATCTATCGGATGCGATCCATAAAGAGTTCCTGATGTACTGGCTATGCCTGAAGCAATATTCCCACATTCCCAATTAGAACAATATCCTCCTACTTCCTGATAAGTATACCATCTTTGATAATCATTTAAACATTGAGCCTTTATTTTTTCTTCACCCTCCAGCAGAGGGAAAGAAAATTTAGAATCTTCAAATCTAGTGCAGCAGCAACCAGCATTACAAAAATTAGCATTTGGAAAACTTGATAAATCCATAAGCACGCATGCTTCAGCTGATTCAGAAGGGTAAAAAAAATGAGATTCACATTCTTCTCTTGAAATTGGTCCCAAATCTTTTGTAACCCCATATCCTTCATCTGGGCAACACTGATTTTTTGTGGATATCACACATGCCTCGCTATAGGGATTTACACAACACCCTTTTGAATCATTCTTTACTGAAATTCCTGCCCTGCTGGAGGTTATTTCAATACATTCAAATGTATCTGAGTATGGGCCAAAGTGAGGATTTGAATCATCGCAATCTTTTAATTGAAGGCAATTCTCTGGGCAAGTAACAGGTTTATCCCCAATTATTCCCCAATTACAATAATTATCTCCATCCTTATCCTCACATCTCACTTCAAATCTATCAGGATCATATTCCAAATAAGGATGTTCAATCCAGTATATAGACCATCTTTGAATAAAAGGCAGTTGAATATAGCCATAACCATTTTGGCCCCAGGTACGGCCCCAGGAATTCTTAACAATCCAAATAGTCTCTAATGAACCAGTCTCATATCCAATAAGACTCATCGCATGATTTGCCCAAGGCCTTGGACCATCCGGGAAATTTCCGTAATTTGAACCTTCCATTGATCTCCCATCCCAAAATGCAGTCGCAAAAGTTAAAGGCCCATGCTCAATTAATGCTTTTTTTATTGAATCATCTGATCCCAATACAAGATGGTAATCCTCAATCTTCCAAAGAGATTTTTGCCATTCATTACATAACCTATCACAATCATCATCCCTTGCAGAATAATACATACAATTCTCTTCAACAATTCCCTCATTTTTAAAAAGGTTTAAAGCTCTTTGTGGCCAAGCTCCACCCACACACGAACCCTTTTTATCACAAATAATGTGTTGTTCAGACATGTCAATGTTTAACCTTCGATTATAATACAAATTAATTACTGCATCAACTGTTGATGATACTCCAAACGCCCAGCAAGCGCCACAATGACCTTGAGATTCAATATTGGGAATCCAAGACTTGCCATGGCGGT
The DNA here is from genome assembly GCA_017610005.1 of Candidatus Woesearchaeota archaeon. GTDB lineage: Archaea > Nanobdellota > Nanobdellia > Woesearchaeales > B29-G15 > B29-G15. The sequence continues at coordinate 53,981 of JAFCCU010000002.1, read as the reverse complement.
CACGCCAATCAAATTTAATTGGAAACTGGAAGTTTAAATTTTTTTGATTAACTGTTGTGCTTTTGCCAAAAGAGAATACTCCTCCTTTATAATATTCAAATCCTTGCAAGTTAGGAAGTTTTTCTCCTCCAAAAAGATTTTTTTTTTCTGAATATAATAAATTCCCCACCTCAGTTTCTCCAGCAATCCAGCCTTCTGCTTTTTCATTTAACTTTTGGATTTTAAAATTTGTTTGAGATTGTTGATTATCACTTTTCTGTGTACTAATGGCCTGCGGAGAAAGAGGCCTTTGGGTTATATAATGGGCATTAGCTATATCCATTGTTGCACCATCAATTTCAACTTTTAGATTACTTGGGTTAACTCCATGAAGTAAGCAGGTTTCTTCGCAGATGTAATTAAATGAGCCATAACCTTGGCCATAAAGCAAGTTATATGCTTCAAAAACCAAGTATTCTTGGTCATTACTATCTATTAAAATCACTCTTAATGTTGCTGAGTCTGTTTGTAAATTGAAGTTGCCTGAAATTGAAAAACCATATATTGAATTGGAGATTTGTAAGGGAATTGTGCTGTCAGTATAAACAGTTTTACTAATGCTAAGTGTTTGCGCGCCACTAGCACTCATAGAAAATCCTGCTGGGTCAACAGCTCCGCCCTCATAAGTCTCAAGTGTTGCGGCGAAGGTTAGGGGGATTAGTAAGAAAAGGAGTAAAGAAAGTGAATACTTCATTCTAATTAAATAAAAAAAATGTTATTTAAACTTTGTGGGCAAATGTTAATAATTCACCCCAAAAACTCAATTAAAACTCCTGCTAGTGCTATTCCAATACCTATTAGGGTAATTGGTATCCAAGTTAATGAAGTAAAAAATATTAATGCAAGGACAACAAATATTGCAATAAGTATCCCCCAGAAAGATTCTGAAGCAAATAATTTTTCCATAAAAGTTTCAGGGACTATTGGGTCATCATCTACATCCAAAATACCATCATTATCATCATCTGGATCGCAGGCATCTCCCAAACCATCATTATCTGAATCTAGTTGGATCCCATCATCATTTATTGGATTTGGGATATAAATACAATTATCTTCTGCGTCATTAACCCCATCTTGATCGCTATCCCTCTCTCCTGAAATTAATGATTGCCCCCCTGATGCGACTAAACAATTTTCTGGATTACATCCCCCAAATTGTTCCATTACACCATCTGCAAGCCATAAGTTACATTCAACTTTTTTTAAAGGCTTTCCAAGAGGATTACCTTCAGTATCAAGATCGCAACAGCAGCCACTAAAACATAAATCTTTATTTTCAAAAGTATCAGGAATTAAACTGCAAGCTTCTGTATCTTCTCTTTCATAAAAATAATTATCACGGCAATCTCCGGGGCTAGTGGGACCAGTCTCATCATCACCTGCGTAAGTGCCATAATCTGGACAGCATTGATCTAATTTATCAACATACCCACACCCAGTTGTAAACTCACTTAAGCAACATCCACTAACTGTTTTATCAAGAGTAATACACTTACCATTCTTACACAAGTCACATTCATTATCATCTGGTTCATCAAGTGGAGTGCAGTCTCCCCCGGTAGTGCAAACATATTCTTGTAAATGCCCTTTATTGCAATAATCAATAAATACATCTCCTCTACTATCAACACAGACCCCTTGGACGGTATAATCCATTCCATCATATTTATCATATAAAAACCCATCATGATCATCAGAATCCTTACACTGGCCTTCAAACCAAAGTGAAGCAGGGCTATCTGCCCCATAAATGTGGTTCAATAAATCTTGTCTTGAATCTAAACATGCCCCATGAACACACCCAAATTCGCAAGTATCTAAAGGGTTATCGCATTCTTGACTGCCCCCACCTGCACAGCCAGTACATTCCCATTCCATTAAAGAGTACAATCCATCAACACAAGAATCTTCTCTTTGATGAGGGTAATCTATTTGGCTTGTACAAAAACTTTTAACTTTTCTTGGTTCTGGGGCCCAGTTTGTGTCTCCACTATAATCTGGATGAGTACTAAAATCTCCAGTGTCGGGCCCATCTCCATCAATACACCAAGCAGAAGTCATTGCCCCAATTCCTTGAGCTGGAGGATTGTATGTCCCACCATACACAAAACTAATTACAAATAAGAATATAAACAGGGGTATTAATCTTTTCATTTTGCACATTTGTTATCTATGGATATAAAAGTTATGTCCAAGGTATATAAAATTTTCCCAATTTTACAGCAAAAAGAGGGCTGCAAGGATGAACAATACAAGGATAATAAAAATTATAATTGAGATTTGAAACGTATTTAGTCCAGTTCCTTCTGGTTCTTGGATATTTATTGTTGTCGGAGACTCTTGTAAAATTGTAGTTGTAGCTTTAGGCGGAACAATCCCTGCTTCTACAATTGGCACAATTTCTTCACAATATGAATCAACACAACCAAATTCTTCTACAGCTTCAAAAGGCTGCCACCATTTACAAACTAATTGGGGAAGAATAGTTGCGTGAGCAACTCCTTCAGGATCTCTAAAGCAACAGCAACCATTAAGACAATGTTTACTATTTTCAAACACATCTAATTTAGGAGGGCATTCTTCGCTCTTTTCAGTTTTAAAGAACCAATTATTAATGCAATCAGTTGTCTTATCTGGCCCAAAAGGCAAATCTTTTTCATAATCTCCAAAAACAGGACAGCAGTCATCTCTTTTATCTATCCATTCACAAGCAACAGTATCAGGATTAAAACAACACCCACTTAAGGTTTCATCAACTTTCTTACAAGCGCCAGCTTCACATCCTCCCTGATCCTGCATCTCACCTGTTCCACCAGGACAATAAGTATCCTGTTCTCCAAATGCTCTTTTGCACATATTGCTTTCACAATAATATTCCTCTACATTCCCCTTATTGCATTGTTCGATGTAATACTTCCCATCTGAGTCTATACAAATTCCATCAGTGAATTTATCAATTCCTCCATCTGTATCAAGGCACTCTCCCGGAGTGTAAATTAAACCTAAACTTTCAATGATTTCTCCATTACTTGCGCATCTACCATCATAACAACCCCAGATACAATTAGGATCATGGCCTTGCAATTCTGAACTAGCTTCCATGGGGAAGTCCATACAGCCAGAAAAGCAATACCACTCTTGGATATAATTATAACCATTGCAGTAGTCCATCTCAGATTGGTCATAGTCAACACAATTACCTTTAATATGGTAATTCTTACCCCCATCACTATCAGTACAACTGTGATCATAAGCTGTAGCAGTAGCATTCCAAATTAATAAAACTGCAATTAAAAAATATATGATTTGTTTCATGATATCATTTGCATTATTACTCTTAGTATAATACTTTTTCATAATGAACTCACCAATAATAATGCAATTAATCCTAAAATCGCACCAATAAGCAATCCAATAATAATTGTTGCGCCAGGAATAAAAAAAGATGCAATTAATCCCGCTAATGCGCCTCCTGCCAAAAACCACAATGGGGCTATTTGTTTGTCACTGCAAGGTTTAACTGATTTTGTAATATCAAGAGGACATTCATCTTCCTCATTTATTATTCCATCATTGTCCATATCAGGATCACATGCGTCTCCAAACTCATCATTATCAATATTATTCTGAGAATTGAATGTATTTATGCAATTATCAATCCCATTCACTACCCCATCCCCATCATCATCTTCTTGAGGTGAGCCAGGAGTGTATTCCACACTGGTAGTTGTGGTTGGAACATCTGGGTCATCTGCAAGCGTGCCCCCATCAAAGTAACCATGGCAATATTGGGGGGTACATTCAGTTATTGTACCAAAATTTACCCATTGTTTATCGGTGCCAGTACATTCTGACTGGGTTTGTTGGTCTGACCTTATTTCATCACTAGGAGTTTTGTAACAACAACAGCCAAAGCCACACATGTCTGCTTTTGGATGCTCAGCTTCTGCCATGGCTGCACAAGCCTCTGGAGAGTCAGAAGGGAAAAACCAAGCAGCTGCACAATCAAATATCCCTTTTGGTCCAGGTTCATCCCATGCAGCATATCCCTGCCAAGATGAAGGACAACAAGATCTAATATTAGAAACATAATCACAAGGTCTTGTTTTAGGGTTCAAACAACAACCAGGAGTTGCACTATCCATATAAAGTTCAGTTGTACAAGCGCCCCTCTCACAATAACCCCCACTACATCTTGTGCCTTGCGCCATGCATCGGAATTCAGGAACATCATCATCCCCACAAACTCCTCCCCCACATCCATCTCCCCCAGTTACATTTACACAATAATATTCAGTTATTCTATACCCTTTTGCATAATCACAACTTTCTGTGTGGGTTCCAAATTTATCTGTGCAAGTACCTTGTCGATCGTAAAAAATACCCCCATCTTCATCATAACATCCAGGAGTAGCAGAAGTTGTAGGTATACCAGAAGGCAAACATTCCCCATTTAAACACCCATTGGGGCACCATTTTTGCATCATGTGGCACTGCCCGTAAGTATTGCAGTAATACTCTTCAATTTGAACTGGCACGCCCACTCTTTCTTGTGAGCATTTATCTGTCACTGGATCAATCTGCCCATCAGAACAAGTTCCTTTTAAGTATAGATTAAATCCATAATCTGTTTCGTAAATACATTCTTGTCCTTCTTCTGGAGCATCACATAATCCGGTTGAACCATCACAACCAGCACCAACAACTGAGAAAGATAATACTAATGCCATTAAAAAATATATAAGTTCTTTTTTCACAATACTTAAGAATCAACAACCCTAGTATTTATTTTTTGCGCCATTTAGTGCCTTCTGGCCCGTCTAAAAGTTCAATTCCCTTCTTGAGCAGATCATCTCTAATTCTGTCACTTGTTGTAAAGTCTTTATTTTTTCTTGCAATATTTCTTTGTTCAATTAGTTGCTCAATATTCTTATCAATCTCAGTATCTCTTTCAAAAGAGATAACTCCTAGCACAGAATCGATACTTTTTAAGAAACTTAGAATTAGTTTTGAATCAGCAGATGTAAATCCTTCTTTAAAGATTGATTTCATAAAGTCAAATATACTTGCAAGTGCCCTAGATATATTAAAATCATCATCCATTGCAGATTCAAAGTTATCTTTTGCTGATTTGATTAATTCTTCAATATTTTCTGATAACTTTCCTTCTTTTGCAACAGTCAATTCCCACACAAAATTATTTAATTTTTCAATTGCAACCTTTGATGCCCCTACGCCATCTATTGTAAAATTTAATGGCATTCTATAATTTGTTGCTAAAAGTTCATAACGAATTGCTATTGGATCAAGTCCTTTTTCTAATAAATCTTTTAATGTGAAAAAGTTCCCCAAAGACTTTGACATTTTTTCGCCTTCAACTTTTAAGTATTCATTATGAAGCCAATACTTCACATAATGTTTGCAAGTTGCATTTTCACTTTGAGCTATTTCGTTTGTGTGGTGAGGGAATATTAAATCAACTCCACCCGTATGAATATCAAAAGAGTCACCCAATAATTTGGTTGACATTGCAGAACATTCAATGTGCCATCCAGGTCTTCCCTTGCCAAGCTTTGTATTCCAAAATATTTCGCCATCTGTTTCTTTGTAACCCTTCCATAATACAAAGTCTCTTGCATTATCTTTATCATATTCATCAGAATCTAACCGTCCTTGCGCGTTATCAACTAATTTAGAAAAATCTAAATGCGCTAATTTCCCATAATTTTTATCGCTTGAAATCTTAAAATAAATTGAGCCATCTTGTTCATAAGTATGGCCTTTAGCCTTTAATTTTTCAATAAGTTCAACTATCTCTTTAATATAATCAGTTGCCTTAGGATAATAATTAGCAGGATCAACATTTAATGTATTAATATCATCAAAAAAACCCTTAATATATTTTTCAGTGTATTTGTTTAAAGAGACTCCTTCTTTAATTGCTCCCCTGATTGTTTTATCATCAACATCTGTTATGTTAATTACCTTTGTAACCTTATATCCCTTATATTTTAAATACCTAGAAATTAAATCAGATGCAATAAACGCGCGAAAATTTCCAATATGCCCAAATCCATAAACAGTAAGTCCGCAAGAATACATTCTTACCTCTCCTTGTTTTATTGGGATAAACTCTTCTTTCTTCCTTGTTAATGTGTTAAATACTCTTAGCATTTGTTTAGGTTATATCAGAGAACTTAAAAAGGTTTTTATAAATCCTTAAGTATATCTAAGCTCATAATCCCGAAAGAAAATAAAGCGCGACCAGAATAAAGGATATCGCAATACAAGCCCCTGCAACATATATCCATGCAGAAGAGGAAAACCATGTTAGAGATTCAAGCAATCCGGAAAATAATGCACCTAAGTAAAGTAAACCTGCAAGGGCCAATGACAAACCAGCTATCCACATGAAAGAATAATTTCTAACATTAAGTTCAACTGTTTTTTCATCAGTTCTCCCATTTGAATCTATCACAATAAATTTAACATTATATTGTTTGCCAACGTTCTCCTCTCTTGGAATCCAAGAAAATTTTAATTTTTTTGGATTGAATTTGGCATCATCAGGCATATCCTCTACTACATATGTCAAATCTCCTGTCCCAGTAGCACGTACCCTAATACTAAATATCTGATTTTTGTATACATTCCGATTTCGCAAGAATCCTAAAACTGGCGGATCAGAGCAGTCTATTACCTCTAAGTTTAGTACCTCTGAATAATAATCTCCCTCTCTAAACGTAATTGAATAACTACGGGCTTCAGTGGGGGTGAATTCAATGCAGTTGTTAGTAATTATTGCGCCAGCAGGTAAATTTGATATCTCAGTAGCTAAAGGATTTACTGTACAAAAAATATACAATTCATCAACGCAAGTTTCATCTTCTGTTTGAGTAACTGAGATTGTTGCCATTGGAGAAACACGAGAAGCAGTCTTTAATGTTGCCCCCCCTTCAATAAATTTAGAACAATCATTTACCGTGCAATTTAATTCTTCATAACTTCCCCAATAATCATTACACTTGATTTTTTCTGAGGCAAATGCAGCTATACCTATGGGGGTAGCCTCGCAACAGCACCCAAATTCACAATATTGTGCATTTTCATAAGTTAATGGATCCATTACGCTGCATGCTTCTTCTGTTGCGTGGGGAAAGAACCAATGTTCTTTACATTCAGCTTGTGATTGCGGTCCTATTGATTCTTCATAACCATCTACTGGGCAACATTTATCAATATCATCAGAATAAACACACGCATTTTCATTAGGATTTATACAACAACCAGTTGGTAAGGTTTGGGGTTTGGGGTTTGGGGTTTGGGGTTTGAGTGACTTCTGACTTATGACTTCAGACTGCAAATTGACTCCTTGGCTACGGACTGCTGCTGATCTTGCGCAAGCACCCTTTCCCATCCAATTAACTAATTCTGAATAACTTGTTGTACCTCTTGTTTTTTTCCAACAATCTCCTTTTATAAATACATAATGAGGCACACCCACAATACCATATTCCCTAACTAAATCTTGCCTTGCATCAAAATCAAGATATTGAATTTCTAAATCTGGAAAGTCTTGATCAAGTTCTCGAATAATTGGTAACTGTTCATGGCAATAAGTACACCAGGTTGCGGAAAAATATAAAAGTGTTTCACTTAGATCTTCATTAAAATCGCATGGATCCCCCCAGCCATCTTTATCTGAATCTATTTGATCCGAGTTTCTAATACCAATACAATTATCTTCAGTATCAGAAATTCCATCACCATCTGTATCTTTGTCACACGCTGTTAAAAAGAGTAAAAAAAGAATGACTACAAATACAAATTTCTTCATTGTTATTATTATTTAAGGTTTTAACATTTAAATTTTTCTATTAAAATGCATTGCAACTGCTTGTCAAAAACCACCAGTGAATACATTGGTGGCATGTTGAAAAGCTTGCTCGCTGTTGAGTGGTTTTTGATGCTCAGAATTCCACCGATCATAGGTAATTTTTGAGCACACAGAATTCCACCTAGACCACCCTTCAATAGAAGGGTGGAATTCTTTTGTTTAAAAAAGTTCCAAGACCAGTTGTATCAGCGAGAAATTTACCATATTGTTTTACATGGGCTGGGGCATCAATTAAACCAACTCATGCAGCAATTGTATAAACAGTTGCCCCACCAAAAATTATAGCAAGCATAGCAAGAATCTGTGATACTATTGATGTGTCGCCGCACTCTTCAATCTCAAGAGTTACTTTCTCAAAACAGTGCATTTTCCATCTGTTACAACAAATTCTAATTCATATATGCCGGGTGTTGCATCCTTGCTCTGCCAAAAAAATAATCCAATATCAGTTTTGAAAATTGCGCCCTCTGGTAAATTTAATGCTGAGTAAGTGAGTAAATCCCCTTCTTCATCTGCAGCTTCAACCATAAAAGGGATCATATCCCTTCTGCAGTATTTTCATCAGCAATCTCTGCAATAAGAAAGCAATCACCACAGTAATCCACTGAAATATTCAAAGTGGGTTCTGGCAACATTCTTTCTATATAACTTGGCACATCAAACGTATATCCTAAACTTATTTGATATTCTCCTTCCTGGTCAGGAGTCCAATGAAAGCAATCATTCACCCTTATTGCGCCCACTGGGAGGATTTTACCTTCCTCAATTATATACCAATCGTGACACCACACTAACTGTTCTCCAATACATGCTTGCACTCTTTCAAAGAAGTCTTCTGCTTCAACTCCTGATTCCTCAGTTCTCCTTCTTGCTGTTTCTAAATTTATTGTAGTAGTTGTTGCTCCAACAGCTTTTGTGTTAAATTTTGCTGCGCAATTTGTTGGTGAACAATCTGGTATTTGATCAAAAGTGTGCCAACGTTGATGATTATCCATGCAAGCTGCCTGGGCCATAGGCTTTCCATTCGTTATCCCCTCTGGCATTAGCTCACAGCAACATCCAAATTCACATAATTGGTAATTTGGGCTTGACTCAAGCCCCATTATTGCGCATGCTTCTGGATGTGTTGAATCATAAAACCAATAAGTCTTATAGTCATTTGGTCCAGAGGGGCCAAAAGGAGAAGAGTATTCTCCATCTGTTGGGCAACATTGAGTATCAACTATCTAACAAGCGTAGCTATTTGGATTGATGCAGCATCCTGCTGAGACTGTGTAAATGTTTAAAAGAAAAATTAGCAAGAGAATTACTTTTTTCATGTTTACAAAATTTAATGTTAAAAAATTATGAAAATACCATAATTGCAATTGCAATTGCTTCTATAACGAAAAATACTGGGAAAGCAATCCAGCTTAAAGCTATTGCAAGTATACCCAACACCGCTAAACCTATCCCCACCCACATTTGTCCCCAATCAATTCCTCCATCCTCGCTGCTGATTTCTGCCCCACAAGAGCCAGCATAAATTGAAACCTGCATTTGATCTCCACATTCTCCGTTGGACACTGAAAAATCAGCTGTGTAATGTCCTTCTTTTTCTGGTTTCCATAAAAAGCAAGCCGATAGGGGAGTGAAAGTAGCACCAGTAGGGTAAGTTGTTGCTGAAAAGATTAAATTCCCATTATTGGGTTCTGCCTCTAAACAAAATTCTAAATTTTGGTTAATGCAAGACTCTTGATTTGGTAATTCAACAAATTCAGGACAGCAAGACAAAACATTTATTCCCATCTGGGCCTCCTTGCCCTTTTCAGTGTCTTGAAATTTCATTATATTCCAACCCAAATTCTCCATTATTGGAGTCCAAACAATACAACCTTGATCTTGATGAAATACAACCCCTGAAGGAACAGAGGTTGCTTGGAAGTGATAAAATCCCCCCAAGGGATCAATAGTATCTAAACATAATTTAAATTCCTCGTTAGCGCAAACTTCATCTTCGATTGGTTCAGTAGAGGAGGGTATAATTGGGTCATCAATAATAGGGTCAGCAATAGTGGGAATATCACTGATGCTCCCACCATTTGCAATAATCCCCCTACAAGTTGCTTCATCGCAATTAATTATGTCTGCTAAAGGACTCCACATTTTATCATCTGTTTCCATACAAAGAGCCCCTCTTTCAATTGTTGCAGTATAAACATAGTCTTCATCTCCCATGGGGCCCTTGACACAACAACACCCATAAGAACACATCTCATAATTTGCAAATGAATTGTATGCTTCTCCCATTACTGCACAAGCATCATCTGTCTCATAGACAAAAAAGTAATTTGCAAGGCAATCTGCCTGATCAACTGGGCCCCCCTCCACTAAATATTCATCTTCCCATTCCAAGCAGCAATTTTCCGCCCGGTCGTAATAGGCGCATGCTTCCCTATTTGGGTTTAAACAACATCCAGAATCTTCAGTTCCTGCAGGGTCTTGAGGGATTATTGTTGTTGGAACATCACTAATGCTCCCCCCACTGACACATGCTCCTTCATCGCAGCAGTCTTCTTCCTCACAAGAGCATGATTCAATATTTGATTTGTAGGTTCCATCTCTATTGCAAGTTCTCTCTGTTATTTTTTTATCCCCGTTGCAATAATCTTCATATACTCTAACAAAATCCTCTTCTCCATCGAGCTCAATTGTAATCTCCACATATGAGGGGGTTCTTAGATCAAGACCTTCATCAAAATCCTCGCAGAAGTATCTAGGTTTACAATGACCATTACTGCATCCATTTTCACATACAACTGTTACATTTTGAATATTGTATTTATCAGCACATGTGTATATTGTTAAGTTCTCATCATCAATACAATAATTATTTTTTCTCACAATTTCATCTGAAAAATTTCCAAATGCGAAGCCTGGCATCCAGTCACCATCATCTGGGTATCTATTAGTATTAACCTTTGTTGCCTGATCAATACATTGCATCCTATCATCTTCACAAATTAAACTTGCGGAAAATATTAACCCTTGCCTTTGTCCCTCTGAAACTGAATTATCAGTAATAACAATCTGGAAATCATTCATATGCTCCCTAAATGAATGAGGCGCCTCTTCTACCCTTGCAGGAAATTCCAGCCATTCTGCTGTTACAAGGTTGATTGAATCTCCCTCATTAACTGATGCAAGGCAAGGTGGGATATTGTCATTTTTACTTGGATATCTTGCGCCGTACCACTTGCCATCATATCCTACAGGAATCAAATATTCGTTAGGATTAGGAATACAAGCCCCATCTTCACATTCATATCTACAGGGGTGATCATAAAACCAGCAGGATTCGTCATCTTGACAGAATTTTTCTCTAACAATTTGCCAGTCCCAGCATTCATCATCACCAGGGTATCCATTTGGGGCCTGGCAATTACCCAGTTCATAGTAAGTTTTACCATTATCTGTATCAGTGCAAGCTGCCGAAGCAATTGACACTGCTAATAAAAATGCTATGAAGAAAGCAGTATATCTAATCATTAAGATAAAAAATTGAATAACAAATATATAAACTTTTAGCCAATATAAGAGTTATCGGCCTTTTCATTGTTTACCCTTGGCATGGGCAAAGGAGGTGGAAGTCCAGCATCTTTTGATAATGAAATTGCCATAACATTAGATCTTGACAGAGCATAGTTTAAGACAATTGGCATAACTTCTTTTGTTACTTTCTTGTCTTTCTTCCATGTGTTTAATATTTCTTGAGATTTCTTTGTTTCAGCAATAAAAAAAACCTCTCCAAGAAGTCTTATTTCGGCTGCTCCAGGATCATAACTTGATATAAACTCAAATATAAATTTTAGGCCTTGCCTATCTTTTCCTGCATCATGAAAATCATGTTCTACAATATCTTTTATTGCAATATTATTTTTAATGTTAATTTTTGAGGTTAACTGTTTTTTCTTCTCAACAAGTATTTTTGTGAATCCAAATCCTACAATTGCCATAAATAATCACCAAGAATACGAAAGTTAGCTTGTTCTTTTAAATATTTCGTATTAAAATGGTCTCCATAAAGGAGTTAATTAAAAAAAAGTTAGAGAAGCCCCCAGACCAGTGCGCCCACTATTGCTCCGATTGCTACAAATATGGACATAAATAGCAAAGGAGCTGTTGCAAGGGAAATTCCAAACCAAACAATCGTCAGGACCCCTTTCCATACAATAAAAGCAAGGATTGCTACAATTATTGCGGCAATGCCTGCCCCAATAAATAAACCCTTTATCCACTCTCCCAAACCATTATCACAATCTTGTACAAACAGCTCTTGATTTAATGGTTCTTCACAATCTTCCTTTACGAAAGTTACAGTATATTGGCCTTCTTCAGTTGGTTCCCATTCAAAGCAATTTTGGTTAAAAGTTGCTCCCTCAGGCAATGAATCTGCTGATATTTCTCCCATCCCTAAACAAAATGAGAATTTATCTCCCAAACAAATTGTATTATTATTTGGAGGAGTCATTGGTTTACATTCGCTGATTGTGACTGGATTACAATCACTAATATTTATTACAACTCCTTGTGAGACTTCATAAAGATTATCAGTTACAGAAAAGTTAAGAGTAACTGATTCTACCTCACTTGGAGTCCACGTAAAGACATACCCCTCACTTGAATAACCTTCATCAACATATTGAGGAATTGTTTTTTGTTGAAAGGTTGCACCTTCAGGTAAAACTCCAGTTGAATAAATTAAAAAGTCTGAATCGGCGTCAATTGCCTGAACATCAAACTTAACTTCATCTCCAAGGCATACATCAATTTGACCTTCTAATAACTCAAATACAGGAGGTTGATTTTCAGCTATTCCTCCTAATCTTTCAGAGCAAGACTCAATTGAACAAGTTTCAATAGTTTCAAATGTGTAGTAAGCCCTGTGGCCTTCAATTACTGCACATGCTACACTAGATAATTGATTTGCCGCAGTAACCGTTAATGTTGATTCACAAGTTTCCTCTTCAGGCCCACAATCAACAGCCGCAGTCGTATATTCACAACAGCATCCTTTTTCACAAAGTCTATAATTTTCTGCATCTTCAGGACCCATCTCTGCACATGCTTCAGCATTATCTGATTCGAAAAAGAAGTCAGCCAAACATTCCTCTTGATTTTGAGGCGCAAAGGTATCGACAACATCTTCATAACCTTCTACTGGGCAACACTCTAAAGCCGAATCATAATATCTGCAAGGCTCTGTTAATTTGTTTAAACAACATCCAGAGATATTATCCCAATCAATAACAACTTCTGGGGTCATGCAAGATCCTTCGTCAGCACATTCAGGATCACAGTAAATTACAACAGAAGTTGCTTCTGTTGCAGTTTCATCTTCACAATAATATTCTGTTAATGCCCTAGTATCGCAAACATCTAAAGATTCTGCAATAGAAATGGTTTCATTATATTCCTCATCATACCTTGTTATATTAACAAAACCAGCAATAACAGTAAAATCTTCTTCATCAATATCTGAATCAATGCATACAAATACAGGAGCACAGTGAGCCCCAGCGCAACCTGCTGGGCATTCAAGATTTACTATCTCAACACTTATGTTGTCATCACTACAAACTGCTTGAGTTACAATATCATCTTCACAAATATTATCAACCCTTTGTAGTTCATCTTCATAAATACCATAAGCAAAACCAGGTAATTTTTCTTCTTCAACCCCATCATCATCTCTGTAAAACAATTGGTCAACACAATTTACTGTTTCGGTTTCACAAGTTAACTTAAGTTGCCATCCTTCTCCCAATAGTTCTTCAGGTAATTTTAATCCTGCAGCACCAATTCTCCACCGATTCATAAAGGTTTCAGAAAAGAAATGAGGCCCATAAATAATCTCAGTAGGATGTTCTTCTCCTTCTGGAGAAACCAAAATTGCATCAGATCCAATCTCAATCATCCCAAGGCATGGGAGGATTGCATCATCTCTCTCAATTGAAACGATCCAAAAAGAATTATCTTCAAAAGCGCCAGGAAATAAATAATCTCCTGCAGTAACTATTGTTGATGTAAGTAGCAGTGCTACTAAGAAAATTAACCAGCTCTTTTTTATCATGGTGATCACAAGGGTTATTTCTGGTTAACTTATATTTAAAGTATTCTATCAGTCTGAAGTTTGAAGTCTAAAGTCAGAAGTGAAAAATAATATCTCCTAAACCTTATACCTTATACCCTACAACAATCTGGAGTACGGGGTCTGGGGTCTGGAGTCTGGAGTGAAAAATATTATCTCCTAAACCTTACACCCCATAATAATAGTCTAGAGTATATAGTCTAGGGTATAAAGTGTTCGATAAATCAGAATAATTTGTAACTTCTTGTTCTAACCTAGAGATTGCAAGGCCCGCATTTTGGGCAGAGATATTCTTTTTGCTGTCTCCAAGACTTGTGTAGATAAGTCTGATGGAGATAATGGGGTTGTAGGCGACCACATGGCAATTGTTATTTTTTCAATCCCTCCACTTATTATTCCTCTCCAATTTACTTTCGCATATCTGAGGGGAACTCTATATTCAATTACAGCAGATCTTTTTTTAGGAAATTTAGAGACACTTAAAAAATGTAAATATTCCCCACTTTCAAGAATGTATTTTGCCATAACAATATCTTCGCCGGCCATTAGATTATAATATCTCCCCTGGTCTAGGGATTCTGCAGCAAGAGGTTTCATATTAACTTGATAATGGCTCCAGATTAATAAATCTTACGAAAGCTTTAAAATATACTTCTTATTCTTTGATAATATGAAATCCTTTGGAAATTTTATGATTATAGGAATTAACTAGGGGCCAATTTCTTTAAAACAACAGAATTCCACCCCAGATGGGTGGTCAAAGTGGAATCTGTGTGCTCAAAAATGCCACTTGTGGGTAGAATTCTGAGCATCAAAAACCACTATTTTCAACAGGCCACAAGTGAACTCACTGGTGGTTTTTGAAAAATATTAAATACTCAATTGTTTTTTGGTGATTATGATGTCCAATTTTGACCCACACAAGATAGAAAAGGAAATAAGTAAATTTTGGAAGGATAATAATACTTACAAAAAGGCAAAAAAAGCAAATATTGGGAAAAAGTCTTTCTATTTTCTAGATGGCCCGCCTTATACTTCAGGACATGTTCACATTGGTACTGCCTGGAATAAATCACTAAAAGATACTGTTCTCAGATATTTTAGGATGGCTGGGCGAGATGTATGGGATCGAGCTGGCTATGATATGCATGGGCTCCCTACTGCAAGAAAAGTGCAAGCAAAATTAAATTTAGAAACAAAAGAAGATATTGAAAAGTATGGGATTGCCAAGTTTATAATTGAATGTAAGAGATTTGCCCTGGAAAATATGGGTTTTATGAATGAAGAATTTCAAAGTCTTGGAGTTTGGATGGACTTTGATAACGCTTATATGCCAATAACAAAAGAATACATTGAAGGTGAATGGTGGCTGATAAAACAAGCAGAAAAAAATAAAAGGCTTTACCAAGCCGAGAAAACAATGCATTGGTGTAAATCATGTTCAACTGCGCTTGCAAAACATGAGCTTGAATATCATAATGTCAAAGAGGATTCAATCTTTGTAAAATTACAAATTAAAGATAAACCTGGAGAGTATTTAGTAATCTGGACAACTACTCCTTGGACAATTCCATTTAATATGGGGGTCATGGTTCATCCCGAGCTAGATTATGTAAGAATAGAAGTTGAAGGAGAAATCTGGATTGTGTCGGCTGGACTTTGTGCACCATTCCTAAACGCAGTTGTAGGGAAACCTTACAAGGTAATAGAAGAATTTAAAGGTGAAGAGCTTGAGGGTTTAAAATATGTCCATCCACAAACTGACGAAATTGATTTTTTTAAAAAAATAAAAAATAAAAAAGTCCACACAGTAGTTTTAAGTAGAGACTACGTGGATTTATCTGCTGGAACAGGGCTTGTCCATATGGCACCTGGCTGTGGGCCAGAGGATTATGAAGTAGGTCATAAAGAAGGTATTCCTCCATTTAATTCCCTGCAGGAGGATGGAGTTTTTCCTGAATCAATGGGGAAATTTTCTGGGCTTACTGCCAAAAAGGATGATGGGAAATTTATTGAAGATTTAGAATCAAGAGGGGCGTTAATTGCAACAACCAAAGTTGAACACGATTATGCCCATTGCTGGCGTTGCAAAGATCCAGTTATATTTAGAACAACCAAACAATGGTTTTTCAAGGTTGAAGATTTAATTGAAGATTTAAAAAAAGAAAATGAAAAGATTAAATGGGAGCCTGCCTGGGCTGGTCAAAACTGGTTTGATTCTTGGTTAACCCAACTTCGTGATAATTCAATTACAAGACAAAGGTACTGGGGAACTCCGTTGCCAATTTGGCAATGTGAAAAATGCAATGCCTATGATGTAATTGGTACAGTTAAGGAGCTAGAAAAGAAAGCGGGTTTTGTTCCAAAGGATTTACATAAACCTTACATTGACAAATGCACATGGAAATGTAAATGTGGGGGCACTATGATTCGGTCTCCTGATATTTTAGATGTTTGGATTGATGCAGGCACTTCATCTTGGAATTGCCTAGACTTTCCTGCAACAAAGAAAAATTTTGAAAAACTTTTCCCTGCTGATTTTATTTTAGAAGGTAAAGATCAAATTAGGGGGTGGTTTAACCTGCTTCTCGTTAGTTCAATGGTTGCAATGAAAAAGCCTTCGTTTAAGGCTTGTTATATGCACGGCTTTATCCAGGATTCTAAAGGAAGGAAGATGTCAAAATCCTTAGGAAATATAATCTCACCTCAAGAAGTAATAAAAGACTTTGGGGCAGATGCCTTTCGCTTTTATAGTATTGGTGGAGCAAATGCAGGGCTTGATTTAAATTACAATGCAGACGATGTTAAAACAAAGTATAGAAGTTTAGGGGTTTTGTGGAATGTTCATAATTACTTGCTTGGATATGTTAACTTCAAGAAAAAAGGCAAAGAAGATTTAGTTGAGAGATATATATTATCAAAATTAAATTCCACAATCAAAGAAGTAACTGAATTATTTAATAATTACAAGATTGATAAAATTCCTGGCAAGGTTGAAGAGCTTTTCTTAGAATTGTCTAGAAGTTATATTCAATTTACAAGAGAAAAATTAATTGTTGATCCTGGGCTTGTTGCAGAAACAATTGGAAAAGTTTTAGTTGGTTCTTTAAAATTACTCGCACCAATTACCCCATTTGCTTCTGAAGCAATGTGGCAAAATTTACGCAAGCCATTAAATCTAAAAGAAGAATCAGTTCATCTTTGCAAATGGCCTAAAGCTGATGAAAGAGTAATTGACAAAAAACTTGAAGAGTCAATGGGCCTTGCAACTGGATTTATTGGGGCAATTTTAGCTGCCAGAGAAAAAGCAAATAGAGGAATAAGGTGGCCAGTAATTGAAGCTACAATCATTCCAAATAAAAAAGAATTTACAAGTAAAATCAAACCACTTATTTCATTGATGGAGAAGCATACTAATGTAAAAAGTATTGTTACAAAACAAACCTTTAAAGTGAATTATGCTGTAAAAGCTAACTTTAAAACCCTTGGTAAAAAATATGGTGCAGAGGTTAGAGACGTTGAAAAACTTATAGCAAAAGAGAATCCAGCTAAGCTTGTAGGAAAAGCTACAGCAGGAAAATTTAAACTTGGTAAATATGAGCTAGACGGAGATGATTTAGTAATTGAAGAACACCTGCCAGGGGATTACCAAATGGGAGAATGCCACTACGGTCGTGTATATCTAAATACTGAACTAACAAAAGAACTTGAAAAAGAAGGTTTAGCAAGAGAGCTTATGAGGAGAGTACAGGACTTAAGAAAGAAGGCAGGGCTAAAAAAAGAAGATAAAGTTGAATTAGATGTCAGTGATAAAATGTTTAAGAATTTTTCATCTCAGATAAAACTAAAATGTGGTGTTAGCAAGCTCTCTTTTGGGGAGAATAAGTTTAAGCATAAGGGAAGTTTTGAGATTATTGGGAAGAAGTTTGTGATTTCTCTTAAACCGTAACCCTTTTTAGCGATGATTGCTTCTCATTTTTGTGAATGGTGCCCTAATACTTACTAATCCTGCAGCTGAAGGAGTTAGGCGCAGGAGGAGTTTTTTTAGTCGGGAGCAACCCATTTCTTTTGATATAGAACAATATGTTGAAGTTTACAATGCTGCGGGGCATGACTTTACCCCAGATATTTCTCAGACCGTGCTTCTTAATGGTGTGTTTCAAATGCCTTTTTTTGACCCAGGGATCCATGAAAGGCTTTGGGGGATTGGAGGGGATGGAACTGTGCTTGATTTTGTTACATACTTAAGGCACCATCATCTTGAAAATATGCCTGAAATTGTATGGATTCCTGCAGGAACAGGAAATGGGTATGCTTTCGCTCTCGGTTTGCCAAACGCGCTTGAAGATTTATTTCTTTTAGGAGTTGAAGGAAAATCAAAAGAAGTAGATATTTTAGAAATAACTGGAGGGATTGATGCTTACTCACTTAACTTTCTTGGGTTTGGCTGGACTGCTGAACATATTAAGAGGGTTGAAAAATTAAAAGAAAGGAAACAATCTAGGGGAATTCCAGCCCATGTAGGAGCAGGCTTGCTGAATTTAATTCCCCACAAACCAATTTATATTGAATGGTTGAAAGTTGATGGTAAGATTGTTGAAAGAAATAAACCGGCATTTGATTTAATTATTGCAAAAGGTTTCACGCCTGGAGCAGGCATTTGGGTAGCGCCTCCTGGGCCCCTTGATGACGGACTCGCAAGAATAGTTGTTTATGATGCAATGAACAAAGGTCAGATTCTAAATTCACCCTTAACCTGCCTTAATCAACATGAACCAAGACATGCAAAATTATACAAGGGAGAGCATATCGAGTTTAAGCTGAGGGAAGGACATTTCATTGAATCAGATGGAAATGTAATATCTGGGCAACTTCAAGAAACTCAATATTCTGTAAGAGTTATCCCAAAAGCGTACAAAATTGTGAAACAATTTTGAGTCTGAAGTTTACAGTAAAAAGTATTTTCTATTAAAACCAATAACAATTTAAAATCTACAATAAATATATACACCGAAGACTTCAGACTTCAGACTTCTGACTTCTGACTTCAGACTTCTGACTTCTGACTGCCTTACCTTCTTGCTTTTTCAATCTTGCCGCTAATTAAGCCAACGAGTGACTGGCCGTTAACTTTGATAACTTGCCATCTAACTCCAGGGATATCTCCCTTGGATCCGCCCTTATTACCGCCAATACATTCAATGACTACATCATCGTGTTCATCAATAAACTTAATTGCTCCATCACCTGGTGCAAATGCAGTTACTTGCTTTGCGTTCTTGATTAACTGAACACGGACGCATTTTCTCATTGCAGAATTTGGTTGCTTTGCTTCTAGCTGTACTTTTTCAAGAACAATCCCTTTTGCCTGAGATGATCCTCTCAAAGGATCTGACTTTTCTTTTAAATGAAGGGTTTTTTTCTTATACTTAATATCCATCCATCTGCCCTTTGTTCTTCTTTTTACTAATTTTTTTGCAGCATTTAAGCCACTTGTTTTTCTTCCCATTTTATATGACCTTGATTTCTTCTAAATCAGAAAAATACCTTTTTGCAATTGACTCGTAATTGCGTAGATTTTTCCCGTTTTTACCAATAAGCAAACCTTTAACTTGCACGTCCTCGCTCTTTAAAGTGACAATTCCACCCACTTGGGTTATATCATCAACTTTGTAAGGGAGAATGAGGTTCTTTATAAACTTAATCAAATCAGCTGAATACTCAGCTATCTTGATTTTACGCTTGAATTTTATTGTAACCATCTTTGCAGTCCGCCCTTGTTTACCAAGTGCTTTTGCAATATCTCCATCTTCAACAACAAAAACCAAAATTTCATTTTGATCAGTAAAACAATCCTTTATTTTTGCATGGGTGAGTTTTTCAAATAGTGAAATGAATCCTATTGTATCTTTATCAAACTTAATGTTTTTCACTTGGTAAACCCTAATACTGAAACTGAATGGCTTCTTTTACACATTGCTCCCAAGTCAATATTTGTCAAGTTAATGTTTTCACATGCAATGCTTGAGGTGTCACATAAAAAAACTACTTCTTCTTTAACTTTAAGTGAGCAATTTGAGGCCAATACTACCTTTGATATTTTACTTTGCCTAATTCTTCTAATAACTGCGTTTTCACCTAAGACAATAGTTCCCTTATCAAGTCCAGTTTTAATCTCATCATTTAATGTCATATCATTTCACCTTTGTAACAAGCCCAGGAAGTCCAGTACCAATTGGTACAGGTTGGTTTATCATGACGTTTTCAACAACTGAATTTAGAACATCTTCTTCTCCAATCTTTGCAGCATTGAAAATATGCCTAAGTGGAGTTTCAAAAGATGCTCTTGCAAGCACACTTGTTTTTTCTCTGATAATACCATACCTTGTAATTCCTTTTACTTTGCCATTCACACACATTGTGTCTGCAACAAGCATTAAATGTCTAATATCAACATTTAATCCTTGTTCTTGAATGACTTTATAAGCTTCATTGATAATAGCAGATCTTGCTGCTTCTATTCCTAAAACCTCTTCGATTTGGAAAATATCATTTGTAACAGTTCTTATTGGATCAACATAATCAAGCTTTAAAATTGCCTTAAAGTTACTTCCTGCAGTGATGATTATAAATTCATCACCTTTCTTAATTGGCAAAACTTGAGTAACACCCTTTACACCCTTAACATATACTCCTTTAATAGTCTCTTTAAGCCTATAAAGTTCCTTTAAATCTTTTGTTTTTTCACTTAATCTTACAATTATTAAAAATTCTTCAGCAAGTTCAGCCTTAAAACCTGCTTTTAATTTCTTTGTAAGAAGAGTTTTAACAGTTTTTGAGTCTAATTCTAAATCTTCTAAAATTGCCTTATCTAAAGAAAGTTCAAGAGAAGAATCTGCAATATTTAATGAAATTTCTGAGATTAATTCACTCATTTTAATCTCTTTAATTTCGTTTGCAATTTTCTTAATATCTTTTCCCTTGTTATAAGGGGGTTGCAAATAAACTTCCATATTTGGGGTGGAAATTGATTTTCTTCCATCTAAAATCTCAATTAATCTAGGAAGTCCAACAGTAACATTCATCTCAGCAACTCCTGCAAAGTGGAATGTATTTAATGTCATCTGGGTGCCTGGTTCGCCAATTGATTCAGCTGATAGAATACCAACACATTCACCAGCTTGAACCCTCATACGTGCATATTTCTTTTCAACCATGTCCTGGACTATTTTCTTTTGGGCAACATTTAAATTTGCTGTTGCGTCTTTAATATCATCTTTAATTTTTGGAGGGAGTTTCATCTTTGCACCTCTTCAAGGATTGGAGCAATATCTAGCTTTCCACCCTCGGATTTACTTACATCTATTGAATCTTCTCCATACCTAAATTGGATAATCTTTTTTGAAACATCCCTTACAGTATTATCATATTCAACTTTTAGATCCTGCATTGCATTTGAGAGTCTCCTGTAAAGATAACCAGATTTTGGAGTTCTTAGAGCAGTATCCATCAATGAATCCCTACCAGTTATTGCCTGGAAGAAAAATTCATCTGGCCTCATACCACCTGAAAATGAACTTTTAATAAATCCCCTAGATGCAGGAGTTAATGAGCCTTCTTTAAAGCAAGATAATGTTCTTCCTTTAAATCCACCACTAATCCTTTGACCACGAAGTGCCTGTTGGCCAACTGAGCCTGCAATCTGGGCAAGATTTAGAAGTTTACCTCTTGCTCCAGAAATTGCCATAATCATTGTATGCGATTTAGGATCTGCATTTTCCGCAACAATATTACCTGTCTCATCTCGTGCAGCATTTAGTCTCTCCATAATTTTTAATTCAAGAGTTTCATTTCTGCTTCGGCCAGGTAATGCTTTTAATTCTCCAGCATGAAAGCTATTAATTAAATTATCAACATCTTCTTCGGCACCATCAAGTGCTGCATTAATTCCATCCCTTACTTTTTTTGGAAGATCCATATCAGACAATGCGATTGTAAATCCTCTTTTCATAAGCATTTGAATTCCAAGCTTGAAAATATTTCCCAAGATTATAATAGTTGTATTTGGGCCATACATCTCGTGAAGCTTTCTTAACATCATTCCAGCGCCTTGACCTAAGTTATTTGAATCCATAACTCCCTTAGTCAACTTACCTTTTCTGATTAATACTTCTTTACCGGTTTCACCAAGATCGATTGCTTTCGATTCCCCAGTAAATGAAAAGTCAGGTGGTAACAGTGCACTAAAAACTTCTTTACCAGTTACAGTATCCTTATTTGGAAGCCCTGAAAAATCAGTAACATTTGAGTTATTTAGAAGAGAAACTGCCTCGTTAAATGGCATTTTCATATCACTTCTTGTCAAAAGATAGTTGCCTGCAAGAGCGTCTTGCACACAACCAATAATACTCAACCCATATCTTGGCGAGATTAAATGATTCTTTACAGAAAGTAATAATTCAGCTTCTGCTCTTGCTTCTTCAGTTTGTGGAATATGCAAGTTCATTTCATCCCCATCAAAATCTGCATTGTATGGGTGACAAACTGCTGGATTTAATCTTAAGGTTTTATACTTAAGCATCTTAATTCTGTGAGCCATCATACTCATTCTGTGAAGTGATGGTTGTCTGTTAAATAATGCAACATCTCCGTCCATAATATGTCTTTCAACAATATAACCTGGCTCAAGTTCTTCCATTGCAGTTTCTTTTGTCTCTTCAGTAATCTTCTTCTTTTTACCGTCAGGCCTTATAACATAATTTGCACCAGGGTACTCTTTTGGTCCACGTTCAATAAATTTCTTTAGATATTCTAAATTCCATTCAGTAACAATTTCAGGAACTGTTAATACTGTTCCCATATCCATTGGAACTCCAACTTCAAATAGTTCTAGCATTGGATCTGGTGAAATCACAGTACGACCAGAATAATTAGTTCTTTTACCTGCCAAATTCCTTCTAACACGCCCTTCCTTACTCTTAATTCTCTCAGAAAGAGTTTTTAGAGGTTGGCCAGATCTATGTCTTGCAGGGGGCACTTGAGAAATATTGTTATCAAAGAAAGTTGTAACATGGTATTGTAATAAGTCCCATAAATCTTCAATAATAATTTCAGGGGCACCAGCATTGATATTTTCAAATAACCTTTGGTTGATTCTAACAATATCTCCCAATTTATGGGTTAGATCATCTTCGCTCCTTTCACCAGACTCTAATGTGATACTGGGTCTAGCTGTGACTGGGGGGATTGCAAGAATTGTTAATACCATCCATTCAGGTCTTAATGATTCAGCATTTAATCCGAATAGTTCACAATCTTCATCAGGGATTTTTTCAAATCTGCTCCTAATTTCAATTGGACTAATTCTTAATTGAGTTTCTTTTTCAACAAAAGTAGTTGGTTTTTCCAAAACAACATGGTTTTGCTTAGCATTACAGTGAGGGCATTTAGTTTGTTTTGTCATCTCTGCCATAACCTTTCTAACTTTATCCCAATAGATATCAGGTTTGATTTGTCTTAAATCTGCTAATTCTTTGATATATCTCTTGGCTTTCTTTTCATCCATTAATGCATGAGAACATTCCTGGCAAGTTCCTCTTAAAAAACTTAGAATTGTTCTAATATATTTAACATGAATAACAGGTCTTGCTAAAGAAATATGCCCAAAGTGCCCTGGACACTCTTTTAGTCTTGAACCACATGTGGCGCATCTTAACCCTGGATCAATAACACCAAGCCTTACATCCATTAGTCCACCATCAACAGGATAACCTTCTTTATCATACAGTTCTGGTGTAACAACCTTTGCTGATGACATTTTCTTAATCATCTGAGGTGATAATGCGTTAAAGACAATCTTGTCGATTTTTTTGAATACTGGTGATGCTATCATTTTAATACCTGTCCCCCAAAACTAATTTTGGATAAATGCACAAACTCTTAAGTTCGTCAAGCAGCAACTTAAATGCATACGCCATCTCCACAAACTCGATCTTGCCGTCCTCTCCGCATACTGGGCAGAACTTTCTATTTTTGTAAGAATCGTGAATTGCCACAAGGCCACATTCTTCACAGATAGGAACCATTGCCGAATCTGAATTAAATCTCTCCTTTAATAAGAGAGATGCTCCATGAGCAATGAAAGTATCTTTCTCCATTTCTCCTAATCTTAGACCACCGCCTTTTGCTCTACCTTCAGTTGGTTGTCTAGTTAGTAGTTGGATTGGCCCACGTGCTCTTGCGTGGATTTTATTCGCAACCATGTGTTTTAATTTTAGATAATACATATCTCCAATGTAAATTTTAACTTGAAACTGTCTTCCGGTTATTCCATCGTACATAGTTTCAGTTCCATTTTCTCTAAAACCCAAAGATTCAAGTTCTTTTCTTAAATCTGCTTGAGGCTCAGCATCAAAAACAGTACCATCAACATATCTACCGCCCATTGCACCAGTTTTTGCAGCAAGAAGTTCTATTAAATGTGAAACTGTCATTCTTGAAGGAATACCCATTGGTGAGAAAATTAAATCTGGAACAACACCATTTGCAGTAAATGGCATGTCTTCATGAGGTACAATCAAACCAATAACTCCCTTTTGTCCATGTCTTGAGGTAAACTTATCCCCAACTTCAGGAACACGTTCATCACGCATTTTAACTTCAACTAATCTATTTCCTTCTTCATTTTCAGTTAAAACCACAAGATCAATCTTACCTTTTTCTCCGTGTTTTAAGTATTCACTAGATTCACGTCTTGTAGTAGTTGCAAGTTGGTAGTCTCCTAAATTACTTAAAAATCTTGGAGGAGAAGTCTTACCAATAACAACCTCCCCTTCTCTTACAACTGCTTCAGGATAAATAATTCCATCTTCTTCTAGCATTCTATAATCTTCTTCACTCTTATAGCCCCTAACTTCTTTATCAGGAATTGAGATTTCATCTAAAAGGCCTCCGGAATATCGAAGTTCTTCTGCAACAGATGGTCTATAATATGAAGAACGACCCATGCCTCTTTCAATTGAACCGCCGTTAATAACAATTGCATCCTCCATATTGTACCCCTTGTAAGACATAACTGCAACTACAAGATTTTGCCCAGATGGGTGGGAATCATAATCTAGTAGATCATGCATAATTGATTTTACAATTGGTCTTTGTGGAGTATGAAGAAGATTTACATCCATATCAATTCTTATTAGAAAATTTGCAGCATAAAATCCAAGTGCCTGCTTTTGGTTTTTTGAACCAGTATTAACTTTCTGGGTAGTTGAAAAATTTGAATAAGGAACTAGTGCTGTAGTCAACCCAAACATATCAATCGGATGCATTGTAACATGAGTTGAATCTGGTGTGATTTCAGTATCAAAGAATCCAACTAATGAGTTTTCTTCTTCTGCAGAGTCAATGTATTCAATGATCCCTTGAGAAACCAAGTCAGTAAAACTTAATGATCCCTTTTCTAACCCTACAATCTCTTTATCGCTTAGCAAGATTTTTCCATCATTTACCACTGCCAAAGGTCGCCTTAGCCTACCACCTAGGTTTTCAATATGAACTTCATCAATTTCAGGAGAATAATGAACACTAACATTTTTTGAAACTCCTCCTGCTCTTCTTTCTGTAACAATTGATTCAACGAACTTTTTTGCGTCTGCAACAGTTCCTACGAATCTTCCGTTGAGTTGTACGTCTGCCATTTTATCCCACCATACTCAAGCCCATTTCCTTGAGTTTTTTTAATAAGTCTTTTTCAGGTTCATTGTTTGTAATGTCTGAAAGAATTGACAAGTTTTTCTTTAATCCAATATTTGTTCCTTCTGGAGTTTCAATTGGACAAAGTCTTCCTAAATGTGTTGGGTGAAGTGCTCTTGCTTTGAAATTTTCTTGTGTTGCTGAAAGTGGACTCACAACTCTTTGCAAGTGTGAAAGCAAATCTAGATAATTTCTTCTTTGAATTCTCTGAGAGATACCCTTTCTTCCACCAACCCAAGAACCAGTCGCCATCGCACTTTGAATTCTTGAAGTAAGTAATTTTTCTCTAATAATAACCTTAACTGAAGGGAACTTACCTCGCTTTACAATTCTTTGGAAATTGTAAAGTAAGTCGCTAATTAAAACTTTCAAGTTTACCCTAAATAAGTCTGCCAAAAGATCTCCTGATTGTTTGATCCTTTTGTTTTTGTAATGATCTTTATCATCTGTAGGAACAATACCCCGTTCAATATAGATAAACTTCTTAATCATTTTACAAAGGTTATAGGCTTTTAATTTTCTTGACTTTTCATCAGTACCAATGTTAGGTAATAAATATCTATCAAGCATGTCCTGAATTCTTTCAAGTCTGATTTGCCTGCTCTGAGTAATACCTGCCTTTTTTGCAAGATAATCCATTGCATCTTCACTGTTTTTAATATCTGAGAACTCATAAAGATTAATGTAAACTTCATCAAGCACTTTTTCAGATGTTACTGTCTTCATAATCTCTTCATCCTTAAGCATTCCAAGTGCCTTTAAAACTACAATTATTGGCACTCTTTGCAATCTTACGAATGAAACATAGAATATTCCATCTTTTAAGCGTTCAAAGTTGTGAAGAATCTTATAAGATCCGTGTTCTGAAAATAATCTACCTGTAAATGGAGATGGGCTTGTTGGAGTCCTTTCAACCATAAAATGGTTTGCTGCCAAATCTTCAACTTTTACTAAGACTTTTTCTGAACCATTTATGACAAAATAGCCTCCCGGATCATCTGGGTCTTCACCCATTTCAATAACCTGCTCACGTTTTAAGCCATGCATATTGCAGTATTTAGAACGAAGCATAATTGGAATCTTTCCAATCTGGGTTTCAAAGGATTCCCTTTGAGTGCCATTAATATAAGAAGAAACTGTTAAAAAAATTGGAGCAGCATAACTAATCTTTCTAATTCTTGCTTCAATTGGCATAATGGGCCTTTTACTGCCGTCAGCTTCGGTGATCTCTGGTTTGCCTACCTTAATTTTTTCAAGTTTGATTTTAAACTCCTCAATATTCTGAGGAATAATTGTTGGAACGATCTCCTTATTTTCATCAATGATTTTTTGTAACTCAAAATCAATAAAGTTGTTGAAAGAATCAATGTCTGACTGAACTAAAGAGCGTTCTTCAAAATACTTTTTTAATAATACTCTACCGTGATTACTCATCTGAGACCACCCTGTAAAAATAAGCTACACCTGCCGTTGGAGATTTTCTCTCAATCTTTATAATATCTCCCACAACAGGTTTTAAATGCTGAATGCTGGGATCCTCTAAAAAGACCTTTGGCAAGTGAACTTTTCTATATTTTGTATCTTCCAAGAACTTTTCTTCCTCTTTAGAATCAAGTTTAGTGTGCTTGGGGGTAAGTGAATGTTTCGTTATATCAAATTCCATCTTTTGGCCCACTCCGTTTATTGGGTCGGACGAGATTTTCTAGGTTGTTTAAAACCATTCGAACTCGCGACCGCTTGGTTAAAAGCCAAGCGCTCTACCAGCCTGAGCTACCGACCCAAAATATTATGGGATACGCCCCGGCCGGGATTTTCTGTGTTGGTGCTTTCACACTCAACCATTCGAACCCGGGTCAAAGCCTTGCTGTGTTTGAAAATTTTCATTTCCAATAACTCGACAGGGCTTTATGATAGTCCGACTACACCACCAGGGCGTGTTTGCATTTGACCTACTAATAACTATAACAACTTGTTATTGCTCTCAGAAGATAAAATGCCCCATCTCTACTGTGTGATTTGGGAGTTGTTTATAAATCTTTCTGTAGGGAGCTTAGACGAGAGAAAAATTCAGTTTTCAATACATATTTACTGCAGACTCCGTACTCCAGACTATTATCTTCAGACTGAGAAAATGAGTCCCCGCCCCCGGACTTGAACCAGGAACCTTTACAGTCTCTGCTTTGTAAAGCAGAG
Source organism: Candidatus Woesearchaeota archaeon (assembly GCA_017610005.1). Taxonomy (GTDB): domain Archaea; phylum Nanobdellota; class Nanobdellia; order Woesearchaeales; family B29-G15; genus B29-G15. Next base: position 25,968 of record JAFCCU010000002.1, on the reverse strand, counting down.
GAGCAAACTTTCGGGTAAATTCTACGAATTAACCCTCTAAAGAGAATGGCGGAAATATATTTACTCCAGACTGCAGACTCCGTACTCCAGACTATTATCTTCAGACTGAGAAAATGAGTCCCCGCCCCCGGACTTGAACCAGGAACCTTTCGGTAACGGCTGGCTGCTTATCATTCGATGTTATCATAACACAGTCGAGCAACGATCTACAGCCGAACGCTCTACCATTGAGCTAGGCGAGGATTAGACTGTGAAAAATTACCCGATTTATAAAGATTGTGGGGGAAATAAGAAAAAATTTTATCCATCAAAGATATTAATTATCTCTTTTGTGTAGGGATTAAATGAATTACACATTTTGCCTGCATCCAATGGGCATCTATCACACGCATCTCCAATTCCATCATTATCTGCATCTGGTTGGATGTTACCATCCATTAGTTTTATGGGATTAAAGATATTTTTGCAGTTATCATTAATATTAAGTATCCCATCTCCATCAAGATCATTATTAGCAATAATTCCAGTGTATTCTCCTGACCTAAAAGGAGTACATGTAGGTTCATCAATGGGTTCCCCACAAAAGAACAAAGGATAAGAATCTTGGTTCTTTTTGTATAAATCATCCATAGAAAGAGGAGTATGACCTTCTAAAATAGTCCACCAAGTTTCCCTTACGGGGCATATTGTCTTTTCAACACCACAAACAGAAATTAGCTCGCAAAGGGGTTTGCTAAATCCAAAACGGGGCGCCTGAATCTCATGTTCTGGCAATGCCTTTAATATTTCTGAATCCCCATAAAGTGCAATACTCCCAGCATACACAGAATTTCCTTGAGAAAATAATGATCTTTGTAGAACAAGAACTGTGCTTTTTACATTCGCTTCTATAACTGCACGGTAAGGATTATCTTTTCCCCTCCCATCATAAATTACAATATCTCCAAAAAGGCCTGGTTTTAATGATCCAAGTTTATCATCAATTTGTAATGCTACCGCAGGATTATAAGTAACCATTAACCACAATTCCCTATCATTAAATATATTGCCAAAATATTTTTTATTCAATTCATCTGCACACAAAAGTTCCCGCCCAAGGTTCATTGAACCAGTGGGAGTCCAATCGGTGCTTAATGAAATTAATACCCCTTGATTTTTTAGCATTTTAACCGGGGCAGTATTGCCATACAGGGCTACGTTGGACCTAGGTGACCAAATTATTGAAGCTCCCCTTTCTGCAATGAGTTTTCCATCATAAGCATCTAAAGCAATTCCATGAACAATTGCGAAATTCCTCTCAATTTCCTTACTTAAACAAATAAATTCATTATGAGCGGCCTCATTAACCCCTTCTGCAACATGGGGCACATAAACCCCAGGATAAGGATTCAATCTATTCTTTTTGGAGTAAAGGGAACATTCCCTATCATTTTGAATATAATCTTCAGGAGATTCAAGAGGGAATGTATCTGAGACTATTTCAGTTTGGTTAACGATCTCCCAGTGTTCATTTTCAGAATCAAGGTTACGAACAAAACCAAATGTATTCCCAGAGCCTACAATAGAAGTGGTGCCCACCATTGTTTGTCTCATCTCTGCCCAAGTTACTTTCTCTTGAGAAGAATTATAGGGGAAAGGAGATAAACTTGACCTCCAATCATTGCGATGGTCATATCGCTTGCCAGTTTCAGCTAAGGGGTAATTATTATAATTCAAATGATCATGGGAATTAATAAGCCCTGGAGAAACAACACCTTCTGCACATTCAATTTTTGTTGCCCCTAATGCGATAGCATCTAGCTCTTCTGGTCTGTTTTCACTACATCCAACATACCTAATTAACCCAGTTTCATCAACAAGAACTTCTCCCCCATGATAAATTATATCTGGGTCAAGCACATTCCCTTTTATGAGCAAAGAATTACTTCCTGTTACAACTTCGCACACTCTTTCAGTTGCAGGTGTTAAAATCACCTCACAGAATATTACTTTTGCATCTGCAATTCTGTTATCTTTATAGCCATTTAACATAATCAAATAAAGAAGAACAGATAATAACAAAATTGATACAATAATTGTTAACCAAGATCTTTGCCTAATAATCTCACCCATTTAATTTATTTTTATTATGCACTTATCATCCATAATGGGTTCTCTCATTAATAAGTATTATGCCATCCTTAATTAATTTTTTTAATTTTTTACAATCTTTTTTGGAGTTTTTCTAAATCAGGCCCAATTATGACATCTTCAAAAAAATTAACAACCCTCTAAAGAAATTTAAAAAACTGAATACTACAAACCCCCCTGAATTTTGAGCCATACCCTTTAGACTCCAGACTTCTTACTGATTAATTTTCCCCATTTTACTCTTAGACTTTAGATTGCTACCGCCGGGGCTCTTGAATTTAACAAGGGCGCTAGGCAAGACAAAGCTTCCAAGAACTTGAAGTTTGGATCTTAATTTATAGCTGATAATTCGTTCTTCATATGGATCAAGCTTCAAAATGGACCATTTAATTAAAGTACCTCCTTTGGAGTCTCTAACAATTTTTTCAGGTCTAATTGTACCAACGTCAAACTCTTCTAGAATTTGTGCAATATCTGGGACACGATCTGCAATTTTAATTGCCGTAATTGGTTTGTTAGTTCTATTTCTTAAATGAAGCAATACCTTCAACTGTGATACTGCACCATCTCTAATCTCAACTACTTTTGCCTCTTTTGCAATTAACACAGGTGAACGCATAAACCAATAAAATAATCCTATCAAAATAATAACAACGCCAAACCAAAATAATACTTGATAATTTTGATTAATTGTGACTGTTGACTTGGCTTGACTATCAAGATTTAAATCCCAAACCATAAATGTGCCTTCTTCATCTTTTACAAGATAGTTTTTTGGATCTGTCCTGGTAAAAATTCCACTTCCAAATTTTAAAGGTATTCTAATCTGATGACTTTTTGCGATATTTCCATCATTATGAACTTCAATTACTCTTGTTGATTTTAAAAATTTGCCATAGGTTTCATCAGAAACAGTATTTACAATCGAGTAACTTAAAACAGCATAATTCACCTTAACGGATTTAAAGACTTCATCATCTTTAGAGAATCTTAATTCAAGTTTGTCTTGAAGAGGGCTTTGGTAATCATTTAATTCGATTGGAAACTCTAATGTTTCTTCACCCAGTCTTCCAAGTGAAAAGTTTGACCTGCCCCTGATTAATTCTGAAATCAATTCTAACTTTATGTTAGTAATATTTCGAGGAAATACATTTTCTACATCAACAACCAGGGTGGTTTTACCACGGGGATCGATAACTGAAGGTAGATCAACATTAACTAAAATCCCCAATTCATATTCTTTTATTGTTGGGACTCCTGAAACAATATCTACAACAAGATTCTTTTGGATTTTTTCCCCATTAGACCTTGTTGTGATTGTTAAAGGAATAGAATATCTTCCAATATTTTTAGTTCCTGTGGGGGCGATAAAAAGCTGGACTTCATAAGTTTCGCCTGGTTGAACATCCACTCCCCCTCCAACATAATCAGATAAGGGATTAGTCCAAATATTCCAAGAAAAATCTTTTACACGAAATTCAAAGGTATCTTCATAAGAATAAGGATTAGTAAGTTTTATCCCATACTCTGCAAATTGATTAGTGCCTTGTACAAGTGAAAAGTCATTTGCAATCAATTCAATTTGAACATCTAATGATTCTTCTGCATATGTAAAACTAGCACATAGCAGTATTAGTAATACTAAAAACACCTTTTTTGACATTTTTCCCTCAGACACTATTTTACTATACAAATATATAAAACTTGCGATCAAACAGTTAGCAGTCTGAAGTAAGAAGTAAGAAGTCTGAAGACTACTTAACTCTAACAGATTCAAGATTTCTTGGTGCGATTGTTTCAATTCTAAAGCGTTTATGCATGGAGCTTGTTAAGTTTAAAACTTTTGAATTTTCACCGTGATTAAAAATTACCTTATTAGGTCTAGGACTACAGTTTTGGATAAAGTTCATTAATTCATTTCTTCCAGAGTGTCCAGTTAAACCAGAGATAGTGTGGTGCTCCATTTTCAAATGCAATATCTCTTGCTTGGTTCCATTTGTTGCCATAATTAATTCTTTTTCTCCTCTCTGAATTCTTCTTCCTAAAGAGCCTGCTCCCTGATAACATACAAAGACTAGGGAGTTTTTAGGATTATCTCCAAGGCGTTTTAAGTATTCAACAGAAGGGCCGCCAACAAGCATTCCGGAGGTTGCCATAATTATACAAGGGCCTTCATCTTCGATAACTTGACTACGTTCTTTTTGAGAGCCAATTCTCCTGAAACATTCAGATAAGAAAGGATTAGTGTCTTTATGAAAGATCATTTTTTTAAGTTCTCTGTTTAAAAATTCAGGATAGGTTGTATGAATTGCTGTAACATCCCAAACCATTCCGTCAACTATAACTGGAACTTTTTTGAGCTTCTTCTCTTTTAACATCTTTTCAACAACTACCATCACTTCCTGAGCTCGTCCAACACCTAAAACAGGAATTAAAACCTTTCCTTTTCTTTTAATGGTCTTTGCAATAATATCTTTTAATTCATTTTCACAGTCTGCCCTTCTTGGTAAAATATCATCTCTTCCACCGTATGTACTTTCAAGTATACAAGTTTCAAGTCTTGGAAAAGAGGTTGCAGCAGGGTTCAATAATTCAGTTTTTCCATACTTCATGTCTCCTGTATACATCATATTATGAAGACCATTGCCCACATGTATGTGAATCATTGCTGAACCAATTGTGTGCCCAGCATTATATAATGTAATTCTCAAATCAGGTGTGATATCAGTTACTTCTTCAAATTCTAAAGTTATAGTATGTTTAACCATCTCTTTAATGTCATCTTGGTCAAATATTGGTTTTTTATTTTCTGAACGCATAATTTTTACATAATCTAAAAGCAATAATGCTGCAATATCTCTTGTTGGTTTAGTGCAATAAACTGGACCCCTAAAACCGAATTTAAAAAGATAAGGCACAAAACCACAGTGGTCTAAATGTGCATGAGAGAGGATTACTGCATCAAGTTCTTTAATATTAAATTCAGGTGCATCAAGATAAGGGTAAGCATCTTTTTCAGAAGAAGCAACATCAATTCCACAATCCAATAATACCCTACTTTCAGGAGTTTGTAATAAAAAGCATGATCTTCCTACCTGCCTCCCTGCACCAAGTACTGAAACTCTTATCCATTCTTGTTTCTTCTCTCGAATCCAGCCATCATAAATCCTATGGCCTACTTTGTCTAAAAATTTCCTTCTGTAATCACTATGCTCATACAATACACCCCTAATATTTTCAATTAATGCAGATTTAATCGGAGGAGTTCTTCTAATAACTGGGATCCAGAAACATTTTTCTCGAATTGTTGCTAAGATATCTCCTCTTTTTCCAATTGCAAGTCCTGGTTTTTCAGCCTCTATTATTACCTTGGAACGTTGGCCATCAAAGATAATATTTGTGATCCCTGCTTCTTTAGGGATTAATTTTTTAATCTCTTTTTCAGCATCATCTTCCTCCATGGATATGGAAGGATCCGGTCTTAATTCAATTCTTTTTTTGATAGTATTAACTATCTCTTTTATTAAACTGCTATTCTCTCTAAAGAACTTTGCATCTTTAGTGTAGAGCACAATATTTGCTCCTTCAAATGCGGCTTCAGAGATTTTCTTATCCGGTATATGCTTGAGTATTTCTTTTATTATATCTGGCAATAGAAACACCTTTACTTTCTAATATCAACACTTAAATCCTTTTCAAACATCTTTTTGATGCCATCTTTAGTAATTGATATAATTTCTACCCCTGAACCAGATGCAGAATCACGACGAAGTGCTGCCGTTAATGCCTTTCTAGCTAGAGTTACTCCTTCCTCAATACTGATGCCTGCTTTGTAATCAGTTTCTAAAACACCAAGTGCCATAACTGAACCAGAACCACTTGATACAAAGGTTTCAATTTCAGTTAATGAACCATCTGGATAAATATCATAAAGCTCATATCCATCGTATGTTTTTCCACCCATAATAAAATGAGAAATGCTAGGAATTGCAGAGAATTTTCTTATGCTTGAGTAGATCACTCCAGAAAGGAAATTTGCAACTTCTCTTACACTTGAACTTCTCCTAGTGGCAATGTCTTTTAATCTTACATTTGCCTTTAAGATCTTAATAATTAATTGTGCATCTGAAACACTGCCTGCGATAGTAACTCCAATATGGGGTGCGATCTCATGAATCTTCTGTGCTTTTGAATCTGCGATAAAATTACCAACAGTTGCTCTTTTGTCAGCTGCTAGAACTACACCATCTTTACACATTAAACCCATAGTAGTGGTGCCAGTTTTTAGTACATTATCTTTGGTTTCCATTATACTACCCTCTCAGAAGCTTTATCATTTTCAGAAAAACTTAAGTCAATTGAATCAGCAGTCTTATTTAAACTTTTCGGATAAGCTCAATTAATTCTGGATGTATCGATGGAGGAGCTATTGCAATCTCAAAATTTCTCTTGTAAGTTTCAGGAATGACTTCAAAGTTAATTTCTTCCCCCTTATAGTCTGTAACCTTGGCCCCAGCCTTAGTAACAATGTGAGATTGAGATTGTTTAACTTCTGTTTCTAAGGTTTGACCAAAATAAGCTTTGATTATTTTTCCACCAGCGTGCAAGCCCTGGATTAATGTATCCTTCATAAAAAAGAGGATTTAAACTTTTCGGGTTAAAGGTATCTTGATTGTTTAGAAGTGTCTTTAACATTGAAGAGCCCCATTGCCCTCATTTCCGCTTTCCCGTTTCCTTCAAACATAACATCTGCAATTTTCAGGATAATCCCTAGTTTAGACTCCAAATCAATCAAGTCTTGTATATTAAGGAGATTAGGATCATTACATTCTAACTCTTTAAGCGCTTTGTCTCTCACAATCAAGTAAGATTTATTTCCATAGCGAGCAGCCAAGAGTGGATCAAATAGATAAAATCTTACCGCATCTCCTAAAGCCTTTCTATGGTCTACCAATTCCCTGTGAAGCCCCACTGGGGCTTTCCATCTTTGAAAATCAAACCCTCTTTCTATTGGAGCTTCATCTTCTTCTGGAACTTCATCTGTTGCTTCAATCACGAAACCTTGAACACCATTAGGATAACGAGAATCAATTGGCTTTGCTATCCCTCTATATGCGAAAACTAATTGAGTTTGATAAATTTGAGCCAAAACTTGTGCTGGGTTCTCGGGTAAAATCGCTAAGAATTCTAGTTTCTCTGGAGGAGGGATAGAATCCCTCTTCTTTATCCTCGTTAAAGCAGGTCTACCCTGCTCCTCCCATTTATAATAAAGTGCAGTGTGCATACCAAAAAAGAATCATTCATCAATTAAAAAGCTAACGAAGGATTTTTATATTTGCACATTGAATAATTGATAATGAAACTAGTTCATGTGATATTAGTAATTCTTCTTATTTTGGCACTTGGAGCATATTTTTTCCCAAAAAGTGTAGGCGGACCATTATGTGGGCCAGTTTGTCCTTCAAGAGGTCTTTTTTATTGGGAAAAACCATGTATTGGATTTACTGCAAGAGCAACTGTTGTAGATAGTTATTCGGACACTTGTTATGGCTTTACTTATGGAGAACCAAAATGTATTGGGCTTCCTTTTGATATGCAATATAATGAACCTCTTGAAATGGATTGTAACTTTCCATGTTCAGATCAATGGGTTAGAAGCCAATGTACTCAACTTGAGATTTTGCAATTGCAAGACTTTACTGTTGATTGTTTTGCTGTGAAAAAGAAATGCGAATGGCATTAGCAGTCTGAAGTAAGAAGTCTAAAGTCTGAAGTGAAAAACAATATTTCCTAAACCTTATACCTTAAACCCCATAGCAGTCTGAAGTAAGAAGTCTAAAGTCTGAAGTGAAAAACATCATTTCTTAAACCCTACACCTCAAACTTTTGTGGTTTGGAGTTTTAGGATTATACTGGAGATTATGATTACAACCCCTCCAATAACCACATTCCATGCAAGAATTTCTTTGAAAAATATTACTCCGATAATAACTGCGAATACTGCTTCTAAATATGCTAAAATTGAAGCAGAAAAAGTGGATAGCTTCTTTAAAGCTGCAAAGAACAGTCCAAATCCTGCAATGCCGATTATTATTCCAAAAACTGAGCCAAGCCCAACCTGAAACAATGTTGGCCAAGGTTTATTAATAAATAAAAACGGCAAGAATACGAATGCCCCAACTAAGTTTTGCCAAAATACTGTTTCTAAATTTGAGTAATTTTTACTTTCTTTTTTATAAATTATGACTGTTAATGAGTAGACTACAGCAGATAAAACCATCGCACTCATTCCTAAAAAATCTTTATTGCCAAATGTAAGGGGTTTATTTAAATAAACTAAAATAATCCCAGCAAAAGAAAATATTAAGAGCAGTATCCTTTTCAATGGTAACCTTTCTTTTAGGAAAATTCTTCCAAAAATAACTGCAAAAGCAGGCCAGGTAAACAGCATGATAACTGCATTCCCAATGCTTGTTAGATTATAAGCAACAAAATAAAAAAACATTCTTACTGCATTTAATGAAGAAGCCAAAATCATAAACTTAGGATTTTTTCTAAAAGGCGTTGATCTTTTTACTAGAAAGAAAATTGCCAAAATTAAAGTAGGCGTAGCAAGTCTGAAAAAAGATAATGAGGTTGCCGGAAGCCTTAACAGTTTAACAAAAGCCCCGGAGGTACTCCAAATTATCGTAGCTAGAAGCATCTCCATGTAAGGATTAACCATAAAATTTAGAGGACTATAAGGGATATATTAAATTTATGCTAACAATCTTAAATCCAACTCTAGGTCTCTTAATTATTCTGTTTTCTTTGTGAATTTTAAAAATTTCTTATTTTACTTTCTCCTCGAGAGCATACCGGAAGCTTTAAAAAGGAACTATTATTACTATCGTTTGGTGGTACTAATATGAATCAACTCGAAGAAAATGTTGTCAATTCCTTTAGATTAGCTAAAAGTGATATTATCAAACTACAAAGTGACGTTATTGGGCTAAGTCAAGCTCAAGAAAGAATGGTCGAAATTATGGATAATATTAAATCCAAGCAGTCTGATCTTTTGACAGTTAAAAAACCAGTTACTAATGGAAATAGTCACAAGAAAGTTTTTGTTGTTTCTGAAAATGGCAAGAAATTCCACATTAAAGAATGTCCATTTGCAAAGAACATTAAACCAAAGTCAAGAATTGTGTTTAAAACTAAAGCAACTGCACTTAACAGAGGCTACAAGCCTTGCAGATGCATTGCTTAAGTCTGAAGTAAGAAGTCTAAAGTCTTAAGTACTTTCGACTGCCTGCTTAAGACCTAAACTATTTATACTACTTCTTTTATTTTATCTTATTATGGATAGGGCCTTAATTGCAATAGTTAAAAAGGGAGATAACTTTCTTATAGTTAAGAGTGGGAAAGAGTGGGAATTTCTAAAGATTACTGATCCAAACACATTGCCAATCCAAGCTAAGCTAGTTAAAACAGGCAAACCCCTTGTTGAAATGGAAAATGACTCTTCATATGAGCTTCAACAATATTTGTATGATCACATTAGCGGAGAACCTAAAGGGGAATGTAAGTGGGTATCTCGAGATGAGCTTGAGAAGTTAGCTCCAAAAATTAGTACCAATCTGTGGATTTTGGAAAATTATTAAAGAAGTTCTGCTTGAAGTTTTCTTATTAGCTCTTTTTCATTAGCATATACAATAGTCTTTTTAGCAACAGGTTTTGCTATGGCTGAAGGCTCCTTACCTTCTTTAACTGCCAAGATAATTGGAACTCCAAAGGATACTGCCCACTGAAGCTCAGTTGACAAACTTTGTGATTCAAAAGATGCTTCAGCAATCATTAAGTCACAATTTTGCAATTCTTGTTGGGAAGGAAACCATTCATCCGAATGTTCATGTGGTAAAATGATTTCATGTTTGCGATTAAGCTTACTTCTCCTAATTGGTTTGTAAAGCTCCCTTTTGAAATCAAATTTTCGTGAGTGACTAAGATAAATTTTCATAATAATTATAAAACTTTAAAGAATTTATAAATCTTTAGCGAAACCCAGAAGTAACAGTTTTAAAGGTTTAAGGTGAAGGGTTTAAGGTATACGGTATGATTGATAGTGTTTTTCACTTCAGACTTCCTACTTCAGACTTCTTACTCCAGACTTCAGACTTCCTACTTCAGACTTCTTACTTCAGACTTCAGACTTCCTACTTCAGACTTCTTACTTCAGACTTCTTACTTCAGACTTCTTACTTCAGACTGATTAAATGGATCTTTCCATTTAATTCGAAACATTTAAATATTATACACTTCCATATTAGACTACAAAAAAATGGCGAGCACATTCCGTGGAGTAATTGAATTTATGAATCGTATAGGTTTATACGATGTTGTGTTGCCATTTTTATTGGTTTTTACTGTTGTTTTTGCTGTTCTAGAAAAATCTAAGATTTTTGGTTTAACAAAGAGCATGGATGGTGAAACAGATCAGCCAAAAAAGAATTTAAACGCAATTGTGGCATTTGTTGTTGCTTTTTTTGTTGTAGCATCAGTAAGACTAGTTGAGATTTTAACAGAAGTATCAGCAAACATTGTTTTGATGATGATTTTTTCATTCTTCTTTTTGGTACTTGTTGGAATGCTTACCCAAGACAAAGATGGAATTTCACTTGAAAAAGGATGGAAAACATTTTTTTATGTAATCATACTAATTGTGATGGTCTTAATCTTCTTAGGGGCCCTAGGATGGCTTAAACCAGCATGGGATTGGATGCAAAACTTTTATAATAGCGAGATTGTAGCAGGAGTAGTACTACTAGGAATTGTGGTAGGATTTATTTTTGCAGTAACGACTGGGAAAAGTACAGTAAGTAAAGATAAGGACTAAAAATGGCAAATTTCACTGATTTATTTATATGGTTTGACAAAATGGGTTTAGCAGATTCACTAATTCCATTTATGTTAATTTTTACAATTACCTATGCAGTATTAGATAGGATAAAGTTATTTGGAGACAGCAAGAAAAATATCCATATAATCCTTGCAATGATCTTGGGATTACTTTTTGTAATACCCCATGTTACAAACTCTTATCCTACAGGCGCGGATCCTGTTGAGATAATTAATACCGCTGTCCCAAATGTAGGTGTTTTAATAATTGCAATTATTATGGTTATGTTAATTGTGGGTGTTTTTGGAGCAAAATTAAAGGTAAAAAATTCACCACTAACATCGATAGTTGTACTCGTTGCATTTGGCCTTGTATTGTATATATTTGGTCAAGCTGCAGGTTGGTGGAATAAAAGCGGATTCCCAAGATTCTTTGGATTTTTAAATGACCCAGAAACAATGGCGATGATTGTAATACTCGCAGTATTTTTAATATTTGTATTTTTCCTAGTGGGGGGCAGCAGTGAAGGTAATGCCAAGAATGGTCTTGGAAGCTTCCTTGATTACTTTAAGGGAATGTTAGAATAATGGCAACTCCAATAAGCACAGCACTACTTGATAGATTTGCAGTAATTTTCATTGTAATTTTCTTATTTGCAATTCTTTATGGCTTGCTTGAAGTTGTACATTTATTTGGGGATGATAAAAAAAACCTCCATGCGGCGATTGCTGCAATGATTGCACTTCTAGCAATACTTTCTGCTGATTTAATCTTCATGATTAAAACAATGCTGCCATGGATTTCCTTAATGATTGTATTTTTCTTCTTTATGCACGCAATCCCAATGTTTATGGGATTAAAACAAGATGAAATAATTACATTTATGGGTGGTCAAAAAAGAATAGCCACAGTGGGGTGGGTATTTGGTGCAATGCTGTTTATTGTGCTTTATGCTCTTGGAACAATGTATGGTAATCCTTTGCTAAACGAAGATACTTCTGGTAATTATACGGGAAATGAAACAGCTTCAGGAGATAATGCATTTTTTGGAAATGCATTCTCAATAGTTTTTAATGCTAAAGTGATTGGATTATTTGTCTTTATGTTAATTGCTACACTAGCAATACAATTCTTAACACGGGATTAAGAGTTCAAAACTTAATATAGCTCTATCATTTTTTCTTCTTATTATGAAAACTGCATTTATAATTCATGGAACGGATACTTCATTTGAACTACTACTAGAGAAATTATCTACTTCTTTTTCTTAACTTTTTTTGTATAAGAAGAAAGTTTGTTTACATTTTCAGTAAATTTTGGTAACACATCTTTAAAGACCATTTCCATTGCTTTTAGTTGCGCCCCCACATTGCCCATTGATTTATCATACTGCTCAACTTTTCTTAAAATTGCGGTGTGTAATTTATCAAATTCTGCTTTTAGATAATCAACATCTTTTTGCATAGAATCAACACGTTCAGTAAATGCGCTTTTCCACTCAATTACTTTTTCTACAGTTTCTACAAAGTCTTTCCATTTTTCTTCAATTATAGTTTCAGTTACTTCTTCAATTTTTTCAACAAGTTCATCTTCTGACATTCCAGCAGAAGGAGTCTCAATATTAACTGTTTGAGGGCTAGGAAAGGGGGGCATTTGTTCCATTTGAGGAGGGTCTAATGATAATGGGACATCAGGCGCCCCAGGCATTGGTTCAAGGCCCTGAGGACCAGTATCTCCTTTTAATTCAGCTTGATTAATTGCATCAAAAATTTGCGTAGTCGAATAGTTTTCTTTTTGCAAGGCTTCAACAATTTGGTTATTAGATAATCCATTTTTTCTCATATCAACTATTTTATCAATAGGTAAAGAAATTGGTTTACTAACTGGTTTATCACCATTCTTTTTTGAATCAAATAACGCCATCTTTCCTCAATAAAAACTATTACTGAATATAAACTTTTCTATTTGCCTTTTTTAGCTTTTAATTTTTCATTAATTAATCTCTCAACAGTTTGTTCAGAAACAAAATTAACTGGTTTCCATAACTCTAAATATTTTTTAACAACTAAAAATTCTTGCTGTGCAGCTTTTGAATCAATTTCATGACCCATATCTTGCAGACGATCTCTTAATGCCAAATACTTCTTACTCAAATCTTCAACTTCTTGAGTTAATCTTTTAAGTTGAGTCTCGTGATCTTTATTAGTTTCAAGCATATTTTCTTCAGTTACTTGCTGTTTCTTCGCAAGATTTTGAAACCGTTCTTCTAATACTCTAATTCTCCGATTAATATTATTAGAAATAGAATTATCAATTTCTGGTTTTTCTTCAACTGTTGGTTTTTTCCCAAATAAGGTCTTTGATTCTGTCATCTTGCCCTCACCGACATATTTATATACAACTATTACTCGCACTACATTATATAATTTTTGGTGCCTTACATGGGTGAAAGTAAAAAAAAAGAGGGGTGCCCTTATTCGGTAGAGCATGAGGGTGAAGAGACTATACTTCTTGTTAAGTGTGAAAAGTGCCAGCTATCTCCATCAATAGAAGATAATGAAGAGTGCATGGGTGCCACAGTTGAAAGATTAACTGAAGCTAAAGGCACAACTAAAATTATATTTGCTCAAAAAAGAAACTATGAATATGGTGTAGATCAAACAGCCCTTCTAAATGATGTTGCTTCTGCTTACTTAAGATTAATCAGAGATAAAAATACCTTTAATATTGAAAGGTTAAATATTATAGGGGCAGTACAACTTGCAAGTGCCTATTACATGCAGATAAAAAACCTACTTTTTGAGTTAATTAAAAGTGATCCATTAGGGGCTTATGTAAAAACAAAAAGACTCATTAGAGAAGGAAATATCATCTATGACAAAGAGACCAGTAAGGCAAGAGCACAGTGCACTAGGGCATTTATTGATATGTTAAAACCTATTGACAATGAACTTTCTAAACTTAAAATTGTCAAAATTGCAAAACCTCATCTTGCAGGTTATAAAATTGGAAATAGGGATGTTTACAGGCGGATTTTTACACCTACAATAAAACCTGATTTTATGTATACTAAGCTTGCTTCAGCATACCCTAATGACGCTGAAGAAATTGATGCCTACAAACTTGATGATGGAACTGAAATAACAATATTTAGATTAAAAGACACAATTCAAACATTGTACCATGCAGTGCCCCCAGAGTTTACTCTTTCCGAAGATCGCTATGAACTACTTGATCAAGCAAAAAAAGTGCTTGCATCTCATAAACCTACTGAACAAGAATTTGTAGATCCAAAGAGAATGAGGCAAGTTTTTTTGAATGTTGGCCATGACCTAATTGAAGAACTTGCAGAATACAATAAGATTGATTTAACTGAAAAAGAAAAAGTCCAACTAGCTGAAATTCTAGTTAGATATACAGTAGGTTTTGGAATGATTGAAGTTTTATTAAAAGATACTAAAATTCAAGATATCACAGTTAACAGTCCTACTGGAAGAACTCCAATCTTCCTTGTCCATGCAGATTACGGAGACTGTAAAACAAATATAATACCTACCCATACAGAAGTTGAATCTTGGGCCACAAAATTAAGAATGATTTCAGGACGACCCTTAGACGAAGCCAACCCTATTTTAGATACTGGACTTGAATTACCGGGGGCAAAAGCAAGGATTGCTGTGATTTCAAAACCTCTTAATCCAAGTGGTTTAGCTTATGCATTTAGAAGGCATAGAGATAAACCTTGGACATTGCCATTATACATTCAAAAGAAGATGTTAACTCCTTTGGCAGCGGGTTTGATTTCTTTTATTGTGGATGGGTCAAGAACTATGCTTATTGCAGGAACAAGATCGGCAGGTAAAACTTCCTTGCTTGGTGCAGTTTTAACAGAAATTATGCGAAGGTATAGGATAATTACAATAGAGGATACTTTAGAGTTACCTACTAGTGCCCTTCGAGATATGGGGTATAATATTCAACATATGAAAGTAGCATCAGCAATGACCAAAGGCACGAGTGAAGTTCCAGCAGCCGAAGGCCTTAGAACGACATTAAGATTGGGGGACTCTTGTTTGATTATTGGTGAAGTAAGATCTACCGAAGCCTTGGCATTATATGAAGCAATGAGGGTTGGGGCTATGGCAAATGTTGTGGCAGGTACAATCCACGGAGATTCTCCATATGGTGTTTATGATAGGGTTGTAAATGATTTAGGTGTCCCAAAAACCTCATTTAAGGCAACTGATATCATTATTGTTGCAAACCCCATTAAAAGTCCTGATGGCCTTCATAAATGGAGAAGGGTAACACAGATCACTGAAGTAAGAAAAGAATGGGAAAATGACCCACTTTTAGAACATGGTTTTGTTGACTTAATGAAATACGATGCTAAAAAAGATGAGCTTGTACCAACTAAAGATTTACTTGAAGGAGATTGTGAAATATTAAAGAAAATTGCTGAAAATGTTAAGGAGTGGTCTGGAAATTGGGATGCTGTGTGGGAAAATGTTTTATTACGCGCGCAGATTAAAGAGGAGATAGTAAATGTTTCTGAAAAAGAAAATCTTCCAATAATTTTAGAAGCTGAATTTGTAATCCAAGCAAATGATGAATTTCATAGAATCTCTGAAAATGTAAAAGAAGAAAGAGGGAGACTAGATTCAAAGAGGATTTTTTCCCTATGGAAAGCATGGTTAAAAGAAGCAGTCAATAAGGTAAAACACACTTAAAATGGGTTCTGAAGAGGAGATTATAAGAAAATATAAAGAAAAGATTGCAAAAGAACTTAATGATGTGCCTTTAGAAAATACTGCTAAGAAATCTGAGCAATATGGTAAATTTAAAGCTCAATTTATGCCAACACCTTTAACATACTATGAAAAAGGTTGCCAATTTGCAGGAAATTTATTTAAAATACAGCCAAGCCCAAAAGAATCTGCTGATTTAAGAGAAGCTATAAGAATATCTCATTTAGATACAACTCCTGGAGGGGTTTTAGCACTATCCTTTTTACTTCCATTAATATTAATTGTTGTAGGAAGTTTGGTGGCATTTGCGGTATTTAATAAAATGGGCTTTGTCTTATATTTCATTATTATTGGCGCAATGCTTATGTTTTTATTAAGAAAAATGCCGTTTTTTATTGCAAATTCTTGGCGCTTAAAAGCCAGCAATCAAATGGTGCAATCAGTATTTTATGTAGTAACTTATATGAGGCATACTTCAAACTTTGAAAATGCTTTACAATTTGCATCAGAACATCTTTCCCCTCCACTATCTTTAGATTTTAAAAAAGTGTTATGGGATGTTGAAACAAATAAGTATGATACAGTGAAAGGTTCTCTTGATGCATACCTTGAAACCTGGCGTAAATGGAATATGGAATTTATTGAAGCATTCCACTTAATTGAGAGCTCATTATTTGAACCTTCTGAAGATAGAAGGGTATCGCTTTTAGAAAAAGCACTTGATGTAATACTAAATGAAACATATGAAAAAATGCTTCATTACACTCATGATTTAAAGTCCCCAATTACAGTGCTACACATGTTAGGGATCATCTTACCAATTTTAGGACTAGTAATTTTACCAATGGTGACCTCTTTTATGACTAGCGAAGATATGACTCCTAATACTGTTGCTTTATACTTAGCAGTATTGTATAATGTGACTCTGCCAATTATTGTGTATATCATGGGGAGGATTATTTTAACAAAAAGGCCCACTGGTTACGGAGAAAGTGATATTACAGATGAGTTCCCAGGATATAAAAAATATAAAAACATCATAATTAAATTAGGTAATAAAGAGCTTTCCATTGATCCATTTTATATGGCTTTAGCAGTAGGAGGAATTCTTTGTTTAATTGGATTTTATCCATTAATTCATGGGGCAATTACTGACCGCGCAGTATTGATGGCAGAAGAACCATTTTTTATGAATTTTAAAGTATTTGGTTATAAAATGGACATATCCAATAAAAATATGATTGGGCCTTATGGTGTTGGTGCAGCCCTTCTAAGTTTATGTGTTACCCTGGGGCTTGGAATAGGGGTTGGTTTATACTATAAATTTAAATCTCAAAACATCATTAAAATTAGGGAAGAGACTAAAAAACTTGAGCGCGAATTTGCTTCAGGATTATTTCAATTAGGAAATAGAATTGGAGATGGAATCCCAACAGAAATTGCTTTTCAAAATGTTGCTAAGGTTATGCAAGGTACAAGAACTGGGAAATTTTTTACAACTGTTGCAACAAATATCTCAGACCTTGGAATGAGTATTAAACAAGCAATTTTTGATAATAAGGTTGGAGCATTAGTGGAATATCCTTCAAATGTTATTAGAAGCAGTATGAGGGTTTTAATGGAGTCATCCAAAAAAGGGCCCCAAGTTGCATCTAGAACACTGTTAACTGTTGCAGAATACATTAAAGAAATTCACAGAGTTAATGAAAGATTATTAGATTTAATGGCTGAAATTATTTCCAGTATGAAATCTCAAATTTCATTTATGGCGCCTGTTATTTCTGGAATTGTGATAGGTATTACTAGCATGATTGTTAATATCTTAGGGCAACTTAGAACAAGCATAGCTTCTCTTGATGCGACAACACCACTAGGGAGCGGAGGTGCAGGGATATTAACTATGTTTGGAGATGGTGTGCCTGCGTATTTTTTCCAAATAGTTGTGGGATTATATGTTGTTGAAATTGTGTGGGTTATGACTATACTTGTTAATGGTATTGAATCAGGATCTGATAAACTTTCAGAGAATTATCTAAAAGGTCAGAATTTGATCAAAAGTACAACGCTTTATTGCATGATTACCTTTGTTGTGATTATAATGTTTAACTTCATTGCATCAACAATTTTGAGCTCTTCAAATCTTGTATAACCAGTCTTCAGCATATATTAAACTTCAAACTTCTGACTTCAGACTTCAGACTTCAGACTTCAGACTTCAGACTTCTAACTTCTAACTAACTTAGTCAAAACTCTTGCCCCATTAGCTTCAATTAGAAGCGTATGTTCTGCTTGGGCAACCATGGCCTTGCTTTGTTCTCCAAGAGGGGGATATGCGTGTAGAATTCCTGCTTGTACCATTGCGCGCATTGCAAACTCTACTTCGATAGCCTTAAAGTGTTTTTTAAGCCAGCGTTTTGCAAAAACTAATTTTCCATAGTGTTCATTGATAAACTTTAGAATTTTTCTTGATGCAGGCATTCTTACAGGTCTTAAGTTTACCAGTGAAAATAAAGTTGCAAATGTTCCTTCTTGCACAAGCCCCACACCATTTGTAGAGAATGGTTCGATTGCAATTAATTCTCCTTTTTCTAAAATTTGTGTATCCCCATTGTTATAATTTGGAACAGTGGGAGGTTCATGAATGCCATATACACCGAGGCCGTGACCTGACAAATTTCTAACAGGTGAGATCCCATGTTTTGTTATTGCAGCGTGGATTACTTCCCCAATTTTACAAAGTTGCACCCCTGGTTTTGCAAGTGAAATCGCAGCTGCTAATGCTTCTTCTACTGCCTTAATAAGCACCTCATTTTTACCAGATAAATCAACAGTTGTTGCAGTATCTCCGATGTATCCGTTTATATGGGCCCCCACATCAAGCTTACATATTTGATCCTTAAAGATAACTTCATCATTTGCTGTAGGATAATTATGTGCTGCAATATGATTTAAAGAAATCTGAGGAGGAAATGCAATTCTCCCCCCAAGTTCAATAATTTTATTTTCTATTTTTTCTGTAACATCTAAAAGTTTAGCCCCTGGCACAATTAGCTTCTTGCCAAATTCTCTTGCTTCACTTGCGATTTTACAGGCATTAATTAAATCATCTGGAATATCTGTTAGAATCATGATATTATTAACTTCTTTGGATTAATAAAGGTTTCTAATAGTCTAAAGTCTAAAGTCTAAAGTCTAAAGTCTGAAGTGAAAAATACCATTTCCTAAACCTTATACCTTATACCTTAAACCCTATAATGGTCTGGGGTCTGGGGTGTTAATATATACTAAAGACTGACGACTGAGGGATGTTTAGGCTTCAAAAAAACCTTCTCGCTTCAAGTCTTCGCTTATGTTGGCCGTTAAAATATCATTTATGCTAAATTCTTTTTTTATGCCTTTGATGAACTGGGTTGCCCCCTTACTACCCCTAAAAACTCCCTCAAGCATGAAATCATAACCATTTCCAAGCCTTGACAAGGAGTTAACATTAGGATGTGTACTTAAGAACTCAACCAATTCTTTTTTGGATGGAGTACTAATTAAAATTGTAAAAGTTTTAAGGCCTAATCTTTCAAAATTGAGAAGGGAGGTATAACCTTTGATAACACTGCTCTCTTGCTTTTTAATTCTATCAAATAAAGTACTTGTAGGAATTCCTGTTTTTTTTGCAAGCGTGGTTAATGGGGTTCTTGCATCCATTCGTAAGCTGTGAATGATTTGTTCATCTTTGAATTTCATGTTTTAACAAAGAATTAGAATACTATTAAGAATTGTGCAAGAATTATTGAAAGATTTTTAAAAAAAAGGTTAATTTTGGGAAGATTTACAATTCCTCACCTATCCTAATTAAACGATTGTATTTTGCAGTTCTTTCTCCTCTTGCTGGGGCGCCAAGTTTTATTTGACCACACCCAAGAGCAACTGCCATGTCAGCAATAAATGTGTCTTCAGTTTCTCCAGATCTATGAGAAACCATTACATTCCATCCATTCTCAAATGCAAGGTTTGCTGCGTCAACTGCTTCACTTAATGTTCCTATCTGATTGACTTTTAATAGAAGAGCATTACACAATTTCTTTTCAAGTGCAAGCTTGATTCTTTCTACATTTGTTACAAGAAGGTCATCTCCAACAATTTGGATTCTATTACCAAATTTCTCTGTTACAAGTCTAAATGCTTCAAAGTCATCTTCTGCACAAGGATCTTCTATTAAGACAATATCATAATCATTAACTAGTCTTTCCCAATAATCGGCTAATTGTTCCCTAGTTAAATCATTTTCAAGATGGTACATATCATCTGAAAAAAATTCACTTGCTGCAGGATCCATTGCAATTTTTACTTTGCCCTTGTAGCCTGCATCTTCAATTGCGCGAGTGAGAAGTGTTAATGCTTCATCTCCTGTTTTTAATGCAGGAGCAAAACCCCCTTCATCTCCAACATTAGTTGCTCCCTTGCCATAATCTTTCTTTAAAATTGATTTTAACTGATGATAAACTTCAGCAACTGCCCTAACATTTTCATTAATCTCATTTAACTGGGGCACAATCATAAACTCCTGAATTGCAAGTTCGTTACCTGCATGCTCTCCACCATTAATAACATTTGAATAAGGAACCGCCATTTTAGGTGTTGTGCCTGCAAACTCGCTTAAGTACTTCCATAATGGTTTATTAGCAAGCCTTGCTGCGACCCTGGAAGCGGCCATTGAAACAGCTAAAATTGAATTAGCACCTAGATTTCCTTTATTATTTGTGCCATCAAGTTTAATCATGGCCTCATCAATTTCTCTTTGAGAAGTTACATCCATTCCAATTACAACTTCTGCAATTTTAGAAACATTTGCAACAGCTTTTTTTACGCCTTTGCCATGATATCTATTATCTTTATCCCGAAGTTCAACAGCCTCATGAGTGCCTGTTGATGCTCCTGAAGGGACTATTGCAGTTTTGCAAATGTCTCCCGCGCATAGTTCTACTTCAACAGTAGGATTTCCTCTTGAATCTAAAATTTCTCTCCCATGGATTTTTGTAATATTCATAATTTTCACCCGATATAACTTGTTTCCTTTTGAAATTTTGGTTTGCCTAATTTTTGAGTTCTCATCTTAACCGCAGGGGCAATTTCCTCGACAGTTTCATCAAATTTCTTAAATTTAATTTTTAATTTTAATTTTTTATCAAGCAAACTTAACAAATTTCTTGATTCTTTTATCCCAATGTGCAAAGGATGTGCAAAGCTTTCAACAAGGTAAGCTATTGCGCCAATTTTTCTTTTATGAGCAAGGCCTAACAATAATCCAGTAACACCCACAATGGGCCCAACAACTCCAACAAGTTTCTTTTTAAGACCTTTATCAAAAAATTCCTCAACTGCTTCTTTTGTATTTCCTGTAATATAAATTTTTGGATCTTTGGCAAGTTGGCTCATGCCAATTCCTCCTGTTGTAATTATTTTTTTAACATTTAATTTCTCACAAAGGTCAAGCAAACTTTCAGTAAATTCATGACTACTGATTTCATCAACTGGTTGAACGTCTCCAGTTAAAAAAACTAAATCTACCTTTCCCCTTCTCTTAATAATATGTAATCTTATTTTTGGAAGTTCTACAAGACTATCTTTATTTACAAAAACTGAATGAGGCATAGCGTGACTATAAAAGTCATAAGCCTCAATTGGTTTTAATTGTTCAATTGCAAAATCAACTGCGATTTTCCCGACGTTCCCAATTCCTGGCAAACCTTCAATTAATACTGCATCTTTTAAATTTGGTACTTTATTTAATTTTGTTATGTCCCATCCCATAGTTATTTTGAGAGAAAGTTCTGTTTAAAAAGTTTGTGCCAAAGTAATCCGGAAAGATTTTATAAAAGACCTTTTTCTTTCCACTCAACTTTTTTTACTTGTCTTCTATATTCTCCATAAGAATCTTTTGGAGAAAATTTAGCAGGTTTAATGGGAATTGCCTTTCCACCACATTTGCAAGTCTCAGACATTGTATAAATGTTACACTTTTCACACTTTAAAATGTGCCTTGCCATTATTTTTTCTCAAAATTTACTTCTCCATCATGTTTTGAGAAGAAATCTTCTAAATTCTTTAGAATTTTTTTTAATAATTTTTCGCAGTATTCAAAATCAGGGCCCTCAATAATCAAAGAATACGCACCTGCACCATCATACCTTATTTCATATCCTCCCTTAACTTCATCATTTAATTTTTTGACTCCATTTTTAATTACTTCAACACCATCAGCAGAAAATGAAGATAATTCTAACTTGCCTTTAATAGAAGTTATTGGAGGTTTTACTTTTTCAACAACTGCTTCTTGCAATGCTTTTCCTTGTTTGTCTGGAATGCCAATCTTGCTTAAATCAAGCTTTCCTTCGGATACATCTAAAAATGCGTCGTATAAAAAATCATAATCCTCAAAAAGTTTTTTTGTTAACAATAAATAAAACTCCTTTCCATCCATCTTTGTTATTTTTGCAACATGTTCAACAATTGACTCTGCTCTATTTTCAAGGGAAATCTGGTTAGTTTTTCCTCTTCTTTCACGTTCATTTACTCTCCTTAAACTTAAATCAACATGATGTTTAACTTGATCAATTCTAAGAACTTTACAAACAATGTATTTTCCTTCTCTAACATAATCTCTAATGTTTCTAATTCTCCCAGGAGCAATTTCAGAAATGTGGATCATCCCCTCCATGCCATACTCTAGAATTTTAACAAAAACAGAATGAAAATGAACTTTTTTGACCTCGCACAATAATAGCTCTCCCTCCTCGGGCAAGCCAGTGCGAATCAGCAACATTTAATCTAGAACCTCCAAGATGTTGCATTTAACATCGCTTTTTCCACCAGTGGGAGTAGCTAGTTCAATACCACAAACAAGGCATCTTACAACAGTTGAACATTTTCCAAATATAATCTGTTCATTTTTGCACTTTCCGCATCTAACCTTAATAAATTTTGAATCTTTCATTTTATCTCGAGTTTTTTTGTTCTTATTCCCTTTCTTTGGGTTTGAGTCTTCTTACATTCAGTACAAGTGTAACGAAGATCTGTTTTCTTAGTAGTCTTTCGACCGGTTCTTTTCCTTGCAGAAACAGGTTTTCTTGAGTATCTTCCCTTATTTCCTGAGCCCCGATTAACTCCTCTTGCTCTCTGTCTGACTTTTGAGCCAGCAGATAAAGGATGGGCTGATCCAGGAGTTGCTTTTTTAGCTGATTTTACTTTATGATCATGATAGGTGCCACAGTTGGGGCAAAATTTCCTAATCACTTTTGGAATTTTCATAATAATTCACGAAAATGTGTGGCATTTAAATAGCTTTTGGTCTATTGAACGTATGTTGCCTTCCCACCAGAAACCATAACATGGGCTAATTGTTTTGGCAATCTTACTACCTGTTCTGCTTCAAATGGACCATAAACCTTGTCTTTTCCCATGAATTTAGGCACTGGAGATGTAAATTTAATCTCTTCTGAAGTGACTTCGGACTTCGGACTTCGGACTTCGGACTGTTGGGGGTTTGGATTAACTACTGCAGACTGTGGACTTCGGACTTCTGACTTCTGACTTCTGACTTCTGACCGTCTAAAAGACAATTGGTCTCTAAAACCTTTTAATAATATTATTAATTTTTTATAAAGGTCATCTTCATGAGGCAATATCTCTGCAGAATGTTCTGGTCTTAATGATGTTGCTTTTAATCTTGCAAGTTCAATTATCTTTCTTTCCCTAACTGCAAATAGTTCTTCAATTATTCTGTATATTTGCTTTAATTGATTGGCTGCATTTTCATCACCTACTGCAACTGCTTTTTTGTGCCCAAGATACTTTGCCACATCTTCTAAAAAACCTTCTGGTAGCTTTTGTAATTCCCCTCTTTTCTTTTCATGTCTTAATAATTCGAATAATGTTTCAAATGTAACCCTGATCTCTGTTTCAGCCATGAATCTTACAAAACACCCAATAATATTATAAAGATTGTTGTAATAAATGTATACTATGGGAGAAATAAGTTTTGAAAACTTAAGTTTTGTACAAAAGAAGGATTATACAGAGGTTATTTTATACAAAATGTTTAGTTTTCTAGTGCCTAACTTTGAGCTTTCCTCCCTCGGAGAGTATTCAGTAAAACCTAATTCACTAGTTTTTTCTACTGATTGTGAAAAGAAATTAATGTTGGTCTTGGCAAAGTACATTAAAGACTTAAAAAATAAGGTGACTGGCAATTCTACAACTTATATTCACGCTTCTTCAGGCATTCCCCTTGTAGGAAACATCTCATTTGGGATTGTTGATAGAGGTTCCAGTCTTCTTGAAATAAAACCCATTACTTCTTGTAATCTAAATTGCATTTACTGCTCTCTTTCTGAAGGAAGGAAAAGCAGGTGGCATGATTTTGTTGTAGAAGTTGAATATTTAATTGAAGAAATTAAAAAAGTTGTAGAGTTTAAAGGAATAAAAGATCAAGAAATACATATTGGGTGCCAAGGCGAGCCTCTCTTTTATAGCGAACTTATAAAGTTAGTCAAGGGAGTATCTGTTATTAAGAATGTAAGTGTTATTTCAATGGATACTAATGCAGCAATGTTAACTAAAGAGATAACAAAAGAATTATTTGATTCTGGAATGAACCGATTTAATATTTCCCTTAATGGGGTAAGCCAAGAGATGACAGATAAGATGGCTGGTGCTAAATATCCATTAAAACATGTGCTTAAGCTTTGTAAGTATATAACTAAACTTGGAGCAGAATTAGTTATTGCTCCAGTATGGGTGCCAGGGATAAATGACAAAGAAATTCCTGACTTAATCAAGCTTGGTAAAAAGCTAAACGCGAAAATGGGAATTCAAAATTATCTCGAATATAAACATGGTAAAAAACCAGCAAAACAAGCCACGTGGGATGAATTTTATGCAAAATTAAGGGATCTTGAGGAAAAATATAATATTAAATTAAAATTAGATCAAACAGACTTTAATATAAGATCTGCACCAAGCCTTCCTAAACCATTTGTTGATGAAGAAGTTGTAAAAGCAAGAATCCTCTGCCCAGGAAGGTATAGAAATGAAGCGATAGTTGCAGCTAAAAATAGGAATATTACTGTATTTACCAATAAGAAGTCTGGAGTTGTTAAGTTTAAAATTATTAGAACTAAACATAATATCTTTCTTGGGAAATAGTCTTAATTAAATCCATCAAGAGACTTCGCTTTTACTTTTTTATACTTTAGAATAAATTCAGTTGCGTGGCGTGAATTCACAAATTCTTTGATTACTGGCACGCTTAATTTGCTAGTAAATACCCTTGTTTTATTGCACCTTACACATTTGAAGGTTTTTTTGGCAGTGGATAACTGGACTGTACCACAATAAGGACATCGGCAGACTTTGTAAGTTAACATGAACATAATAATTAACAATCACTATATTATATTTTCCATAAGATTGAAAAAGGATAGTTCATTACAAATAAAAATGTCAAACCAAGAGACTATTGCGAAACTAGAGGGAAATACCTTTTACCATTCAACTATGTCAGTAATGGCAATTGCTGCTTGTTCTGGTCTTGTTGCTTTAGCTAATGCAATAGGAACGCCTTTCAAAGGTTTCCCCCCTTATATTGCTCATGCTTGGGATGCTCAAGATCATGCAAAAGAAGAAGGAAGAAATGATATGAGTTTACTTCATAGGGTAATTCATCCAACAGATTGGGCAATGGAAATTCTTCTCGAGGAGAATAATCTTGATGTATCTGTTCTTGATTTTTATAAAAATTTAGGAATGCCTCGGAGGAGAATCTCAATAATGAGGTTTAAACAGACTCTTGAAAGTTTACAAGCAGAAAATTATAATGAAAAAATAGAGGAACTTACAAAAAAGCGAGACGAATATACTGAAAGAAAGCCATTAACTTCTATTTTAATGGCAACCGAATTAATGTTTTCTGCAACTTTGGGTAGAGAACCACTATTTTATGAACCCAGCGAAATTACTTCAAAAGGAGTTTTGCTTAGTAGAAATTGCCCTCCAAGATATATTCCAGAAGAGTTTAAAGATTTACCTCCAAGAGTATTTAAGAAAGTCAATTAATTCATGGTTCGGGAGACCACTGGTCACCGCTTCGCTATAGACCGGATGGCATGATCTCCCTCACAAATTAATATGGGCTAAGCATCGTCTGTCCTGCAGATGCAT
>JAFCCU010000043.1 GCA_017610005.1 Candidatus Woesearchaeota archaeon | reverse complement strand
GATTGAAACTAATTACAGGGTAGAAGATGAAGCAAAAATTAAAAGTAAAAGCAGTAATTATCTGATAAGATATTTCTATTTTATGATGTCAAATTTATTGCATCTTTTATGGATCTGTCACAAGAATTTCAAGTTTTATGTTCAATTCAAAAGATATATTGATATTGTTGAAACAACATTGTTCTACGATTTTATAGGTTTGGCAGAAATGTAACTAACATAATTTAGCGATAGCTCTATACACATTGGTATTGATTACATAAATAATATCTCCCATAGAGTCATGGGCAAGTATTTTTTTATAATAAAAAATGTACCAATCACTATTCATGGTAGCATAAAGAGAAAACTTGTTGAAAAAAATCAAATATCAATCGGAGATACTGAACAAACAGAAAGTTTTATAAAGGGCATAATGTAGCCTATTATACCATGAAACAAAAAATAAGCATAACAATTGAAGAAAATACGATTGTCTGTTTAAATGAAGTTGTAGATGAAGGAAGATTTAGGAGTAAATCTCATGCTATTGAATTTAGTATAAATAAAGTCCTAAGGGACAATCAAAATTCTAATCAGGAGTTGGAACAAAATGGCTAAATCAGAAATAAAACTTCAAGATAAAGTGAAGGGATTGTATGATAGAATTGGAAGCGATTTCTATTTATCTAGGGATGACTTTGAAGCAAATGGTGAAAGATATAATTCTGCACTATTAATGGGAACTTTAACTGAATTAAACAAAGGAAATATGCTTTTGTTTGGAGAGTATGGTGGGGGTAAAACAACTTCTGCAGAATATCTTCAATCAGTATTTAATGGATTGCCATTGGATTTAGTTAAAAGGGTTGCGATTAGAGGTAATCCTCAATTAACTGAAGAAAAGATGGTTGGAAGACCCCATTATGGTAAGATGCATCAGGGAGAAGAGGATGTTGTATGGCAACATTTTGTTCAAGTCGGACCAAAAATATTTGATGAGTTTAATCGTATGCCTGAGTCAAATCAAGCGGTTGTTTTGAATGGAGTTGGTAGGGGGGAATGGAATTATTTAAATGATTTTATTTCAACTGGAGCTCAGCCATTTTTCGCAACTTGTAATTATGCAGATAAAGGAAATAATGGATTAATTCCACCGATTTTAGATAGGTTTGATGTTGCTGTTGAATCAAGATTTCCTGGAGTTGCTAATGCTTTGCATATTGCTCAAGATTATCATAATGATAAAGATAAAATTTTAAGCAATCCTGAATTGACTAGGAAAGCTTTAGGAGTTCTTAATTCGGGAAAACCTCAGGCAGAAGTTCAAACAGAATTAGAGGGAATAATTAGGGAACATGAAAAGGGCTTAATGGGTAAAGGTTTTTCTATTTTATCTAAGGAAGATAAAGAAAGAATTGAACAGGAAGTTAGAGCTATTCCATTTGATAGGGATGCAGAGCAATATTTTGCATTTTTAGTTTCTGAAATGAACACTTCCCCAAAATATGGTCAGAAAAGAAGCATTGACCCTACCACAACTGAAAATGGTTTATATTTGCAAGCTTCTTTCGTTGGTTCTGGAAGTAGAAGGGAAGAGAAATCTATTGTTAGATATTCTAAATCTTTGGCGTGGTTGCAAGATCAAGATCAAGTTAATTTAGATCATGTTGCTCAGATGGCTCCTTATGTTCTATGGCACAGAATGAGATGGACTCCAGAAACAGAAAATGCCTTTAAAGATAATGATAGAAATAATCCTTTAGATCTTCATATAACTAAAAGTCTTTTAGGCGAGGGGACTGGTGAAATGCCTGGAGTTAAAAAGAGGTTTGGAGAAAGTCAGGAAAATTATCAAAGGGTTATTGATTTAGCTGGACATGGTAAAATGGATGAAGCATTAAGGGAGGCAAAAGAGTATTCAGCCGACGGCAGAGGACATCCAATATTCCAAGATGTAGTAAAGGATTTGGAAGGAGTATAAAAATGCCTAATCAAATATTTCTTAATACAGCAAAACGTTGGATGAACAAAGAAGCTCCTGCTGAAAGGGTTCAACCCGCAACTCCTATCTCGCAAAGTTCCCATTTAATAAATAATGCTAGTTATAGTTTTTTAGAAGGAGATCTTGGAAGACAAGTTTTAGAAGAATATAACCAAATAGCTTCTAAGGATTATCAGGGATCATTTGCTCTAAATGTTTTATCTTTTGAAGATAATGTTGTTAAGGGTTCTAATCCTTTTGCATTTGTTTTACTCAATAAAATTTTAGCTCAACAAAAAATGAGAATAGCAAGTCCTGCCGATTTGGAAAGGTGTTTGGAAAAAGGAGAGTTAGATTTAAGAGGAACTTATGGTGATTCTGGTTTAGTTTTGAGAGATAGTGGGAATCCTAATGAATATTTATTAAATAATCTAGCTACTCAGATAAATATTCTAGAAACTCCTGTCATGATTCCATTAACGGGGTTAGGTTTGAAATACGATTCTAATTCTCCTCATGATTTAGTTTTTCAATTAACAGACTTTAGTGAAATAATTTATGCTCCACAATTAAATAAAACGAATCACGGCAAGAAATTTGATAGTGGAGACAAACAAGGGTTACCTATTTTTAAAGACAACGGATCAAGAACATTATATTCAAATAAGGACGCTGGACTTCATAGGCTGTATCGCTACAGGGATCTCGATTTGGATGCTAGGGACGTTTGTCTTACTGATTCGAACTCGGATGGTCGGGTAGTCGTATGTGCCGAAGGCACGTCGCAGAAAAAATAATAAAATGGTAAATGAAAACTTGAAAAAAACAATGGGAAGGGAATGGCAAAAAGTTAGAAAGAGCTTTCATTATCCACAATTACCACAGCCAAAATTGGTTGAAGATGAATCAAATGGTTCTATAAATATTGAAAGTTTAGAAGTAACTGTTAGCGAACCTTTTATTAAGAATCTTGAAACAAAAGAGATAACTCCAGAAGAGTCATTCAATGACGTTTTGACTCATGAAGTAACTCATTATATGAAATTTCCTGGAAGTGTTTTAAATATTTTAAAATTACAAAAGTCTGCTCAAGGAATAGCTGAGGGGAATAAGGTAAGTGAATTAAGAACTGCATTTACAGAAGCCCAAACAAATATCTATCAATTAAATGAATTAAAAAGTGAAACAACGGCGAAAGTAAGAAAGGCTTGTGGATTAGAAAAAGGAGATTCTTTTGGAAGATTGATGTATGGATTATATCAGGAAATTTCAGGACAAGATTTTGGAGTGGAGTCTAAGGGGAAAAGTTTAGTGGATAAAGTAAAGGGAGTTCTTAGAATAAATCCTACTAATGAAGAAAAAAGTTTAATAGAAAAATTAAAAAATATTGATTATACAAATAAAAAACAAGAAACAAATAATTTTAGACAATTTGCTCAAGTTTTAAGAGACTACCAACCTCCACAAGACCAAAATAAAAAAGAGGGAGAAGGTCAAGACGGAGAAGGAAAGGGCAATGGACAAGGAAAGCCATGTTCAGGTAATGGGT
The DNA here is from genome assembly GCA_017610005.1 of Candidatus Woesearchaeota archaeon. Lineage (GTDB taxonomy): Archaea > Nanobdellota > Nanobdellia > Woesearchaeales > B29-G15 > B29-G15. The sequence continues at coordinate 2,198 of JAFCCU010000043.1, read as the reverse complement.
TAGATAGATTTGATGATAACCAAATAAGAGAAGGATTAAAACAATTTGCCCAGGAATGTTCAAATCCACAAGAATACGAAGAAATAGTCAAGCAAGTTTTAGATGAAAATAAGAAGCAAGGTAATTCTGGGCAAGGACAAAGTCAATCTCCACAGGCAACAGGAAAACGGGCAGGTTCAGGCGAGGGTATAACTCAACTTGCCGATAATTTCTATACTGCCCTAGCTGAAAAATATGTGATTCCAATTAGGAAAAAACCAATGCATAAAAATGGAACTTTATATCCTTTTAGTCATACTCCTTTTGAAGTTGGAGATTCTATAACTGATATCGATGCTTTTAGCACTCCTGGAATTTTGCCTGGAATTACAAAGAAATGGATAAAGAAAGAAGGAGAAGTTTATGGAGATAACGAAGCTGTTCCTAATAGTTTTTTAATTATTGATAATTCTGGAAGTATGCCGAATCCTATTGAAGGAACTTCGATTCCAGTTTTAGGTGCAACTGCAATCTCTAATGCATATCTTCATAATGGTTCAAGAGTCGCGGTTTATAATTTTGGGGGAAATGATTATTTATTACAGTCTACAAAAGATAAGGGAGCGGTTCATCAACAACTAAGAGTTTATACTGGTGGTGGAACAACCTTTAACCCGAAATTTTTAGAAGGAGTTTTAAAAGATAGCGAGGGAGAATATGATATTAGCGTTATCTCAGATATGGAAATTAGGGATTTAGGAGGCTTTATTAATACTGTCTTGGGAATTCCTAAAACTCATCGAGTTCATTTACTTTATACAGAAAACAATAGCTATGTTGGAAAATTGAGGCAGAGTTTTGGAGATAAAGAAAATGTCGCTATTTTGCCTTTAACTCGTGAAAGAGATATCCAAGAAATCACAATGGGGGAATTGAAAAAGTCAGTAAAATAAAATGGTAAATAAAAGATTTTTAGAAATAGTAGAAAGACAGAAAAACCCTAGCTTGCCTGTTGAAAAAATTTTAACTTATCCAAAATCTAGAAGTCCTACTGCTATTCAAAATATAAACTTCCCAGATTTACCTTCGGAGAGTTTCCTTATGAGTTATGATGGGACTCATGGGGCTTATTTTCAAGAATTAATTAAAAAAACAAATGAAAGATTTAGGGGTACAAAAGCAGAAATTCCTACAGGAACTTCTGGAGAAGTTCAAAATATGTATGCGATTAAGAGAATGGCTTTGGTCTCTACAATTGCAAATAATTCAAGTTTACAAAACCAAGGATTTTATCCCATTAATCCAATGCAAAGCGAATCATTGCTTAAGGCTGGCAAACTTCCTGATTCAAGCAAATATTGGGAAGATTTAGCATTACTGCTATATGATACAAATGGGAGAAATCTAAAAGAGGCACAAGCATTGAAAGAAAGTATAATCCAACATAGGACTGATTTAGGTTTAAGTCAAAGTGATTTGGAGAAAAGATTAGTTGTTGTTAGTGCTGGAGGTGAGGTAGATTCAAGTATGCCTCACGGAGTTAAGCCAATTATAATTCCAGGAATTACTCAAGTTTATCACCACGAAGTTTTAGAAAAAGTTGGAGAAACCATAAATTTTGATGATTATGGATTAAATGGCGGTTTACCTTTATTTAATCAATTAGGAAGTGGGGATAGAACTCTTTACATGCCTGATGAAACTTCTGATATTGGCTTGCGTGTGCTGTATCGCTACTGGGTTCTCGATTTGATTGCTAGGAGCGATGATCTTACTGATTCGAACTCGGTTGGTCGGGTAACGTTTGCCCCGCAGGGGCGGGTTTCGAAAAAATAAGTAAATGTGCTATAATTTGTGATATTTTAATATTCTTCTTATGTTTTTTAACTTATCCATTCTAACCTATCTACTCAATCTCGACAATATTTATAAATCCCAAGCACCTACAAACAGCAACGATAAATAAATATCAATCAAAACAAAAACTTGTCCCCACACGATGCCAAGAGTGGATGGTCGGCGGTGGGGGCTTGTATACAAGCTGGGACATGACAGCACATTCTATGCAGCAGAAAAAGTAAAGGATTACAACTGGAACAGTCAGATCTAAAAAGTGAGATAAAAGATATTCATTAGGTTATACAAATCTTTAAATACCAACTTCAAATATCATTTATTTATGCATAAGCAGAACAGGATAGGGTTTCATGCCCGCAACT
>JAFCCU010000042.1 GCA_017610005.1 Candidatus Woesearchaeota archaeon | reverse complement strand
AATACCATGTTTAAAGCATGGATAAAACATTTGTATAACTTCATTTCTTAAACATGCCTCCCAACTTAAAATTAGGATTTATCTGCTTTTTTTTCTTAATCCATCCTCTAAAGACTAATGCCAAAATCACAAGAACAATAACAACAATTTGCCAGTTGTATTGCTCAAAAAAGCTTGGTTGCGATGAGGGCATTCCCCTTGAACCCATTCTCGATTCTTTTATTTCAGTAGTTGCATTCCGACTAAAAGATTGAAATTCCACTATTTTTTCAACAACTTGTCTTTGCCCCATAGTATTGGTGTATGCAATTTCTAATGCCAATTCTGTGGCACTGCCTTGACTAAGAGTAAATGTTGCAACAGTATAATCCCCAGTATTTAGATTACCAATAATTGTAGAAGTTGGAGGACTAATCTTCCAACCTTTTTGAGTTGGAAGGGAAACAAGTACTGAATATGCAGGATTACTTCCAATATTTGCTATTGTAAATGAAGTTTCAGTCATAGAACTTTCTGAAAGAGAAATATCAAAATCAGTATCTCCTCCAACATAAACGCCTGCAATTGTTTCAACTTCATACCCTTCATTTAAACTATCATGTTCTAAAAACAAAGAAAGTCGGTAGAGGCCAGGGTCTGCATTTGTATCTGCAATTACTTGGTATTCTACTTCGGCGCTACCACCCACCTCAATATAACTAATAAACCTAGAATTATCGCTCCCGACGGGAAGTATCACTTGATCTTCACTTTCCCAAAGAAATTTTAAATCATTTAATGGTGCCCTGCCCACATTATTGATTGTAAATTTTAAGCTAGACTGAGCTCCAGGAATTAAAACTGCTTTATCAATATGAATAACTTCCACATTTTGAGTATTTGCAATAGTTAAAGGCACACTCACTTGTGTGTAAGCGTTAGTTCCTTCATATTTATACTGGATATCAAGTTCATAATCTCCATCATTAACTTCTCTATCAATTAATAATTTATATTTGATAATTTTAACATCCTCTTCATAAGAGTCTGCCCTAATTATCCCAACTTCAGTTACCCCAGATTGTCCCGAAGCAAGTTTGAAAGGGTAGGCAGGAATTACCTCAACAATTAAGTTTCCAGAGGAAGTTCCACCACGATTCTCTATTCCAAGTCTTACTTCAACAATACTTCCTCCACTAGCAGGATCTGGATCTTGATTAATAATCCCAATTGATACTGCCGCAGGAGATGCAGCAAAACTTAATTGCACAATTAATAAAACCATAAATAATAATATTATTTTTTTCATTTTAATTCACCTTCTGCCCATCTTTCAATTCAATGATTGTATGAGCATATTTTGCTAAATTTAAATCATGGGTCACCATAATTATTGTTTTTCCTTCTTCTTTCCAAAGTTTTGTTAAAAGTTCAAGAATCTCTCTTCCTGTAACACTATCAAGAGCGCCTGTTGGTTCATCTGCCAAAACTATCTCTGGATCTGCAACAAGACTTCTTGCAATAGAAACTCTTTGTTGTTGCCCTCCAGATAACTGATTGGGTCTATGGTGACTATGTGAACTTAGCCCCACTGTTTCAATGATTTTTCTAGTTTTTACAACTGCTTCATTATCATTTAACTCTAAAAAATCCAAGGGAAGCATTACGTTTTCAAATGCAGTCATTGCAGGGATCAAATTATATTGCTGGAAAATAAATCCAATTGTTCTTCCTCGAAATACAGCCAAATCTGACTCAGATAATTGGCTAATATCTTTATCCTTTAGAAAGATTTTCCCTTTAGTTGGAAGATCCAAACAGCCAATTAAATTCATCATTGTTGATTTACCACTACCTGACGCTCCAATAATTGCTACAAAATCCCCTTTTTTAATATCTACACTAACGCCTCTTAATGCTGGGACCTCTACCTGCCCCATTTTATATATTTTCCATACATTCTCAAGTTTTAGAATAGTTTCACTCATTTCATCCTCTTTTATGTATCATTTTACAGTCTACCATATTAATCTTTCTAAAGAAGCTGTTTTTAAATGAAATGGATTACAAATCCACGAATGCATCTTAAATCCATATTCCTTAAAAAGGCTTATATATCTAATTATAATTAATATGCCAATGCAACACTTTTTTGATCCCTCGTTAATACTCCTTGAATCAGTGTTTACGGGTCTTGTTGTTATCCTTTGCCTTTTTATTTATCTTAAAACAAGAGAAATTTTATCTTTAACATATCACAAAGGAATAAAATACTTTAGAATCACTTTTTTATACTTGGCAATTGCATATACTTTTAGAATTTTACTTCATCTGGTAATGCTCTCAACTGAGTTGCGGTTTAGATCATTGATGCCATTTTCTGTTATCTTAGTTGGTTATTTTAGTACAATGGCCTTCTTTTACTTATTCTACAGCACATTTTGGAAAAAAGTAAAACCAATTTTTTTAACAATTTCAAATATTGCAGTTATATCCTTCTCAATTATTGCAGGCCTAATAAGATCTCATCATATCCTCTTAATTATTCAATTAATTTTAATCATATTTGCAATATTAAGCATTGCTAAAAAGAAATTTTCAAAAATGAGAACTTTTTACTTATTACTCTTAGTATTCTGGGTATTGAATTTATCCTTCCTTGGCCCCAGAAGATTAATCCCTTATGAATTAAATATTTTTTTCCATACAATTTCAGTAATAGTTCTTATCTATATACTTTACAAAGTGTCAAAAAGGACAAAATGAAGCGAAGAGATAGGTTAGAAGTAATCCATGATATCCTTAGGATTGTCAGAGATAATAATAATTCTATTAAGCCAACTCCCTTACTTCGTAAATCTAATCTTTCCTCACAAGGATTTTCTGAATATTATGAAGAACTTTTAAAGAAAAGCTTTGTCAAGGAGATTTTAGATAAAAAAGGCAGGAAATTCGTAACTTTAGTTGATAAAGGTTTTTTATTCTTAGAGAAATATAAAACAATTATTGGGTTTATTGAGGAGTTTGAGCTTTAATCTATTTTAACAAATCTAAAAACTATTAATCGCATTAAGAATAAAATCTACTCTTTTATCAACCGAGTCATGAGCAACTCTTATTAATTCATAACCTAAATCAGTATAATACTTAATCACTCCATTTTCTACCTTCTTTGCTTCTTCAAGATTTTCACGTCTATAACTTGCTGAAATCACGTCTCCTTTTGCCTCAATTAAAAAAACTCCTTTATATCTTACTTGTTTTGTCGCAGCAAGTATATTATCCACAATCCAATCAACAGGATTATAAGCCAAACCATCAATTCTAGTTCTGTCATGAAAGACCCTTTTTACATTAGAAATCCGATTTTCCCTTTGCATTGAAAGCCAAAGAATGTTTTGTTGAAAATCTTCTGATTCCCATGGGGCCTTAATTCCTTTTGCATGCATTAATCTAATATAATCTTCAGCAGCTTCTCTTGTTACATACTCTCCTCGCATTTCAAGCTCTAAAATAATGCTACTTTTTCCAGATCCTGGAGGGCCAGTTAGTGCGTATCTATCCATAACATCTAAAAAGTATTCATTTGATTTAAATTGATGTTGTAGAATATTCTACAACAATATTTATAAACAATGAATAATTAAACGTTACATGGATGTTAAACAAGTGCTTGAAAAAATTGGGTTATCTCCTAACCAAATTAAAGTCTACATTATATTAAATGACTATGGACAAAAAAGTGCAGGAAAAATTGCAAAACTTGCAAAAATTGATCGAAGTAGTTGCTATTACGCTCTTCAATCATTAATTGAAATTGGACTTGTAAGTTATGCGCTTGTTGGAAATATTAAAATTTTTCAAGGCACTGGCCCAAAAAGAATTCTTGAATATTTAGAAGAGCAACAAGAAGATGTTAAAACCATTCTTCCTGAATTAATTAAAAGGCACAATAGTGGAAAAGCAGAAGGGCAAGTTAGACTCTTTAAGGGAATAAAAGGAGTTAAATCAATTTTTCTTGATATGATTAGAACCGGAGAAGATAATTATGCTTACGGCTCAGAAGGGCAATTATCCTCAAGGATGCCTGAATTTGTAACACAATTTAATCGTTTAAAAAAAGAAAAAGGAATAAAAACCCACCTCATAATTCGTGAAGGTAGAAAAGAACTAGATAATGAAACCTCCGAGTACAAGTATCTTAAACATATTAAAGCAAGTCCAGCTGTAACAAATATATATGGCAATAAGATTGCAATTGTGATTTGGACCGATGAACCAGAAGGAGTAATTATTGAAAATTCTGCCGCAGCTCAAGCGTTTAGAAGTTATTTTGATTTTATGTGGGATAATGCTAATTAATTTGAATTATTGTTTTATAGCTAGTTTATTAGAACTATTTATATAATAGTAAACCTAAAAACAATTAAAAAAAGGTGAAAATGTATAAGTACAAAATTCCAATTAATAAGTTGATATTTCTAATTGGAATTTTTTTACTTATTTCTCCATTGATTGTTTTAAGCTACGTGACTCAAGATTGCACAACTGATTGTCAGAATGCAGGTTACCGTAATGCGGAGTGTAAATCAAGTACTTCTGGATGTTATAATCCTCCCGGTAATCAAGGATGTTTCCTTTCTAGTTGTTGTTGCACAACTTTTTTTGGTTGTTCAGATTCAGATGGTGGAAAAAACATCTATCAAAAAGGTTGGTGCAGTTCTGCGGCAACTTCTTCTAAGGGAGATTATTGTGATGGTACTTCCCATATATATGAATATGCTTGTTCAGGAGTACTTTGTGCCCTATACACCTCGGAATATTGCCCTTCAGGGTATAAATGTTCTAATGGGGCATGTATTGTAGATTGCCCATGCAGTTCAGGAGACTGCTGCGATAGTTGCAATTACAGACCAAGCACTTATAACCCTCCTGGAGATTATTATTATTGTTCTGGAGATAAGATCTATCTAAAAGATTATTATTGCACAGGATATAGTGCATCTTCTTATTCCAGAGATGCTTATCAAAGAACTTGTGGCACCTGTCTAAACTGTATAAATGGGCAAAGTTCCTGTGCTTATTCTTCTGGGTCTTGTGGTACAAAAGACTGTGATTACCTTGATGATCTGCCTTGTACAGATTATACTGACGTAACTAGGTATTGCAGTTCGGGCTCATGCCTTAACCCCTCTTGCCCACCTCCCTATTACGCTCCGTTCGGCACCCCTTGCGGAACTGGATTAGAATGTGATGGAAGTGGAGATTGTATTGCATCAGGTGAACCTCAAGGTTCTGACTGCGGCACTGGATGTGCTTCCGGGTTAACATGCGTAGAGGGTATTTGTTGTGATTCAGCTTGCTCAGGCACCTGTGAAAGATGTGATGATGTTGGTGGGACTGCAGGCACTTGCCACCCAGAACCAGAAGGCGATGATCAAATGAATGTTTGCTTTGATAATTCTTTTTCCTGTCAAGACAGCTGTACAACTCAATATAAACCAGGATATTGTGATGGGCAAACTTCTGCCTGTGAAACCTCCCTTATACCAACAAACTGTGCAGATGGTTCCTACTGTTTGGATGGTTCTTGTGAGACCGGTCAATGTGATACTAAGTGCTCAGGAGAAGATAGATTCAGTGGGAAAACCTGTGAGGCGGGAAGTTGTACTAAAGAAGATGAATTAATAGGCTGTTGCAAGGGAAGTGCTTGTAATGGTTACAAAATGTACTGTGATGGCTCAACCTACCAATGTAAACAATTCTCAGAGGTATGTGGAATAAATATAAGCACCGGATTTGGTTATGAAAAACAAAATAATGGCCTAGATATTTGGAATGAATGTGATGAAGAAATTATAGGTTGTAGTCCCTCAAGTTGTTCAAAAGCAAATTCAGATGGTTTTTGTCAAGGAGAATCTTTTTCTTGCGATACCGATGA
>JAFCCU010000041.1 GCA_017610005.1 Candidatus Woesearchaeota archaeon | reverse complement strand
AATAATTCAGATTTTTCATCACCCGAATACAACTTAAGTACACAATTTCTTAACTACACAAATTCCCCTTATCTAAATGTCTCAACTGGGTATTGGTGGAAAGTTAGAGTCAACGATTCTGTGGGCTATGGGGACTATTCAGAAACCTGGAACTTTACAGTAATTGAAGTAATCGGAATTATACTTAGGGTTAATGGAACTGACTTTAAAGAAATGGAAATAGGGGATATAAATGATACAACCAATGATTCTCCAAGACCAATGCTAATTGAGAATACTGGTAATGTAGCATATAATGTCACAATCTATGCCAATCAATCCCTTTTTGAAAATGCAGCATTAGATACTCAGTATTTCCAAGCCCAACCAGGAGTTAATGAAACTGGGTCATATGATTCTGCCAATAGCCCAAGTGATTGGTTTAATATTAAAGCTACCGAAGAATTAGTTATAGCAAGGCTCCAATGGAACAATAGTGCTGATGCAGCTGAAGTTGATTTAAGAGTAGCTATCCCTTCTGCAGAAAAGGCAAAAACAAATGTAAGAACATCATTAAATTTCACGGTGGTATCATGAAAAAATTAGCAATACTACTAGTCACACTTTTACTAATTTCCTCAGTTAGTGCGCTAAAGATTTCACCTGGAAAAACTGAAATTAAATTTGAGCCAAACAAAACTTTAACATTTCCATTAAGGACACTTAGCGAAGATGGAGGATTAATAACTCTTGGGCTTTCAGGAGAATTGGAAGAGTATGTAACTCTTAGTGCAACAGAAATAACCGGCGAAGATTGGATTACAACACCCATCACAATTTCGCTCCCTGAATCTCTAAACATTGGCAGGACCGAAGCAAGGATTGTTGTTTCTCAGCCATCAACAGTTCAGGCAATAGGTGCTCAAATAGTATTAATTCATAGAGTTATTGTAAATGTGCCTCCAGAGTTTGCGAGAGTATATGCTAATGTAAATGCAACTCTTGAAAAATTAATTTTATGGATTACTAACCCGCGAGAAAAACCAATTTCCAATGTAGATATTTCACTTCAAATAAACGAACAGGATAATGAAGTCTTCAATTTTGTAAAAAGGGGGATTTTTTTGAGTGCGAACACCACCACTCAAATCCCTCTTAATTTTTCTAGATATGGTGAATTCTCAATTAATTATACTCTTAATGCTGCTGGAGAAGTAATCAAGTATACTAAACCTCTATTAATTGGAAAAAATATTCCACAGATTATGCTACTTGAAAGAAACTTCAGTGCAAATAAAGTTAATGCAGTTACATTGAACTTTAAGAATAATTGGAATAAAGATTTAACTGGAAATGTGAGAGTATTTTTAAACCGAGAAGGAAAAAAGCTTTGGAATGATGTTTCCCAAGATTTCACTATCCCAAAATATGGGGAGATTAATGAAAGTATTTTTATTGATGCAACAAATGTTGTTGGCGGTCCTGCAGAATTAACTTTTGAATTTTGGTATGGACAAGAAAAAGTAATTAAACAATACACTGTGGCATTAGTTTCAGAATTAATTGTACAAGAGGAAACCCAGTTTAACTTTTGGCCCCAACTCATAAGTGCCATTTTTGTAATCATCATGATAATATTTTTATTGTATTTTTTAAGGTCAAAATATATATAAACAACGGAATTCCATATTGGATGAGTAGTGCTCGAAAGCTGCCAGCAATGTTGAATTCCGAGCATCAAAAACCACAATTATTTACAGACAAAATTCAGGCAGGCTGATTATTAGCCAGCTGTTTTTGACAGAAGGGTGAATTTCAAAATGGTCATGAATATAGAAAAATTAGTGCCGGACACAAGTGTAATTATTGAAGGGCTTATATCAGAGAGAATAAAAGGAAAAAAATTAAAATTTAAAGAATTATTACTTCATGAAGCAGTTATTGCTGAACTTGAACATCAAGCTAATAAAAATAAGACCATTGGTTTTCTAGGACTTGAAGAAGTAAATAAGATTAAAGAACTTGCAAAAAAGCATAAATTTGAAATAACAATCAGGGGCAGGAGGCCAACTCAACAAGAAATAAAACATTCTTCAATTGGTGAAATTGACGCGCTAATCCGCGAACTGGCTTTTGAAGAAGGGGCAACCTTATTTACTGCAGATCATGTACAAGCAAAAGTTGCTGAGATTAGAGGGATTGCAGTTATCTTTGAAGAAGTAACTGCTAAAAAAACAGTTCTTTCATTTGAAAAATTCTTTGACAGCACTACAATGTCTGTCCACTTAAGAGAAGAAGTAACTCCTTTTGCAAAAAAAGGAGTGCCCGGCACTTGGGAATTTGTACAGCTTAGAAAAACAAAATTAAGTAGAGAAGAATTAAAAGCAATATCGCGTGAAATTGTGGATGAAGCCACAATTAGGCATGATGGATTTGTTGAGATTGAACGTAAAGGTTCAACTATTGTTCAACTTGGGAGATATAGAATCGTTATTACAAGACCTCCGCTATCAGATGGGTGGGAAATAACCGCTGTAAGACCAATAAAAATTCTAACTTTACCTGATTACAGTTTATCTGAGAAATTAAAGAGTAGATTATCAGAACATGCTGAAGGAATCTTAATTGCAGGAGCTCCTGGAATGGGGAAAAGCACATTTGCTCAGGCCCTAGCCCAATATTATTCTGAAAAAGGTAAAATTGTAAAGACAGTTGAAGCGCCCAGAGATTTAACCTTACCTCAAGAAGTTACTCAATATGCAATATCTCATGGAAGTCCTCAAGAGATCCATGACATCTTGCTTCTTAGTAGGCCAGACTATACAATCTTTGATGAGATGAGAAATACTGGTGACTTTAGATTATTTGGAGATTTAAGATTAGCTGGAATAGGGCTGGCAGGAGTAGTGCATGCAACTCGCGCAATTGATGCAATTCAAAGGTTTGTAGGTAGAATTGAATTGGGAGTAATCCCACAAATTATTGACACTGTTATTTTTATTAAAAATGGGGCAGTTGATAAGGTTTTAAAACTTGAAATAACTGTTAAAGTTCCTTCTGGAATGACTGAAGCAGACCTTGCCAGGCCAATTGTTGTGGTAAGAGACTTTGAAACCGGAGCACCAGAATTTGAACTATATACTTATGGTGAAGAAACTGTTGTAATTCCTGTATCAAGTAAAAAGGAGCTTTCTCCCTCTTCAAAATTTGTTGCAAAAGGGATTAAAGAGGAGTTAAAAAGATTTACCAGGGCTTCAAAGGTTGAAATGTTGTCTGATAGTAAATGCGCGGTCTATGTGCCTCAAAAGGATATTGCAAAATTAATTGGAAAAGGTGGAAAAAATATTGAAAGATTAGAAAAAAAGTTAGGCATGAGAATTGACGTCCAGGAGATGGAACCCAGAGATGATAACGCGCCTACTTTAAGATCTCTTAATTTTGAATTTTATACTGATAAGAAAAAAGTTATTTTTAACTTAGGTGGGAAATTTAAAAATAGAGATTTAGATATTTACTTAGAAAATGATTTTCTATTCAGTGCCAAAGTAGGCAAGGATGGGAAGATTAAACTAAACAAAGATTCAGACTTAGCCTGTGCAGTACTTGATGCAGTTGATGATGGAATTGTTGTAAAACTCGTGGAGAATTAAAATGTTAGATATTAATTTTATTAGGGAAAATCCCAAAGTTGTAAAAGACTCAATTAAAAAAAGATTCATGAAAGCAACTCAAGTTGACAAAGTAATTGATCTTGACAAAAAACTAAGACAGCTTAAGCAAGATGGAGACAAATTAAAACACTCTAGAAACCTAATTTCACGAGAAATTGCTATTGCAAAAAAAGCAGGAAAAGATGCTTCATCATTGCTTAAAAAAGCAGCAAGTATCCCTAAAAAGATTGCAAAATTTGATGAAAAAATCAAACAACTAGAATTAGAAATTAAAATTCTTATGTTAGGCATCCCCAACATCACTCATGAAAGTGTACCAATTGGAGAATCAGATGATGACAATGTTGAAGTAAAAAAATTTGGAAAGCCAAAGAAAGTCGAAGATTGGTTAAAACCTCACGGGGAATTTGCTGAATCCTTAGGCATTGCTGACTTTTCAAGATCTGCTAAAATTTCAGGAGCTGGTTTTTACTTTTTGAAAGGAGATTTAGCTCTGCTTAATCAAGCATTGATTAGATTTGCAGTAGACACTCTTGTAAAAAAAGGTTACACATATATTGAACCACCCTTAATGCTCAGACGTGAAGCCTACGAAGGAGTAGTTGACCTAAAGGACTTTGAAGAAGTCATGTATAAAATTGAGGGAGAAGATACATTTTTAATTGCAACTGCAGAGCACCCAATGGTTGCACAATTTATAGGAGAGGTTTTACAAGAAAAAGAACTGCCGATAAAATTGGTTGGGTACAGCATGTCTTTTAGACGCGAAATTGGCAGTCATGGTGTTGACACGCGAGGAGTATTTAGAACTCATCAATTTAACAAAGTTGAACAGATTATTGTTTGCAAACCTGAAGACTCCTGGAAGTATTTTGAAGAAATTGAAAAAAATACTGAAGAGCTTTTTAAGGCACTAAAATTACCTATAAGGGTAATGAATATTGCTTCAAAAGAACTTTCAATTATGGCCACAAAACGCTTTGATATTGAAGCATGGATGCCTAGGCAAAATGAATACAAGGAAGTTACAAGTTGTTCAAACTGTCTTGATTACCAAGCAAGAAGATTAAACATCAGATATTTTGATAAAAAAGGAGTAAGAGTGTTCCCACATACATTAAACAATACAGCAATTGCAACTTCACGTGCCCTTGTTGCAATCTTGGAAAATTATCAAAATAAAGATGGCAGTTTAACTATCCCAACAGTCTTAGTACCTTATATGGGAGGTAAAAAAGTTATCAAATGAACCTGTTTAAAAAGATGCTTGGAGATGGCGAGACTTTAATTAAGAATCCCATCGCCCTAGACTTTGATTTTGTACCAAAAGAACTTTCATATAGGGATAATGAGCTAGCGCTTCTTGTATCTTGTATTAAACCCCTTTTGTCAAATATTAATGGGAAAAATTTGTTAATGTTTGGAAAGCCAGGTATTGGTAAAACAGTTGTAATAAAACATCTTTTTAATGAATTATCAGATGAAACAAGTACTGTTGTTCCTTTGTATATTAACTGCTGGCAGAAAAATACAACCTATAAGGTGATGGTTGAACTATGTGAATTAATTGGATACAAATTTACACATAACAAAAATACTGAAGAACTTTTTTCTGTTATTAAACGTTACTTAAACAAGGGCGCCGTGGTTATTGCCTTTGATGAGATTGACAAAGTTGAAGATTTAGATTTTTTATACATGCTCCTTGAAGGCCTTTACAGAAAGACAATATTTCTTATAACAAATTACAAAGAATGGTTATTAAAACTTGATGAAAGAATCAGATCAAGGTTAACATTACAAATGCAAGAATTTAAAGAATATAATTATGACCAAATAAAAGGCATACTTATCAAAAGAATTAATGCAGCATTTGTGCCAGAAGTATGGGAAGATGATGCAATTATTGCGGTTGTTGATAAAGCAGCAAAACATAAAGACCTTCGTGTTGGATTAAATTTACTTAAAGAAAGCGCAGACAATGCTGAAGGGGAAGCTAAAAGAAAAGTAACAAAAGCCCATGTTGAACGCGCAATTGCTGGACTTGATGAACAAAAGATCCAGAAAAATTAGATTCTGAAGGGGCAAAGGTATTATCTATTGTAAAAGAAAATTCTGGTAAAAAGATTGGAGAACTCTTTGATATTTACAAAAGTAAAAATGGGGGAGGTGTTTACAAAACATTCCAACGCAAGGTTGAGAAGCTAACAAAAAATGGTTTTGTTAATGTTGAGAAATTGATGGGTGGAGCGCAAGGGACTACTACACTTGTAAATTATAAGAGTAAAGAGAAGAAGTTGACTGAATTCTAAGAATAACTCATTAATTCTGCATAGCAATTATGAACTGTTACTGCATCAATAACTCTAACACGCAAGATGCCAGTAGCAGCATATGCTTCTGAAGCAATCTTTGCTCTT
>JAFCCU010000040.1 GCA_017610005.1 Candidatus Woesearchaeota archaeon | reverse complement strand
ATATGATCCATCATATAACAATACTTCTTGAAAATCATCATACTGTGCAACGTTTGATACATAAGTTGCTGTAGTGTAACCACATTCATCTGCAGAAAATTCAGTTGATCCAGTATAAAATAAATTGTGGGTTGTATTTGAAAAGGTATTTCTTATACTATCAACATCTACTGCCCCTTGATTTAATGCAGATTCCTCTGCACCAACATGCCCAACAAGGGCACAGGTAATTGAAGACCAATCAACAACTGTACTTTTCCTTGTGGAGTATACTTCTCCTGTAACAGTCGCTAGACTCCATTCAAATACTGAATAATTAGCTGAGTCTTTTAAGACCAAATCACCCGAAACATTACCTACATAAGCTTTCCATCCCAAATTTTGAGTAGTTCCATTTAAAACCATGGTTGTAACAGAACCCCCTGTTGTATTCAAAAGTAATGCACTTCTTGGTGTAACAGTTTCCGTAGTATTTGAAGTTAATATGGGGCCGATTGGAGCAGAAGCTACAAATACAATTGTTCCAAGTAGCAAGAGTAATACAAGTAGTGAAAGCCGTCTTTCAATCAACAATCGGCACCACCCCCATACTACGGATTTTGTCAGGAAATATTGCCTTTATTTCATTAATAAGCTCCTGCAAGTGAGAATTATCCCTTGTTGCTAATACAACAGTGTAATCAAATTCACCTACGGTCTTAAAAACAGAACTGGCCATCTTTCCAACAACACACTAGTCCCAAACTTTTTAGATTAACTTCAACTGAGAAATCAAGAATAACTCCTTTTTTCTCCATTCTTGCTATTCTATACTTCACACCATCCCTTGACAATCCTACTTTAATTGCAAGTTCAGCATAAGTGGCTCTTGAGTTACTATCAAGTTCTGCAAGAATATCAACGTCAGTTTCATCTAATCCAGAAAGCTTGAGCTGGGTACTACAGTGATACTTTTTTCTTATTTCACTAAATTTCACTTTAATTTACTCTTGTTATAAGAGAATAGTATATAAAGTTTTCTTATAATAAGAATAAAGAAGGTTATTTTTTTAAGATATTAGTTTATTTACTTAAGTAATTAATTAAATAGTAGAGTATAAAAGATAATATTATATTGATTAGTTCAATTTAATTTGACAATGTACGATTCAACTCTTGACTTAGTAGACAAAAATGATAATATTATTGGTGAAGTAAAATATTCTCGTGCCCACACTGAAGGATTATGGCATCGCTTTGCAGCAGTGCTTATTTTTAACAAAAAAGGAGAGTTATTATTACAAAAAAGGTCTGCTAAAATGAGGGGTCCTGGGCTTTTAACCAGTTCAGCTTCAGGTCACATAGATAAAGGAGAAACTTATGAAGATGGAGCTAAAAGAGAATTGAAAGAAGAGTTAGGAATTGAGTGTGAACTAATTCAATTAGGAAAAGTAACAAATATTACTGATTACCCAGAAGGATTAAAGGACAGAGAGCATGGTCTAATATACAAATGTATCTATGAAGGCCCATTTTCCCCAGATCCAGAAGAAGTATCAAGTGTTAAATTTTACTCACTTCGAGAGCTTGAAAAAATGCTAAAAAATGCTCCAGAGAAATTTACTTCCGGATTTAAAAATGAATTCAAACAAATAAGAGAAAAAATCAAATAATAAGTTAAACAAATGGATTCTTTGCAGATAATTCTAAAGTGCCATTACAAACACCCTTAGTACCTAATGGGGCCTTAATCTTCCAATAAGTAGCATTATGTGAATCCGTATGGTCATCATCTGAATCATCAGTTCTTTGATACACAGTTAATCCATTTATATCTGCAAATGTATTTGTAACCGGAGTCATTGAACCCCAAGCAGTTCCACTATCAAGGGAGAATCTCTCATAATCAAGTGAAATATTGCCTGTTGAACAATTCATTGCCCAATCATCTCCTTCAACTTCACCATACGCTCTTAAAGATATCGTTAAATTCATATTACCAAAGTTAGTAACATTTAATTCACGATCTTCTGAAGTATTCATGGGTTCTAACTCTCCAAAAGAGATGGTAGTATTGCTTAAGTTAATTGCAAATAATGAATCAATATCATCGTCATCTGCTGAATTATTTGTCGCATCACTTGAATCAATTGCAGTCACATTACATCTCCAAGTACCATTGTAAGCATAATACTCTACTTCAAATTGACATGTATAAAATGCATCAACTACACCAGATGTAGCATATTGATTACAACTGGTATTGGCATACTTGAAGTTATTGTCATTCACATCACCAGGCCCATATTCTGAATATTTATACAAGGAAGCATTAACTGTTGCAATATCTCCATAACCATTTGTATCATTAATTGTTGCATTGCAAACAATAGTGTGAGTCGTACCCTGTTCAAGCACAATATTTGCTGGATGGTTAGAATCATATAAATTAACATTACGCACCGTAGGGGCCACATTGCTTACATTTAATTTCATCCACACAGTTGTGTTATCATTATAAGTCCCTGCTAAAGTATCTGTGTAAAGCAAATTTAAAAGTAAAACTGCCACCGCCACAACACAACATAATGTTAACAATCCAACATTCCATTTTTTTTCATGCGGTTTCATTTTTATCCAACCTCCGCATAAAAGTAGTATCCTAAGTTTGCTGAATTTGATGAATCCTCTCCCACAATCATTTGGAAGTCATAGTTTTTTTCGTCAAACCCTAGAGTTGAATCATTCATAAGCGCTGCATATATCAAATTACTTCCAGTTGTATCATAGATTAATACCTCTGAGAATGCTTTTCCTTCTAAAGTATTATTAGTATAAGTATATAATGAAAAACTACAGTCATCACTAGCAAATTGAGTACTCCCTACAAAAAATTCTGGGTGAGTAGCATTATTAAATGTTTCATTTATTCGATCAGGCTGAGTTGCTATATGATTCAAAAAAGTGTCCTCAGTTGCAACATGTGTTGAATCAGCACAAGATACAGTAGTCCATGTAATAGAGTCTGATCTTGATGCATAAACTTCCCCATCAATGGTTGCAAAAGTCCAATCAAATAATGAGTAATTTGTTGAATCCCACAAGACTAATTTACCAGTCACATTTCCAACATAACCTTTCCAATCTTCATTTGGTTGGGTCACATTAAACAATGCAGTAGTAATCTTGCCCTTAGTATGATTCATTAAAAGCCCATCTGTAACAAGATCGGCAGTTTCAGTAATATTTGAAATAACATAAGGCCCAATAGGTTCTGCTTTGGCAAAAATTATTACACCAAGCATAACTAAGCTTACAGTTACTATCATCCATTCTTTTTCTCTTTTCATTTCATTCACACCCTTATTCAACGCATGTAATCTTCTGAACATTTCCTTGATTAATGAGTATAATCCCTCGTTCGCCACGAAGTTTTATGAAACCATCCTTGACTGCCTCAAGCCGGCCCCTTGCAACTTTTATGTTGTGGCCGTCCTTAAAAGGAGCTTTAACGGTTTTTCCTACAAATTCCTGAAATATATCTTGATTCATTTCCATTACATCCATTTAATTTTAAAAAAAGGAAAAAATTGTTGAGCTTACTCAAGCTCAACATAAAAGTAGTAATCCCATTTTTCATCTGCACCGTCATGACCATCAATACCGACAATCATTTGGTAATCAGCGAGACCACCATCGAAGGCTTGAACACTGCCTCTTGAATTTGCAGTATCATCTTCGATGATTGCAACATACACTGGAACATTATTGGTATCCTCAAATAACAAGGCTTCATACCATTTATCACCAACAACAGCGTCATCAGTAAACATATTGGTAGTGGGGCATCCAGTGATGGTATAAGTTCCAATCCAAAAGTCTGGATGGTTTGTATCATTAAATGTTTCATCAACACCATCATAATCTGTTGCTTCAAGTCCGTAAGAGGTTTCAACATCCGTTAAATTATTAACCATATCAAAACAAGACACATTTGACCACACAATTGCTTCACTTGAATTTACTGCATATACTTCACCCTGAGGTTCAGCTGCAAACCATTCGTACAATGATTTATTAGAAGCATCGTCCAAAACAATCCTACCAGTGACATTTCCTACAAAACCAGCCCAGGTCTGTGATTGTGTCCAACCAGTGATATTCATTTTAGTTATATTACCCGCTTCTGCAGCTTGTGATTGTGCAGTATAATTATCATTTCTTTCAGAACTTACAATATCTAAGCTCCTTGGTGCTATAGGCGCAGAAGCTACTGAATATACAGTACCAACTATTCCACCTAAAATAAACAGTGAGAGAAACACCATCATCATTTCTCTTTTCATTTTTACTTACCTCTTGTAGTCTTTACCAGACCACTTTATGTATTATTATATTTATTTACAAATACCCAGATTTGGGTATTAAAGTGTATATTTGTATACTCATATATAAATATTTCGGAAAAGTATACTAACTTAAATGGATAGTTAATTAGATTCTCTAATCTAAATGAATATTATCCTTTTAACTTATACATAAATAGATTATTAACGTTTAATATCAAATAAATTGGTTTTAATGACAGTATAATTCAGTCCTCTCGACTAAGCTCCGAGGAGCATGTTTTTTAGAATTTGTCCCCAACACCGGATAAAAAAGTTTAAATACTCTATCTGTGTAACTACCTCTATGAAAAGAGGGGATGTATTGTTTAGCTATGCAATTACAGTTCTAATCGTTTGCATTATACTTCTTTTAATTCCAGTTGAAATGTTTATAGTAATTAATATATTAATAGCAACATTATTCTTGGGAGGAGCTTTTGCTTTGGTTTCTCGATACTCAGTTCCAAAAAAAATGCTTAAAAAAGAGAATCCAAAAATTAATGAAATCCGCAAATTAATAAAAACCGCAGAAAGTCATCTAGATCATGATATTCACTCAAGCGTCAAAGCTTATAAAACCATAAAAAGTCATTATTCTGAACTTGAACATCATGAAAAATCAAAAGTGCTAAATGAAGTCATGCATCTTTATTTAAAATTATTAGAAACCCTCCACCTTAAGCACTAACGATTAATTTAATTCTTCTAGAAGTCTCCAAACTAATCTTAGTTAGGAAGCATAAGAGAAAATATTTTTGATTTCAGAAGGTTGAGGGATTAGTTTAAAAAAATACTATTCACTGTAGACTCCGTACTCCAGACGGTTATAGGGTATAAGGTTTAGGGTATAGGGAAATAGTTAAAAATGTTTTTCACTTCAGACTATTATGGGGTTTGAGATGTGAGTTTTGGGGTTTGAAACATATCATATTTTTCACTGCAAACTTCTAACTTTAGACTTCAGACTTCTGACTTCTTACTTCAGACTTCAGACTTCAGACTTCTTACTTCAGACTTCTTACTTCAGACTTAATTAAACCAAGGGTGCAGGTTCATGCCTAATATTTTCTTCTAAGAAAGAAATTAACTCTTTTCTTGTTTTAACACTGCGCATTTGCAAGGAGATAGTTTTCTCCTTAAGAGCACCTAAAACCCAATCTGCAAAATCATTTCGATCACCAGTCACATGGTTTAAAAAGCTTGCATCATCCATCATTTTTAAAGCACCCATCAACTCATTCAAACTTTTAATTTCTCTTCCAGAGAAAAGTTTAAAAAATTGGTCTTGGGAAACTTCCTGATGAAATTTTAATTTCTTCATTAGTTTCTTAAAACTAATTGACTCTTCAGTAATCCCTTTTTCAATTAACTCTAAATCTCGTTTTAACTGCTCAACTTTAATTTTCTTCATCTTCCATTGTTGCTCAAGCACAGTTAATTTTTCCATAGTATCTGAAATTTCATGCTCAATCATCCATTTATTTTGCTCTGAAACACTTGAATGTTTTATCAAATTTTCATCATTATGCCAATATTCTTGCATAGACTTAACTAAATCTTCAGCGGAGAGTTTATCTTTCTCAAGCTTCCCTGCTTTTAATTGACCATATAGGTGTAAGAAGAATCCATCTCCTGGGAGATCTGGAAGTTCTTTGGGGGCAATCTCAATTGTCTTAACTTCTTTTACAGGCTTTACTTCTGGCCTCTTTTCTTCAACTGGTTTAATCTCAAGATTAGGCTGAACAGATACGTCTGCAGGTTTAATACTGTCCTCAATAACAGAAGGAAAATTTAGTGATTGCTCTGGTTTATTCTTAGATATAACTTTTTGAAAGTTTTTTAATAATCCCACTCTTACACCCCTTTTAAACATTTATACTGACGGTAGTATATATATTTTTTGTTTAAAAATCCAATCGGTCTTCAGTATATATCAATACTCCAGACTGCAGACTCCATACTGCAAACTTCTTACTTTAGACTTCTGACTGTTATCTCCAGACTCCATACTGCAAACTTCTTACTTTAGACTTCTGACTCCAGACTGTTAATTTGAATATAAAGCCGAGCCAGCAAAGCTGGCCCGGTATGATGTGTGATAATAACCAGGCTAGCTAAGCTAGCCCGGTGTGATGTGTGACTATGTAATTTCGACAAAAAATGTTAGCGTGTTAATTGTATTTGGAACAATATACTCCCTTAATCTAGCTGGCACTTTTGCTTCATAATCATAATTTCCAAATGAGCCTGATGCAGAATAATTCAAATTTGCAACAAAAATTAAATCTTGAGTACCAGAATATTCTGGGCCCCCATCTGAATAATCCCACATTATCCCAGTGATAAATCCAGCGTCTTCAGTTGAGTTAACAACAGGCACATCTAAAATCTCTGTATCAAAAACAGTAAATGATCTTGTATTTTTTGGCAAAGATAATTTAGTATAAGTATTATTAATTGAATCATTTAAACTCTGCATATTTAATGCGATATCAATATCTTCAAAATCATCTTCAATATACGCCCCAGTAGTATTTCTTGAAACAGCTAAGAT
>JAFCCU010000024.1 GCA_017610005.1 Candidatus Woesearchaeota archaeon | reverse complement strand
AAATTAACTGTTCGTGGTAAAAGAATTGTTTCAAAAGAAACTGGCGCCCTGCGAACAAATAAAGAAACTCTAAAAGTAAACATGCCTGATGGCGCAAGTGTTGAGTAAGAAGTCTGAAGTCTGAAGTCTGAAGTCTGAAGTCTGAAGTCTGAAGTCTGAAGTCAGAAGTCAGAAGTCAGAAGTCTGAAGTCAGAAGTCAGAAGTCTGAAGTCAGAAGTCGAAGTCTAAAGTGAAAAATACTATCTTCTATCTCCTAAACCTTATACCTTACACCCTAGAACGGTCTGAAGTGAAAAACACCATTTCCTAAACCCTATACCTCAAACCTTACTCCTCAAACCCCAAACTTCTTCCTTTTATAGAAAAATATATATATGCAAAACTTTTATTCTCTGTAATTAAAAAAAGTTAGGTGCTTATAGGGATGGAAAAAAAAGGACAGGTATCAATCTATATTATTATTGGTCTTGTGATTCTAATCTCATTTATGCTTCTTATGTATTTTAAGGGTGTTGGTAATGGAATAAACCTTGATGATACAATTGAAGATGTGCCAGTTTCTTTTAAGCCAGTTAAAAATTATGTGGAGT
Source organism: Candidatus Woesearchaeota archaeon (assembly GCA_017610005.1). GTDB lineage: Archaea > Nanobdellota > Nanobdellia > Woesearchaeales > B29-G15 > B29-G15. The sequence continues at coordinate 18,855 of JAFCCU010000024.1, read as the reverse complement.
ATAATCTTAAGGTTTCTTTAACTCAGGCAATTAAAAATCTAGGGCAACATGCAGGATATGTAGATCCTTACTCATATAGCCTTCCACCAAATTTAGAATTTCCAACTGAGTCATCTGCTTTAAAACCATTTTCAAACTCAAATAGAATTTATCCTTATTGGTATTTTATGGACTCACCTAATCTGTGCGAATCTTGTACATTTAAGACTATGGCTCCTCCTCTAAAAAGCATAGAAATTGACGGAGCAAAAAGGGCAAATGATGATAATTCTATTGAAGCTCAAATTGATCGTTACTTAAAGAGAAAGATGGAGAACTTGGATTTTACAGACTTTAAATTTGAAAACTTTGACGTAGCTTTTTTGCAAGATTTAGAAATAACAACCACTATTACTAATAATATAGTAAATGTTAAGTTATATATGCCAATGCTTGTTGAAAAGGATGAAGAATCATTCAAGCTAACACAGTTTAAGGCAGAATTGCCAGTTGAATTTCCTAGAGTATATGAACTTGCAAGAGAAATAACTTTGCTTGAAAAAGAGACAAAATTTATTGAAGAGCATGTTGTTAATTTAATTTCAACATATTCTGGTGTTGCCAAAGAAAGATTACCAATCATGGGAAGTGATTTTAGATTAGAGGCAAGTCCAATTTATTGGAAACTTGATGAAGTTAAAGAACAAATTGTAGATGAAGTTTTAAGCAAAGTATCTGGATTAAGAATTGAAGGGACAAGCAACTTTGGAACTGGCGCTATTGTAAGTGATTTTGAAGATATTGAAGTGTTCTTTACATTCCCAGACACAAAACCCTTCTTTTTCCAAATTAATAATTTAGAAAGGGGGATAGTTGGACCAGAAACAATAACTCATGATTTAATAATTGCAAAAATGATATTTAACTATTACACCTTCTCTTATGATGTTTCATTCCCTGTGCTTGTGACTTTAAGACTCTTAAACGGTCTTGATGGTGAAGATTATACCTTCCAATTTGCACTTGAAGGAAATATCCGGGCAAATGCCCCACTTTATGAAGGTACAAATCCATTAAACCCAGCCATGGAAAATACAATGATGTGTGATTCTGGTCAGGCACTTTCTGGTAAGGTAACAATTAGAACTCAAACAAATGATTACAGTCCATTAAATGGCGTTGACTTATTTTATAATTGCGCCGATCAGGCGTGTTATATTGGTAAAAGTGATACTCGTGGAATTTTGAAAACAAATTTACCTGTTTGTGTTGGTGGGTTTGTTGTACCAGTTAAACCTCAATTTATAGGTGAACCAGTTGAATTTGATTCTGGATTAAACAAAGGCGGAGATGTAAGTGTTAGATTAACCAAAACAAAATCATTTGAAGTAGAAGTTAAAAAATTAGTCTTCACTCAAGATGGAAACAAATGGCCTAACCAAAAATCTGACTTTTCAACTAGCAAATATGTGCCAACCATTAAAGAGCTTGAAGATGATGAATCAGTTATTTTAATGTTTAGACGAATTGGAGACCTATCCAGTTATAAATTCCCAGCAGAGGTTAGATCAGATGGTGCAGTCGCTCCAGTATATCTTGCCGATGGGGAATATGAAGTAGATATGCTGCTTCTAAAGAACAAAGAATTAGTAATGCCTGCAAAAACTTGCCCAGATATTACAATCTTACCTTGCACAGAATATGATGAAGCAGTATTTGAAGAGATGCAATACGGCGGGGGCAAAATTGGCTCATTTAAATTAAATAGTAATGATATGCAGAAGGATAAATTAACATTATATACACTATATTTTGATATGTTTAGTATCGATGACTTCGGTCCAAAAGATCTTCAAGTAATCGGAGAATTGGATGAATATGCTCCATATTTAATCAAGAATAAACCGGTGGTAAGTTAATGGATTTAAAAAAAACAATAGGGATTGTATTTTTTGTTATGTTACTTACTGTTGGAGTTGCTAATGCAGGGATAACTAATGTGGAGATGTATGGATCTAATCAAGTTTCAGGATTTATGAAATCAACTGATACTTTCCATGTGGAAGGTACTTTTGAAATTTCAGGAGATACCAGTATTTCTACTAATCAAGTTAAATTTGGAAATAGCAATGCGGATTCTTGCACTCAGGTTACTGGGGGATTCAAATGCATTGCAAATGTTGTAGAAGAATCTTATTCAGCTTCCAAATTAACTGTGCCAGTTAAACTTTATACTGATTCAGGTGCCTTGGATTCAGAAGAAGAATATTCAATTATTATTGATGGATATCCTGCAATTGTTGACATCCTATTTGAAGGAGGATCAATTGCTGGCGGAGCCCCTGTGGTTATTAATTACGAGGCAACAGATAGGGCTTATCCAGATGGAGTCGAATGTTCTGGGATTAAAGGGATTTCATTTTTTGTCTCACCTGTTTCTGAAGAAGAATTTGTAATAGATTCTCTTGATTGCGCCATAGAAGGCTCAATTGAAATTGGTGTTGACCCCACTGAAGAAAGTGTTGAAATTTGTGGGGCAGCTTATGACGGCTTAGATCAAACAGGTCCATGGGACTGTATTACTGTTAATGTTGATTCTATTGCTCCTGCAGTAGTTCCAGACTCATTGACTGTTATTGGAGTACAGGATGGAATCATTGGTCCAGATGCAACATTCCTTGCAAACGTTACTATTGAACTTGTTGAAGAATCACTTGATACAGTTACTGCAGACTTTTCCGGTGTTAACCTTGAAGCAAATTCTTATACCCTCTCTGCTGACAATTGTATATATATAGATATTGATAAATATGAATGCGAGTTTAATGATGTTGAATTTAAACTTGGAAGCAATCCTACTGTTTCTATAATGTTTGTTGCAACTGACGATGCAGGAAATATTGCACAAGAAGCAGTTGAATATACTTTTTCACTTGATGCAATTGGTCCTGAACCTATTGCAATTGAATTAAATGGTGAAGACTCTGAGCCCCAGTGGGTTGGAGCGATTATTCAAACAATTGATGTAACTTTTAAAGAAGAAGGTTCTGGTATGGTTGCAGAAAAATGCTTCCTAGATTTATCTTATTTTGATTTAGGAGATAGTATCCCAGCCAACACTTGTGAAGAATTAGAAAATGGAAATTGGGTGTGCTCTTGGGAAGAAGTATCTTTACCCGCTGATTCTTCTGATGGAAATATTGGAGTATCTATAAAAACAGAAGATGTTTTTGGAAACCCTCTTCTTGGTTCATTAGTAAAGCACGTGTCAGTTGATGGTCTTCCTGCTGAAATTTTAGAATTTAATCTTTCACAGCCAGATTCTGAATTTGTCCTTCCTGAAAATATGTTTGTTGAAGGAACCCCATTGATTATGGAAGCAAAAGTAGGAGAAAACAGAGAACTGTTAAGTTGTAGAATGGCACCTGCATGGATTAAGGCCCAAGAGATGGAGGGGTTAAGTGAAGAACATACTGCAGCTATTAGTGATCAAAAAGTTGATGCAGAAGCAAGTAGTAAATTCCTTGATGATTTTGTAACTGAAAGTTGCGAACACGTTGAAGAAAATACTTGGAGATGCACATACATTTTACAAGATCCTCGGCCAGGAGTATATGATTTATCTTATGTATTTGAAGACGGTGCAAAAAATATTGTAAGTTCAGCTATGAAAATTACAATTATTGATTTAAGAGAAGAAGTAACTGCTTATTGGGATGTTAATGAAATCGATAGAATGCCTAGTAAGATTGATAGGGGAACTTCAGACATGGTTCACCACCAAGTGCTTTATTCAATTGGATTAAAAACTGATTTTGTTGAATCTTCTTTTGTTACCGAAGAGCCTGAAGATGAAGGACTTGATGAAGTAACAGGTGCAGTAATTGATGATTTGGAAGCAGCAGGTATTGAAACCGTTGAACCTGCAACAAGTGTGATGCTTCTAAAAGTTTCACTTGGTGACTGTACGGGAGATATCGAATTCATGGAGCATTTATCCCTATTAGATGGAACTGATCTAGGAAATTTCCCATTAATTGAATTAATATTAAAACAAATGGAGCTGCCCCATGATCGGGATAGTATTAGCTTAAGATGTAATATTTCTCTCCATTCATTATTAAGTTCAGGCTCAGATTATTGGATTAATGAGAACCCTGAAGTAAAAGAAGTGGTTTTAGAAGTGCCATTTTTTGATACTGAGATACCCTCAGTAATATTAGAAGAGAAGATTGAAGAAGCATTAAACCAGAAATTTTTAGGAGTAAATATGGTTTCAATTACTGATTCAATAACCTTTAAAACTTTTGAAAGAATTAGTGAAATTGGGGAATGGGTTGTTAGGGCAGACAGTATTTTACTTAACACTGGCCTTGCAGTTCAAGCAATCACAGCAATATTCCCTCAATTTGAAGCAGCCACTGCATTTAGTGATTGGGCTTTAAAGTGGCACAAAGAAATAAAAGACTATATGTTTTTTATTACCTGCGACGATGGTTCAATAGCAGAAAACTGGCTTGGAAAGCAACCTGAAATTGAAGAAGATACTTGGGCCCTTAAAAAAGTTGAAAAAGCAGTAACTGGCTGGCAAGTCGATTCCATGGAAAAGTTGGGATATAAAGAAGAGGATTTACTAAACCCAAGAAGAAGTTTAATTGCTTCATTAACAAGATTTTGTGTACCTGGAATTGTTCAGAATATGAGGCAGATTGCAAATATCCAGTGTAGTTATGCGTATTGTTTAAGAACTGCTTCAGACTTGGGAATGGCTCCAACTTATTGTGAGCGGTTAAAAAGTTATTTGAATTGCGTTGCAATAGGAGAAGAAATTGATTACTTCTTGCCCATTACAAAATACTATGATAGTGTGGCGCAAGCAGCCAATACTTTCCTTGAAAGCCCATACAGTATGGTTTCTGGAACAATAGATATGGTATGTAAACTTGACGATGCAATAGCTGTTGATATTTTAGGACCCGTGGATAAAGTATGCGATGTGATTTTATTAACACAAGCAATAAAGGGAGTGAATACCGCGATTAAATCTATTGAACAAGCACAGTCATTGGTTTCACTTCAAGCACCAACTAATTATTGTGATTTAGCAAGAGGGACAGCATGAAATCAAAATTAACAGTAACTATGGTAATGATCTTGCTAGTTTGTGGACTTACGTTTGCTACAGGTGAGGATTTTCCAAAATCAGAATTTAATATAGGTCTTTCGGGGTTTACTTACTCCCCTATGTCTGATTTGGGATTAAGTTTTGGTGCTTCAGAGTTTAGTTTTACAGCCCCAGGTTCAGATGTTTCAATAAATTTGCCAAATGTTGAATTTGGTACAGATGTTAGTGTAACTATTGGTATAAATGATATTGAAACTGCTGTGAGTCATCCCCCACAATCAGGACAACTCCTTGGACCGCGCGTACAAATAGAATATGCGCCTCAACCCCCTTCTATTCTTGTTGCTCCAGCTTATAGATATGTTCCTCTTACCAATCCTTTCGATGGATTAAAAGCAAGTATCGCGGTTTCTGGTGAGAATATTGTCCAAGTCTCAATTGCAGACATAGAAGAGGTAATTATACCAGAACCTTCCCCACAAGTAGAAGTCCCTGCTGGGCCAAAGTATGATCTTGCAGGACAACTTCAAGACTTTAGTGAACAGGTTGGTTCTTCAGCACATGGCTTTAATTGGGCCTTAAAGGCAGTTAAACCTGAATGGTATGAATGGAGCGTTATGAAAATGGGAACAAATTTTGAATTCCCCGAAACAGCACCTGAATTATTTTGCTCAATGATTAAAACAGGTGCTAATGAAGACACAATGGTTGGAGCAGAGCGTGGGCGCTTACCTGCATTACAATTGCAAGCTTGGAGAAGCACACCTTTAGAATATCCTGAAGATCAACCAGAAGGCAAACCTTCTGGGGACTTGTGGTATATGAAAGTTACATTTAGATACACTGGAATTATTGATCCATTGTTAACTGGACATAAAGATTCAAAGTATTTTTTGGCGCTCGAAGGATACAAGGAAGATGGAACCCTTGTACCAATTGATCTAGCACCTAATGATGATTCAACTACACTTGAGTTAAATCAAGGTACTGTTTCAGCCGGGGGAGATGAATCTTGGGCACAATATGTGTATGAACCAATTGATCAAGTGTGTTTAAGATTTGAAGATCCCAAATCAATTATTGATCCGTCCTTTAAAATCAGGCTAAGGAAAGCAGGGTATGGTCCTGATAGATTCTGTACTGAAGTAGTTGTTGTTAATTCAACTACCACCGAAGGCTTGCCCTTCTATGAATATCTTGCTGCCTTGGAAGAATGAGTTTTCTTAAAAAATTTTTACCTATTTTTTTAGTAGAGTTAGGTTCTTTTGCAATCCTTTTTGGATTAGTTGACTTTTTGGGTAGGCTTTTTGTGGCTCTTGGCTCATTAAAAATCTCATTATTTTTATTTTGGCTTTTTTTTGTTGCATTAATTGTATGGACAGTTTCAAGAGCAATTATTTGGCAGGGTATTGTTAAAAAAGGAAACGTGATCAAGGGAATAGGTTTTGGTATTCCTTTTATATTAATAAACTGGTCAATCATCTCTTGTTTATTATTCATATTGGGATTAATTTTAAGAATGCTTGGGAAAGGATATATCTTAAGTTATTTAGTAATTGCATTAATCTTCTCCCCCTTAATTTTTTATATTTCTAATTACACCAGCATTGCATTTTACAAATTTTTTAAAACTGGAAAAAATAAAGCATTTTTGCCCCAGGTTGAGGGGTTAAATAAAAATATTTATATAGTCTCCACAGTATTTGTTGTATTAACAATAATTAGCCAAGGATTAATGCTCTTGCCAAAATATATTTTTATACCAATTATGGCAATATCACTTTCAACATTTTTAGCTTGGAGCAAACTTTACCTATTAAAAATATGAAAAGAGGGAGAAAGGGTCAAATTAGTATTTTTATAATAATTGGTATAGTAATTATCATTGGTGTTTTTGTTTTTATCTTTCTAAGAAGTAATAATACAATTTCAATTGAGAATGTTCCTGATGAACTCTTACCAGTAAACAACTACATTGAAAATTGCCTTGAAAGTGTATCAAGAGATGCTATAATGCTTGCAGGAGTACAAGGAGGGTATACTACCTTGCCTCCCGAAATAATTAATAATCCTGAAGGGTACATCAATACTCCTGGGACATTTAAGGTGCCTTATTGGTATCTCAAGCACCATACAAAAGTACCCACGACTTTTGAGATTAGTAGGCAACTCGCAATATATGTAAACCAGAATATTGAGGAATGTTTGGCAGGATTTGCCGCTTTTAATGATAGTTATACTATAACTCCCACACAAAGGGCAAAAACTGATGTGTTTATCAAGGATTCGGCTGTTGAATTTGCACTTGTTTTACCTTTAGATGTTGAGGGTGTAACAAGCACAGGAAAATTGAAAAACTTTAGGGCAGATTTGCCTGTTAGATTGGGGAGAATTTTAAGACTTGCAAGAGCTTTAATGGATGCAGAGAATAAAAAGCCTTTTATTGAGAAGAACACAATCGATTTAATGGCAACAATGCCAGATTCAGAGATTCCCTTTACAAGCATTTCTTTTAGATGCTTGCCACATACTTGGGGAGTATCGGGTGTAAAAGAAAAGCTTCAAGATGTCTTAAAGTATAATATTCCAAGATTGAGGGTTATGAAAACTGATTTTATTCCTTTTGAACGAGAATTAGAATATTATGAGAGCCTTCCAAACAATGAACCCTTAGCTGGAGATATTGCAGAATATTCAATGTTTCGATGGGATCCACTTTCTGAGATTTTTGATAACATGAAAGTCGGTCTTGCTTATATGCCTGAATGGGGAATGGATCTTACAGTAAGCCCAAGTAATGGCAATGAGATGAAATCAACAGGAATGCAGGGAGGAACATTTGGAGATGTAAGTTTAGTGGGTAATTGTATACAATTTTATCATTTCACTTATGATGTAGAATATCCTGTAAGACTTTCAATTTATGATATGGACTCTTTAGAAAATGGTTATTCTTTTTCATTTGCATTTCCAGTAATTATCCAAAATAACAGGGGTGTTAGGAATTATGACCCCATTAGGGATCTTGAATTAACTGATACAAATGACTTTTGTTCTGATCTAGGGAGCGAACAATACAGTATATTTGTTCAGGATAAGAAAACTTATCATGATCTTGAAGAGACAGCGATCAAATATCATTGCTTAAATTACATGTGCGACTTGGGAACTACCGGAGAAGACAGTGGAAGACTAGTAACTAACTTGCCTGAAGGTTGTTTTGGTGGAGTAATGGTTGCTGAAAAGAATGGATATTTAAAGACAACAACCAACATTGGAGATAGTCAGAATGTTAATGTATACATGCGGCCACTACATGATTTAAATGTTACAGTACTTAAATATAATAATGAAACTGATATTACTGAAGAGTTGGTGGGACTAGAAAAAGCTTCAGTTTACTTTACAACTGATGATCAAGAGCTTTTCATGGTTTATGACAAAAAAGCAAGAAAATTAGGATTTATTGAATCTGACGCCAATTATACAATGAATGTTTACTTATTTTTAGAAGATAAATTAATTGGAGGATATAAGGGGAACTTTGAAGTAGAAGATATAGCTGGCAAAACTGGGTTAACAGTAAAAGCTTATTATTTCCCAGATGATCCAGTAAACTTGATTAATGAATTTGAAAACACTATGGAGCCAGTTACAATATGAAAAAGGCAATAATCTTGGGGGTTGTATTATTATTGACAATGCAGCTTGCGTTTGCTGCAGCACCTGTAATTCATTCTCCAGAAGTTGAAATGTTTTATTCTTATGTTAAATTTACTTGGAGGACTAATATGCCTTCTGATTCAAGAGTAGATTACGGAGTTGGAGGAACTTACCTTTGGAAATCTAAATCCGCTTACACTACAAATCATGAACTTGTTGTAACTGCTCTTGAGCCCGACACGACTTATACTTATAAATTAACCTCTTGCATAGATGGGGAATGTTCAAGTACAAGCAATGCTGACTTTACATTTATTAGGCCAGATGTTACTGCCCCTGTTTTATTAATAGACTCTACTCCTGATTTTATTTTAGAAAGTTCTGTTGATGTAACTGGAAGTGTTAGTGAACCTTCTTTATTAACAATCACCCAAAACGGAGAGGTTGGAGAAGAATTTTCTGAAGAAGGAGACTTTACAATCCCATTAACACTTGTTGAGGGGACAAATACTTTTACAATTGTTGCAGTTGATTTCTCTGGGAATAGAGATTCTTCTTCATTTACCATTAATGCTGATCCTTTTCCAACTGAAATTTTAGAGATTAATTTAGATGAAATTGATAAGAGCTCAAATGCTCAACAAACTGTCCAAGGAATAGTCAGTAAACCTAATGTGGAAATTATTGTTGATGTTGAAGGAGACATTTTCAGTGCATTTGCAGATTCTGAAGGAAGGTTTAGTATAGACATAAAATTAAAAACTTCTCTTACTGGTACTCAAAGCGCAAATTTAATCATTGTTAAGGCAGTTGATGCTCATGGCCGCGAAGATATGCTTGTTGAAGGCTCAATCTCATTTATTCAGTGCGGATCTGGCTCTGGATATAGCACACAATTTTTTGACATTACCCCAGATGTAATTATTCCTCAACATTTAATCAATGGAATGGCTCAAATTGGATTTAGAGTAAATTTTAGATACATTGGTGGCGGAAAAAATGCTTTTATGACTTCCTCCCCTCACTTGACAATCCAAACTGATATGGGCAACGATAAGCTTGAAAGGTCAGATGAAGAGCTTTTTGGTGGGGCCATTGTTGAATGTAATGAAGCGCGAGATCAATGTTATTTTTTAATTAATTTAGCACCATGGCATGGCACAAGAGAAGAGTTGGGCGAGAAGTGGAATCTTCACTTGCCTTTAGAATTAAAATTGCAATATACTCATGAGGTCGGGGGCGCACAACAAACAAGAAACCAAGATATCTGCATTGACATTTCAACTATGATTGATAAGGACATGCTTTATGCAATGCAACCAGGTGAAATGTTAAATTCTTCAATTGAACTTATGGGTGGTCTTGTTGATTCAATTGATGCAGTTAGGCAAGCTTCAGAAGTAGTTAAAACCGCGACAATTGCAAGTTGTTTTGGAGCAACATTATGGGACTTTTATAGAAAAGTTACTGAAACATTTTCTTGCACTGATGGGAATAAAGAAGCAAAAGACACCCTTATAGCAGGCGGAACTGTTTGCCCAAGTGGGGAATCAGCATGTCAAAGTTGTCTAGATGCTAAAATTAAGGTAAGAAAAGGTGAAAGCTTTAGAAACTTAGTTTGTGATAGATTATTCTGTCCAAGTGCACCAACCCTTGATTATCACAAAGAGACTTATTATGATTCATTAACTGAAACTGGAAGCCAATGTGTTATGGGTTATAGGACAGATGCCTGCAGAGATGAATATAAGTCAAAATGGGATACTGTTAGTATTATCAATGAATATTCTCTTGCAAGAGAAGAAGCAGGAGTTGAAGAAACTCCTGAGTTTACATTAGATGGTGAAGTGGCTATAGGGCCACCAAAAAAGAATATCTTTGGAGAGCTTGATGATTTAATTAGAAATTCAAATACGTTTTGTCCAGCAGTAAAAGATAGCACTGCAGAAATTAGAACTTCGCAAGGAAGAACTTATTTTATTGATGCAGATAAACAGGTTTATGGTGTTGGTCAAGGAATTCCTGCAGAGATGCAAGGAGATAAAATTGTTGCAAAACCAGAGAGTATCCCAGATGAATTTGATTGGTGGGGGCCATTAGATGTTGAAAGTTTGCCACCGGATATTAAAGCATTTGTTAAAGGAGAAGAAGAGGTAGTTGAAAATTTTGTTTATGATCCAACTGGTTCAATCTACAATTCATTTTGGTCTGGGTGTTTGCCTGCATGGACTGGTTATTTGGCCCACACTCAAAGTATTCTAACTGCTGTTGAACAATGCTTGCAGATGGTTGCTGAAGAAGGGCAAGGAACTCCTGGAATTTGTAAGGCAGTATTAAGCCAATATGTTTGTGATATTATTTGGGAGAGCTCTAGCTGTATGTTTAAGGGCATTTCATCTGGAAGTCAAAGTGGAAGATTTGAATCTGGATTATTAAATATTGCTGGAAAGGTTGCCAATGCGTCACTTAAGGTTTCAAAGTCAGTTAGTGATAGATATGGTTCAACTGGCATGTTTGATGCAATGTTTAAAGAAAGAAAATTAATGCATGGCGCTTGCATTTACTTTTTTACTGGAGATGTCGGTGCATTTGACTTAAACAGTATGTTTAGTGCAGAGGTTGCAATGCCTACACTTGCTTCAGAGGGGATTGTTGCTCCAGCTACAATGAGGTATTTAACAAGTAATCCATTCCAAGGAGGATGGGCAACTTTTATGTATCACATTGGTTATGCAATAAATTCTGGCTCTGAAGTAGATTGGACCTTAAAATTAGTTTGCAGTAATGATATGACTTGCCCTCAATTTGGGGGAAATGGTGCATGCGACTGCTTCTCTAAGGGCGAAGAAATGGAGCGCGTAATTGCATCAAATGTTATGCCTGCAGGAGAATTTCACACAGATGAAATATTTGTAAAGATTACTGAACCAGTCAGATTTAACAAAGTTGTATTAGAATGGTCTTATGTTAATAATAATGGGGAGGCAAAGACTGCAACAATTGATAAGAAAATCGGAAACATTGGGGGCCCACCTCCCAGCTATTGTGCATTTGATCCAGTTATTAAAGAATACAAATGCGATGTGATAATAGAAGATGAGGGCGCAGTTTTTTTTGTAGATGTACCAACTCCTCTAACTACTCCAAGGGAAGAATTTGAAGGCTTGTTTAGGGTAGGAGATAAGTTTATCCTTCAAGGTCAAATTGCAGCCCAGCAAAGAGAAGGGTTTGCTGTTGAACCAAGATTTTTATTAGCTCAAGTATTTTCAGATGAGCCAAAAAACTTGAAAGTTTCAGAAGAAACTGTTCAAATTAATACTCCTGGCTCTCACTACATACAAAGTTTTACAAGTCTATGGCCCGAAATAAAAGCAGAGATGTTTCAATTAACTCCAGAAGAATCTGAATGTTCAAGGTATGATTATAATCACCCTGCAAGATGGCACGCAACAGTTGCACTATTAAAGGGGGTTCAAGATGAACAAGGGGTTTGGAAGCCTTCAGGAGAATTAGTATTGCATGAAGGTCAACCCCAAGAGTGGACAATTGATGGATACGTTGCATGCACTGAGGAAGCCCATGCTGGCCCTCAATGTGTTAATGGCTTATTAACAAGTAACCCAGATAAGTGCATGTGTGGTGGAATCCTCCAAGACCCAACTATTGCAGGCTCAGTTGGAGTATATTGTTGTAGGAATATTATTTCGGGAGAAGAGTGTGATGAGGCAAATCCAGTTTTTTCAGAATTAATTGTTAAAAAGTATTTTGCAGATTCGTCCGATGCAAGCTCCCTTGATTCTACTCCAAGAAAAGTAAGTAACCTTGAGAATCAAGAAGTATTATTGCTTCCAGAGATGGAACATAAAATAGAATTTACAAACATATTTGTTGAAGACAGATCTAATGTTGCAGTATATTTTAGAGAGTTTGAGGCAGAAACTTCTCAAGCATATAGAGAATTTCCAGTTTATTCAATGGGGCCTTCAGGCCAAACAGGACCATTTGTATGGGATAGTTTTGATATGGCTGGGTTTACACAGTATCCTTTCAAATTTATTTTTAGAGCAATTGATGAAAATGGCCATGAGACTTTCTTTCCTTCTGGTGGAATCACAGTTAAATTAAAAGAAGACCCAAGACCTGCTATGAGTTAACAGTCTGAAGTAAGAAGTCTGAAGTAAGAAGTAAGAAGTAGGAAGTCTGAAGTAGGAAGTCTGAAGTAAGAAGTCTGAAGTAAGAAGTCTGAAGTAAGAAGTCTGAAGTTAGAAGTCTGAAGTAGGAAGTCTGAAGTAAGAAGTCTGAAGTTAGAAGTCTGAAGTAGGAAGTCTGAAGTAAGAAGTCTGAAGTAGGAAGTCTGAAGTAAGAAGTCTGAAGTAAGAAGTCTGAAGTTAGAAGTCTGAAGTCTGAAGTAAGAAGTCTGAAATGAAAAATACTTTTTATACACCTTAAACCCATTAATGGCAGACTCAACAACCGATATATTTTTAAATTTATTTATCCTTCAGATTTCTATGGATACACTTGAAAAACAACCATGTCCAGTTTGTGGGAAAAAAACCTGTACTTTAATGGAAGATGATCAAGATATTCCTTACTTTGGGAAAGTGTTTATATTTTCAATGACTTGCACCGAGTGTGGATTTCATAAGGCGGACGTTGAACCAGCAGAACGCCATGAACCAACTAAGTTTACTCTTGTTGTTGAGACAGAAGAAGACATGGAGATAAGGCTTGTTAAATCAGGTGAAGCAAGTATAAAAATTCCTTATGTTGTAGATATTACTCCAGGTCCAAGTTCTGAAGGATATGTTACCAATATTGAAGGACTTTTAATGAAGATAAAAAATAGAATTTCTGCTTCAGTTGAAGCTGAAGAAGATAAAGATAAAAAGAAGGCTGGTTGGAAATTAATCAAAAAGCTAAATAAAGTAATGATGGGGAGAGATAAACTAAAAATAATTTTAGAAGATCCATCTGGTAATAGTGCAATTATTTCTGATAAAGCAGTGAAGAAAAAACTTTAGCAGTCTGAAGTCTGAAGTCTGAAGTCTAAAGTTTAAATTCTAAAGTCATGGGTCTTTTTTTATTGATAAAAATAAACCAAAGAGCATCTTTTTGATTTCTTCAATTTCTTCAATGTATACATCACTTGATTTTTGATCTATTTCTCCTACATCCTTACAAAACATTATCCAGAAATTTAACTCTTTTGCTTCAGCAATTGCTATTTGGACTTTATGGGCTTGTTGTTTTTTACTATTAAATCCAGTCATTTCAGCAAGATTGGCTGGAATACTTGTTGCTGCACCAAATAACTGTGATTTTAACCTCAGGTTTTTTGATTCTTTTGTTTCAAGATAAATCTCTTTTGAAAGGATGTAGGCTCTTTTAAAAACTTCTAATTGATTGAATTTTTGCATGGTATACTAAGAAGGAAGGCATTTAATAATTGATTGTGATAAACTCCGGAAGATTTTCTTCCAACTTCAGACTTCCAACTTCAGACTTCTGATTTCTGACTTCCAACTTCAGACTTCAGACTTCTGACTTCCAACTTCAGACTTCTTACTTATGACTTCAGACTTAAGATAGTGTTACGCCGGGGTTAATATTAAGAGAACTTCTAACAAAAGGTATTTTATCAAACCAAGATCTTTTATCTTCAAGGCGTGTTGAGTGGATTTCAGTTATATTAAGTGTTTTCTTCAAATGTTCTTCAAGTTCTTTGTCTCCACCAAGCAAATCAATTAAACCAAGGTTTTTTGCTTCTCCTCCTAAATAAAATGAGCCAGATGAAATTTCAATAGCTTGACTATCTCCAAGATTCCTATTTTCTTTGATTTCAGCAACAAACAGCTTGTGCATTTGATCAATTTTATCCTGGAAGATTAGTCTTTCCGCTGCACTTACTGGTTTTAATGGATCTCCTAAATCCTTTAATTCGCCACCCACAAATCTTTCATAAGTCATGTTGTATCTTTCTAATAAACCGTTAAAATCGATAAATGATCCGCGCACTCCAACACTTCCAGTCATACTGTATTTGCTGGCAATAATTGTATCTGTTGCACTTGCAATCCAATAAGCCCCAGAAGCCCCCAAGTCTCGAATAATTGCAACAGTGGTTTTATTTACAGCCTTAATGGCATTAACAATTGCTTCACTTGCAACTGGCGTGCCACCGGGAGAATTAATATCAAAGACAATTGCTTTTACACTGGGGGAGCTGTCTGCTTTTTTTATTTTTTCAATAATTGTATTAGGGATTACACCTTCATTAAACCCACTTGAAAAACCAATAACGCCGTTTACAGGAATTACTATTACATTGCTCCCTGCAATATCTCCAGTAGCGTCTAGTATTGCGGCGTAGCCCCAGCTAATAATAAACAGTATTAGTAATACTGTCATAATTCCCCTAAACGTAGACCTTCTTGACATTTTCAATAACCTGTGTTTTTGATATTCTATCTGAAAACCTTGATTTTGTAAAGACTAAAGATAATGGGTCAATTACCCAAAGTAACAAGATTGGAAAGATTGGAATTAAAAATATATTGCGAATAACAATTTGCCAAAATGTTGCGTTTTCTTTTTCACCTTTTACATATATCCCAACAATGTACTTACCAAGACTTTGCCCAAATCTCGCTTCACAAATTGTAAAGTAAATAAAAAACATTATTCCCATGAACAAATATATAGAGTTAACTTGACTAACAATTGCAGGATTAGCTTTAACAAAGCTTGCAAGCTCCATCAAGTTCCCGCTAGGGATCATACTCTCAAAAAATCTCTTAAACGGCCACACCACAATAAAATTAAGTATAGCAAGATCAACTAGAAATGCAACAAGCCGCTTAAATATACTGGCACTTCTAACCCCCTTCTCAACCTTAAGTGTCTTAGCCATTTCTTCTTGGGAAGGCTGAGTGTTATAAAAAGGTTTTGGCAATGGGCACGTTGCCCTAGCTTATTACAATAATGACTGGAAAAGGCTAGTTGAGGATAAATTTTACTTCATTAAAAACATTGAATTATTATCTTTAAAAAACTCTAACAAAATTTTTCCGGAAACCTTTTATATCTATATAGTATATATAACAATATGAAGCACACCCATCACACTCCGATTGGAATCTTTGCTTTCTTACTTTGGATTATTGCAGTTGTTATATACTTTCTAACTTCATTAAAATGGCTTTCTTTTATCACACTTTTCTTCTCATTTATTATAGCATATATCGGCTACCGCGAAAGCACAAAGCGAGGAATATTACACCCATATTTAACTGTCGCAACACTCTCCCTAACAATCTTATCGTTCTTTGCACTACTTGTCTACTCTTCAATCATCTAAATCAGCCCTCAGTCTTCAGCACTCAGTCCTCAGTATATATTCATACTTCAAACTTCAAACTTCAAACTTCAAACTTCCTAACCTTGTTGGACTTTCAGACGACAACCTAAACAAATAATATACTAAAACTTATACCAATATCCTCGCTAACCGAAAAGTATTTAAAGAAAGCTTTACAAACAACTAGTTATCGCTTAGCCAGCGATTGTTTAACTAAGAGCGTTCTGAGAGTGCCTAAACTAGGTAGCCAAACCTACACACGAGGTGTATATAAGCTATGAGAACAACAATAGTAAAGAAAATTGCCGCAATCGGTACTGGACTTGCCTTTGTTGGTGCAACTATGATGGGTGCACTAGCAGTTGACCTGAATGATTATCCAGGCAGCTTCCTTAAGGACAGCAAGTTTAACGCCGCTATTGTGGTAGGCGATCAAGCCGCAGCATCTGATGTTGTTGGCGCAATTGACTTGGCAGCAAGTCTACAATTCGCCGCTAGAGAAGAAAAAACAGTCGCAGTTGGTGGAACTGACACAGTTTCAGCTTCTGACGGAGTCGAAGTAGCAGCTACAGGTAACCACCTGGAACTACTAGAGACTATGAGTTCTGTTGAGGACGCATTTAAGAATGATGACCTACCAGTACTTTTAGCTGACGGCAAAGTCGAAGACGATTCTACAGGAACCGACTACGAATATGACCAAGAGCTACAACCATCTGCAGATTTTGTTGAATTTGACAACCCAGATGATGATGTCTTCGGTGACAACCCTGGATTATTCTTAAACCAGGACACAGGAGTTGCTTACACTATTGTAGTTGATTTTGATTCAGTAATCAATGTCAGTGCATTAGACGACTCTGAGAAGATTGTAATGATGGGAAGAACTTTTACTTTCGACCCAGACATGGAATCTGACAGTACTTATTTGACCCTTTATGCGTCAGAAAAGACTGAGACTCTATCTGTTGGTGAAGAAAAGACAATTACTCTTGCTGATGGAACAAGCATCGTTGTAGAATTAACTGGTGCAAACTCTGAATCTGACAAGGCAACACTAAGAGTTGACGGAAAGTCTTACTCCAAAGAGAGCGGAGACACAATTTCCATTGGAGATACTTCATTGTATATTAACAATGTATTTACCTACAATATCCCAGCTCCTGGTGCAGCAGTTGAATTCTTTGTTGGAAGCGACAAGCTAGAAATCAATGCAGATGGTGGAGCAGCAGATGACGTTGTTATTGATGACGAAACCATGACAGGCATTGCAGCTGATATTGATGGAACTCTAGAAGAATTGGAGCAAATTAACTTTCAAATTACTCCAAGTGAATTCGACGATGACCACTTTAAGTACTTGCAACTAGGCGAAGAGTTTGTGGACCCACTATTTGGTACCTTCAAGATGAAGTTTGCCGGTGTGACCCCAGAACTAAAGGATGAATCAAAGTCTAAGATTTCATTAACTAGGGCTGGTAATGACTACAAGCTAGCATTTGTCAATAAGGACGCTGAAGCTTATGAATTTGAGTTATTCTCAAGTGTCAGCGGATCTGCAGCAGTAACTTACCATGAAGACTTTGCAGGCGCAACTGATAATGTTTCTGACGACAATATTTTTATATTGGAAGAAGGAGATGTTGCAAAGGTATTCAGATTAGTTAGTGTTGTAAACAATGACGGATTAAAAGCAAACATTAGAGATCTAACTGATAATAAAGACTTTACTGTTAGCGTAGGTGATGACATTGGAGATTCATCTGCAACCGTTCTTGGACTAGATGCTACAGTTGATTACATGGAATTAGATGAGAATACCATTTTGGACTTTACTACCCAATTTGACGGTAATCTTGTCATCGGTGACCCAACTGATACAAATATCTTCGACTTAATCTTCAAAGAAGGAACAACCAACTTTGATGATTTAAGCATAACAACTGAAGATACATGGTTTATGGTAAATGTTTCAGGAGATAATTCTGACGCAAGTGAAGATATTACCTTAACCAGAATCAATTCATCAACTGGTTTAGTCGAGATTAAAGCCGACGAAGACACAGATGTTGAATATGGTGTCAGTGTATTTGGTACCTACTACGAGTATGAAAAGGATAACAACGGCGCATATTGGGATATTTATTACCCAGAAACCGAACAAGACATGCATGTGTTCTTTATGCCACTTGAGGCAACCACAAGCACATCTGCCGGTGGCGAAGCTGTAACCTACTACGAGTACAACAGAATTGAGGTTGGAGCTGCAAAGCTTGCTTCTGAGATTACATCTGTTGTAGCTCAAAACTTAATTGTTGTAGGTGGTCCTTGTGCTAACTCCGTTGCTTCACAGCTACTGGATAACCCAGCAAACTGTGCAGAAGGCTTCGAAGAAGGCAAAGCAATCCTAAAGCTAGTTGAGAATGGCGAATATGTCGCACTTCTAGTTGCCGGTTATTCAGCCGACGATACAAGAAGAGCAACCGCAGTTCTAGCTAACTACGAGGATTACGCTCTAGCAGGTATGGAAATGGTTGTTACAGGAACTTCCTTAACAGACATTACCGTAAGTGCACCACAATAAACCTA
The DNA here is from genome assembly GCA_017610005.1 of Candidatus Woesearchaeota archaeon. Taxonomy (GTDB): domain Archaea; phylum Nanobdellota; class Nanobdellia; order Woesearchaeales; family B29-G15; genus B29-G15. The sequence goes on along the minus strand of JAFCCU010000024.1, from coordinate 139 downwards.
ACCATTTTAATTTTTTTTTCTTTTTTTAGAAGCTGAGCTTTCTCCTGGTCTATAGCGAAGCGGTGACCAGGGGTGCATTTTATCAATAACTGATTCTTAACTAAATTTTGAAGCTGACCAAAAGCGCTAGTGAGCTTTG
>JAFCCU010000039.1 GCA_017610005.1 Candidatus Woesearchaeota archaeon | reverse complement strand
GGCCCATTAAATTTAGCAAGTCCTGAAATAAAGCTCTTCCAAGTATTAAGAGTCATAAATCCTTTTGGCATTCCATGAGGTTCATTAGTATTTGCCTGAGTACACATTTTGCATTTAAGATTACAGTGATCAGTAACTTCCAAGGTAATCATCTTTTCCATTTGCATTCCTATCATCTATTTATTTATCAATTTTGGGGCCCAGTTACTTCATATACCCTAACTTCAAACTCGCAATGCTCTTTAAGGTCTCCTTTTGCCCTTAAACTTGTAAGTAAAGTAACGCGGGGATTATTTTCTAATTCTTTTATGGGCATTTGTCCCTCCATTGGCCCCACTATTAAATCATATACAATCAATGAACCAATGGGAAGATCATCATCTAAGAGATTTGCATGAATCATATGTCCATAAAGTGGTTTATCTAAACAATAATAAATATATGGAGGGTGAGAAAACAGTTCTCTTTCTTCCAAACCTAACTGTTGGATTGCCACGCACGCCGCATCATAAACCTTAATGTTACAAATATTTCCAGGATATTTTTCACCGATGTATGGATTTGTAACAAGTATTGACAAAAGTCCTAAAATTAAAATGATTGTTAGTTTCTTGAATTTAATTGAAAGAGGGATTAAAACCAAAGAAATTGCACCCACAAATAACACCCAGAAGGGATAAGGGGAATTTATTAATCCTCTCCCAAAGATCCATAGCACTAATAATTCAATTCCTAAAATAATGCTGTGTTTTATTTTAAATTTTGAAAACCCAATTCCAGCTAATATCCCTAATAGGGGAAAGAATATTGCAATTTGCCTTATCTGGGCTGTTGCACCAAAAAGTCCGTAGGCAAGTATGAACGAATGAAGTAACAAATAGATAAGTGAAGGAAGAATCAAAAGATAATACTTTTTAAATTCTTTTAAGGCTGGCTGAATGCTAAAAAACACTAATGGTCCAAGCCCGATGATTAAATTTACTATATAATAAAAAAAAGGTCCCGCGGGATAAATCCCTGATGCTTCCACAGACCCAACATTTGGAGAGCCTTGGAAATACCAAAAAAAATCATTATAAATTAACTTAGTTGTAATGCTATACAAAATACCTCCGGCTCCAAGCAAGGGGATTGCTAAAAATTTTCGCTTAAGCAATAAAACTAAACCAAAAAAGGCCATAATGAATATGGCCTCGCTTCTTACCATTATTAGTAATGAAGCAATAGTCGCACCAAAAAAATATTTCTCTTTTTTAAATAAAAAAACTACTAAAATCAATAATAATGCACCTAATGACTCTGTGAAACCATCAGTACAAATATAGATAAAATAACTTGAAAATGTGGTGAACAATACTGGAAGAACCGGCCTTTTTAAGTTGTATTCTTTACTTAATAAGTAAACTAAAATTAATGTTCCAGCTCCAAGAATTACTGAAAATAATCTATATGAAAAAAGTGAAATTTGAGCAAATGGGGAACTCAACAAAGTGAATAATGGTTTTCCATAAATATCTAAAAATAATTTTGGGTTATCAAATGACTGACGAGAGATAAGATAATGGGAATAAACATTATAGTCTAATACAAGGGGAGTTGATATAATAAAAGACAAGGATATTGCAAAGTAAAAAAATATTGCCAAAATTAAATATTTTCTTTCATTGTTCATATTAACTCCACAGTTATTGGAAAATCCTCAAGGCCTGGCTCTAATGCTCTATAGTATATTGAAATCCCTGTTTTACATTCTGCAACTGACTTTATTCTAAAGGTTAAGGTATTTCCTATATCTTTTAATTTAATCTTTTTTAAGACTTGCTTATCCTTAACAACCCACTCTTCGATTGGGCAATTAGACCAATAATAATAAATTCTCTTCGTCCCAATCTCAATACCATTGATTTCTACAGTTATATCTGATGCATTTTTCTTTTCTTTTGCTTGTTGTTTGGAATGAGAAGCAATCCTGGTCCTTACCTTAATCTGTTTAACTTTAACAATGGGTACTCCAAATTCATACTCAACAAATCCCTCATTTTTTCCCAAAAAATGTGAAAATCCATCATCTTTCCCTTTCCAATAATAAGGAGGCCATACATCAAACTTAGCAGACTTCCATATCGAAGGATCAATACTTACTTTAATGTCATTATTGGACAAATCAGAAGTCATTCTAATTGGTCTGCCTGTCACAAGCGTGCACCAATTGAAAAATTCTTCTTTAGAAAATGCTGAAGGGAGGTAAGTAATATTATCTGAGTAATAATCATTCCAATTATTTGTTAATATTTCCCCATATTCTTTTGTATTAAATCGTTCACGGAGGACAGTTCCTGGGTGAGGCTGCATTATTTGAAAATCATGGCCCCCATTAGGGTTAAGTTCTTCAATAAGCTTAATACTTTTCTTAATACTCTCTGAGGTTTCTCCAGGATGTCCTATAATCATTAAAGCACCCGCAGAGATTTCAAGTTTCCTGCAGGTTTCAAAAGTTTGTTTAATCTCAAAATCATTTAGCTCTTTTCCAATTAATTTCCGAATATTCGGGTCCCCGCTTTCAATACCAAATGCAAGTCTTACACACCCTGCTGCCTTCATCATTTTAAGCATTTTTTCATTAACAAGATTAACTTTTGATACTACTCTCCATTTAATATTTAATGGTGTAACTCTCTTGCAAAACTCTTTTAAGAAACTTGGCACAAGGGTAAAAACATCATCATCAAAATTAAAATTCTTAACATGGTAAGTATCAATAATTTGCTTTATTTCGGAGATTATAGAATCAATTGAACGCAATCTTACTTTGTGTCCCCAAAATGAAGGAGAAGAACAAAATATGCATTTCCCAACGCATCCTCTAGACGCCATGACTATTGCTGTAAGAGAATTATTAAAAAAAGGATCTTTAAATAAACCATGGGTTGGCATCAAGTCCCTCGCTGGCAATTTAATTTTTTCAGGATCCATTGGTTTTGGAGATTCATTAATCATGATTTTATTATCTTCTTTCCAAGAAAGTCCTGAAATTTTTTTAAAATCTTTATTATTCTTTTTTAATTCTCCAAGCAATTCTAAAAACGGTTGTTCCCCCTCACCCATTATAACAAAATCTGAAAAGTTCTCTTTAAGTGTTTCTTGAATTGTGTTTGAAAAAAATGGGCCACCAAACACTGTTTTAATTGAAGAATCCATGTCTTTTATTGCCTTTCCTAATTTTAACCCAGAATTGGCCTGGTAAGTCATTCCAGTTATTCCTACAATATTGTACTCTCCTTTTTTAATTATCTTAAGTACATCTTCAATAAATAAATTATCCTGCTCCATATTAAGAATCTTAACTTCATATTCTTGTCTTATGTACCCTGCAATATGCCCTAAACCGAGAGTTACAGTTTTTTTTGAAAATGCCATGGGAGAAACCCTTGGGTTAACTAATAATACTTTGGAAGTCCCATTCACTCTGTTAATATAGCTCCCCATTAGATCAAGACGGTTGATCTGTTTTAAATAATCTTTAACTTCTCCATTAGAAAGTTCAAGGTTATCCCAACAAACTAAGCAAATGGGACATTTTTCAGTTTTTAAAATAGGCATCTCATTGAATTTTCCTAGAATATGGTTCAATCTATACTTTAAAGCAATTTCTCCTTCCCAAAGTTCTTTTAATGTATTATCTTTTAGATTTCCAAGTTTAAGAATAAATCCATGGTCATTACAACAAACTGTAACATCTCCATTCCATGAAACAATTGGACTTTTCCACAAAAGGGCGCATGGTTTTCTTTTTGAAGGAGTACCCTCAACATCCCAAGAATTTTCAATTAATATATTATCAAATACCCTTTCTTCTCTAAATCCATAAGCCCCATTCATGAATGTCTCACTGTAATTCTTTTTTCCATCAAAGTAAATATATTTATATTCTAAAGTTCGTGGACTAAGGAGCCCTAGTTCTACTTCAAAATCTCCGCAATCTAACTTTCTCATTAATTTATTTGGATAGTTAGAAAAATCTCTCCAAACAACCCTCACCTCGGAATCTTTTGGAATCTTTTCAGTTGCCTTTAACCTTAGTTTTATTTTAATCATCTTACCAATGAGTCTATCACCTTTTTCTGAAGTGCGATATTTTTATTTATATTAATGAACTTATCTTGTAATCGTCTAAAATAAATTGTTGTAGGCTTGACATTTCCAATTTCGGGACCATAAGATTCATCTACCCAAAAAGGGATTTTAATCTCTTTGAAAAATAATGCCCAAAAGTCTAAAAATAATTGGGCTTCATGTTGATTTTGTTCTTGAATAATAAACTGAAAGACCATTGAAGGGCCTGCTTGATTTCTCTTTTTTCTCATCTTAACTATTCTTTTAATATTACTTATTACTTGACCAAAGTTTCCCCCTGGTCTCACCTTATTATATGTTTCTTTTGTTGCAGAATCTATTGAAAAAAATAAATTCCCAGGATGCTCAAAAACACTTTGATCACAGATATTTAAAATTGCATTTGCATTTTCTTCTGAAAGTAATTCCGCATTTGTATGAAGTAACATATGGCCAAAAAGAGGGTAATTTGCTTTACTTTTCTCAAGCAAATATTCCATCATTTCTTTAAAATTAGGATTTAAAAGTGATTCGCCACGAAAGTAAAGATCAATATTTTTTAGCTTAATTTTATCTTTAAATAAATCATCCACAATTTTCTTAAACAAGTCTAAACTCATGTGCCCCTTATCCTTTTTTAAAATATTAAATTGACTACAAGCCGGGCATCTTAGATTACATTTGCTAGAAATTTCAAGACCTAACCAAGATTCTTCCCAAACAACCATAATCATTAATAATTGATCTAAACTTTTATATCTTTCTGAATTTAACATAATGATCTTCCATGCCAGGCAATGGGCCAGGATAAAGGAATATTTCCAATCCACGGGGTTGATCAAACCTTACGTTTACAAGGTCTCCACTAGTAACATTTAACAGCGTACAGGAGATCACATTAGTGGACTGAGATTCTCCCTCCACTGAAATTGTATAATTATTATCTTCCCAGATCCCTGAGGTGGGGCATAAAAATATTGGATACAATGGTGCAAAAAAAGAAATTTCTTCAACAGGCCCCCACCAAGGAAGGCGGGTCATATTTCCACTAATATTAATCACTACTTCTTCTTCATAAGAAATTTCATATAACTTTGCGCCCCCAGGATAAACAGCCCAGGAACCAACCTTATAAACATGCTTTATAATCTCTGATTGATCCTTTAATATGCCAAGATCATGTTTCCTAGATTTTATCAAAAAATCTGATATACGAAGATTCTTACTTAATTCGTGAAAAGCGACCCCTTCCACTGCATAATCTTCTACAAATCCATAAGTTTGCCGAATAAATGTTTCCCCATCATCTTTTTCAAAAAAAGTAATTTGCAAATCCTCTGAAGTCTGAATTAAGAAAAATGAGAATAATATGCTAAATATTACCAATATTGAACCAATAGCTACGGCCGGTATTTTTTTGGATTTTTCTTGAAGGTAAACTAGCCCCGAAGTTACCAATAAAAAATGAATGGGAAATGCTGCGACAGTATACCTAGAAATCCCCATTCCTAAAATTGCCAACACTGGCCCTAAATGAAGAACCCAAGCCAAAAGTACCCACTCTCTTTTTTTAAAAAAATAAATAAAACCAATTGCAACAAGTAAGAGCTGTATTGTTGAAAAAAATGTCCTTAATCCATTTAATGCGTAAGTTCCAGATTCTTGTAAAAAATGAGTTATTGGCGTGTCTATTGAGGTAAATGTAGTAAAAGTTTTTGAAAAGTAATAATGAATTGGGCGTCCAGAAGATTCATTCGCCCAGATATTCTTTAAAGCGACTCCAATTTCGCTGATATTAAAAAAACCCCAAGAAAGAAGGAAGGCTAAAATTATTGCAAAAAAAACTAAAATTATTATAAAATCTTTCTTGTTTAATTTTCTAAAGTTAATGAGAAATATTAATGCTGGTACAATAAGTAAAGGAATGTACAATGGCCAAGTTGTTGTAAGTAACAGTGAAGAAAATAACATTAATAAAAGGAAAATTTTCCGTGGATTATCCCTCCAAGCAAGATAAAAGTAAAGCAACATTCCTAAGAAAAGTAATCCTAGTGCCCCCCTCCCAATTCCATTAAGTTCAATTAAAATAAATTGAGAAGATGCAATCATTAATGTAAAAAATAATTGGAAAAATCTTTTTTTAAACAACCGTGTTGAAGAGAAAAAACAAAACATGATAAATATTCCATTAAATATCTGCTGCATATAAAATAAACTCCGGTAACCTAAGTTTTCTCCAAAAGGGGCATAAAATAATATCCAAAATTTTGAGTGTGAAAGATCAACAAGCATTCCAACCTTATCTATGTCTAGTCTAATTTGGTCTTGGGAGCCCAAGCAAATAACAAAATATAAGAGTAAAACTACTGCTAAAATAATTACTCCTTTTTTCATTATAAATTATATTGATTTGTTGAATATTTAAAGTTTTAGATTACAATACATTTGTCTTCAACAAACTCCATTTTTGAGGGGATTGTAAAAACATCTGTGTATTCTCCACAGTTGGGGCTAATTTCCACATTGATTGGTCCAGTGTGAGGGTTTTTGATATAAACACATTTGGAACATGATATATTTTTTTTAATATTAAAAATACTCAAAATAAACTCTCTTGTTTCTGAATAGAACCAAACAGGATTAATAATT
>JAFCCU010000038.1 GCA_017610005.1 Candidatus Woesearchaeota archaeon | reverse complement strand
GTAATGATTAATATATTAAACTGGGCCCCATCTACACTCTTTATTACTGATGAGGACCACTTTTTTCTATTAAATCTTTTCCTAAAAGATTTAGTTTGAACATGGGCCCGGCGTTTTATTAGTCTGGTTCATTAAAGAGAACGTTTGATAATTCTTTCACTTTCAAGTGGGTGATTATAACCTGAAGAAATAGATCTTATTTTATTCACTGTAAGTTTCATAAAAAGAGAAACTTTAGTTTTTTTACTAAGGGTGGATGTTAAGATTTGCTTAGCTAATTCGAGCTTAGAAAAGAATGAACTATTGAAAACCTTTTTATAAAAAAGACCTTCCTTAATTAAGCTATGAATAAAATTTTCTCTAATTTTAAATAGTGCCCCGATCTGAGATTCAGTTTTTAAATATCTCCTTAACCTCAAGTTTTCCAAATTATCATAAATAAGTTGATTTTCCAGAGCAGCATCATTTTCAAAAAACTTGTCAATATCTGTACCTGATGTATAAACCTTAAATGGATCAAAATAAAAGCCTTTTAGCTTTTTTACTGCCTTTAAAGTTCTATTAACTTTTTTCTGAAGATATTTTAAATTTGGCTCTTGGCCAGTATTTAAAATCAAATAGTACACAAACCTACCCCCTTCCCCCTTTATTTGAGAAAGAATCTTATTCAAATTACAAAGATCATCAAAACCAGTACGGAAAAGTTTCAAATCATTCTTAGAAACACTTTGTACACCAATCATTACCTGTTTAAAATTGGAGTCTGAAAGTAATTTTACTGCCCCGGGATTATTTAAAAAAAACTGGGGTGGAAGTTAGCATAATATTCAATTGTATTCAAATTATTCTTAATTACCTTTTCACAGAAGTTTTTCATACGGGAAAATGATTCAAAGAGTTCAGAATCATAGAAATTAACTACTTTAACCCCTCGTGCCTTCAACAATTTAATTCATTGATTATATTATCAATAGAACGAAGCCTTTTCACCCCAAAATCTCCCCTGCATTCTGCACAAAAAGTACACCTCCTATGGCCTCCCCTCGAAGCTAAAAAACCAGCTACAATCCCTTTTTTTCTTTCAGGGAAGGGGAGTTTATCAAGATTTACTATGGGTTCCCTTGAACCAGCAAATTTCACTTTATCTCCTTCATAATATGCAACCCCTTTTATTTCAGAGATATCTCTCCCTAAGTTCAGAGCGCAAAGAAGTTCCCCAAAGGTTTCTTCTCCCTCACCAACTACAATAAAATCCACAAGATTATTGTGTGTTTTAAGGATTTGAGAATAACAAGTAGTAGCATAATGGCCACCAAGAATAACAGTTATTTCCGGATATTGTGATTTCACAAATCTAGCCATTCTTAACACTTTCCCAAGATTACCGATAATAACATTAAAACCTATAACATTAGGCCTTATCTTTTTGACTAATCCAAAAATCCAGTCACTTGAAATTCTTTCCCACACAGTATTAAACCCTCGATGATTCAAAAAAGAAGATAAATAAGCCAAAGAGAGGGAATAATCCAGTAAAATTGGTTCATGAAAGAATGATCTTCCATCTAAACGACTTAATGGTTCGATCAAAAGCACTTTCCCCTTCATTGATTGTAAGTGTCAAAGAAGATTTATTAATTTTGCCCACCAACCAATAATATCTCCATCGGACAAAAAAGAACATAGTAAAGATTAAATAGATATAAGAAGAAAGAGCCATTATGAAAGTTGTATTCATAATTTTTAATTTGGTAGGTTATAAATTCTCTGGAATGCACTCAAACATAGCCACAATCTCTGCAGTCTTAAAAAAAGCAGGACATGAAACTTTTGCACTCAAAATAAGATCTAAAAATTACAACAAGAAAGAATTGATAACAAAACTTAAAGAGGTTAATCCGGAGGTCATAGGAATCTCAACAGTAAGTAGCCTATCTAAGCTAGCCTTAAAAGTTGCTGCCCAAGTAAAGAAGAAGTTAGGTGTTCCAATCATTATAGGTGGAGTTCACACATTAATTGCGCCAGAAGAATTCCTGCAGTCCTCTTCAGTAGACTATGTTTGCGTAGGGGAAGGCGAAAAACCCATGCTTGAACTTGTTAATTCAATTGAAGCCAAAAAACAAGATGGGCCCATTAAAAATATTTGGTTAAAAAGAGAAGGAAAGATTATCCGACAACCACTTAGAAAACTCAACAATATAGAAGAATTACCTCATCCAGATGCATCATTATTTCACAAAAAAGGTTCTAGAATAACCTATGAAACATTAACTGGATTTGGTTGCCCATTTAATTGTACTTTTTGCCAAAATGAGTTCATTAAAAACGCATATTCAGGCCTTGGAAAATATATTCGTAGAAAATCTCCAAAAAAAGTAATTGAAGAATTACAGCAAATTAAAAACAATTACAAACTGTCCTCTATAGCATTTGTCGATGAGCTTTTCACTCAAAATATCAAGTGGTTGGAAGAATTTTCAATACGCTATAAAAAAGAAATAAATGTTCCATTTTGGTGCAATTCAAGGGTCGATACTCTTAGCCCGAAAATTCTTGCATTGCTTAAAAATGCAGGATGTTTTAGAATATTTATGGGAATTGAAAGTGGAGATGAAAACACAAGAGAAAAACTCCTTGGTAAGAAGTTTAGCAATAAAGAAATATTAAATGCAGTAAAGCTCATAAAAAATGAAAAAATGGAGGTTGGGGTAAGTGTAATTATTGGGTTGCCCTCAAGTAACAAGAAAGAGATGGACTTAACTTATAAGTTATTAAAAAAAATAAATCCAGATGAAGTATCTACAAATTCATATCTCCCCCTTCCAAAAACAAAACTTGGTAATTACTGTATTAAAAAGGGATATTTAAAAAAAAACATCCTCACCTTCCAAACAACCAAAATGGCCCTAGATATTGGAAAAGAAAGAGATTTTATCAAGGCCCAAAGAAAGATTACTAACCTCAATACATATAAGAGGTATAAAACATTAAAAAAATATAAGGCCCTTTTACCAATATATTTTATTACTAAGTTTTTTTTTGGGGATCACAAAATAGGGAAATTTTCTTTGTGGATCCGCAACCACCTATCTAGGAATGTTGTTCTTCTCCCAGAGTAGAAAAGTAACACACATCTTTCAAATCACAAATCTGTTTCCACGCTTTTTTTGGAGCCCCTGTGTTCAAATGAATAGGATGTCTCCTTAGCTTATTTAAATATTTCAAACTAACAGAAAGAATTTTGAAATCAAAAGAGTTTTTTTGGATTGATTTTGCAAAATAATAGCTTCCGATTAAAAATTGATAAAAAGGAAAGTAACAAAAACTCTTATAATCTTCTCCTTTTTTAGATATAATATACTCTGCAGAATAAAAGGCAATAAAGGGCCAAAATTTAGCACTGATTTTGCCATTTGGTAAAAACAATTGAGCATGCTTTTTTAATATAGATCTTACAATAAACCAATCTTGATCTAAAAATCGATGATGTTGGGCCCCAGATACTTGTTTTTTTAATAATCTAATTTCCCCCTCATTAAAAAAATTCGGTTGCTTAAATTTAATATACTCAAGATTTTTTTTGTATTCATACTTGGCGTCTTCCTTCCCAAGCAAAAATGCAATAGAAGGAATTTTTCGATTTGCATGCGCTAAGTTTCCATTTAATTTAAAATAAGGATTATTTACACATAAGTTTACCCATTCACATTTAAAATCCAGTAACTGATTTATCAAATATTCAGGTGTATTTTGCACCAAATATGGCCTAAAATATTTAATTTTTGAGTATAAAATCACCCCATCTATCTTTCGATGAAGAAAACTAATATTATAAAAAATAAAGCCAATACACAAGGAAGAATTTATTTTTCCATTTAGCTTATTTCTAGCTAAAATAAGTTTCTGAAGGTTATTCCTTTTAAGAGTATTTATAACAATAATAATATCATAATCACTTAATAACTCTATTCGATTTTTTGAAAGTTTCCTAAATTTTGCTTCTCCAAAAAAATAGCTACCGCGAAGGATAATCTCTTTCACAAACAAAAAATTAGAAAATTCATTTATTATAATATCAAGATCTCTATCAACAATGTTCTTAACAGATAAATCATTAAAAGGTGTATATTTTATTTTCAACATTTAATCACCAACAAACTCCCAGGAAAATTATCATAATAATAAGTTTGAAGTCTCTTGAATTCATCCAATTCAGATTTGCCAATTTGAACCGATCGGGTAATTAATGAAGCTTTTTTTAAAAGATCTAAATCAAATCCTCTCCCATCGTTTATTGAATTAACTAAATAATTCAAAAAGTAAACAACACCAAAATACCCTCCCTTAAATCCCCTTTTCTGAATCCACTGTTCCATAGAGTAGTTTAATAACTGCCAATTAAGAAACATCTTATTCTTGCTACCCCCTTTTTTAGCTACTCCTCTAAATAATTTATTTGTAATTTCCCTTGCAACAAACCAATCTGAATTAGAAAAATATGTTTTCTTTCCACGAAACTGATAACTTTGAATAATTAATTTAATTTCAGCTGATGAGAATATTGATGCACTCTTCTTCTTAAAGTATTCAATGTTATTTTTAAATTCATATTTGGAAGGAGCATTAAAAAAGGCCCCATTAATGTAAGGGACCATTTTATATAATTTAACAGGAAAATTGTTGCCAACAAGGGGGTTGGAGCCAAGAAGATCATTATAAGCAAGCTTTAAGTTTAACATTTGTCGCTTATATGATTGTGAAACATTACATACCCACGGCCTCAATGCCTTGTCTCCCAACCGGGAGTATAAAACTGTTCCTTCAAAACAAGTTTGAAACCCAAGATGATGTAAAATTGAAAATCCAATTGAAATATGTGCTCTTCCTAAAAGTCCATTTAATGCGCCTCTTATTTGTTTAAGCTTTCCCTTAAAATTGATTATTCCTAAAGGGGAGAGGATCACAAAGATATCATAATCACTCAAAGGAACTATTCTTTTATTATCTATTTTAACCAATCCATCATTAAAAGAATAACTTCCCCAAAGAACAATCTCAATAGTTTGTGGAAATACTTTTCTTATCTCATCACAAACTGTTTCAATCTCCCCCCTCAAGAAATTATTAGCGTTGATATCATTATGAAAATAGATTGATTGGGAGAGCATACTATTTTTACTAGAGAGGCAGCATTTAAATCTTTTCATCAGTTTCATAGAAATGTATGAGGGTTACTGGACCGTGCACTTGTATCTCCCTATCTTTTGATTTATTTGAAATATTAATTATAAGGTTCTTATAAGAATGCATAAAATCAGGTTTAGAAGTATTAAAAAAAATCAACCAAACATTAGTGTTTTCTTCAATATATCTTGAAATCTCTGATAGATTATAGGTATATAATAATATTCTCTCTTTATCTGGAATGGGGAGATTAACCAACCGGAGATCATTAAAAATGAGATCACGATAATATGGAGGATAAGGGACAATCTTAAAATCTTTTCCACTAGCTAGCACTGTATCCATTGCAGATGAAAAGTGATCCTCATGGCTAAACTGGCCCAATATTCCAAAGAGATTTATAACCACAATAAAAATAATTCCTAAAATCCCTAAGAACCTCATTTTTGATAATCCATAACCCAATCCAAAAATCAGAAAAGGTAAAATTGGAATAAAATAATCTATATTCATTAGGGATATTGAGTTCAAAGATAATGAAATACCCAACATAAAAGCCAAATACACAATTATTGGAATGGTAATTTCTTTTCTATTTCCCTTGATTAATAAAAAACTGGAAATAAGGAATAAACTAAGAAATACTACCCATAAATAAATTGAAAGTGATTGTTTACCCAATATTAAAAGGGAAAAAATACCCAAAGTATTACTTATATTTGGCGGAGCAATCCAATTAAGATTATTTATTATAAAGCTAAAATGGCTAAAAACATATCTCTGAATTGTAAAAAAAATATAATAACCATTAATCCCTACCCCAATGAAACAACTAACTATAAACGGTTTCCATAAGGTTAATTTTCTTGAAAAACTTAAAAGAGTTATTGCTTCTGCTAAAATAAAAACAAACGAGAGAGGATGCATTTGGATTAATATTGCAGTAAACACTACAAACAAAAAAAGATTACAATACTTGGTGTCCCCCTTAATAAATGTGATATAAAAAAATAGATATGAAAGCATTGAAAAAAAAATTAAGAAAGGATAATACCTAACTAATCTCCCGTATTGAACTAAAGAAGAACTCATAACCAATAAGACCCACACAAAATACCTTACCTTATTCGAACTAAACATTCTTTTAGATAAAGAATAAGCCACAAGGATTCCAAAAAGACTAAAAAGTCCTACGAGTAATTTCAAACTAAATAAGCTCTGAAATCCTAAAGTAATCAAAATCTTAAAAAAGATGTAATTACAAGGGAGAAAGTAATTTGGGTATTGGAAAGAAGACAGGGTATTAAAATCCCACAACCTAGCCGTTGTAAGGAAGTTGGCTTCTGGCAAAGATAATTCAGAAATTCTATGTGATCTAATTGAAATGCAAAAAAAGGCAACCATCACAAAAATTATCCAGAACAGTATCCCCTTACGCATAAAAAATAATATAAATCACCCATATAAAAACTTTGCTTAATTTTTAATCATACCACAGGGGATTCCAGGTTCAAATCCTGGGCCCGGCGTGTAATCCTTGTCTTTATAAATCATTATGGCCCTCTAATTTTATGGTTACTTATAGGGCATTTATTCAACGACTGGAAGATCAG
>JAFCCU010000023.1 GCA_017610005.1 Candidatus Woesearchaeota archaeon | reverse complement strand
GTAATGATTAATATATTAAACTGGGCCCCATCTACACTCTTTATTACTGATGAGGACCACTTTTTTCTATTAAATCTTTTCCTAAAAGATTTAGTTTGAACATGGGCCCGGCGTGTCACTCATTTATAAATCAATATTAATTCTCCATTCCATGCTTAGCGGAGATATTGGTGCACTTGAATCGCTTATTAAGGGTGATGAGATAATAGCCCCCCTTAAATATGATAACCCTGAAAGAAATTTAGGGAATTTCCTTCTATTTGTAAGGGACTATGCAAATTTGCAGGGAAAGAAACTAATTGAAAAATCTCATGGCCCCCTGAGCGAACTATGGGGGGAAGTATCTGATCTATTTTTCAATATCACTAGTAGGAGTAGACCCCTTGACCAAAGATTTATTTACGGCTTCTATGAGTTGATGTCTCTGGCATTCAAACCCCTATGGTTGCCTCTTTTTGGAGTTGGGGCTTATGAGATTGAAAAAGAAGATAATTTTATTGTAGGGGTGCCAAATTTTATGGGTGCATTTGGCGGCCTCATGTTCCCAGATAGGTATAGGTCTCATGAATATCTTCATGTCTATTTAGATTTAGTAGCTCAACAACTTAAGAATGAAGGGATAATTACTTATGATATTGATAGGGATATTCCGTGGATTGAACCCATAAAGACTACCCCTACAAAGGCAGAGTTAAGGGCCCATGAGAGATATTTTCTTATTGCCATGGTGAAGAGTATCAAAAACACAAAAGTTGTGGATGCTCCAGATATGAAAACTCGCAAATACTCTTATTGCATGTGAATTGATTAAGAGCCAAGAGTTACTGACCAGGTGTTCTGCATACTATGCAGATTATTAAAGTAAAGCTTGCGAATCCTAAGCATATTGGAAAAATTCTTCTGCAAATTTAGTAAGAACTCAAAAATACTTTTTAATAACATTTAAGGTTATGAAATCAGATGTCAGACAATCCAACTTATCAGCGAGATGCTGCTTGGGAAAACCCAGGTAAACCAATCGATCAATCCTGGAAACCACTTTATAGGCAACCAATAATGGCACTTGCAGCGAGCGCCGTTTGTGCAACCCTAAGTAAAAGGCTAATTCAGGAAGGTGTGCCTGATGATGCTCCGATATACACTCTTTGTGACAGAATCGAGGAGATTTTAAAGCCAATTTACGGATCTAAAGAAGACATAACAGTTGCCGATATCATATCGATTCAAGATCAGTTAAAGGATGCGAGGCTCTCTGATTACTATGGAAAAGTCAATGAAGGCATAGACTACTTGATTAGGGCTTTTGATCATTATAGGGTTGGTACAGGCCAGATCCCTCCGGCACTCGAGGATGCAAAAGTAGACATTGCAAAAGCAATTGAACCAGCAGCAGTTCCAATGGAGCAAGCTTATCATGACTATGGTATTGCATGGGGTGGAGCTTCGCTAATACTATTCTTGTTTGCCATTGAAGCAGTCAGACGATTGATAAAGAAGCGCCCTAAACAAGCAAGTTTATAAATTTCATTTTACCCCCAAACCCATGGCAGAAGGATATTCTAGTTTAGTTCTAGCAGACCCTGTTAGTCTCAATGCCCCAGGAGTTCAGATTGAGAAAGTGTGGGGTTTTGAGAAAAATTCTGAAATGCCTGGGAATTGTGTATTATATGTGCTTAACGGGGCTGGGAACGGAAAAGTAAACGGAAAACATATTGATCTAAGAAGTGAGCCCTTTGTTTCAATCGGACCAGAAGGTGTTCAATCTATTTTTACATCATCGGCCTATGAAGCAATAAGAATTGTAACACCTGAGCCCCTCCCTATTTTTGGCCGTACAAATTTTGCGTTAGGAACACATCACAAAAAAGGTTACTCCACAACAAAGTTATCAGAGAAAGGTAGGATTCAAATTCAAGTAGTAAGGTATGAAGAGGATCAAGATAAAGGAGACCATCTTCACCGTATAAAAACTGAATTCTTTTATTTCTTAAGAGGATCAGGAGAATTGATCACAAGAGCATTTAGAATTCCTCTTGTCGCTGGCATGCATTTTGCCATAAATCCAGGAGAACCACACGACATAAAAAATCATGGAGGGTTAGAAGCATTAATGGTCAAGACAAACAATACAATGTTTGACACAGAATTTGTAGAATAGTTAATTCACTTGTTTGCCATTTTCAAGTAATTCATCTCTTCTTCTTGAAATCTTGCTATTAATAACAAGTTAGAATTTTAAGTTCCCTTAATCCCTAAAAACTAATGATTTGGATCATTCTTTCATTTATTACAGCATTTTTTGAATCCTTTAAAGATATTTTTTCCAAGTTTAATCTAAAAAATCTTGATGAATATGTCTTAGCTACCTCTTATTGGATATTTCAAATCCCTTTACTTTTACTTTTAGCGCACCTAGACGGATTCCCTACCCTCAAATATCCATTTTTTCTTGCATTAGGATTTGAAATAATATTAAATGTGATAGTCTCAATACTATTTATGAGGGCATTAAAACTAACAGACATTTCACTTTCCATACCCATGATAACTTTTACTCCAATTTTCATGCTAATCTTCTCTCCATTCTTACTCAAAGAATACCCAAGCTTTCTTGGTTTAATTGGAGTAATACTAATTGTGATCGGAGCATATACCTTAAATTTAAAGCAGATTAATCAAGGTTTTTTAGCACCGATTAAAGCCTTAATTAAAAACCCTGGTTCAAAATTAATGTTATTGGTTGCATTTATTTGGAGTTTTACTGCAATTTTTGATAAGATTGGGATAATTAACTCCTCTCCAACTTTTTGGAATTTATCTAAAGCGTTAACAATTGGCCTTCTATTCATGGTTATTCTCTTGTTTAGACACAAAATAAGTCTTCCTAAACAAAATAAATTTATGCTCCCTCTGGTTGGTCTTTTAACTGCTATTGCCTTAACAACACAAATGTACGCAATGCAACTCAATATGGCAACATATGTTATTGCAATTAAAAGAACAAGTGCAATTTTTGGAGTACTCTTTGGACATTTTTTATTAAAAGAAAAGGGGTTTTATGAGAGGATTTTGGGCGTTATGATTATGATTCTTGGGGTTGTGTTGATCTCCATCTCATAAACCTAAAGAATCCTTATCGCTTTCCCATTCACAATGGCGTCAGCAACCTTTTTTCTTGCTGCAACAATTATCCTATGAAATGTTGGTTGAGAAATCTCCATTTTTTCTGCACATTCTTTTTGATCAAATCCTAAAAAATCCTTTAAACGAACTGCTTCAAACTCTTCTATAGTTAATTCAGAATGTTCTAACTCTCTTGTTCTAATCCCAGAAGGTTTGAAGTATGAAGAGCTGGGGCGTCCCCTCACTCTTCGTCTTCTACAAGGTCTTGGCATTTTTACTTAATTGGAATTCCTTCGGTTAAAAAACCTTCGGCCCATTCCTCTACCTCTACCTTGACCAATTCCTTGACCTTGACCATTTCCTTGACCTTGGCCAATTCCTTGACCTCTAATTGGCTGAGCTCCTTCGCAGTTACCTTCTTGTCTTCCTGTTTTTGGTCCTTTTCCTTGTGGACCAGTTCCATCTTTATTTGGCATTTTTTTACCTCCATTTTAATTAATAATGAATATATATTCATAATCATTTAAATACTTATGGGTTTTCAAGCCTTCGGATGACTTTCTTAGCCAATTCAGAAAAAATAGACTCAAACTTTTTGTTATATTCAATAACTGGTGTAAGATTCACTAATGCTGCAACAAAGTTTAAGTCATAAGAAATTTTTGCTAAGATCTCTGAGCTATTAGCTTCTGCAAATTCACTTATCTCTTTAGTTATACCTCTATTAATATCATACTTATTAATAATAATCCCATAAGGAATCTTAAAGTGATTAACAACAGCTAGTGCCCTTTTCATATCACTAAATCCTGAAGGAGTGGGTTCTGTAACCAAAACTGCATAATTACTCCCAGCAAGAGAAGCAATTACTGGGCAACCAACCCCTGCTGAAGAATCAACTAAAAGCAACTCTGCTTCAGTTTTTCTCGCATTATTTTTAACAAGGGTTACAATCTTTCCTGAACCCGATTCCCCTGCCATCAATTGCGCAAAATGTACATCAAAATTATATTTTGTTTTTGCATAACCAACCATAGCGTTATCTACATCAATCATCTCAATAGCGCCAGTTGGGCAAACTAATTCGCATACTCCACAACCCTCACAACTAAACTCTTTAAGTTTAGGTTTACCATCAAATTTAATTGCATTAAAATAACAAGCTTGGAAGCATTTCCCACAAGAATTGCATTTTTCTAAATCAAATTTAACCTTCTGATTAGTTGAGATTGGATGGTAATCTTGATAGTCTCTTTCTTTAATCCCTAAAACAAGCGCTAAATTTGATGCATCAACATCACAATCAGCACAAACAATTTTTTTGTATTTAGAAAGTGCAATTGCTAATGAAGCAGTCATACTACTCTTTCCCACTCCTCCCTTGCCTGACAAAACAGTAACTGATTTCATAAACTCCTCACAATTTGGTTTATTTGCTCACTATTTATAGGGGTGCCAGAGGAATAATTTTTAATAATTTCTCTTGAATAAGGAATTTTTGCAATTATTCTTGAAGATGTTAATAAATCTTCAATTAAAGATTCATCCCCAATATCTGATCGATTCAAAATTACATCAACATTTATTTTCATTTTAATTAATAGGTTAAGAATAATATCTAAATCATGAGCACCTAATGGTGTTGGCTCAGTAACTGCAAAAACCCTATCGCACTTTTCTAAAGCAGCAATAACAGGGCAATGTGTTCCAGCCGCAGTATCAATCACAATATAATCATATTCTTCCCTTAAGATCATCTCATTTAAAGCATTTACAACAAACTCAGATACTGCTTCATTAGTATTTAATTCTCCTGAAAGCAAATCTAAATTTCTTCTACTTCCAGTGTAAATTTTACCTATCTCTTTTTCTTCCCAAGTAATTGCATTTGCCTTACAAACAATCTCACAAGCCCCACATCCATTACATTGAGTTTTAAAAAGCAAGGGTTTAGTATTTTTTACTGAAACAAGAGCATTAGCCTTACAAACAGGGCCACAAAGCCCGCACATTGTGCACTTCTCAAAATCAAATTTAGGAATTCTTTGTGTAACACTCTTTAGAAATTTCCTTTTGATATTTAGGAGTAAGTGGTCATTAGGGCAATCCACATCTGCATCAACAAGCAAAACCTTGTTTTCTTTAGCAAGCCCATAAGCAATCGCAGTTGCAACTGTAGATTTTCCTGTTCCTCCCTTCCCGCCTGTAACTCCAATTATTTTTGTCATGAAAAGTCCTTCAATGATTTGAATGCTAATTGAGTGTACATTAAAGCTGGACCTCCACCCATTAATGAAGCAACAAAACAACTCTCCATAATTTCATCTTTGCTTGCTCCAAGTTTTAATGCCTCATTCACATGAAAAGCAATACACCATTTACAATGAGCTACAATTGAAATTGCAATAGAAATTAACTCTTTTGTTTTTTTATCTAAGGCGCCTTCCCTTTCAGCTTCACCCTCAAATCCAGAAAATGCTTTCATAAAATCTGGATATTCTTTTGCTATATCCCTTAAACTCCCATTCACTTCTCCTAAAACATCTTTCATATCTTCCATTTTTTAATGACCACAACTTGTAGTTAATTCTTCAAGATTATCCCAATTATCAAGCACCTCTTTAACAGTTCCAAATGGCCCAGTTTTAAGAATAAGCCCCTTCTCTGAGATAATATCAATTGCTCTCCCACCTATTCCTGTAGCAAAAATAATGGCTGGATTAACTGCATCTTGGATTTGATCAATTGGAGATTTAGTTGGATCTACATGGTCCAGATCATTAGCAATTATTTTCAATTCTTTCTTTTCTAAATCAAAAACTCCAAAAAAAGGTGCGTGTCCAAAATGAGGACTTATCTTAGATTCATCTCCATTATCCTCTAACAATGGGAAGAAAACAATATTTTTGCCTTTTACAGTTTCGGGAAGGGGTACAGTTTCAGGGTGGGGGGGAGAGATCTTTCCAACTTCCTTTAATTCCCCTTTTAATAATTTCTTAACTGCTTCATCTGCGGGCCCAGAAGAGCTATACGCTTTGATTCTTAACCTATTTAAGGCATCAGTTGAATTTGGACCAAGTTCTCCTGTAATTACAACTTCAATTCCTTGCTCCCCCATTTGTGAAGAAGCTTTTATTCCTGCACCATGCCCTTGAATGGCCCCTTGATTTTCAATAATCTCAATTTGTTTTTCATCTTCAAATATTAAAAAATATTGACATCTTCCAAACCTTTGATCAATTAATCCATTAAATTTATTCTCACTCGAGCTAATCGCGATTTTCATTTTTTTCCTCCAAAATTCTCTTTATTAATTCTGTTGTAAGCTTAATTACTGTGGGATTCTTTACAGCCCTCATATCCCCATTTTCTTCATAGCAAAAGTTATCTACAGGTTTTGCTTCAACTATCCTTCTAACGCATGTCAAATCTCCATTTTCTTTAAAACCCACCTTTAACCAATAATCTTCTTCCATATTAAATCCTCTCCATCATTGTATTACAGCATTTAATTTGATTACATGGTTGACCACGAATATGTTTTTCTTTCTTTCCACAGGTATTACAAATGCAATATCCTCCCATTCCTGCATTTTTTACAATCTTAAACTCTCCCCCCTTAATTTGTATTGCTTTGCCATTAACCAAAGCATCAGTAATTTTTTGTCTTGCCCTAACCAAAGTTCTCTGAAAAGTAGATTGATGTATGGACATTTTCTTTGCAGCATCGGCTTGACTTAAGTTTTCAAGATTTGTTTGCCTTAAGGTTTCAAGTTCCTCTAAAGTAAGCTCAATTTCTTCGAGTTTTGTTAAAGGAACTGCCCGAGGTTTAAAGTATGTAACTCCTGGCTTAAAACCTATAGATTTTATTTTTCTTGGCCTAACCATTATGCATTATAATGCGTAACACTATATAAATGTTACTAAGAATCAAATACCAACCTTTTTATTTTAGTCAACTCAATCCCCTATTTGTCATAGATAAACCTGGTATTTAAAGCGCAAGTATCTTCCATTTTAAATCCTAAAAGTTTTACAATTTCTTGTACTACCAATTCTGTTTTCCCTTCAATGCCAATATAAGGTGGAATTTTGGGCCATAAATCAATTTCTATTTGAACTCCATTTAATTCATAACTTTCACGTTTATTCTCTTGGTAAGCATGGTATTCATAACCAAGGGCCTCAAATAATTTTGCAGTTTCCTCAAAACTTTCAACTTCTACCTCTTTTGTTCCATCAATTTTATTGCCTGTGAATTTTTTATAACATAATGTTACTTTATCTCCTTGATCTAATCCATCTATAACCCTTTTCATTAAGAAAATACACATAGCGACGCATTAAACCAGCTTTAATTTTCTTAGCACCTACTTCTTCTAACCTTAATTTAAACTTTTCAACATCAATATCAAGAATTGTAAGTTCGATTTCTCTTTGCATTTGGTTTAATGAATTAAACTTAATTATAAACATTTCTCAAGATGCTAACAGTTTCTTTACCTATAAATTCATGAGTTGCCTTATTATAATGTGGGTCATACTCAAATCTTAATGAAAAATTCAAAGACTGTAATTTTTCTGTTAAAGGATAATAAGAAACATACATTTTAGAAACAAAGGTTAAATTATAATTTTTATCAATATTAATAATTATTATATCTGCATCTTGATTTTTTGCAGTTTTAATAAATTCAGTTAATACATTTAAAGTTTTATTTTCAAAAGTCTTAGCCACTTCTGCTGAACTAACTATCTTTTTGGAGAGATTAACCCCTTCTTTCCTATCAAATTCTTTAAATCCCTTTTCCCTTATTGTAGTTAAATACAAGTATCTTAAATAACTTAAAAAATATGAATCTTTAAACATAAAATTTGAACTATTAAAAACTCGTTCACCAGGATTAGAATATACCGTTTTTTGTCCCCTTGTTGCAGTCATATTAACCTCATATGATATCCTGCCCAAACTAACAGCATTTAAGAATATTATAACCATATCATGCTCATATCTTGATCCTTCAATCTTATATAAAGCCAAACTCTGATCAAGTCCATAGCCAGGAACCCCAAAATTAATTATTTCTATTTCATTAGTTTCAGGAATATCTGTAAACCTTTCACCATACTTAACCCCCTCTCCAAAGGTAAAGCTATCTCCAAAAGCTAATACTCTTTTCTTTCCAGGGGGTCTATCATAAGGATATTCTTGATCCCTTTGCCCCTTCGAATTAATCTTATAAATCACATTAAAGTCTGAGGTAACAGCAAGTGTTTCAAAACCAGGATTAAGGGCATAACCAATAACTGGATCGTTGATAAAAAGCCCTTCAGGAAGCCTCTCGGGATTATCAAGTTCCCTTAAAAAAAGTCTGTAATCAATATCTGAAAGTTTCCCACTAACTCTCATCCCTACCCCTACAACAAAAAAGCTAATTAGAATAACAAAAACTACAAAAATTAACATTGCCCCTTTTTTCATTTAAGCCTATTGTTCACAGTTAGCATATAAACTTTTTCTAATATATAAACCAAATAACATAAATCTTTATTAACCCTAATCTCAATTTTATTATTCCATGCCAAGGAAATGGATTGTGGTTACAGGAGGAGTTCTATCTGGGCTTGGAAAAGGAGTAGTATCTGCTTCTATTGGAAAGCTTTTATATGATAAAAAGATAATTCCAATAAAGTGTGATGGATACTTAAATGTAGATCCTGGCACAATGAATCCTTTTGAGCATGGAGAAGTTTTTGTGCTTGAAGATGGTGGCGAAGTGGATATGGACTTTGGCCATTATGAACGTTTTATGAATATTTCAGCTAAAGGTGATTGGAACTTAACATCTGGAAAGGTTTTTGGAAAAGTTATAAGCGAAGAAAGACAAGGGAAATTTCTAGGAAAAACAGTGCAGATAATCCCTCATGTAACTGATGAAATTAAAAAACAATGGCGAGAGATTTATGATAAAGAAAAAGCAGAAATTGGTTTAATTGAAATTGGGGGAACAGTTGGAGATATTGAAAATACAATCTACTTTGAAGCTGTAAGACAATTAAGACTCGAATGTGATGAAATAGTTATAATCCATTTAACTTACGTTCCTCTTCTTAGTTGTGTTGGTGAGCAAAAAACAAAGCCTACTCAGCAAGCAGTTTCATTAATGCTTCAAAAAGGGCTTCAACCAGACATCATAATTTGTAGAAGTAAAACAGGGTTAGAAGAAAAATCAAGAGAAAAAATTGCTTTATTTTGTAATGTCAAAAAAACAGAGGTCATTAGTAATCCAGATATTAGCACAGTTTATGAGCTTCCTTTAATTTTTAAAGCACAACAGCTTGATTTATTATTAAAAGAGAAATTAAAAATTAAGACAAATACAGATCTTACTGATTGGAGCAACCTTGTTGATAATATTAAACATCCAAAAAAAACTGTAAAAATTGCCATGTGTGGGAAATATACTGCTTTACGAGATGCTTATATCTCCATTACTGAAGCATTAATTCATGCAGGGGCGCACCTTTCAATTAAACCAGAACTTGAGTATATTGAAACCTCTGATAAAGATGTTGATTTAAGTAAATACGATGGAATAATTGTGCCAGGAGGATTTGGTAAACGAGGAAGTGAAGGCAAGATTTATGCAATTAAATATGCAAGAGAAAACAATGTTCCTTTCTTGGGACTTTGCCTTGGAATGCAGCTTGCAGTAGTGGAATATGCAAGAAATGTTTTAGGCTTAAAGGGAGCAAACTCTTCAGAGATGGATCCCAACACCAAATATCCAGTAGTTTGTCTTTTGCCTGATCAGTTAAATGTTAAAGATAAGGGAGCCACCATGAGGCTTGGAGCCCAAAAAATCAAATTAAAAAAGAATACTAAAGCAATGGAATTTTTTAATACTGAAAAAATTACAAAACGATTCCGCCATAGATTAGAAATCAATCCAAAATATGTTGAAGACTTAACCAATGCTGGCCTAATTTTTTCAGGCACAACTGTTGATGAAAAGATTATGCAACTCCTAGAGTTACCAAATCATAAGTTTTTTATGGCATCTCAATTCCATCCAGAATTAACATCAAAATTAGAAGAACCAGAAATATTATTCCTTGAATTTTTAAGGGCAACTTTAAAATAATTATATTTTTCAAAATGGTTGTAATAAAAGCAAAATCAATGGGATTTTGTAAAGGGGCAAGAGATTCTATTAAAGGAGTAAAAGATCTTATTGTTGAAAGGAAACAAATTTCTGTATTTGGAGAACTTTTACATAATAAAAAAGTTATTGATAATTTAAAAAAAATCGGCATTGGTTTTGTTGAACCAAACCCTGATGTTGTTGTCAAAGGAAAATTAGTTATTCGGGCCCATGGGATTTCTAATGCCTTGATGAAAAAATTAAAAGAGAAAAATGATGTGATAGATCTTACTTGCCCCAAGGTTTACAAAATCCACGCTTTAGCTAATTTTTATGAAAAAAAAGGATATCATATTGTTTATCTTGGAAAAGCCAATCATCCAGAAGCAGAAGGAACTCTTGGAAATTTAAAAAATTACACTTTGGTAACTAATTTAAATGATGCAAAACAAATCAAAAAAAAAAAAATTGCATTTATTGCAATGTCAACTTGTCAAATTTCTAAGTTTAATGAAATTGCAAATTACTTTAAAGAAAACAAATTAGATCCAATAATTATTAACACAATTTGTGAATCAACTAGGGCCCATCAAGATAGCGCTAAAAAACTATCAGAAAAATCTGATGTAATGGTAATAATTGGAGGCAAACAAAGTTCAAACACAAAAGAACTTTTTGAATTATGTAAAAAAATAACTCCTTCCATCTGGCTGGAAAATCCAGAAGAAATTAAAAAATACGAATGTTTAATTAAAAATGCAAAAACAGTTGGTCTAACCGCTGGAGCTAGCACCCCTGATGAAGATATTGAAGAGTTATTTACTTTGCTTGAGGTTATCAATAATAAAAGGGCCTAAAAAATTAGCTACCAAATCCCCAATTGTGATTTTTAAATGGGCTTTAAAAACTGAAAGATGACTTTTCAAAACCTTTATATGTATCTTACCTACATTAAATTTAATGAAAATTAAGCAAATTGGCGAGCAACGATTCTTAATTCAATCTGACAAAGATCCTGAAGAGACTTATGAAGTAGATTTAGCAATGCCTTTTTGTGAATGCAAAGGATTTTATTATAATAAAAAAGAATGCAAGCATATCAAGCTTGCAAAAGAATTTGTCAAAAACCACTTACCATAAACAGATGACATATCGTGACGCTAAGGGTTTTTGATGCTCTCCAGTCCCATGTTTTTCCTCCTTTGCTGATAATATATAAGAGGTAATTGGGATATAATAAATATCTGAGATGAAAGTACGACTTTGTCTAATTAAATACAATAAAGAAAATGTAAAAGCTAACCCTGCATACGCAATGGAACTCCATTTACTGATATTCTTATTATTATAAGAAGATCATCGATGATTTTAATTGGCATACCATCGTGAACCCCTACTGTTTGCCTGTTCCCTTTCTAATCTCATTTGTTCAGAGAAAGAACGGTTAATATGCCCCTTTCTTTCACTTGGTTTTTTATGAGAAATAACTTCTTTTACAAGGGCCTCAATACTTTTTCCTGGATCATAGTTAACATTAATCCTTGCCCTATTTCCTTCAACTTTTGCAATTCCTGACTCTCCATCAACTCCAACAACAACCCTTAAGAAATATTTTTCACTTTCTTCAACTTTTTCTCCTAAAGTTTGAGCTTTTCCTGCAAGAAGTTCATAAAGATTCAACATGGCCATTCCCATTATGCCATTATATCTTCTACTTGCAAATTGAAAATGCATCCTCCCTTGAGGGTCAGTTTCAATTTTATCTAATTTAAAAGAAGCAGTTGCTCTTTCAAGCCCAGGCCACCCTTCAATCAAATTGCTTGCCCCAATAGTATGGGAGAATGAAAATTCGCTTAATTTTTGGTCTACACCTGTAGGAACAGGAATCTCAGGTTCTGTTCTATATCTTTTCGATCCCCCATATCTTGTACGCCCAGTCATGAAACAAAAGAATAAGCTCTGAATTATAAACTTTATCCTATTGCCACATACCATATTGTAATGGAACTCTATTTACTGATGCCCTTATTGTTGCAGGAAGATCATTTTTTTGTTCAACTAAAACAGTATATGGAACACCGATTGTTGCATGAAATCCTTCTGGGCCATAGGGATTGAGGGCCACAGAAGTATAAGGTTTTTCAAAGTCTCCCAATTCAACCCTTAATTGTAATGATAACTCTTGTGAGGGGATGGGAAAGAAAACGTCAGTCATCCTAATTATCCGACAGAATAAATGCCAAAGATCCATTTGATTTTCTTCGCTAGCAATTATTTCATAGATGATTTGCCTTTTGGAGGGCATTAATCCTTCATGAATCTTTACAAATCCTTCTAGCTCTCCAGATATCTGCCCTAAAAACCCTTTTGTAGCTCCACCAAGTTTATCTACCAATCCTGCTTTAGATTGAATCCTCAATTCAGACAAGGATAAAAATTCTGGGGCCTCGTAATCTATGTAAGTCATTAAATCTCGGAATAATAAGAAATTTATAAATCTAATCGTTGATTATCCCTAAAGCTCCTTTGCGTTGATTGTTTATAATAGTAGGAGGGAGCTGATTGTTAGTCAATTGGCCTCTGGAAGCTATAAAAAAAAATTTTTTCATTACTTTCTCAAAACCAAAATAATGCCTAAACCTCTGGGCCTCAGCTAAACCTTCTTGGAGTTCTTCAGATCCATACTCTCTTGACAATCCCACACTCATTGTCTTTACCTTAAACCCATTAACTCGCTGCCTTAAACTGTGCTGTTGCCCATCAGGAAAAACAAGTTGAGGATAAAACACAGTTTCAACAACCATCTGCTCATAAGAAACCCTTGCTTCAACTACTTCTTCAATAGTGTTATCTCCATTTAAAGCACCAGCCATACGGGTTGTTAATCTCTTAAAAGCTTCTCGATCAAATCTAGTCGAAGGAGTCAATCCAAAAGCAATGTTATCAAGATATCTTTTAAAATCCTTCACGGGTCCCAGTTCATCAGGAAATCTGGGAATGGGACTTAACGACCTATTCAACTTATAAGTGAGTCTGGCAAAAAAATATTCAATAAATAACATAATAATTGGGAAGAGGACTTAAAATATAAACCTTTCTCAATTATACAATTTTTAGAATCCCTTTCTTTCAGCTAGTTTTTAACAGCAATTACGCTTCTCGCAAGTTCCACAACAGGTTCATATCCAGAATAACAACCCTAAATTAAAAACCTTACCTAATCAAGAACCAACTGCACAATATCTTTATCTTTTAACTTGTAAGTCATGCCCAGCTTTTGTCCAGGGAATTTACTTGAACCCCAGACCTTAGCGTACCTAAAGTATTTCATAACATCTTTATGGACTTTATTTGCAACAGTTTGAATAGTGTCTCCAACATGCATAATCATTGGTTCATCCATGTCTGGCTCTTTTCTTGGCTCTTTCATATAAATTCTTAGTAAGTTCAATTTATTAAAAATCAAATCACGAACTTCTTCAATATTAATTCCCTTATCTGAGGAAATAAATAAATCAGGATTAATATCCTTTTCAATTGCTTTTCTTTTTGATTCAGAAATTGTATCAATTTTATTTATTATCAAAATCCCTGGCATATATACCCTATTTGCAGTAAGTGCATCTAACAGCTGATCCGCAGAAATGTCGGTTCTTATAACAATAGAAGCATTAGAAAAACCCATCTCTCGCATCATGGCTTTAATTGTTTCCTCATCTATCTTTGTAAGTTTAACAGTTACTCCAAGATCAATTCCTCCAAGCCCCCTTTTCTTTACAACCACATCTGGAGGGATAGTATTAAGCCTGATATTTGACTCATAAATCTCTTCAAGGAGCCCTTTAGCCTTAGAAACTGTTCTCGGATCAAATAATATGATAACAAGGTCTGTTCCTTTAACTACTGAGAAAATCTCCTTTCCACGTCCAGCGCCTTTTGCAGCACCAACAATTAAACCAGGAATATCTAAAAGCTGAATTCTTGCACCATTGTACATTAAAACTCCAGGAATTACCTCTAATGTTGTAAAGTCATATGCTCCAACTTCACTCTCTGCATTTGTTATGGAATTTAATAAGGTAGATTTACCAACACTTGGGTAACCAACTAAAGATACAGTTGCGTCCCCAGTTCTTTTAACACTATAACCAACATGCTTGCCCCCCTTTTTACTTTCAACTTCTACTTCTCTTTTAAGTTTGGCTATTTTTGCTTTAACAAGGCCTACATGATGCTGCGTCCGCTTATTATACTTAGTTTTACTAACCTCTGCTTCAAATTCTGCTATTTGATCTTCTCTGCTCATTATTACCATCAAATTAACAGGTCTAATTTAAACTTTTGGAATAATATGCAAGAATTTGGGCTATAAAAAATATAATATACTACCGTTCCAAATAATCATGAAGCTGATTGGCCCCATTTGCTCCGATTAATGCCCCATTAAGGGATTCAAAATAGATAGTATCCTCTGCAATTGTCGTATTTGCAATGCCTAGAAGCTCACTAAATAATTCCGCCAAGAATGTCTTATCAACAGTTTGCCCCAAATCTCCAAATCTATGCTTTTCATCAACTGGTTCTAACCAACTGTTTGCAAAGTTAACTGCATCGTCCAAATTAATTTCTCCCTTGGTGCCTGCTGGAATAGTTGTATTCTCTCCAGACTCTCTTTTGTACCAATTATCCAAAATAACTCCTGCAAGTTCCTTAGAAAATACTACGCATTCTTCAAGTTGTTCTTCCAAAATCCTCTCTCCAAGAGATGTTGCTACCTCCGTTGCTACCTCTTTACCAAGCTTTCCTTTAACCATGTTATAAGGTCTATGTTCTAAAATTTCTACAATATTAAAAGGTACTCCGTATCGCACATTCACATCAAATTTTATTTTTTCTTTAATAGCCTGAATGTAAGGTTTGAGCGTACTCCCTACATATTCAGCGCTCAGTGGGTCAACCCCTTCTCTCACAATTGAATATTCTGGAGCAGGGCAAAGTTGAACTGCTTGGGCCACCAAGTATAGCTGTTTCCCTTTTTTTTGCATTGATTTTGCCAAATTTATTATCAAATGGGGGACTGAAGGGTTGACATATATGATCCCATCCTTGCTGCGAGTGCCTTGGGGAGCTAACCACACTGGTATGCTATGCCCAAGACCAAACCAAGCTACACTCCTTACTCTTCTCTCAAGCACCCTTAAGTAAGCCATCATCTCGGTCTTTGGTACTTTCTCTCTTTCAAACTCAGGTGTCCTTATGCTTCCAATAAGTTTTAATACCCACCCTAATGGAATTCCTTTTATTTTACTTTGAAACCACTTATCCCCTGCACAAGCCCTTATCCTAACATTAGCTCCCTTTTTAGCCCCATAAGCAGCAATAATCGGATCTCCCCCAGTTTCATGTGTTGGAAAAATTATTGTGGGGTGGCGCGCAGTTGTAACCTCTACAAGTCCCTCTAAATTTGCCCTTCTTTCAGGATGCTTAACAAATTCTTCAGGAAAAATATGTTTCACAGCCAAATGCTTTGCAACCACAATTCCTGCATTAAAAGTAAGATATGTTTGAAAATCAATTGCATGAAGTTGAGGCTTAATAGCCTTTAATGTTCTCTTTACCTTCCTATAAAGTTTCTTAATACTCACTTTCCAAAAGGGAATCACTTCAGATTTAAAATCCTATTGATGCAACTTTTAATTATTGAAATGCCCAATTATCTGTCTTGCAGAAGCTGCCCTTAATTTTTCTACTTTACCAGTTCTTGAAAATCGCATTTTTCCACCACTAGATATAGTAACGGCCCGGTGAGGCAGAAGGTGCGCTCCGAAAATAGACTTATCCCTCCACCCCTGCCCAAACATTGAAAGCAGTTCTCCTTTACTAATCTCTCCATCTAGATAGATATTATGCTTAGGAATATTTTCTAACCATTGGTTTACTACATCTAACATTTCAGATATAAGGAAATTTCCCTTGCTCCCTCCAGGAATCCCAATTTCCTCAGAATAAGGGTTATCCCTTCTCCATGCATAATCCATGATTGCTGCTTCCAAATCTTCTTGAAATATATATCCACATTCAATAAGTCTATTTTCCATTTCTTGCCTAATTGGCTCAGTTGCTGCTTCTGCTTTTTCTTTAGACAAAACACCTCCTTCCATCCCCCATTTAACTAACTCCTGAGTAACATTAAAGGGTTCCCCAAAATTAACATTAGCTTGTGGCAGTTTTAATCCAAAGGTTTTTCTCACTGCCATAGATACTCTAGCAGAAATAAGATAATGGTAAATATCATTAACAGTTTTTAACATTCTTGAATTTATTTTGCTATTAAAAATTAATGAAAACAAATCCGGACTTGAGCTAAAATAAGTCCCAACAGGAATATCAATAAGTTCTTTTCCTTCATGTTGAAGCATTTTTGCAAGAATAATTCTCTGTTTAGCCATTAATGGGTGAACCTTAGATTGTTGGGTATAAGTTCGACCTGCATTTGCAGCACTAAAAACCCCAATTCTTTGAAGTAAGCCTGCAGGATCTTCCCTTGGATCAGTTCCAAGAACATTTAATAAATATCTTATAAAAGGAATTACCTCAGATTTACTTGCATCAATTCTAGGAGTTCGAATCATTCCATACTTCCTAATTTTTGGAACATGGCTGTGAGGAATCGGGAAAAAGAAGTTTTCTCCTGCACAAATTCTCATTACAAGTTTGCCTGCATGAATATACATTGTAGCCGCTTGAACCAAGGGGCACACCCAAGATCTATGGGATGAATCAAAAGTATAAGGAATCTCTCTATTTGCTGCATTGATAACATGTTCAATCCCATGAGGGGGAGACTCTAAATAACTAAGATCAACATATTGAGATAAAAAATGCTTAAGATTAGGTTCTCTTGAAGAGATATATTCTATGTCTAAGTGATCTGCAAGTCTTAAAACTCTATCTGAACTATTATTCAATTAATCTCCACCCCATGATTATTGTGTTTTTTCTAAAACATTAAGGACATATTGTAAATCCTCTTTTGTATGAATGGCTGAGACCTGAAAACGGATTGTTTCATAGCCTCTTGGGACAATTGGATATCCCAACCCTATTACAAGAATATTGTTCTCAAATAAAAAGCTAACTAATTCTTTAGTTTTCTTTGTATCCCCTACAAGCATTGCAACAATTGGGTGAATACCTGGGATAATGTCAAATCCAAGTTCTTTTATCCCTAATTTAAAAAATTCAGTATTTTCTTTTAATTTTTGTAAAATTTTAGGATTACTATCTACGATTTCCACTGCTTTTAATGCAGCTGCAGCTTCACCTGAAGTTATTGGATTACTATAAATGTAAAATGGACTTGTTTCTCTTAAATATTTTATAATTAAATTACTTGATACAACATAACCCCCATTAACTCCAAATCCCTTTCCTAAAGTTCCAATTAAAATATCTGGATTAACTTTAGTTACTTCAGTAGTGCCTCTGCCTGTTTCACCATATGCTGCAACTCCATGGGAATCATCAACAACCGTGATTATTCCTTCTTTAAATTGTTCATCGAAATCATTTGCAAGAGCATCAATTTGAACTAGATCTGCAAAGTCTCCGCGCATGCTAAAAATGCCGTCAGTTACAATAATAACACAATCACAATTTCCTAATTCAGATTGTCTTACTGCATAAAGCATATGCTCTTTTAATTTTTCATAATTTAAATGAGGAAATATTAATTTTCTATCTCTTGAAACTTTTGCAAGTCTTAAAGAATTAATAATACAATTGTGATTTAATTCATCACTGACTACCAAAGTTTTTTCATTAATTAAGGGAGCTAGAACACCACAAACTGCAGAGTATGCACTTGAAAATATTTGACACGCTTGTTTATTATGAAAATTTGCAAGTGCTTTTTCAAGTGCAATGTGTGGTGTGAATGTCCCATCAATAAACCTCACTGCCCCAGGACCAACTCCAAAGTTTTTACTTGCAATATGTTCAACTTCTGCCATCTCTTCATTTAAATTTAAGCCAAGATAACTGTTTGAATCCATCTTGAGAAATTCTCTACCAGGGTAGCCCACAATATTAAACCTGTAACCCTTACCCTCTTGTGGTGGAATTATTTTCTCTATGATTCTCTCTTTTCCTTTTAATCTACCTTCTGTTTCCATTTGAGAAAGAGTTTCAGAAATCCTTGAATTTATTTTTGTTAATGACATTTTCTAAAATTCTAATTAATATTTATTTAAACTTTTGTGTGTTTTATGCGGGTAACAAGCTTATAAGTCCATTCAAGAGGCCTACCAAGAATATGCATGTACAAAGGCTCAGCCCTTCTGTTCTTAGTATTCACAAGAACTATCAATCCAAATCCCGCATTTTGGGCCCCCATCATATCGGTTGCAAGGGCATCTCCCACATAAGCAAATTTTAAAGGATCATATATTTCTAATTCTTCCATAGCCTGATTGAACCCTCTAACCATCGGCTTGCATACTTTTGGATATAGCATTCTAATCCCACTGGCCCTAATAATCTTTTCTCCAATATCTCTGGCTCTCCTACCATTTCTTTCAAGATGTTTATTGGTATAAACACCCATCTTAAAATCTTTAGCTAATCCAACTAAATAATCCTTAACTCCCGGGAAAACAACCATTGTTCCATGGGGTGCCAGAGTACTTTCCCAATCAAATATAATCCCTTCGATCCCTTGAAATTGTTCCGGAAAATTTTCAGGAGTAAAGTCTAATAAATCTTTAAGATAAAGATCAGGCACAACTCTTCTGAATAAAAAGAGACGGCCCCATAACTGGAACATTGATGCAACCACACGTAAATTTCTCCCCCTCATAAAAATTAAAGAAGTTTCATCTATTTTTAAATTCTACGAAAGGCTTATTAATTAAGATAACTCATCTGAAATTAATGAGTAAAGTTGTAAATATTGGAGGAGTTTTAATCGGAGGAGATAATCCAATTAGAGTTCAATCAATGTGTTCTACAAAAACCAGTGATGTAAACGCAACAGTTGCCCAAATAAAAGAATTAGAAGATTGTGGCTGTGAAATAATAAGGGTCGCAGTACCAGATATTGAATCAGCTAAGGCTTTAGCTGAAATTAAAAAACAGATTAATATCCCACTTATTGCTGATATTCATTTTGATCATAAGCTTGGAATTTTATCAATTCCTCATATTGACAAATTAAGGATTAATCCAGGAACAATGCATAAAGATGGATTAAAAGAACTTGTAAACGCAGCAAAAGAAAAAGGCATCCCCATAAGGGTAGGGATTAATGCTGCTTCAATGGAGAAAGATTTAGTTGGTTCAACAGTTGATAAAATGATCAAATCAGTTGAACAGAATATAAAACTACTTGAAGAACTTGAGTTTTTTGATATTGTTGTTGCATTAAAATCTTCTGATGTAATTGAAACAATCGAAGCTTATAAGACATTTGTAGACAAATATGATTACCCTATCCACTTAGGATTAACTGAAGCAGGCGGTGGAGTTGAAGGGGCAATAAGAAGTAGTGTTGCCATGGGAATTTTACTTAATGAGGGTATAGGAGATACAATTAGAATTTCTTTAACAGGAGATCCTGTTAAAGAAGTAGAAGCTGCTTATGAGATTCTAAATGCGCTTCATTTACGAGAAAAACCCAGCCCTACAATTATCTCCTGTCCAACTTGTGCCAGATGCTCTGTTGACCTTGATAAAATAGTTAGTCAAGTTAAGGAAAAGATTAAACATGTTAAAAAACCAATTAAGATTGCAATTATGGGCTGTGAAGTAAATGGGCCTGGCGAATCAAAAGGAGCTGACCTTGGTCTTGCCTTTAGTAATTCAAAAGGATTCATCTTTAAAGATGGAACAGTAATAAAAGAAGTTTCTTTAGATTCTGCAGTTGATATTTTTGTTGGGCTCGTAGTTCAGTGGTAGAACGCTTCGTTCGCAACGAAGAGGCCCTGGGTTCAATTCCCAGCGAGTCCATTTTACGCAGTAAAATGGATGAGATGGGTCTCAAAACAGAATGTTTTGTTTATCCAGCGAGTCCATCGAAGATGGACGAGACTGGGTCTGAAAATAGGAGATTTCCTTTATCCAGCGAGTCCATATCAGTCTGGAGATTAAGGGGCTTGACTGAAAGGAAACCCCTAGATCGCTTAAACGGATCTCTCCGTTTAGTTGGTTGGGATCGATGGGTCTGAAAACAAGAAGAAATGTTTTAACATTTCTTATGTGCCAGAAATCAAAGATTTCTGAGCATCGAAGATTTTGCTTATCCGGCGAGTCCATAATAATCTGGAGTATATGTTTTCTCCAAACTGCGATGAATTGAACAAGGCGCAGAATCTTTCTAAAATCTTAATTAACAATAAAGACCATATCTCAATCACCTTGGAAAAACCATTTGCTAAATTAAACAAAGATTTTCTCGCTTAACCCCCCAAATTAGGAGTTAATACGTGGAAAAGTTCGCTTAATAGGAGTTTCATTCAATTTTTTTGGGGGCTAAAAGGAGAGAAGGGGGCAATTTAGTAATAATGTTCTCAATTAAATAATAAATCTTTTGATTATGCTTAATACAAATTAAGAAAAATAGTTTTTATTCTTCTTTTTAATATAACTCACAAACGTAATAAACAAACCAATTATAAATGAAGGTATCCACCAAGAGCTTGTAGAAATAGGAAAATTAACATTTGGCAAAGCATTAATTATTGCTATTGAAAAATAGACAACAAGAATTGAAATTAAGAATATTCGAAAGCCCCCAACAATATCTTCAACTATTTTGTCTGATTCATGTTTTTTCTTAACCATACTAAAATCCCCAAATCCCCTTATCTTTTTTTGTTTTCTTGACTCTTTTTTTAGCAAAAAAGAAGCCATCACCGATGGTTTCAGTCTTTGATCCAGGCATAACTCTTTTCCTAGTTGTTAGAATTCCATCCCCTACAACCTTCATTTTTTTTCCTCTATGTTTATAAGGTCTCCATGAGTGAGCACAATCTTTACAATGCATTGTTCCGACTTCAATTGAAACTGTATCAATACTACTGCATTTTGGACATTTTATTCCCATATTAAAAAATGAGGTTTATAAAACTTATAAAGGTTACTGCTTAAATCATTTGATTCTTGAAGTGCTTAGTTACTTCAGCCCCTTGCTCCATTTTCTCTAAAGCTCGCCTTGCTCGCTCGAGCCCCCGAAAAAACTCTTCGGAATTTTCTTACAGAAAACCGGCACTTTCGTACCTTTCCTCATCTACGAGAATGAAACAGCGACTAAACAGCTCGCAAAAGCTCACCCAAATTCTCTTCGAGAACTTTGTTTACCCGCAGACGTTAAACTCAATAAATTTGAAGTCCTAAAAAAATAGAGGAGGGCAATTCTTTATTGAAAAACGATACTTTTAAATATTAAGGGGTATTTTATGATATCATGACAACACAAA
>JAFCCU010000037.1 GCA_017610005.1 Candidatus Woesearchaeota archaeon | reverse complement strand
AGTTGCTGTAAAAATCCCGTTTCCATAACCTCTATTTCGAGGCTGGCTTCTTAAAACTCTTGGAGGGATTGAATCTACTCTAAATTGCCAATCAAAGTCATCGAAATTGCCTCCTGGGTCTGTGGCCTTGATTGTTATGTCATGGTAACCATCCCTAAATGCAGTTACCCTACTATATTCATTATCTCTTGCAGAGAGCCTTCTCCATCGTGCATAATCTCCCTGCGCCCAATCAATATACTCAAATGTAACATCATTATCATCAACAGCAAATAAGTCAAATGGAACCCTCACTGTATTATATAATACTTGATCAGGTAGATTAACTGTTAACACAGGATCAACTGTATCAATTGTAATTACAGTTTCTCTTGAAACAGCTTCTGCTCCTGCAATATCAATTATTTTAAAGTAATATGTAAGTGGCCCTTCAACAAGCGTATCAACTGTGATTGTACAGCTTTCGCGTCTTCCATTAGGACATTGTCCTGGAAGGGCGTGCACCTCTTGCAATGGGCTTTGCGAATAGTATAATATTACTTCTTTAACACTAGTTTCTGAATATTCAACAGTAAATTCACCATTTCCATATGCCCTGTATCTGGGTTGGGTTGACAAGATTCTTGGTGCGCTAGAATCAACAGTAAATTGTCGTGTCTCCTGGGCTGGATTTCCAGCAGCGTCAACTGCCATTATGGTTATATCATGGTAACCGTCTGTAAAAGATTGAGTTGCTGTGTACTCATCGCAATTTGAACATAGCCTTCTTTCTCTTCCGTATGGATCTTCAATATCAATATA
This sequence comes from Candidatus Woesearchaeota archaeon, assembly GCA_017610005.1. Classification (GTDB taxonomy): domain Archaea; phylum Nanobdellota; class Nanobdellia; order Woesearchaeales; family B29-G15; genus B29-G15. Next base: position 9,005 of record JAFCCU010000037.1, on the reverse strand, counting down.
AGTTAATGTAACTAATTCATCAGTATGAACATTAAATCTAACTACTCTAGCATTATATATACCTCCATTCTCTGGTAAGGTAACTGTTAAATCTGGATTTTGTGTATCCATGATAACTGTTTGTGGATTGTTACAAACCTCAGTTGCCATATCAGATATGCAGAATTTGTATTGTAAATTGCCCTGTGCAATCTCTCCCTGAATTTCAACTTCACAATATTTGTATCTTCCGGGTTCGCACCCAAATAAAGGTACTGCTTGAAATGCTAAATCATCTGCATCTTTATACCACAAAGTAACTGTTTGCAAAGCTTCTTCAGTGTATGTAACTCCAAACATTCTTGATGCAAATTGCCCTGCTCTTGGAACAGTTGAAGTGATTATGGGTGGCTTACCATCCACTATAAAATCTCTTGTTTCATAAGTTGGATTACCAAAATAATCTTCAGCCTTAAAAGTCCAGCTGTTAAAGCCTTCATCAACGGTGATTGTTCTAGTGCATACTGAATCTCTGGCGCAGATTCTGTAATAAGTTGCGCCCAGTTTATTATTATTCTTAATATATATAGAAGCTTTTTCTCCTGGCATTTCAACTAAAACATCAATAGCTCTTGAAGGATATACTTCGCCTTCAACAGGAGTGATAATATTCATTTCAGGTGGATCAAAGTCATATTCTGTGTTGCCATCGCAACCACACATCTCTGATTGGCCACATCTTTCAGGAGTAGTCACATCTCCTAATTCATTCACACAATAATAACAGCACCATGCATCACATGTTCTGTCATAACCTGGTAATTCTTGTCCTCTTTCAAGGCAAAGCCAGTGGTAAGTGTGAGTGTCAGCTGCAGCAACAATGTTTACTGCGAGTAAGATTCCTATGAAAATTCCTATGAATATTAATGATTGTTTCATTTATTAAGTCTCCTAGTTCCTGATTTCTTGTGATTTGGTGATAAAGTTAGAGTTTAGACTTAGATTGCTTCACCGTAGATGTTAATTGCTCCATCACTAAATGAACCTGTGCAAGGTTCTGGAATCATTAACTTCAAGGTTAGTGAAACTTCGTCGCCTGGACTTAGTACGTTACCCTTCAATGCATCTAGGTAAGTAGCTGCACTGCTGCATAGTGCTGGGAAATCTGAGTACTCATAATCTCCTAGAAGTGCTGCAGAATCAAGGATTCCGAATTCATTCCTAATGGTTGGAATACCAACATAGCCTTCAACATCTGCTCTAGTTAAGTCAGCTGTGCTGTAAGCACCGTGAGCTGCATAATAACAGAATGTGTCCCAATCTCCTGTTGTAAACCCAGTTGGGATTACACCAAAGTCTTGTGGCATAGCACAGTAGCTGCCATCGTCATTGTCACCTAGAGTTAAGTAGTTTGACATTTGCCCATTAACTGGGTTAAAGCAAGTACCGTCTTCTCCTGGTCCTGGTCTAAAGTCTTGTCCACCGATGAACATTTCTAAGTGTACGCCAGAGTCTAAATCTGCGTCGTTCTCAACTAATACTGTGTTAGAGTAACTTACAACACCATTCTTGACCTCATCAAAAGTGATTGGGTCTGAGATGGTAATTCCAACAACAGGGTTGAAGAACCAGTATTCATCTTCGTCAATTGTTGCATACTCAGTCATACCGGATGCTTCTCTTGACTCAGCTACAATGTTAACCCAGTATTCCTGGTACATTGATGCTTTTGGTTCAACAGTCATAAGGCAGGTGTACATCTGCATAATTGCAGGGTCCCATGCGTCAGTTAATGACTCTTGACCGATTCTTGCATTACAATCTTCAATGTTAGGGTTAGTCTCACTGTTTGGTAGACATTCAACGACAAAGTCGCCGATTTCAGATCCTTCAGTTGCTGCTAGGATGACATATACATCCACTATCTCTTGGATCTTGTTCTTGTCCATAACTAGGACATCCCATTCGATTTGTTCTCCCTCAAATGCATAATTGAAGTTTCTCTCCCATAGGGTGTCTCCTTCAGTTGTGCAACCGTGGAAATCTTCTTCGTAGTCATCAGTCACAGCTCTGCTTCCGCATAACCAGATTAATCCAGATTAATGGCTTGAATTCTTCGACACTGATTCCAATGTCTAGACCAGTGCTGGTCTCTATTGCCAATGCAGGTACGGCAAATAATAGTGCTGCCATAACCAAGGCTAATATTTTCTTCATTTTGTTGACCTCCGTTCGTTTGTGTTTATTTGTACCAGCTATATGCGAACATTCTTGCACTGGGTAAAAGCTAGCTGGTACGAACTAGCATGATGTTTTTACGCCAAGCCCCCCTTTGTGCACTCATTATACTCACATATAAATATGAATAGATTGATAACTAGTGAAACTTCGAAATATAGGAAATAAAATTGTACATCCCCCCATGATAAAAACCACCTAAAAACGCGTGAGTCTCTTTTTTGTTGCATCAGTTACTTTTGTTATTATATCATAGCAACTGTGTGTTTTCATTTGAATATGACAAACTTGTTTATATATCTTTTTATCCTCGGAAATATATAATAAATGCAATAGTTTCCTTCACTTAGGGGTTGTGAAAAGGTGAGTGAAAATGTCGAGAAAAATGTGTCATTAATTTGATGTAAAAATTTTAAAAAATGAAAATTTTTTATTCGTTTCTTTTAAAATTAACGGTAGTTGTCACTTGTCGGCTAAGAAACTGGTTTATTATTCAAACCTTAAGCTTATTTTGTCTCCTTTTTGGAGTTTATACTGCTCAGCGCCTTGCATTAACATTTGATCATTAACAAGCACATGCCACCAATACTTACCTGAATCACAGATATTATCAATGCAGCGCAGTCTGCCCGCAAAGGTAATATTGTGTTTTACTTCTAGAAGTTGTCTTAAGTTAATGCCTGAGGCATTGTAATTCTCAATACTTGTTTTACCAAGCACAGTTAACTCTAAAGACACAAACTTATTCGTTTGAGTCTTCTGCTGGCTCTGACAACCCAAGCTTGCGATTAAGTATAGCAGCATGACGAGCAAGAAAATTCTTTTCATGAAATCCTCCCTTCTTAAGTTGCCTTCCAGCAACAGGTAATAAAAATGCAAACACTAAATTGGAAATTATGTGGATTCCTGCGAATAGTGAGCCAGTAAAAAATGCTAAGATAATATTACCTCCAAAAAAGATTCCTGAAAATACATTTAAGATTATCTCAAAAACAACAGTTGCGCCTAACATATATAATATTGCTTCAATGTAAGTTAATCTCTTTGAGATAAATCCCCCCATATAGCCTGCGGCTCCAAATGCAAACGCCTGAACAATAGTCCAAGGGCCTTGACCACCAAATACTAAAAAATTTGAAGCGTAAAGGGCGCCTGCCCCAACAACTACGCCTTTATTTTTCCCTAAAAGCCAACCAGAAAGTATTGCAAAAAAAGTAATTGGTTCAACAGAAGGTAAAAATTGCATGCCAGCTCGAAGGCCTGCGGCACCTATTACAAATCCAACCATAACAAGCGCTTCTTTTAATGATATGATTTGTAATTCTTTTGAAAGAAGTTTTTGAAGTAAAGGCTGCTTACTCTCTACCACCTCTTTGGTTATTGCTTTCATTTTTTAAACACAACTATTAAAATTATTATTAATACAAGTAATATAATTCCAAGCACACTTATCAAGATTATTGGAGTTAAATCTACCTCTAGGGTTTGGGGCTTGGGGTTTGGGGCTTGATCATCCAAGTCTTCCACTTCGGACTCCGGACTTTCAACTTCAGACTCATTTGGGTTTTGAAGTGGAGGGATTTGATCGTTAGGGTCTTCTACTTCAGACTCTGGACTTTGAACTTCAGACTGCCCTTTGCTTTTTATTCCAAAAAGAATCTCTCTGTCCATTTCATATGATTCAAATTCGTTTTCTCCTTCAACATAGATATTCCCCTTATAAAAGCCTGGTTCACTGTATGGGAATTCAAATGAAAAGGAGAAAGTATCTACTTCATCTATTCCTAAGAAGAAATCCTCTTCAAATTCTTCGTCTGCTATTTTAAATAAAATTGTGCCTTCAATGTCATAATCCTTCTCATCTAGTTCGGGGTCCTCTGCATCGCTTTGGAGCCGGATATTAAGTGTTACTTCTTGGTCTGGCTCAGCGTAAGTTATTGAATCATTAACATCTAAAAAATCTCCATCTCCAACATTAGTATATACTCCTGTTAATTCTAAAGCAATTGCACCTTCTGGGCAAGCAAGGTAAAATGGTACTTCTTCGGGCTCTGAAGTTACTTCAAAGTTTTCATCATATTCATAAAATCCAAAGTAAACAAATCTTTCTTCTCTACTAATTGTTAAATCAGCAACTCCTACCTTTGCTTCATTAATCCTTCTGCCATCGCTGTAATAAAGCCACCAGGATTCACCATTGTTAAAGTTATTTGCAGTGCCATCAATTGAATCTAAGAATAATCCACCATAGCTATACTCTGCATTAAACTTACTTCTTTCAAGAATCTCTTTAGCAGTTGCCTCCCCTGAAAATTCAACGCAGTCATAATCAACATCTCCATAAGAATCTACAAAAATTCCAATGTTATATGCTGACACAGGTAATACTATTAAGAATAGTACACAAATCCCAATAAATAATCCCCTCAACATTGGATACCGTGTCCAACGTAAAGTATATATATTATATAAAACTTTTGAAAATCATAATGGAGAGATCTCAATCAAAATTTTACACCCAAGATATTCTATATGTATTTCAGAATATTAAAGAAGTTAGTTCAAGAGCTGCATTAGTGCAAGCAACTGGGCTAGGCGAAGGAAGCATAAGAAGTATTCTTTTGATATTAAAAGAAAAAGGGTTAATTGAAGCATCAAAAAAAGGACATGCCTTAACAAAAAAAGGAGAAGTGTGGCATAATAAACTAGAAAGTGCCTTAAATATTTTTGAGTGTCCAGTTAAAGATTATGATTTAGCATTTCATATAAAACCCCCAATAACAGAAAAGCAAAGTTATGAACTTCGAGATCTTGCGGTTAAATGGGGGAGCAAAGGAGCTTTAATATTTTATTATAACGGCAAGGATTTACTATTACCCCCATCTGATTGTGTTGATTACAGTATAAACTTTGAACCACTAAAAGAGAATCTTAACAATGGAGATTACTTAGTTCTTTTATGGGGCGCCCCAAAAGAAGATTTGATAACTGGAGGACTTGCTATTGCTGGAGAAATTTCAGACACATTAAAAGAGTTTTTAGTTACACTAAATTAGAATCAATTTCTTCTACACATTCTTTAACACTTTTGCCTGCAGTATCAACAACAAATAATTCATGGCCTTGATCATTCGCCTCAGTCTCGCATACTTTAAAGATTTCCGCGTCTAAATTTTCACGCACCTTACTTTCTGAATAATTCCTTGCAACTAATCTCTTTTTTAATTCTAATAAATCAGTACAAGCACAAACAACAATTTTAGAAACTTCTGAATTGGGCAGATGGTGAGAAAGATGAGAATCAACTACAATTGCTTTTGCATCAATATCTTTTATTCCACCTAAAAATTCTTTTGTAAGTAAACTTGTATCTACTTCATAACACTTTTTTTCTTCATCGTATGATTCAAAAAGATTATGCTCCTTAGCAAATTTATTTAGATTAATATACAGATAATTATGCTTCCTTGAAAATTCTTCTGCTAAAGTACTTTTACCAGTTCCAGGTGTTCCTGTGAACGCAATTAGTTCCATCGCCCAAAATGTTCTGTCATCGCTTTTAAGCTTTTTCCCTATTTGCAAAGAAATCTATGATAAAATACACAATAATTGAAATGGCTGCACCGGCGAGAAACCACAACACAATGTTAGTGTAAAAAGGAGGATTAGGCACGCTAGCTACAATTGGTGCAACGTCAAGTGCTGCTGATTCAACAGCAGTTCTCATCAACTGTGGAGCTGCAATCTTGTCAGCAATAGGCAAGAACTTACCCTTAAATGTTGAAAGACCAGCAGTCAACATACCCATTATACCAATTACTGGAAGCAATTTTCTTAAAAGTTTATTTCTCCTTTCTTTTTCTGGGGCAATAATTATAATCTTATTAGAAAGTGTGTAATGCATAACCTCTTTTCCTTTTTCTGAATAATGAAATTCAGCTGCCCTTACAAGGCCAGCCTTAATTAAATTCTGAATATTATAATGTGCAGTTGACAATGGGATCCTTAATGCTTCAGCAAGTTCTGTTTCTGTTAAGTTATCATGCTCAGTCATATACTTCATAATTGCTCTTGCAGTGTCATTACTAAGAACCATTGCAAGGGCCTTACTCTTAGTGTCTTCAAGTGAAACCATTAGGTATGGGTTTTTTGCCATAGTATATAGTATATATTAGGTCAATATAAAGATTTTGTTAATTTTAGGTTGAATTGAAGTTATTCTCCCAACTTCCTTTCAACAAAATAAAACAGAGATTTGATGTAAATACTAAATTTTAATTTATGATTTAACCATATCTCTTTTGTGACGCCTTGCCCCCTGTACTGGACATTGTTTCTAAGTAATCTCATTGTCTCTAAAATTTCCCAATCAAATTCAAATTCTGGATGTTTAACACAAAGACTTGCTCCAATACATTTGTGGTCACTAGGTTTAATTTTATCAAAGATTGCTAGTATATGAATGAGCATTCTCATTACATCATACCGATCAGAAAACAATTTAGGGTAATTTGTTGTCTTTTTCTCTCTTAGTTTCTCAAACTCAACTACCTCTCCCCAATTAGCTTTTGCTTGTTTGTATAAGGAGTCTGCCAATTCCTTATCAATAAACTCAGTAGGGATAAACTTTCCATTTGCAAGGCATTCATTATAAGCAAAATCCAATTTTTCAATTTTCATGATGCAACAACCTCCATAATTTCATAAACATCTCCCTTGACAACATAACCTCTTAAGACATTTTTTAATAATCCAGATTTAACAGCTTCCATCTCTTTTCTTGAGCGGAAGGTGTGTACCTGAATTTCTCTGCTTTTTCCTTGAAGGCCCAGCCCCTTCCAAAATCTCCCAAACTCAAACTCTCCACTTTCTCCATAAATAAACACATCTACATCACTAGCAGTATTCCAGTCTGCCCTTATAAAACTTCCAAAAATAATTATGGTTTTGGCATTTTTTAATTTTTGTAATTCTGATATGAGTCCTGTCTGATACAACTTTTGCAAAGCATACAGTTTCTTCCTGCCTTTAAAGTCTAAACCCCCATAATTCCCAATAAAATAGGGCATTTTACCCTTAGGTTTTACTCTCTTAATGAGATTTGCTTGCAAAAACCGTCTAAGCCATTTGCCACTAATGTTCTCACTCACTCCAGAAGTTTTTACTATATCAGAGAAATGCCAGTACTTAGTCGGTTCATTCATGAATAATTCTAAAATTCGTTCTTCTTTGGATATACTTGGCATATTACTGCTTCTAAGACTCAGTATTTTATAAATCTTTCTATTTTTTAAGAATCTGGATTCTTTGGAGACTAAATAGAAGATAAAGTTATACAACCAATAACATTTATAAAGCATGAGTTAACAATGAAGATTATAAGAAAGAAAACATGGAGAAAAAGTAACACTTTTTCTTGAGTTAGGTGAAAAAAATGAAAAGTTTTGAAAGTCTAGGCTTAAGTAAGCCTATTTTACAAGCAATAAAAGAAAAAGGGTTCACTGAGCCTACAGAAATTCAGGAAAAATCTATTCCTCTGGTTTTAGAGGGCAAAGATGTTATGGGGGCTGCATCTACCGGGTCGGGAAAGACTCTAGCATTTGGCGCAGCAGTAATTAGAAATTGTGTTGCTGGTGGGAAGATCCAGGCATTAATTTTAACTCCTACAAGAGAACTTGCAATACAAGTATCAAGTGCATTAAAAGAATTTTCTAAACATAAAAAGTTATACACTGCAGTTATTTATGGTGGAGTTGGTTATGACAGGCAAATTATGAATCTTAGAAGATCAGAAATTGTTGTTGGAACTCCAGGCAGATTACTTGACCACTTGCACTCTGGAGAAATTGACTTAAGTCAGGTAAACACTCTGGTTCTTGATGAAGCAGACAGAATGCTTGATATGGGATTTATTGATGATGTAAGAGAACTTGCAAATGCATGCAAAAAAGAAAGGCAAACATTACTCTTTTCTGCAACACTAAGGCATGAAATTGTGCCTGCAGCAAAGACTTTTATGAATAATCCGGTAATGGTTAATGTTGAAGAATACGTTGATCCCAGTATGCTAAAACAAGTATATTATGATGTTGAAGAAAATATGAAATTTTCTTTACTTGTACATTTATTAAGGCATGAACATGCTAAGCTGGTCATGGTATTTTGTAACTCTAGAAAAACAGTTGACTTTGTTACAAATAATCTTCGAGCAAATGACCTTGATGCAATTGCAATTCATGGTGGCCTTTCTCAAGAAAAGCGAGAAAGAGTCTTAAGTAAATTTCATGCAAGCAATGTTCAAGTTTTATGTTGTACAGATGTTGCAGCAAGGGGGCTTGATATCCCTCAAGTTACTCATGTGTATAATTACGATGCTCCAAATGAGTCTAAACAATATGTACATAGAATTGGAAGAACTGCAAGGGCGGGTAAAGAAGGAAAAGCAATTAACTTGGTTTCTCAACGAGACCACGATAACTTTGGTTGGGTACTTGAAGATAACAAAGTTGAAGTTGAAAAGTTAAAAAAACCGTATGTAAATAATATCCCAATTAGGTGGAGAGAAACGCCTAAAAGGGGAGGGCCGCGGGGACATTCTAGAGACCACAGGCCACAACATCACAACCGAAGATAATTTAAACTATTTTTATTCTTATTAATTTATGATTATTGTATTTGACACAACAGAATTCCACCAATTGAATATGCTTTTGATAAGAATTCTGTGTGCTCGAAAACCAATAACGGTGAAATTATGAGCATCAAAAACCAAGAGTTAGTTCACTCAT
>JAFCCU010000022.1 GCA_017610005.1 Candidatus Woesearchaeota archaeon | reverse complement strand
AATACCCCGGACTTCAGTCCGAAATTTTTAATCCCAAAAATCCATCTTTTTTCGAGGACCGCAATACCCCAACTTTTAAGTTGGGGATAGGTCCGAGTGATGGATTTTTGTTATATGAAGATATATAAATTTTTCTTACAAAAACTATATAAGAGACCTGTTGAATCTCAAAATTGGAGGAAATAATAATGGCATATGATAAAACTTTAGATAAAGAAGTGTTTAAGGAAACAGCAGAATTTGAAACAAGCAAGATTAGTGTTGCAGTATTTTGTTATAATGAAGGTACTCCAAAACTTCAAATTTCAAGAGAAGTATTAAACCCTGATGATGGTTCATGGAAATGGTCAAAGCTTGGGCGAATGTTAAAAGATGAAGCTGAAGCAGTTATACCTTTGATCCAGAAATCTTTGGAACATCTTTAAACTTTTTTTTCTATATATATTTTTTAATTCTGCCAAAAATATTATATACTAAATGCATTGAAATATCCATATGGATGCCCAGAGAAAGATTGAATTAACTAGAGATATAAAACATGTTTTTACTGAATTAGGGGTTTGGATTAGGAAATATGAGCCTGAATTTGTATTAGAATTAATAACTCCCCCTGTTAAAGATGTTAACTTAAAAAAGTTAGCAGAAATTGTTCATCAGATTTACTTAAGGGATAGGTCTGCTTCCCACATGTTTAAGGATATTTATACTCTTAATCCTCGAGAGGGTTACGAAGAGAAAATCTTTGATTTAGATTTATTATACCAAGAGATGGTAGCTGCAGCAGCAACTCAGATTGAGTCTCATAAAAATGTCTTTAGAACTGAGCAAGCTGAACATTTTTTACATGTAAAACTTAATAGTACGCCTATAAAATATTCAAGAAAATTATACTTAAATGTTAAGCCAAATTATATTGCATTTGTGATTCATAAATTAATGACTAAAATAATTAACACAAATCTTAAGGTGGAATTTAAATTTCCTTTATTTGATATTGAAAATTGGTTTATTTTATCTGATAAATTAATTATTTACTTTGGAGATCAAAAACATGTAATAGCAGACCTTAGGAGATTTGTTGATGAGATTAAAGCGTGCTTGTTGCCCCATGCTCAACTTTTTACACATAGAATAACACATGGTGCAGGGTTTGCAAACCCTCCTAATCATAAACAAAAAGAATATCTAAGTCAACACATGCCTGGTTGGAAGACTTATGGGCATTTTATGTGTTTAGCTGTTGCTGAATATTATTATAGGGCAGTAATTAAAGAAAAAAAGATGCCTAATGACCTTCTGAAGGTGACTGGATACGCAATTAAAAGGATAAGTCAAAAATTTCAATAAAATATTTCTTTTAATGAATTAAAAAATTCTTCATTATTTTTTGCTTTATTTGCTTTTATTTCCATTGGGCAAGGACCTGTTGTTTCATTGTTAAGAATTATTGGAACCAGTGTATTTTCTGAATTTTTAATTCCTGCTGAATTTAATAATTCTTTTGCCGGTTTTGACATCACGCCTGCTTTAACTTCTATAATAAATTCAGAATAAACAATTAGTCTTGCTACAGCAAGCCCTACGATTTTGTCATGTAATATACAATTTGAAATCTTCCCATAAAATTTTTTAACGACCTCAAAAATAGGTCTAATCCTTATTTGATTAGAATGATAAATTAACTTTCCATTTTGATAAAGTTCTAGTGCTGCCATTTTATGATTCAGCTTCAATATAGATTTGTTTTGCTTGAGGCACTTCTTCTTTTATTTTAGATTCGATTTTATCAATTGCTTGTTCAATATCAGTTGTTGTTAATTCATCTTTGAATTCAACGTCAGCATTGATAAGAATTTCATTTGGAGTTAGGTGCATTGTTTTTAATTTTCTAAGCTTAATAACTTCTTTACTTTTTGAAAAGATTTCCTTTATTTTTTTATAAATCGGGGGAGAGACTGCTTCTCCAATTAGTAATTCTTTTGCATCGGAAGCTAAAAATATTCCTAATGAAAAGAGCATTATCCCTATTAATATTGATGAAATTGCATCAAATACTGAATTATTTGTAACTTGAGATAAAGTTAATGCAATACCTACAATAATTGTGCCAGCTAGTGCCATTAAATCACTAAACCAAAGGTTAATTATTGATGGAGATTTAATAAATTCAAGTTTTTTACTCTTGTTTAATATTAGCTGGAAGGATCTTGTGCTAAATATGAATATTACTATTTGAAAAATAAAAATTATTCCTAATACTGAAATATTTGTTAAATAGTTTGTTATTGGTTCAGGTTTAATTAATTTTAATACTCCTTGGTAAATTGCAATTCCTCCAGAAAAAAGCATGATAAACAATGCTGAGAGCAGCGCCCAGAAAAACTTTTCTTTTCCATAACCAAAAGGGTGACTTTGATCTGCTTTTTTCTTACTACTTTTAAGCCCAATTAATAAAAATACCTGATTTCCTGAATCTGCAAAAGAGTGAAACCCTTCAGCAATAAGCCCTGCGGATTTGCTTGCAAATCCAAAAATAATTTTTACAATTCCTGCCAGTAAATCTCCGAAAATTTCCAGCCATAGTAAGAATTTTTCTTTTAAAGCCATTTATCAAGAACCTCTTTAATTTTTTCAAATACCTGTTTATGCTGTGCTGTTGATGGGTGGAGGCCATCCCATCCAAGAGGCTTTAACCATGACATGAATTCAAGATGAATTACATGATAGAGTTTACATACTTGCAAGGCTGCATTATTATACTCTTGAAGAGATTTATTTCTAAAAAAGTGGTTTTCTAAATAAGGAGATGTTTTTTCTTCATTTACTGGAAATGTGCTCACAAAGATAACTTTGTTTGTATATTTCCAGGCAATTTGAAAAATTTCTGATAAATTTTCTTTAAAGTCATTTATTGTAACTTTAGGTGTTGTGTCATCTAGAAGCTGACTATCATTTGTCCCAATAGATATAATGAGGATATTGTCTTCATCTTCTTTCATCCTCATCCTTGCTTCATATTCCATTCTTTCAAGCAGATCAAATGAAGTATCCCCTGAGATTCCTAAATTATATGCAAGACAGAATGTGTGGCTATCTAAAACTTGTTTATGGCAGTATTGTTTGACTCGGTCAGCGTATCCTCCAAGTTCCCCCCACGAGCCGTAAGTAGAGGAATCTCCGAATAATAGGATTCTTGTCATTTTGTTGTTTAGATATCTCTACTATTTTAAGTTTGTGAATTGAGTTAACAATTCAGAAAACTTTTCAATTCTATTTGGATAGCTTGGGTTTTTACCTTCTGGATCAAATAGTATGCCTTTTATGCCTACTGCTTCACTGCCCTTAATATCTGCTAATAAATTATCTCCTACCATTATAACTTCGCTTGCATCTAAATTTAACTTCTTTAAACAATCTAAGAAGAGAGATTTATCTGGTTTTACAGCGCCTAATTCATAAGATAGCGTTATTGCATCAAACTTAAAATCAAATTTTGTAGTCATATCATAATCTGGGTTTAGAAGATTTGTGATAAGTGCAATTTTATATCCTTTGGACTTTAGATCTCTTAAAATCTCAAGAACTCCAGGCAAAAGAAAGGTAGTATCTCGTTCATGCTGAAATCTTGCTCTTAATTTGGGGATATCTGATTCACTTAAATTTAATTTTTCAATTAGAACTTGCATATATTGGTCCCAATTTTCAAAAATAGTTGCACAAGCAACTTTTTGCACATAAGAACGATCAAAAGGTAAATTAAAAGTCTTAATCATCCATGTTTCTGGGTCTTGGGCCGAAACAAGTGTTGCAAATAAGTCAAATATTACTCCTTTCATTTTAAGAATTTTGTAATCTCTGGAATTGATCTTATTCTGCGTTCACATTGAGGATATTTATCATGCCTATCCAGTAAAACTGCATTTAAGCCGATATTTTCTAAGGCCCTAAAATCATCTTTAAAACTATCTCCAACAAACATGACTTGGTCTCTATTTAATCCCAAGGAATGAAGCGCTGAGAGAAGCATTTCTTTTGTAGGTTTTAGTGAACATAATTCAAATGAAGTTGTAATTCCATCAAAAATATCATAAATTTTGAATCTTTCTCTTAGTTTTTGAAAAACTGGAGCTGCTGAATTAGTGTAAAGCCCTAGTTTATATTTGCTTTTTAATGTTCTTAAGGCAGCTTTCGCATCATCAAACATCTTAAATGATTCAGTTGAAAAATCATTTAATATCTTGATAAGGTGCGCAACTTTAGCTTCATCTCGAGGAACACCCATTGCTTTTAAAAAATCTTCAGTTTTTTCAGAAAAGTCAGAAAATAAGCTTGTCATAAAATGTTGTTCAAACGCTTTTAGAAATTCATAATCATCAATGTTTCTGCCAATTGCCTGAGCAAACTCGCGGTAGCGCATAACTTTTCTTTCTTCAAAAAAAATTGTGCCAAAAAGATCAAATATTACTCCTTGGATTATCTTCATAGGATAAGAGAAAACTTGAAGTTTTTATAAAATTTTTGTTTAGACTTATTTGTTGTTTTCTTCTGATCACTCTCCAATGTCACAAATCCGGTGACATCTATATTGTCCAAACCCCCCTCCACTAATATATCCCCAGGTCTCTTCTTCATACATTGAAGTATCTGGTGGTTTGTGCCAAGGTAGTGGTTCAGAATAATCATAATAATATATCCAACCTAACTTTCCAACATTAGAAGCACCGCATACACCTACAACTATGGCATCGATAAAACCGCATCCATTTCCTTTATGGACTGAAACTCCAGTAGATTCCCATTGAAATCTTTCAACCCCTTCGCAACCAGGGTCTGGTACGTATGTTCCAGTAAGTTCATTAAATGATCCTGCGTAGAACTTTTTACCTGTCAAAACATCATCGGAAATAGCGTCTCCTCCAATAGTGAAAGCACCTACTTGCTCAGTAAATGAACCAGAATAGAAAGTTACTCCTTGTTTTACATCACTTGTTGTTGCAGTCCCGCCTGGTTTAAGAGTTCCAGTGTATCCTCTCCCATAAGGAGTTTCATCTTTAACATTCCCTTCGCTCAATTGGGAAACATCATAATTTGATGAAGAATAACTAACTGATTCCCAATCAGACACAATGTCTCCTGCCTCATAGGGTAAGGCTGTAGCAGGAATTTTCCCAGTTACTGAATTATAGATTACTGCTCCAGAGCCATCTAAGATATCTCCAGTTAACTTAATATTTAAAAGCTCTGTAGGGGCGCTCATACCAATTCCTAGCTTTGCCATAATAAATAAAGAATTAGGAAAAGTATAATTCCCTGGCCCGGCAAAAGTGCCGTTTAAAATATCTTCTGCGGTGTGATATTGAAGAGTTGCAAGTGCAAATGGGATTATGAAGATTAATAGAAAAATAAGTATTCCTTTTTTCATTATCAATTAAGTTGTATACTGGATATTTAAATCTTTTTAAATACTCTCTTTGGGTTTAATGGAGCAATCAAATATTTGTATTTAGAAAAAATTGCCTATTAAAATAATTTTTGTTTAGCCATCAGTATTGCAGGACCGGACACATTTGTATCTTCCGAGATACTGGGTAGAAGACCCCCCTCCAATAGTTGTACTCAATGTGGTTGAACCAATCCAGAGGGGCTGGGCAAGGCCACAAGAAATGGCATCGTAGTTCTTGTAGGCTTGTTGGCCAACAAAATTCTCGTCACATTGTACGCTCCCACTAAGGCTAGCGTATGAGTCAGAAAAAGTGTTAATGAGCTCCCAATTATATCCTACTACCCCAGAACATAGGGGTCCTGTAGAGATCTCCAAGGTTCCAATTTCTTGAGTAAAAGAATTACTGTAAAATATCTTTCCAGAAGCAACTTGGTTAGGATTAGCGTTTCCTGAAAGTTCTAACGTTCCAGTTTCTAAGTTTCCATCGCAGTTTATATCTGCCTTTTTATTTAGTTTGATATCTTCAGTAGTTGCATCACCTAAAGAGCATTCAACCCCTAGAAAAGAGCCAGTTAACCCTCTACCAAACTCAACTTGAAATTTAACATTTCCTTCAGATAATTGAGATACATCATACTTTGAAATTGCATAATTGTTTGTTGTAAAGTCATTAGTAATATCTCCTGTTTCATAAGGTAGTTTTCCTGGTAGTATTTTTCCAGTCGCAGAATTAAAGATCATTCCTCCAGAGCCATCTAAGATATCTCCAGTTAACTTAATATTCCCAACAATTTCTAAAAGCTCTGTAGGGGCACTCATACCAATTCCTAGCTTTGCCATAATAAACAGCGAATCAGGAAAAGTATAGTTCCCAGGCCCTGCAAATGTGCCATTTAGAATATCTTCTGCAAGATGTGTCTTTGAATTACCAAGTGTAAAAGGAGTTATAATCAGTAAAATAATAATTCCTATTAGTTTAATATTAACCATCTGTATCACACAGCCGATGGCATTTATACCAAGCAAAAAAACACCAGTCATTATTGCCCCCAGTGTAACTTCCATACATCACTTTACTTGCGGCGAGGGTTGATTGAGGTACCCCGCATGAATACCCCGCATATGAAGAAAGGCCTGAAACTCCAACATTACTTGCATCACATATTCCGACATAGTCTGTTGTATCTAATTTGCAATATTGGGGGTGGTGAGTGGGTCCTGTAAACTCCCAACGGTATCTTACAGCCCCTGAACACATTGGCCCTGTTGGTTCTTCATAAGTTCCAGTCAATTTTGAAAATGATTCATTATAAAAAGTTTGATCTTTAACAACTTCTTCTGGTTTCGCATTCCCTGAAAGTTCAAGGGCGCCAATAGTTAACGTTCCTGAACAACTTAGATCTGCTGTTTTATCCTTGGCAATGTCCTCTGAAGTAGCATCGGCCCCTGTTGAGATACAATCTGATCCATAATATGATCCAGTTTGCCCCCTTCCAAATGGGGTATTTAGTTTAACATTTGCTTCTGATAATCCCGAAATATCATAGTACCCCTCATCGTTAGTATTGGTATATGCATCAGAAGTAATGTCACCAGCCTCGTAAGGCATAACGCTTGGATTTAGTTTTCCTGTTACTGCATTAAAAATTATATTACCCTAAAAGCTCTGTAGGGGCGCTCATACCAATTCCTAGCTTTGCCATAATAAATAAAGAATTAGGAAAAGTATAATTCCCTGGCCCGGCAAAAGTGCCGTTTAAAATATCTTCTGCAAGATGTGTTTTAGATTCGGCAAGTGCAAATGGTATTAGGAATATGAAAAATGTAATAGCAATTGAGACTTTGGTTGAATATCTCATTAGTAAGGCATGACTGATTCATCAAACTTTCCAGTGCCACCATCAAAGATGGTGTTGCCAGAACCGCCATATATATCTCCATCAATTTTTAAGTTTCCAATAATCTCTAAACTTTCAGTTGGTTCAGTTGTTCCTACTCCTATCCTCTTTGTGACAAGTACGCTGGCTGGGAATGTGTAATTACCAGACCCAAATGTGCCTTCAGATAATTCTTCCGGGACATGGGATTGGACCGGATCTTGGTATTCTGTTTTGAGGAATGACTTAAATCCGAAAATATTTGTTTTGATTATTGTAAGGTTATACCACTCTTGGTTTTTGGTATCATGAGCGACCCACATTGCTTCATATTCTCCATTAAAACCATTTCCATTTTTTCTGTAAAGTTCTACTTCATCAAACCCTTCTTCGTGGTAAATCTGAGCAATAACGTTTCTTATAGGAATTAAATTAAATCCTTTAACTGTAATTTTCATCACTTGCCCAGGCATTACCTTATTTGGATTAACATAAACTCCTGCAAAAGCACCACTAATAGTTAATAGTAATACTAAAAATATAATCCCCTTTTTCATTACCTTTTTTGTGGAGATTATTGATTATATAAATGTTTTGAACGAAAGGTTTAAAAATAGGCACCTTTTCCAATTCAAAATGGCAAAGTTAAGAAAAGCTGTTGCGTGGAGAAGGCTTGAAAGACCTTACACAAGAAAATCCAAGTATAGGGCTAAACAATTTGTAAGAGCATTTCCTCACATTAAAATTGTAAAGTTTGAACACGGTGACAAAAAGAAGGATTATGGCCTTCATTTACAGCTTATTGCCAAGGATAATTTACAAGTAAGACACCAAGCAATGGAAAGTGTCAGAATTACTGTTAATAGACATCTTGAGAGAAATATTGGAAAAAATCAATATTTTTTTAGATTAAGAATTTATCCACATCACGTGCTAAGAGAAAATCCTTTAGCTGCAGGTGCTGGAGCAGATAGAATGAGTACTGGTATGAAGAAATCTTTTGGAAAAGCAGTTGGCGCTGCAGCCCAAGTTAGAACTGGAAAGGTAATTTGTGAAGCATTTGTACAAAAAGATGCTTTAGAAAAAGCAAAGACCGCAATTTCCAAAGGTTCAAAGAAGCTAGCAGGATCTTACAGGGTACTTGTTGAAGAACATACTGGTAATGTAGAGCAAACTGTTTAATTGTGTTTTAATCCTTGAATTTTTATCTTATACTGGTAACCGCGAAGTAGCATTTATTGCAGAAGGCTATTTGACACAGAAAAGAACTGATTATTTACTAGGAAGGCCAGTTGTGCCACTACCATAACCTTTTTATTTAACCTTTCGTTCACTTCTCTTATGAGATTAATCCAACGTGATCAAATACCTTTTCAAGATTTAAATGGCATTACTAAAGATGATGTCAGAGCTTTAACACCAGGAGCATTGATTAATGGAGGGTGGGATTTACTAACCTCAGAAGTTGATGAAAAATTTCTTGAGAGAGTCAATTTAGCATATGTTTTAGGAACACTGGCACAGGATTTTAAAATAGAAGATAAGGATGAAAGCTTGCTGAAAGATGCTAAAGCTCAAATTTTAATGGCAAGAGCATTAGTTTATAGTGGGAGTGTTGATCAAGCAGCACATCTCTTGAGGAGTGTAGAAGTAGCTTATGAAGCAGGAGGGATAGAAGCAAAATTTGATAGCGGTGCGAACATAATTGAACATGCAAGAGAATATGCTCAAGCCCAGCTTGAAGGCGCATGGATTTATAATATACTTGGTAGGCTTTCTCATATAGTCATGTCAGGTATTGAAGTTTTTGAAAAATATACTGGGGGAACTTCACCCCAAGTTGTTGAGATTCTTGCTTCTCACCACATTAATCATAAGGCTTTAGGTAATGCAAAAGAAGTATTGGATTCTCTTGATAAGGCTAATTGGACTCCAACAATGCATTTATTACAGGGTTATTTACGTGCAAGAAACAGAGACTTTGAAGGTGCTGAGCTGGAATTTGACGAAGCTTTAATGGATCCTGGGTTTAGAGTTGATCTTACTGGCGTAATGGCTGAAGTTTTCATGGAGAGGACGAGGGAAGAATTTGAAATGCCTCATCCTACGGGAAAAGGGTATGAGAATGATCTTGTTGCAAAAAAATTGTTCACTCAAGAACATATTGATAATCTTGTAATCTCCTTACCTCTTGCAAGACCAGTATATGTTCACAGGGCTTTTTAAAATGGCAACATTTGGTAAGCTTGTGCAATTAGAAGGTTTATCTTAGGATACACTGCCAAGCGCATTAAAATTAAAGGGAGCTATTGCTATCTTAAACTCGGAAGTTGATTCTGATTTTTTACAAAGTCTTATTTATGCATTTTCTTTGGAGCATCCTGGGGAGATAAATGAAATAATTGACCCAGATGAAAGATTATTATGGGGTTCAAGACGTTTTCAAATTCAAGCGAGAGTGAATGCCTTTGCAGGAGACTTAATTGAAACACAAAGACTTTTGAGTATGTGTCTAGGAGATTACGCTAAGATTAAAGAGAGACATATTTATTAATCACTGGACACCCACTACACTAATCCTTATATACTAACTATTTTATTTTTATTATATGATTGAGAATTCCTTTATCTTCTTAGAGCGCGTGGGCAAGACCCTTGAAAAGAAGTTTTGGGGCTTAGGTATTAACAACTGGAAAGATTTCTTAGAAGCAGAAAGTGTTCCTGGTATTTCTAACAATAGGAAACGATATTACGATAGGCAGATTGAATCTGCAAGGCACGCTTTAAACACTCATGATTCTGCACACTTCACTAAAATTCTACCAAAGTCAGAAGCTTGGCGCTTATTTGATTATTTTAAAGATCAAACAGTCTATTTAGATATTGAAACAAGTGGATACTATGGAGATGTAACTGTTATTGGGCTATTTGATGGCTTTCGTACAATGACTATGATTAAAGGCATTAACCTTGATCCTCAACAGTTAAAGAAGCATTTGAAGAAGTATAAGTTACTAGTTAGCTTTAATGGGCTTGCATTTGATGCAGTGGTGCTTGAACGTTTTTACCCAGGGATAATGCCAAAGATTCCACATTTTGATTTGTGTTTTGCTTGTAGAAGATTAGGATTAACTGGAGGCTTAAAAGTTGTTGAAAGAACTTTAGGGATAAGGAGACAAGATCCAGTATCAGATATGAGGGGACAGGATGCAATATATCTATGGCAGGCATATAAATCAACAAGAAATAAAAAATATTTAGATAAGCTTGTTATGTACAATGAAGAGGATATTATCAATTTACTGCCAATTGCTAATCATGTTGTAAAAGAATTGAAAAAAAGTTTATAACCCTTGAATTCTCCTTGAAAGTTGCATTACTTCTTGGATCATTTGATCAAGTTGCGGGTTATTTGGGCAAAATGGAGCTTCTTCTTTTCTTGCTGTACTTAATTTGTTAAGTAGCTTTGTTAAGTATTCACTATAAACTTCTAGCAGCTTAGCATTCCTTCCTCCACAAACTAAGTATTCTTTAATCTGCTCAACACTTTCCTCTTCATGGACTTCAAGCTCATAGGGTGAACTATTTCGTTCTACCCTATCCCATATTGACTGATCCCAATAGTCAAATTTTGCATGGTCTATCATTTTTATCACAATATAACTATGATTCTATCCATTTAAAACGTATTTATGAGAATTTAAGACTTTGCCGAATAAATAAATATTCTATCAACAAACTAAAAATTTATATACTCCTTATATTCCAAATAATATAATGCAGGAAGAGATTTTTAGTATAATTACCAATAAAGATGCTGTTTCTTGGAAAACATTGATCTTTGGTGTAATCAAAGAGAACAAAATGGATCCTTGGGATGTTGATGTGTCTCAGCTTTCAAGATCTTATATTAAAATGATTAGAAAAATGCAAGAATTTGATTTTATGATTGGGGGAAAGGCGCTTTTAGCTGCATCATTTTTACTTCGACTAAAATCAACAAAATTAGTTGATGTGGATTTAATGGAGTTTGACCGCTTAATTGCAGAAACACAGAGAAGTGAAGAAGAATTTTTAGGAGAATTTTATGGAGACCTCGAAGGAGATTTCTCTGGGGATTATAATGTTGGACCAGAAATAGATCCAGAACACCCTGTTTTGTACCCAAGAACTCCACAACCAAGAAAAAGAAAGGTTTCTGTTTATGATCTTGTTAATGCCTTGCAAAAAGCAATGGAAGTGCATGAAAGAAAAGTCTTACGTGATATGGAAACTCCTGTGCTCTTAGCACCTGAAAAAAAGAAAGATATTTCAGAAGTGATTATGAATATTTACCAAAGAATTGTATTATTTTTCAAGCGCAGACCTCAAGAAAAATTAACTTTAAGAGACATAATCCCTAGTGAAAATCGTGAAGATGTTATCCAGACTTTTGTTCCATTATTACATTTGAGTCATGTTTCTCACAAGAAAATTAATTTATCACAGAAGAAACATTTTGGTGAGATTGAAATAAAACTTCCTTAGCAAACTATTTAAAAGCCCTCAAGTTTTTCTAGCTCAAATGAAAATAAAATTAGCCTCATACTTAAAGAATCCAAATATTGGTTTATTTGGACTTACAACTGAGAAATACTGCTTACTTCCGAGAGGTGCTAATGATACTTTTGTTAAGCTTGCTGAGGAAACCCTTGGAGTTAAGGTGATTAGAAGCAATATTGCAGGCACAGAACTTATTGGAGCATTATGTGTCGGATTTGATAATAAATTAATTGTTCCAGAAATAACCTTTGACAGTGAAATTGAAGAAATTGAAAAAAATGGGATTAAAGTTGAGGTTTTTGAAACAGATCAAACTGCTCTGGGAAACAACATTTTGCTTTCAAATAAAATAGCTATTATGGGAGAAAATTATTCTAAAGAAGAAGAAAAAATATTTAAAAAATTAACAGGGGCAAAAGTATATAAAAAGACTGTAGTATCATTAAATCTTATTGGATCATTGATGACTATTACTAAAAAGGGAGGCGTTGTTCACCCAGACATGAGCGACAAAGAGTTAAAAGAAATTGAAAAGCTCTTTAAGGTAAAAATAGAAAGAGCAACAGTTAATCGAGGTAACCCTTATGTTAGTATTGGGGTCCTTGCAAATTCTAATGGAGTGATTGCAGGGGATATGAGCAGAGGGGCTGAACTTACTGATATTCAAATTGGATTAGGGGTTGTGAAAAATGGATGAGAAGTTAAAGGAAAAGTTTGTGCAATATCAACAAATTCAAGAGCAATTAAAGCAGTTTAGGGCTTTTTTTGAAGAATTGTCAAATAAAGGCACTGAGATTACAGGTATAATTGAGGCATTAGATGAAATTAAAGATACAAAGAAGGGCAAAAAGTTGCTTGTTCCAATTGCATCTGGTATATTCCTATCCACAGAATTAATTGATCCAAATCAAGTAATTGTTAATGTTGGTTCAGAAGTATGTGTTAACAGAAGTGTTGATGACACCAAAAGTATGCTTCAAAAAAGATTAGCTGATGTTGAAAAACAAGCAGGAGAAGTTGAAACAATTATTACACAGTTAACAACCGTTGAGATGGAACTTGAAGCGGAACTAGAAAAACATGTTTAATCTCTTAAAAAAAACCTTAAGTAATGTTGTTAGTAAGTTTTCTAAGAGTGTTGAAGAGTCTGAAGTCGAAAGTCTGAAGTCTGAAGTGAAAAAAGAAAAGGAGTCTGAAGTCGAAAGTCTGAAGTCTGAAGTGAAAAAAGAAGCTAAAGAGTCTGAAGTCGAAAGTCTGAAGTCTGAAGTAAAAAAAGAAGCTAAAGAGTCTGAAGTCGAAAGTCTGAAGTCTGAAGTGAAAAAAGAAGCTAAAGAGTCTGAAGTCGAAAGTCTGAAGTCTGAAGTGAAAAAAGAAGCTAAAGAGTCTGAAGTCGAAAGTCTGAAGTCTGAAGTAAAAAAAGAAGCTAAAGAGTCTGAAGTCAGAAGTCAGAAGTCAGAAGTAAAAGAAAAAAAAGCTGTTGAAGAGAAACCCCATGAGAAAAAGCCAAAAGAAGAAGTTGAAGAGAAACCAAAACCTGGTTTCTTTGCAAAGTTATTGGGGAAAAAAGAAGAGCTTGGAGAAGAAACTCCAGACTCCAGACTCCAGACTCCAGACTCACAAGGTTTTGCAGAGAAATTAACTGGAGCGTTTACAAAAACTAAGATTTCTGAAGAAAAGTTTGAAGAGTTGTTCTGGGATATGGAAATTACCCTTTTGCAAAATAATATGGCAAGGAAAGTTATTGAGAAAATTAAGGAAGATTTGAAAGGAGAACTTGTAGATAAGCTGATTCCAAGAAAGGGAATTGCAGAGACTATAAACAAAAGTTTGGAAAAATCATTAAATGAGATATTAGACTTTAAGGTTCCTGATTTAATGAGTTTTACAGATAAAAAACCACTAATTTTATTGTTTGTAGGAATTAATGGTTCAGGAAAAACAACTACTATTGCAAAGATTGCAAAACGTTTCCAAGATAATAATAAAAGCTGTGTTTTAGTTGCAGGAGATACTTTTCGTGCAGCAGCCATTCAACAGCTTGAAGAGCATGCAAATAATCTTAAAACAAAGATTATTAAGCATGATTATGGTGCGGATCCTGCTGCAGTTGCATTTGATGGAGTTAAATATGCAGAGGCACATAATATTGATGTTGTTTTAATTGATACTGCTGGAAGACTTCATACAAATCAAAATTTAATGGATGAATTAAAGAAGATAAAAAGAGTAGCAAATCCTGATAAGATCATTTATGTTGGAGAGTCTATTACGGGTAATGATTGCATTGAACAGGCAAGTAAATATAATGAAGCAATTGGAATTGATGGGGTTGTGCTAACAAAAGTTGATGTGGATGAGAAAGGCGGAACACCAATTAGTATTGCATATGTTACAGAAAAACCAATTTGGTTAATTGGTGTTGGGCAAAATTATGAAGATTTAATTCCTTTTGATAAGGCCAAAATTCTTGAGAATTTGAAGTGATTATTGGGTAGCATATATTAATATATTTATAGAATAATAAATTAAAAGAAAAGAGAATTAAAAAAAATTTAAAGATGTTTTAAGGCCTTTTGTGGTTTACCAGATCTCTTAGCAGCTCCAGTTAATCCTCTTTGGACTCTGCCTTTGTGATTCTTTGTGGTAATCCATGAAAGTTGCTTATCACTCTTAATTGCTGGATGGTCTCTGTCAACAATAATCACTTCGTACCAGATGTGTTGGCCATCAATTGCAACATAGTATGAGTTTAAAACTTCGCAGTTTGGATACTTTCTAATTGCTCTTTCTTCACAAACCCATTGATAAGACTTGTTAACAATCTTCTTTCTTCGCATGGTCTTTGGTCTTCTGCCTCCCTTAAATTTAGGACGCATTCTTCCGCCACGCTTAACTCTTTGTCTTACAACAAAAATTCCTGGTTTTGCTTTGTAACCAAGAGATCTTGCTCTGTCAAGTCTTGTTGGTTTTGCAAGTCTTACTGTAACTGGTTCTCTTCTCCAAACAAGTAATCTTTCTTTTGCTAATGTAGAATCAGGTTTCTTCCACGCTTCTCTTATATATTTGTATACTCCCATTCTCTAGCCTCCATTATTATCCTTAATCCGCGAAATTCAGGCAAGCTACGCCCACATCTTTCACAAGAATAGAATTTTGCAACTGTTTATAAAGGTTTTGTAGATCAATTTCAAAAACCTTTTGCTACAAGTCTGTATGCGCGTCTGGGGTTATAACCTTTGCAAACTGCGAGTTCTGGGATAATTGCTCTAACAACTGGGATACCAATTTCTTCTCTTGTTAAATCAACATAAACAGGATTCATTCCATTTGCAAATAATAGTTTTTCAAGAAGCGCTAAATCTCCTACTGAGTTTCCAGTTGAATAATTGGGAAAATCATCAAAGTTTCTTAAATTTCTTTTTTTTGGAGGAGGAAGATTTGAACTAATTATATCTGGAGATAGTTCAGTAATTGCTCTTGTCAATGCAATCCTTGGGTCAAGATGAGCTCCAAAACCTCCGTGAATTTTATAATCTTTTTCAAAATAAGCCATAAATGAATAAACTCCAAGCTCTGTAGTCAAGTCTACAATTTCAATTGGGTATTGTTCATATTGTTTAAGAAATTTGTTAAGGGAAGGATCACTAGACACTGGAAAAAATACATTAGATTCATCAAAAAATCCATTAAATAAACTGTCTCTTTCAATAATTTCCAACAATGCTTGACATTTTGCTCCAGGAAGAGTATTGCCTGATGCCAAGCCATTTGTGCTTAATTTTGTTAATCTTATTTCATTAAGTAAGGCTAAAAAATAAGTGAGTTGTACTGGGACTAATGTTTTAATAAGCCCTTTTGGTGTAGCTGTTTCACCCCAAACCCAAGTTAAGGGTTCATCTTTATATGGGCAAGTTAGGTTAACTTGCGATAAATCTAATGCTGAATCAAAGTCTGAACGTCTTCCAGTTAAAATTTCTGGACCATTTGAAGGGTTGTCAATAAATCCACCATATAATCCAGAAAATCTTTCAACAAGTTCCATCGTAGCCGATGTTATTGACATTTCATCAGATATCCCCTTGCCACAACTCACAACTTGCCCCCTGAGATCATAGTCATTAAAGGGCAACCAACCCCTTGCTTTAACTTCCCACATTACTTGAGAATGAAAGCTGCCTACTTGTTGTGATAAATGAAGCTTATTCATATCCACTAAATCTAAAATTGGGCATTGCTCAATTTTTTGTATTGTTGATTCAAAACTTGCTGAAAGTACTCTGGTTTTTGGACTGCCATTTTTTGTTGGCTTAGCAATATCTTCTATAGAAAAGGGGGTCAGTTTTGGCGTTGGCCCTCTTTTCATATTATTAAGGTAAGTGAGGGATTGTTCTAAAGATAAATGTGCGTCTTGATTAAGGGCATGTAAATTATCCCAAAATGTTAAAAAAGGTCCTTTATCTGTTGAACGAACCCTCATATTTGGAGAAGTTGCTTTATCAAATTGATCTAAAGATGAAATCTCATTTAAATAATTGGGAATATATTTTATTCCAAGTACTGTAGCAATTTCTGGGATTCTTATTGATCTGACTGTCTTTTCTCTTCTTTTCTTATGTGTTCTAAAATATTCTATAAGCATTATTTGATATAAGGTATTGTTTGGGTTGGAATCAAGATGCCTTAACATATTTTCAAGAGTAGGCCTTCTTAATGGTTTAATTTGGAGATGCAATTTACCTAAAGTATCATGTTCGTGCTTATTATTAATCACAAGCCTATAACTTCTCATTAGAAAAATGATTGAAAAATGATTTAAGAAGCTAATGGTGCATTCTAAATGAAGAAAAATGGAAAAAGAATAAGCAGAGAGCCTATTAGATTTTCCAAAAGAACAAATCGCATTTCACTTAATAAAGCCTTATTTTAAGTAGTAAGATTTATAAAGGACCACAAACCACTTTTCACTTATCCGTTGATTGATGAAGACAGAAATGTCTGAAGGAGGGTAACTTTCTGAGTTGCCTTTAAGGAGGTATTAAAATGGATATAATTGAACTCCCAAAAGACCTAAATGAAAAATTGTTTGAAGTATTGGAAATATCAAGAAGCTCTGGTAAGATTAGAAGGGGCACAAATGAAGTAACAAAATCATTGGAACGAAATGAAGCTAAGCTTGTTGTTGTTGCTGGTGATGTAACTCCTGCTGAAGTTATTATGCACTTACCACTTCTATGCAAAGAAAAGAAAATTCCTATTGTTAAAGTTTCATCTAAAGATGAACTTGGTGTTGCAACTGGTATTGCAATTCCAACTGCAAGTGCAGCTGTTGTTGACGCAGGTCAAGCAAAAGCACTTTTAGCTGAAGTATCAAAAAAGATCCTTGAGGCATAAAAATGGCAGAAGAACAAAAAGAGTCTAAAGTCGAAAGTCCAAAGTCTAAAGAGACTGGGCATGAAGCTAAGCCAGAAGGAGCTCCTGTGGGCAAGGGCAAACCTGATGTTAAGGGTGCTCCTAAACCTGAAGGCAAATTTAAAGGCAAACCTGATGTTAAAGGCAAAGAAGAATACAGATCTGAAAGCTTTCCTTCAAGAGTTGAAGAGATTGTTGGCAGAACTGGCTCAAGAGGGGAAGCCATTCAAGTTCGTGTTAAAGTACTAACAGGTAGAGATCAGGGAAAAATTATCAGAAGAAATTGTAAGGGCCCAGTAAAAGTAGGAGATATGTTAATGCTCCGAGAAACTGAAATTGAGGCTAAAAATTTGAGGTCTAGTGGAAGATGAAGTGTACTTTTTGCGGTGAAAAAATTAAAGAAGGTACTGGTATGTTATATGCCAAGAAATCTGGTAAAATCTTTTATTTTTGTGGTTCAAAATGTGAAAAAAATATGTTAAAATTAGGGCGAAAGCCAGTTAAAATTAAATGGACAAAAGCGGGGGCTGAAAAATGAATGAACGATCTCTAGTACTTCTTAAACCAGATGCTGTTCAAAGAGCTATTACTGGTCAGATTATCTCAAGATTTGAAAGAGCAGGACTTAAAATTGTTGCAATGAAAATGGTTTGGATTGATAAGAAATTTGCAAGTATTCATTATCCCGAACATTTAATTCCAATTGTTGGTAAGAAAACTCTGGCTGATTGGGATGATATGGGTATTAAAACTAAGAAGACTGCTGAGGAATTAGGTGTAGAAATCATGGAAGATTTAATGAATTTTACAACCGAAGCTCCAATTTTAGCAATGGTACTAGAGGGAATTCATGCAGTATCTCAAATTAGAAAAATGGTGGGGCATACTTCTCCACATAAAGCAAAACCTGGAACAATTAGGGGAGACTTTACTACAATTTCAATGGGATTTGCAACACAAAGAAGGTTTGGAGGCAGGAATTTAGTTCATGCTTCTGGAACTATAGAAGAAGCAAAGAAAGAAATTGATCTTTGGTTCAAATCAGAAGAAGTTCATGATTACAAAACTGTACATGAACCACATGTTAGGTAAATAAAATGGCAGAATCAAGGATTGATAAGATTAAAAGAATTAGCTTGGACCCAAAACACATTAGAAATATTGGTGTTTGTGCCCATATTGATCACGGAAAGACAACTTTTTCAGATAATCTACTTGCTGGTGCAGGAATGATCTCAGAAGAACTGGCAGGTTCACAGCTAGCTCTTGATTTTCATGAGGATGAGCAAGAAAGAGGGATTACAATTGACTCAGCAAATGTATCAATGGTTCATGGTTTTGGAGATGATGAATTTTTAATTAACTTAATTGACACTCCTGGTCATGTTGATTTCTCAGGAGACGTTACAAGGGCTATGAGGGCAGTTGATGGTGCAATTACACTTGCATGTGCTTCAGAAGGGGTAATGCCACAGACTGAAACAGTTTTAAGACAGGCTTTGAAGGAAAGAGTAAAGCCAGTATTATTCATTAACAAAGTTGACAGATTAATCAAAGAATTACAACTAACTCCTAAACAAATGCAGGACAGATTTATTGGCATTATTAATGCTATTAATAAGTTAATTAAGCAAATGGCTGAAAAGGAATATAAGGAAATTTGGCAGGTTAAAGTTAATGATGGATCAGTTGCATTTGGTTCAGCATTTCATAACTGGGCTTTATCTGTTCCTTACATGAAAGAAAAAGGAATTACATTTAAAGATGTTATTGAAGCATATCAAGGCGGAGGAGAAGGTTATAAAGAACTCGCAAAAAAAGCTCCTCTTCACGAAGTTGTGCTTAATATGGTTATTGAACATTTACCTAATCCTGATGACGCACAAACCTATAGAATCCCAAAGATCTGGCATGGAAATTTAGACAGTCAGACTGGTAAGGATTTAATAAATTGCAATGTCAACGGAAAAGTTGCATTTGTTTGCACCAAAATAGTAGTAGATAAGCACGCAGGGGAAGTTGCAGCAGGAAGAATGTTCTCAGGAACAATTAACCAAGGAGATGAAGTATATCAAATTGGTGGAAAGAGAAAAGTTAGAGTTCAGCAAGTTTCAGTTTATAATGGTCCCAAGCGAGAGCAAGTGGATAAGGTTGTTGCAGGAAATATTGTTGGTCTAGTTGGTTTAAAAGATGTGTTTTCAGGTGAAACTATTTCAACTGACGAAACAATGGAAGAATTTGAAGAAATTAAACATATCTTTGAACCAGTTATTACAAAAGCAATTGAAGCTAAAAGATCAAGTGATCTGCCAAAGCTTGTTGAAGTATTAAAGGCAGTGAATAAAGAAGATCCTACAGTTTCAATTGAAATTAATGAAGAGACTGGTGAACACTTAATTTCTGGAATGGGTGAACTTCATTTGGAAGTCATTGAAAACAGAATGATTAGCGAAAAAGGAATTGAGGTTAATACTTCACCTCCTTTAGTAGTATATAGGGAAACTATTACAAAAGAATCCCAAGAAGCTGAAGGGAAGAGCCCTAATAAACACAATAAGTTCTATATTAAAATAGTTCCTTTGGAAGATTCAGTCTATAAGGCAATGAAATCTGGAACAATTGGAGATAGAAGGGTTAAGAAAAAAGACCTAGTACTTATTGAAGCATTTAGAGAAGCTGGTCTAGATGGAGATCAGGCAAAGAAAGTCAAGGAAATTTTCAAAGGGAACTTATTTATTGATATGACTCGAGGACAAGTACATTTAATGGAAGTTATTGATATGGTGCTTGATGCTTTTGAAGATGTTATGAAAAAAGGGCCTATGGTGCGAGAACCATGTACGAACATGAAAGTAATGTTAATGGACATGAAATTGCACGAAGATGCGATCCACAGGGGAATTGCTCAAGTTGTGCCTGCAGTTAGAGCTAGTGTTAGAGCTGCAATGATTTCAGGTGGAGCAATTCTATTAGAACCACTTCAAGAGCTTCAGTTTGAGGCTCCTGCTGATTATATGGGGGAACTGAGTAAATTAGTCCAAAATAGAAGAGGGCAGCTCCTTGATATGCAGCAGACTGGAGAAATGATTGTTGTAAAGGCAAAAATGCCAGTGGGAGAGATGTTTGGACTAAGTTCAGACTTAAGATCCGCTACAAATGGTAGAGGTACTCAATTTTTAGTAAATCAGTCATTTGAACGACTTCCAACCAATTTACAAACAGAAATTGTTAAGCAACTGAGGGAACGGAAAGGTTTAAATATACCTTCAGAATAGAAAAACAATAACATTTATATATTATGGTGAAAAACCCATAGTAAAACCCGAGGGGGAATCATAAAATGGCAAATAAAAAACCACATATAAATTTAGTGTTCATTGGACACGTAGATCATGGTAAATCAACTACTGTTGGAAGACTATTATACGACAGTGGTAATTTTGACGAACAGGGCTTAAAGAAACTTAAGGACAAGGCAGCAGAACTAGGAAAATCTGGTTTTGAATTCGCATTTGTCATGGACAATCTTAAGGAAGAGCGAGAAAGAGGAGTAACAATTGATCTGGCTCACAAGAAATTTGAGACTGACAAGTATTACTTCACTGTTATTGATGCTCCAGGGCACAGGGACTTTATTAAGAATATGATTACAGGCGCTGCTCAAGCAGATGCTGGTGTACTTGTTGTCGCAGCTAATGACGGTGTCATGGCTCAGACAAAAGAGCATGTATTCTTGGCAAGAACTCTTGGTGTCGGTCAGCTAATTGTAGCTGTCAATAAGATGGACATGAAGAATTATGAAGAAAAAGTTTTTAATGATATCAAAGGCCAAGTTGAAGGACTTCTAAAGAAAGTCGGTTATAAATTAGAGGATATTACTTTCATCCCTATTTCCGGTTTAATGGGAGATAACTTAATTGAGAAGGGTAAACTGGACTGGTTCCAAGGACCTTCTTTACTTGAGGCAATTAATAATTTAAAAGAGCCTGAAAAACCAGTAGACTTACCACTAAGACTACCAATCCAAGATGTTTATTCAATTACTGGTATTGGTGTTGTTCCTGTTGGAAGAGTTGAAACTGGAGTAATGAAATTAGGTGAAAAGATTATCGCTGTTCCTGCAAGAGAAGGAAAAGGTGTTGTTGGCGAAGTTAAGTCAATTGAAATGCATCACGAACAATTAAAGGAAGCATTACCTGGTGATAATATTGGATTCAATGTTAGAGGCTTTGGAAAGAATGATATTGCAAGAGGCGATGTTATTGGTCCAGTTTCAAACCCACCTACTGTTGCAACTGAATTTACTGCACAAATCGTTGTATTAAATCACCCAACTGTTGTTACAATTGGATACACTCCAGTATTCCACATTCATACAGCACAAGTTGCATGTCAAATCATTGAGATTCAAAAGAAATTAAATCCTGCAACTGGTGAAACCATGGCAGAAAACCCAGACTTTATTAAGAATGGAGACGCTGCAATTGTTAAGATTAAACCAGTTAGACCAATGGTTATTGAAAGACAAAAGGAAATTCCACATATGGCAAGATTTGCAGTTAGAGACTCCGGTCAAACTGTTGCAGCAGGAATGTGTATGGATCTTGTCGCAAAGGATTTAAGCAAATAAACTTTTTTATTTTTAAAATATTACATGGCGTAACAATGTTTGCTATGTAATTACCCCTTAGAGAGACACGAAAAATGCCAAAAGCAAGAATAAAACTAAGCAGTATCAATATAGACAAGATAAACCTTGTCTGTGCAGAAATAAAAGGAATAGTTGACAAAACTGGTGTTGAAATGAGGGGTCCAATTCCTCTTCCTACCAAAAAGTTGAAGATTACAACTAGGAAATCTCCTGATGGAGAAGGAAAAGCTTCTTGGGATCGTTTTGAAATGCGAGTCCACAAACGTTTAATTGATTTGGGTATTGATGAACGAGCACTAAGACTCGTTATGAGAATTCCAATTCCAGATGGATTGAATGAAGTAAGAAGTCTGAAGTAAGAAGTCTGAAGTAAGAAGTCTGAAGTAAGAAGTCTGAAGTAAGAAGTCTGAAGTAAGAAGTCTGAAGTAAGAAGTCTGAAGTAAGAAGTCTGGAGATTTTTAATATATATTAATCATAGTGGAATTCTTTATGCTTAAGGCAAAATTTTTTAAACTATGTGCTAAGGTTTAGGGTTTGAGGTATAGTTGAAGGTGTTTTTCACTTCAGGCTTTAAACTTCAGACTGATAATTACTACTTGACAGTAACATTTATAAAGGATTTCTCGTTAAATAACTTTATGGGACTATTTTCAGAATATATTGAAGCAAAAATTAAGTGGGTTGATATGCTTTATTCAAGAAGAGAGCATATGAACAGAGCGAGGTTTATTTGTGATGATAATCCAGAGAAAACACTTGCTTTAATTCCTGAAAGTGTAACAAGTGATATTATTGCAGTAAAAGAGTTAATTGATTTGAATTATTTTAGCAATGGTATAAGAGAACCACTTCATTGGCAATCAACAACAATTGATTATTCTGCTTCCCACCCAAATTATGTTAAATTAGATTATACACTTAATACTGCTAATCCTGAAAGGCTAATTGGTTTTTTACAAGAATTATTGACAACAGAATTTAAACCAATTGATAAAGATGATGCAGTTGCAAAAAATGATTATGAGATTACCACACTTGTTGAAGGAGAAAGAGATGTATTGTCTGGTACCCCTGAGGGGTTTTCAGATCAAAGTTCAATGAAACCACAAGCACTTGAAGTGTTGTTAACTCAAATTTTGGTTGGGGAAATCGATTCAATGAGTATTAGGCATCCAGGAGTGAGCGTTTCTTTTCAATATATCGCTGGTGATGAGGCTTACCACCATCTTGAGGTTAGCGTGTACAGAAATTGTGAGAATGCATGGGAGCGTTTTTCTCAAGTTGTTGATGATCATTTAGTTGATCAAGAAATCTCTGAAAATGCACCTAAGGTATTTAGTATACGATTAAAACCCGGACTTAGGCCCTACGGAATTGAGAAAACGTAAATATTCTATATTATTTTTACTCTTAACTATAGGGATATTCTTTTAAATTAGGATATTGATAATTTCCTTCGTTTAGTCATTAATGTGCATACAACAAGAGCTAATCATGCGTCAAGTTCCACTAAGATC
Source organism: Candidatus Woesearchaeota archaeon (assembly GCA_017610005.1). Lineage (GTDB taxonomy): Archaea > Nanobdellota > Nanobdellia > Woesearchaeales > B29-G15 > B29-G15. The sequence continues at coordinate 28,541 of JAFCCU010000022.1, read as the reverse complement.
AGGAAATCCACTTAAATACTATTTTCTGCAAAATCCAGATTGATATAGCTGTTAGAAACTTTTTTATAACTCTTTAATTTTCTTCTTTTTATGGACTTAATTGTTAGAGGGGTTAATGTCAAGGCCCACATTATAAAGGGAAGGTCAGCTAGAATTGTTACAGCTAAATTTCTAAATAAAAATGAAGTAGAATTAAGAGTGCCTGCAAGGATGGGAGAAGCAGAGTTACAATTATTTTTAACAAAGCATAATACCTGGCTTGAAAGAGTGTATAAGAAGCAATCTTTGCGTAAACCTGTTTTTCATAATTCTAGAGTGTTACTTAATGGAGAATATTTAAAAGTTGAGTATGTGGAAAATACTGTTCATAAAATTGAGCTAATAGGTTCTTCTTTATTTGTGCATTCGCCGGACATTTTGGCGCTTAAAGATATGATTTCACGTTGGATAGAAGAGAAAACAAGAGAATATCTCAAAGAGAAAGAACATATTTTTAGACAATATGGTGTGAGAGAAGTTGCTGTAAAGGCTTCTAAAACAAGATGGGGGTATTGCACAAGCAAGAGAAAAATAGCTTTTAACCCTTTTTTAGCTTCTTTACCTGAAAGATTAAGAGAGTATTTGATATTTCACGAAATAGCCCATTTGTATGAATTAAACCATTCTTGGAGGTACAAAGCTAAGCTTGAAGAGTTAATACCTGATTACAAAGCACGAGAAAAAGAGCTTAAAGGGTATGTTATTAGCTAAACTTTATAAATTCTCACAGTTTTCTTATCTTGGAGGGATTTTCATGGTACTAGATTTAGGAAAATTTGAAAGATTATTAGGTGCAATTAATGTAAAAGGTGAAATTGATCATTCTGATCATTTATGGAGAAAAGAAAGAGTAAGAAGACTACAATTTTTTGGAAATGTCTCTTCAAGTGATGTTGCGGCCGCAATTGAATTAATGGCCATGGATAATGCTTTAAAGAGTTCTCATGATGAATATAGTGTGCGTATTGAAGCATTAAAAGAATTTGTCCTATCAAGTGTGGAAAGATTATCTGCTATAGTTTTTTCAACTTATATCCCCCCTGAAAATCCAATTGTAGACTATAATGCTAAAATTTCTGTTGTTTTTCAAGGCATTGGAACTGAAAATACTGGGCTTCTTACAAATTATTTTGCAGCACTTTCAATGTTTGGGCTTTTATCAAATGTGGATCAATTAGATGCCCTAGAAGATGATTATACACTTTATGGAAAATTGATGAATGCAACAGCAGTGGATCTAGGGGAAATTTCTCTTGTAGAATGCGCACCCCTTGGCATGGGAGAATTTAGGGTTGTTAATTATAATAATCGTGGAGAAGAACACTTTATATCATATAAATTCCATAATGCAAGAGAATCTCTTGAATCATCTTTACAAGCGCTACATATTAGTCATGAGAGGGGAGAGGAGTTACCAAAGTATAAGTGCGAATGGCCTTCAGAGCCTTTAATTGCTGATAATTCTATTCAATCTGCTAATGACAGTGAAGGATATAACACACCTGAACAAGAATCTTAACCTTTTTTTAATATTTTCTGCACATTTTCCTTATTGCCAAGGTTGAATCTAAGAGGATAGTAGGATCCACCCTATAATCTAACTCTTTTGGAATGTTTTGTTCTGGGAAATTAGAATTGATCATATCAATTTTTGTTTCAAATAATGTTCTTCCGCCTTTAATATAACTAAATTGGAATAAAACCTCTGGAGCTTGATTCCAAGCAACTCCTCTTTCAGCAGCAGCATGAATTCTAGGTTTCAATCTGTTTCCCAAATATGCTAATTTTTTAAAATTTCCGCCAATGTTTTCTTCTGTAACTCCTGCATTATTAAGTAATTTAAAGGCTTCAACAATTCCAGGATGTTCCCCAATAAGGAGCCACCAATGAGAGGTATAATCAATATTATTTGCTTCAAAATCATCCATTCGAGTGTTTAAAGTACATTCGCTATACCCCCAAAGTTTGGGGTAACTTCTAAACATATCTTGGGCGATTGAAAGCTCTTGAAATCTCTCACTAAAATGAGTAAGTAGATGGTGCATCTTTTCAATTCCATTAGTCCAGAGTTTAGGATCAATAATTAGATCACGTGCTAAATATCCTGCTTCTTCCAAAAAGAAATCTTTTTTCTCTTGAAGAATTTCATCTGAGTAATATATTAAGCCAGGGCAACTTTTTATTAATCTTTTTATTCCCATCAATGGGCTATACCTTTTTGTTTGTCTAAATAATCCTGCAAAAAAATCAATACTTCCTTTCATGGAAGGAATAGGGGCTAATAGGGGAGGTAGTAAATCAATTAAACTACCATAACCCCTTCTATTTAGATAGTCTCTTCTCCTTTGAGTTTCAACGTTATTTACCCTGCATTTGTTAGTTAATCCTAAATCTAAAAAGAGTTTACTTATGGTTGAATCTGATTGATCGAGTTTTGAAGCTATTTCTGTTTGAGGTAACCCCCTTGTATCATACAAAATAGCTAGCCCAGTTTTTTCGCAAAGTTTTCTAGACGATCTTTGAAGACTACTTTTGGCTTTTGTCTCTTTAATCTTTGAAGGTTGCATTTTATCTGGCTTTCGCTTAGATTTCAAACTAGCTTCTTCAAGAATATTATTTACTTCCCAAGGTTCAAGGTCAGTAGCTTGTTTAATTTCATCTCTGTCATCTCCACAACTCCAACCCCTAATTACTTTTGTAACAGCTACGCTCATTTTTCTTGCGGGAATTGCATGAACTCTCCTAAGTTGAGGGAGAATTCTTTTCATATTAACATTTTCAAGCATAGATAATGGAGCAGTAAAAGCTGATGCAATTCTTGGAATATTGTCTACGCCTTCAAGTGCTTTTAATCTAGTTTCTAAAAAATAGGGGGCATAAGTAAATAATAGCTCTGGATTTTCAAAGAAAATTTGATCTAACCAATCTGTTTTGCCTGCAACTAATCTTGAAAAGAAATCAATGGAGCTTTTTATGACTGCAATTGGGGCAGTTGATCTTTTTGGAATAAATGGTATAACCTTTGTTAGCCCTCTACTTGCAATATACTCTCTACTTTCTACCACTACTTGTTCTAATAAAGGAATATCTCCATGTTTTCCATGTGCCTTAAGGCCAATTTCTCTCATTGGTTCATTATAATCAGAATAGTGAATTCCAGTAAATTCAGCTAGTTGTTTACCTTCCATCATAATTGTATGGCCTACAATTAACTTGGAGATTTGTGGTGTTAATTGAAGGAGGCTATTGGTTGGAGAATATCTTTCATTGATTAGTTTCTGCTCCAATTCTGTTAATCCTACTGCCCATTCTTCTTGGAAATTTACTTCTGCTTTAAAAGCTTCAATTTCATCAATTGAAAACCCTGAATGGGCTATAAGTATATCTTGGTCTAGTTTAAAGACTAATCCTTGTAGAGTTCTAACTTCTTTTTCCCCTATTAATATATCCATGCTCAGTAGTAACAGTTTGTCCCTTTTAAACTTTAGCTATAAAAAGCTTTATAAATACCGTATTTATTTGGCAAATTAGCGTAATAGATAAAAATATTTTCGCCGGGATCGCATACTCGGAAATGTTCCATTTCCGGTCGCGCTCACGACTCATTTCGCTTACGCTCATTACTCCGGGATCGCATACATGAAAATCAAAGATTTTCAGTCGCTCTCCCCGCTCCGCTCATATTCATTCGCTACGCCGGGATTGCATACTCGGAAATGTTCCATTTCCGGTCGCGCTCACGACTTCATTCGCTCACGCTCATTACTCCGGGATCGCATACATGAAAATCAAAGATTTTCAGTCGCTCTCCCCGCTCCATTCACTTGCGTTCATTACGCCGGGATCGCATAATCTGGCATTGCACAGGCCTGGAATAGGTTCAGTGGCTCAACTTATATAATGTCCAACTCGAACCTCAATAAAGCCTGGCCCATCTGGGCATCTGGGTTCAAATCCCAGTCCCGGCGTATAACTTTTTGACTATATTCTAAACCAAAAGATTTATATATGTTATCAAATAAGTAACATTTGTTACTAAAATGATAACAATCTTAAAATCAGGGTATTGGAAGATAATGCAGTTATTTTATAGGCAAAAGACAATAAAACTCCATTTAAGAGAAATTGCGCGACAAACTGGCCTTCATGAACCAAGCGTTACTAGATTCTTAAGGAATCTTGAAGCAAACCAAATACTTGTATCTGAGAAGGATGGAAATCTTAAAAAATTTTCAATTAAGAAATCCAAAACAACATACTTACTATTTGAAGGGTTTGATATTGAGAACTTTGAAAAACTTCCAAGTATTAGAAAAAAGGCTATTCAAACGTATTTGGATAAACTTACTGAAAAACCTGTGTTTGCCATATTATTTGGTTCAACAGCTAAAGAAACATATAAAGAAGATTCTGACATTGACATTCTGTTAGTAACCAACAACAAAATATCTGTAAAAATTGCAGAAAAAGAAGCAGACGCATTAACTACAATTAAATTCAGCACTTTTCAAATAAATTATGCTGATTTTATTGTTGAGCTTAAACTGAGAGAGGATAAGGTTGTGCAGTCTGCACTCCAATCTGGGTATCCTTTAATCAATCACATACAATATTATGAGGTGCTTCATAATGAGAGAATATGATCTTTTAAAGCTTATTAACAATCCAGAGATTCTGGAACAAAATATTCAAGAATTCATAGATAAAAAAGTTATTTCTAAACAGAGAATTGACAAAGCGGAAATTGAAGGGCATATATTAAAAGCAGAGAACAATCTGAGGTTTGTATTAACAGCAGCTAGGAATAAATTTTTTGATTGGGCGATTACTGGCTGTTATTACTCTTGTTATCATGCAGCCCTTTCATTAATCCTTACCAAAGGATACTCATCTAAGAATCACCTGGCAACATTGTGCGTGGTTATTAAAGAGTTCTACAAGAATGGGTTAACAAAGAAAGATATTGAAATTCTATCTAGATTCTTAGATTATGAAGATATCTTATTTTATGTTGAGTCAAAGATAAAAAGAGAGGATGCCACATATTCAACAAACCTCTTATTTGATAAAAAAGAAGTAGAAAAACTTAGGATTCAAGCAGCGCTATTTGTGGATAAGATTCGTGATATGATTAAGTAGAACATTGAGAAGTATACATCTTGCCAGCTTTTATACTTAAAAATCCCAGTCCCGGCGTATAACCTTTTGTTAAAAACCGATGTTTTGTCTTCTAAGAAATTTATATTTTTTTGTTGTAAAATATTAAATGCATAAAAACCAAAACATTTAAATAATACTAAGCCTTATGCATAGTAAAATGGCCTACCCCTCAAAGGAAGAAAGAGTATTAGAGCTCTTTTTTAATGAATCTACTAAGCACTGGCACTTTCATGATATTGTTACTACTGCAAAAGTTAGTGATGTTGTCGCAAACAAATGGCTCAAGAAACACTGCAATGAAAAAATCATTGAAAGAATCAAGGCCAAAGGAAAGATGCCTTATTATATAGCAAACTGGGAAAATAAACAGTACCATAACAAAAAGAAACTTTTTGCTTTAAATAAATTATATGAGTCGGGATTGCTTTATAGATTACAATGCTTAAAAAATGCTAAAACAATTGTTATTTTTGGGAGCTTTGCCCGTTCAGATTGGCATACTAAAAGTGATATTGATGTTTTTATATTCGGTGATCCTGCAGAAGTTAAGTTAAGAAATTTAGGGGAAGGATTGGGTTTTCAAGGTAAAAGTAGAGAAGTTTCAGTGCATAGTTATTCCACACTTGAAAAGATTAGATCCATTCATTCTGGATTAATGAAGAATGTAGTAAAAGGTTTTTTTGTTAAAGGAAATATTCATGATATAGCGGAGGTGGCAGCATGAGAATTGATAAACTTAATGATGCATATAACAAATGCATTAATTCAGGTTCTATCAAAAAGGCAAATGAAGTTGACTCAGAAAGAGCTAAAACTCTGCTTGAAAATGCAGAGCGAGATATAGACCCATTAAAAGAAGTAACATCTGTTTTTGAAAAGAGTAATAATTGTGGTTTTTTGTGGACGAATCATTATGAAATTATCAGACAATTAGTTGCAGGGATATTGCTTTTTGAAAAGATAATTTCTGATAACCATAAATGCCTCTATGCATACATTTGTACGAAACGTGAAGAATGGGAAATTGATTGGAAAACAATAGAAACAATGAGGATGTTAAGAAATGGGGTGCATTATGAAGGTAGACCTGTTAGTGCTGAAACATGGAAAGAATATAAGCTGAAGTTTGAAGTTTATATTCATAGTTTCACAAAAATACTTAAACAAAAACTCAAAGACTTGGATATTTAAACGTGGAATCTGTGTGCTCAAATGCTGAAAAATCAAAGATTTTTAGCACTCTGAGAAGCAAAGCTTTTCAGTTGAACCACTCAACAGCGAGCAAGCTTTTCAACATGCTACCAGTGAATACACTGGTGGTTTTTGACATTTCAAGTTATCTTTTTACTTAATTCTTACCCTTTATTTTTTACTTTTTCAATGTAGGGGGTAAAATTAGCATTTTTCCCCAGTCTAGGCGTTTATTCTCAGCTATTAAAGTCGCTACTGTTAAGGCGTTTAGCTTCGAAATAGGCGCCGAAATTGGGCTATAGTTTTGAAGTAAAAGTTTGGTTGTTGGGGTGAAAGTATTGAGGATCTTTTAAGTCAAAAAATAACTCCTGGAATAGACCTTATTTATCATGCAGAAATTTATAGAGAATATCATATTGGCAAAATTGATCTAGCAGTAAATTTAGATGAATTGGCAAAATGTAAGATCCAAGCTAAGATTATTAAATTCCATTCAATTAAATACCCAAGTGATTATACTGGTAATGAATGATTATTGAAAATGCTGTTTAATTATTCATAATTTCTGTGAACTTTGGACCTAAAAAATCATGGATTAAATTTTTAATTCCTGTGTTTGTATAATGGCTACCATCAAGAAAAATATTCCTATTCTGATTATAAGTATATTCAAAAACATCAATCTTTTGGGCTTGTAGCTTATTAAGGGTTTGGTTGAATGGGTAGTAGAACCAATTCATACCCTCAAATTTTTTAGACTCATTGAGAGGGTGTAAAACTCCAATGAATATTGCCCCATTTCTCTCAGAGAGTAGCTTTATTTTTTTTACACTTTTAATGTTCTTTTTCCAAAATAAGCTCTTTTCTGTCCAATCATTCTGTTGATTAAATCTTAGGTTCCAAACTCTGAATGTAAATAAGTCAATGGGCGTAGAAGGAATATTGATTGAACTGAATAAGATTATGTGTTTATCTTTTTCTGATTTTATATAGCTTTGGTGTGGGATGTCATTCATAACAATATTCAATAAAACGAAATTTGGTTTTATGGCTTTTATTGTATTTTGTAATAATTTGTATTCTTGATAAGTATTATACCACTCATTGCTACATTATGCACATGAAAACAATTTTGAGTATTGGCATTAAGATATTGATCTAGCTGAGCGCTCATTGTTTCATTAAATTTTAGTTGATACCCCCACACTACAGAATCACCCACTAATGCAATATTCAAGCAATCATCATTTACTGGTTCAGGAGACCGTAACCCTATTGAATTAACATATTTTTGTAATTTTAAAGTTTCGAATTCAGAATAATTATGCACTTGGAAATTGCAGATAGAGTCATTTATATCTATGCATATACTTTTCATTCAATAATTATCATCAATATCACGTTGTTTAACTATATGGTTTGCAGTGAAAGCATTTGATAAAAATTTGGAATCTTCAAAGATTTGTTTATAAGAATGTCTTGCATATACTTCAATTATAAATAATGCAAGGACAATAATCACTAAGCTAATAGATAATTTTTTAATGAACATAAAATAAACCTCTCCCCCAGGGTATATAATTGTTTCTTTTTAAGCTTATGTAACATCAATACTCTAAATAAATTTCTCAATTTATTTATAATTGTTTTTAATTATCATCACATTTAATTATTTCATTTGTTCTTGGCCTTTTACTCATCAAGCTAATAAGGTTTTGAAATATCTTGAGTATCATCAATTTATCCTGAAATATTCAATAAGGCCCGCACATGGACGAATGCTAAAACATAGAGTCTTGGATTCCTTGGCTAGTTTGTATGATATTAGTATTAGATTGAAAAAGATACCCTCAAAAGACATTATTAGTAAAATATCTTCTTTAAGTGTAGATCCTGTAACCCCATTTGAAAATCGAGTATTATCTTTTCTCACAGGCTCAGCTCAATTGGAAGGTGCAACAATAACTGAAGGAGAAACAATTGAATTAATTTTAAAAGATATATATCCAGACAAACCTGCAAAAGATATTCAAATGGTAAAAAACCTTAATGAGGCTATGAAATATGTGCTGAACAACCTTGACGAAGAAATTACACCAGAAAAAATTATGGAATTAAACAAGATTATTATGTTCAGTTTTCATTCAAATGCAGGCAAATATAAGAAATCAGGGAATAAAATTGAGGGGAATCCTTCTTTTAAAACTGCTCCACCAATTGATGTGCCAAAATTAATACTAGAACTCTGCAAGTCAATAAACAATAATCTTGAAATTTTACCAAATATTGGATATTTCCATAATGAGTTTCAAAGGATTCATCCCTTTTCTGATGGGAACAGTAGAACTACTAGGATGGTGGTTAATTGGATCTTATTGAAAAACGGATTACCTTTATTAATCATTAAGATGGGGGCGTTTGATGAGTACATGAGCTTAACAAAATTATCTAAAAAGAGAGATGATAAGTCCTTAAATCAGTTGCTTTTGGAATTACTGTGGCATGAATCTTTGCAATAAAATCAGGAGGTTAATGGCCATTAAGAAGAAGCTTATTATTCAAAACTAACCCCCTGTCCCGGCGTAAACCCTTTTACGGTAAGTTGTTTCAAAAGCATAAATCATGGGGCAGAGCATAGCCTTAAACCCTATTAATATCTGTTTAGGGGCTGTTACGCTATTGAGATTATTGAGCTTTGTTAAAGCGACTTGCCTTCCCAGCAAAAACACATTGTATTCAATTAGCTTATTTAGGTTTCATACATAAAATTGGGATAATTACTCAATTTATGCATTAAATGTTTTTCAGAAGTAGTTCTTCTTATTGCTCATACCTGCCAAAGAAATTATCTAGATGGAGATTATATTTTACAGGAGCATGGGCTAATTGATCTAAACCATCTCCATATGTTGTGCAGAACTCATTTCCAACGAGATTTTTTACAATGCTTGCGTGGTGCACAAATGATTCTACAACTTCTTGTAAACCATTGGCCCCAAATTCTTCATAAGCGTTTCTAAGGGCCATAACAAGACCATATGCCATTATGTGAGAAAAACTCATTAAGCCTTCTTCTTGGTTAAGATACTCTTCTAGCGTGTTTGCAATGGCTTGGGTTTCTTCAATAAGAATTGTAGAATCATAATCAGTTTCACCTTCTTTTAAATGGGTTTGGTACACTGCAAAGGCTAATGAATCCGGTAGTTTGCTTTCATGTGCTTTAGAAATTACAAAACTAGTCCATTCTGGGCTTTGTGGAAACAAAGTTATTCCTGGAGGCAAAATTAGGTTAGTAGTCATTTTGAATCACCATTTTTCATAAAGTATTACATCGTAATACTACTATAAATATCTTTCGATTTTCAGAAAGGATTTTCCTTTATTGGCTGGCAGCACCTTGCAATAATAATTGCAATCTAAGCTTACCAAGTAAATATGGGTTCTATTTGGGAGTGCCTAACTGTTTTTTTGGTAATGGGGTTTTTCTTTCAAGAAGATTTAGGGTTTATTACTTTCGTGTGAAACCTCTTGAACCAAAATCCCAGTCTAGGCGTTTTTCCTTTTAAAACTGGAAGGCCCATAAACTTAAGTTTATATGTGTAAACTAGGATGCGTTTAATTCTTAAAGGAGCTTTCTCAATGTTTTCGTTAAATTTTGTTATTCTTTTGAGCTAAGGGGATTTAATTTTTTTAAAAATTAAGGAGAAAACCAAAACATTTAAATAATACTTAACTTTAACTTAAGTAAAATGGGATTACCTTCAAAGGAAGAAAGTGTAATGGAGCTCTTTTTCAATGAGCCTTCACGCCAGTGGCACTTTAAAGATATAGTGAAATCTGCTGGAATTAGTGAGCCAGCAGCAAATAAATGGCTTGGTAAATTGCTTAAAGAAGAAATTATTCGGAGGGTAAAGCCTAAAAATAAAATGCCCTATTTTCAAGGAAACTTTAGATGTGAAAATTACCGCAATAAAAAAAAGATTTATGCGTTGCAGAAATTATATGAAACTGGACTACTCAAGAAGCTTCAACAATTAACTAAAGCTAAAGTGGTTATAATCTTTGGTAGCTTTGCACGATCAGATTGGAATACAGAGAGTGATGTAGATATTTTTGTTTTAGGCGATTCTGAAGAGCTTAGATTCGGCACTCTCTGGAGTGGGCTTGGATTTCAAGGAAAAGCAAGAGAAATTCAAGTTCATACTTTCAAAACAGTTGAAGATACAAGAAAGATCCATTCTGGATTAATGAAGAATGTAGTAAAAGGATTCTTTGTTAAAGGAAATATTCATGATATAGCGGAGGTGTCAGCATGAGAAAAATAAAAGAGCTTGATAAAGTTTATAATCAATGTGTAATTGAGGGGAATTTACAAGAGCCTGAAGAAATTGATACTGAAAAAGCCAAATCTTTACTAGATACTGTAGAACAAGATCTGGATACTTTAAAAGATATTATACCAATAATGGATAAAAAGAAGAATTATAGCCTTATTTGGAGTAACCAATATGAAATCATTAGGCAACTGGTGCAAGGCATTTTGCTCCTTGAGAAAATCCGTTCAGGCAACCACCAATGTTTGTATGCTTATATATGCACAAAACACGAAGAATGGGAAATTGATTGGAAAACAATAGAAACAATGAGGATGTTAAGAAATGGAGTGCATTATGAAGGTAGACCTGTTAGTGCTGAGATTTGGAAAGAATTTAAGTTAGAGTTTCAAGTTTATATTCAAACTTTTGAAAAAATACTCAAACAAAAATTGAGGGACTAAAAATTTTGGACAATTAATTCTTAAATTCTTCTTTCAATCTAATTCTTTGATTTTACCCTTTATGTTCAATTTTCTTAATGTAGGGTAAAATTGCTTTTTTCCCAGTCCCGGCGTTTAACTTTTTGTTTAATTCCTATGTTTTCTCGAGTGAAGTGGATTTTTTTTATTTGTATTAAAAGAGCTTCAACATATAACTTGCCAAAAAATGGCAAGATATTGCCAAAAAATGGCAAAGCTTATAAATAGCTATTACTTTGCATAATTAAAATGAGAGCCGAAGAAAAAATTATCAAGGCATTTTATGATCAAAATGAGAACAAATTATATTTTAATCAGCTTAAAGAACTCACACAATTATCAAATAGCTCTCTTCAAAATGCTTTGAATAAATTATTAGAAAACAAAACCTTAAAATCAAGGAAAACAAAATCAAATATATTTTATGAGATAAAAGATTTGAAGTTAATTGCACTTAAATTTGCAGAAATAAGTATAAACAAATCAAGGGAGTTAAGTAGGGGCATAAGAATACCGTTAATTGAGTTCTTAAGCCAACTTTCTAATACCATATTTACTGTTGTCTTATTTGGTTCTGCTTCAAGAAATAAAGAGCAGGAAGGAAGTGATATTGATTTATTGATTGTTTCAGAGAAAAAACTAAACCTTGAAAAAAATAAAAAGCAGGCAGAAATAATTTCAAATTATCCATTAAATCTATTTTATTGTAATATTAATCAATTTAAAGAAGCAAAAGATCATATAATAATCCAAGCAAGAAAAACTGGTTTTCCAATAAGGGGAGAGCAAAACTTTCATGAGGTGGTAATACATGAAAATTGATGAATATTTTTCAGATAAACAGAGATTAACTAAAAAGCTTTCATTCTTTGTTGCAAAAAAACAACTAATTAAGATTAACCCTAATCCCGATTTAGTAAAAGCATGGAAAAAGCAAAACATAACTTAGCTTTCTTTGATAAAAATATGCCTGATAGCAATTTTAACGACTGGCTTATTGTTACGTTGTATTATGCATTATATCATTCAGCACTTGCTTTGGTTGTGAATAAAAATTATTCTTCTAAAAACCATACAGCAACCTTGCTTTTTTTAATAAAGAATTACCCCATATCTAAAAAAGAAGCAGAATTAATTGAAAAACTTGCAATTACTAAAGATGATGCTGAATTCTATACAAAGTTAAAAAATCAGAGGCACTTTGCAAGCTACTCCACACAGTTTAACTTAACAACAAAAATCATTCAAGAGTATAGAAAGGAAGTAATTAATTTTATCCAAAAAGCTGAAGAGATAATTCTATCTGAGGAGTGATATATTAATTCAGTCTCGGAATTTCATTCCTTAAAAATTATAGATTTTGAGAGGGACTTTAAACTAAGTTTCTGAGTGTTTCTGTTATGATTTTCATTCTTTGATCATTAATGCTAAGGGGGCACTCCTGTGATTTTTAAGTCATTTAACTTCTCTACATAACAACACTTAAATACCCTTTTTCTAAATTAAATTTAAATGGCAAAAATATACTTATTTGTTTCACGGAATTGTCCTCATTGCCCTAGGGCTGCTTCGGTTTTATTAAAAGTAATTAGACACTATGAAGATTATAATTTGAGTTATAATAAACTAAGAGTTAAAACTGAGATGGGTAAAACCCTTTCAATCCGTTATGGCATTAATGCTTTTCCTACTGCACTTTTCTTTAATGAAGAAGACCAATTAGTTTCTAGAATTTCTGGAGTTCCCAGTGAAGAAACAGTTAAAAGGAAAATTGACAAATTATTAGGTCTAAATAAATCTTTTTTTGACAGGTTATTTAGAAAATGATTACGAAGCTCCAATTAAAAATGAAGAATTATGCTTTAGATCATAATTTCATTCTTAATCCGAACTCTAAAACAGTAAAAACAATAGTCAAGGGTTTAATAGAAAATGAAAAAGAGTTTGGAGAATTATATTGCCCTTGCCGTAGAGTAACTGGGAATAAAAAAAAAGATAAAAGAATTATTTGCCCATGCGTATATCATAAAAAAGAAATAAGGAAATTTGGTCATTGTACCTGTGAACTTTTCTTTAAAAAATAGAATTCAAATTCCCCAGTCCAGGCGTTTAACTTATTATCGGGAGCCGTAATATTTATATACCAGTTGTAATAATATTATTACAAATGATAAGAAAAGATAACATTCAAAGAGTTTTGGAAGTATTTTTTGATAATCCGCTTCCTATTGGGACAGGATTTCAACTTAGAGAAATTAGTAGGTTAATCAAACTTGCTCCAAAATCAGTAAAGATATACTTGGATGAGCTAGAAAAAGAGCAATTGATTATTATGAAGCAACATAGGATTCATAAGTTTCCGGTATATTTTGCTAATAGAGACCATGAATATTTTAAATTCTTAAAAAAGATTAATCTAATGATTAGAATAAAAGAATCTGGTCTTCTGAATTATCTTTCTGAACAGAGTATGCCCGAGGTAATAATATTATTTGGTTCGGCGGCAAGAGGAGAAGATGTGGCAGAAAGCGATATTGACTTATACTTACAATGTGATATAAGAAAATTAGAATTAATAAAATATCAAGAGATATTAATGAGAAAGATAAATATATTCTTTGAAAAGAACTTCAATAAATTAAGTGAAGAATTAAAGGATAATATTATTAATGGTATTAAACTGGCGGGATATTTGAGGATACAATGGAAGAAGGGATAATTAAAATCACTCCAGATAAGAAAAAAGCGGAATCTATCTTGAAAATGGTAGATACGACCCTGGAAATGGTTTAGGGAATTGATGTTATTAAGTTTAGTTCAAATGTTACGAAAGAATATTATGAAGTTATTAGAGAATTGATTAGTATCATTCTTTTGCTTGATGGATATAAGACCCCATGGTGAAGGAGCGCATAAGAAATTAGTAGAGTATCTTGAATACAATTATAAGGAGTTTATTGAGTATGAAATCTCATTAATCGATGACTTGCGAGTTATAAGAAATAAAATTGCTTATGACGGTTTCTTTGTGCGAAAAGACTACCTTGAGAGGAAAACTATGGATATCCAGAAGATTATATCTAAACTAAGAGCCCTAATTGTAATGAAAATTGACGTTTATGGATGAAGAATCTTGAGTATTCTTGGATTAAATTCCCAGCGTAAATTCCCTTAAACACAGCAAACATAAGGAACAGTAATACCTACTAAATCTCCAGCATTCTGTTCACCATCATTACAAAGCGCTCCAGCAATATTATTGGTTAATCTCCCCCCTTTTGATTCACATTCAGACTGAGTTAATGCGCCTTTTTTTAAATCAGTTTCATCAACTTCTACTGCAACGTTATTTGTAACAGCTCCTTCTTGAATCATTAAACGAACTTCAATAAATTTGACTGTTGCTGCTAGCTTTTGAGTATTAACATTAAATCTGTATATATAATCCCATCTTTCATATCCTAAATCTAATTTTCTTATTAATGATAAACTCCCACCATTATAATCAGAATATTCAGTTATTGATTTAACAAAGTCTTCAGCAATTTTGTCAGTATCAATTTCTTTTTGAACTGGGGCAACTGGAGAAGATGTTGTGGGAATAGTTGGCGGACTACAACCAACTATTAATAATGTTAATAATAAGAATGGGATTATTTGTTTCATAAACTTAGATAGTTTAATTTGCATATTTAAACTTTGGGTAGGTTGGTAACAATAGTCTGTAGGAAAAAAGGTTAATTTACAGAGTGTTTATAACGCTTTAGGAGATAATTTATTGATCAAAAAAGTTGAATGGGAGAAGTTAGTGTAAAAAATTCATATTGGTGTAAGTAATTCTTGCTCACCACCATGATTATAAGTAATAGTAGTAGAAGTTGTAACACTTGGTTCTAAGCAAGCAAAGCCTCCTCTTGAATCATCAAAGTCACAAACACCTGAGCAGCATTCGGAATCACTTGTACAGAAATTATGTAAGTCCACACAAGTTGGTTGTACTTCTTTAGTCTTTTTTTCTGGATTACAAGCATTTTCATCGCAACCATAACTGCAATAATTTTTCTTTGAAACACATTCATTTGAAGTTGAACAGGACCATTCTACAAAATAATTTCCTGAACATTTATCTTGACGTATTTTATTTTCATCCTCACATACATTAACATTATTCTTAGTCCTAACAGTGCACTTAGGAGTTTCTTTTGGAGAGATAATCTTTTTTATTACATCAAAAATATCTTCAATAACATTATTGCAAGTTTCGTCTCCACAACCAGCTAAGCAAAATTTGGATTTTTCTTCACACAGGTCTTTATCATTACAAGTATATTGGAGCTCTTTACCCTTAATACATGAATCTTCGTAAGAACCAGTTTGATCTGTGCAATATCCGCTTTTGGTTGAATCACTAGAATCTTTGCAGGAATTTGGAAGCACAGAGCTGCTTTCTCTTGCAGGAATACTAATAATTCTACCATCTGTTGATATTATTCCTACATTTGCTGAGGCAGTTTCCATACTTGTTGAAGGATTACGACTAGCTGCAGTTGTAGAGCCAGAACTGCTACCTCCTGCACTTGTACCAAGTTTGCATGCATTTCCGCTACAAAAGTGTCTAGGTGGGCAATCTAGGAGATTAGGTATGAAAGAACCTTCAGCATTACATGAACATTCTCTTATCTGATTGCTTCCAACACAGGTATCTCTGCATATGCCGTTATTATCAGAAGTACAGAATCCTACTTCATAAACATTAAGTCCTGAAGGATATGCATCGTTTTGATCCGTACAACTACAAGGTTCATCGCTAACAGAATTAGGTGGCTGAACAACCGGATTAGAAGTTTGATAAACTGTTGAAGGCTCCCCTCCACATTTTCCATTTGAACAACCATCTACGCAAGAGCTTTCAAGGCTTATGCAAGCACCATCTTGGCAAATATATTCTATCATTACATCCATATCTGAGCTGATATCTGAGCTGTCTTCATCTAAACATTTATCAAAATATCTCCCTTCATTATCCTCACAAAAGCCATTATTATCTTCACATTCAATATCAATATAAGTAGTTTCAGTACAACAACACTCAAGGCCAGGATATTCACATGATCCTACAGAAAATTCATTGTTTAAACATTCGCCTGTGCAAATACCTTTTGTATTTAAATCTAAACATTTAGATGTACAATCATCATATAGGTTTCCACAACCATTTTTTGTGCATCTATTTTCACAGATAGATTCAGTATATGCGCATTTTTCATTCTCATAACACCAACAAAGATCAGTATTGCAATCTAATCCATACTTCTCTACGTCAACTGCAGTATAATAACCACAAAAATAGTTGTTTTTATTATGAGAGCATACTCCCCCTGCATTTTTCAGGTTAGAGTTTGAGCAAGTACCATATGCATAATCTTGACTTTGGCAAAATTGGTTGCAATTCTTTGAATCCGATGCACCATCATCCGGATCATCATCAACAGGAGGAACAACCGGAGGAACAACCGGAGGAACAACCGGAGGAACAACAATAGGAGGAACAACCGGAGGAACAACAACAGGAGGAACAACCGGATCATCATCAACAGGAGGAACAACCGGAGGAACAACAACCGGAGGAACAACCGGATCATCATCAACAGGAGGAACAACAGGAGGAACAATAATTGGAGTAATACAATCAGTTCCATCATAGCATATTTGTTGGCATTCCTCTGGTGTGGCATCACAACAGGTGTCAAAACAATAACACTCCTCCCTTGAAGATGTGCACATAGGCTTATTTTCATCAAAACCCAATGAGGCATAGTCATGGTGGCAAATATTGGAATAGCATGAAGCCGAAGGAAGTCTACCGCTAGGAGACTTGCATTCCCATTCCGCATAACCTTCATCTTTACATCTTTGTTCACAAGAAGGTGGTGCACTCGCACAAGCCCCTTTGTCCATTGAACAACCAAATGGGCAAGGGTAATACTCGAGCATAGGCGTTTCACCATCGCAATAGTATTCTAATAATATATTTCCTCCATTTAATTCACATCCATCCCTACGTAAATAATTCCCAACAGTTATAGTCCCATAATTATAGTAATCCCGTCCATTATCTGTTTCACCCCAGCAATCTGCAAGAGTGAGGGAAGGAGTTATGAGACATAAAAAGAAGATTAATGTTGCTATATAACCTTGCTTAATTTGTTCCTTATTCATTTTCTTCACCATTCCCAAGCCCATAAATTAAGTATTGTGTGGCCCCTAATTCTATATATAAATCTATTAGGAGTTTTGTTGGGGCAATATTCCCTTGAGGGTGCACTTGTAGTGAAATCTTATCTTCATTTTCAAATGAACCATATGTATCCATTGAGCTAACAACTCCAATTGCTGCACCGCTGATGTCTACTATTACTGAACCTGAGTAACCCCTTCTTAGTCTTTCAAGATTATTGACCTCGAGAGCAGAATAAGGATTGCCTAGATTTTGAGTTGAATGTACTTGATGAAGTGTTGTTGTTGTTAATATAACCTCTGCTTCATTATCATAAGGAGAAATTGCAATCCCTACAATTTCTCCTGTATAAATTCTTAATCTTATTGGTTCTAGATTTGGGTCTCTATCTAGTAATATTGCTGCTGCATCAGTTACTTCAGATCTAATTACTCCTATTGCATTAAAAAGTTGGCCATTAACAGTTAATGCATAAATTGCTGATTCATCTGCATCTCTAATACAATGTTTTGCTGTTATCAAGAATGGGACTCCTTCATCGGTATAACCTCCAAAAAAGCCTCCACAGGAGTGAGGTTTAAGCCCCTCAGAAGTTTGTTCTTCTCTAAAAACCATAAAAGTGTTTGGGTAAGATTCTACTGCAACATTTGCAAATTTATTTTCAAAAATAATGTTTAAATCTCTTAATCTTTGAACAACCCCTTGTTCTTCATCTATTGAATCATACACTTGGTTATTAAACTCTTCTTGATAGAGGAGAGCGTTTGAACTCTCTCCTGTTATTGTATCTACCCACCCTACGTTTCTAAAGGTAATTATCTCCCTTCCATTTGAATTTTCAATGATCCTTTGTCTAAAAAGAAGAACTTTCCCTCCTTCAAGAATCTTTGCATATTTTATGTGATTCCCTCTGCTGAACGTTGCAGGTAAGGCGTGTTCATTTGTTACCCAGATTAGCTTGTCCCCTGGTTCATATTCCCCTAATGGATAGGTAATATCCTCTCCATCATATTCAATATATCTATGGAGTTCTTCTTGATATGATGGAATAAGATTTATGAATTCTTGAATGTGCAAAGAAATAAAATTATTAATAAATTCCTCAGTTGATATTTCATAATTAGTTAAGTACTCTTGAATTTCTGAATTATGGGAATCAATGATTATTCTAGCATCAAAAGCCCACCTATCTCCAAGCCATTCAGAGTAGAAGTCTCCTGATGTTGCTCCGGGGATATGCATTTTTTCCCCTTTTTCCCCCACTTCTGAGTTCCAAATAAATTCCCACCATTTTTCATCATATTCCCCTAGATTAATTGAAACAATTATTCTTTCTTTAAGGATTTCTGAGGTCAATGTTTCAATCCCTTCTATTCCTCCCATATAAAGATCAAATCCTAAATCTCCCCAGTCATTCTCTATTACCCATTCGTATCCATTCATGTATTTAAAATCACTTTGGAATGCGTTTAATATGGGCGTGTTTCTTTGATCGACAAGACCTATTAACTCTAAAAACCTTGTTTTTGTCTCTTCCGGAAGTTCAGGCATATAAGAAAAATAGAAATCTGTAAGGGGGAATATTGCTTCTGCAATCATTCCTGGTGCAAATCTTTCTGGGGTGTTTCTAATTTTTTCTTCCCATCCAAGGGGATTATTTTCATAATTTGGGAATTCTTGTTTTAACTCATTAAGTTTAGCAAGTACTTGACCATATAATAAATAAGCTTCATCGACGAGGGTAATGAATGTGTCAATTTCAATATCCAGTCTTCTTTTGTAGCCTGTTTGTTGATTATATCCTAAATCGCTGCTTAAAAGTAAAACTTCTTTACACCCATTTTTACAATCTCCTTCCTTGCAAACCCCACAACCATCAAAAAGGATACTACAAGTGGATTCACTAAATCCTCCACAAGAGGAAGGGTAACATTGAAATTTATGGGTTCCTGGCATTAGTTTGCATGTACCACTTAAGCATTGGTGGTCATATTCACAGTTTTCATAGTCTCCTAGTTTCCTTGCACAAAGCCCAGTTTCAACATTGCATCCATTTTCAATACAAAGTTCACTTCCAATAATTTTTAAAGAGCCATCGCTTAATTGTTCGTATTGGACTGCTGAATCTTCTTCGCATTTATGCACTTGAGGATTAAGATTAGTTAAAAGGAGTTCTTTTTTTATGCATAACCCAGAACTACCTTCGCAACCTTCGTTACATAGACTTACTGTTTTCCATTCCCCCTCAATTAATACTTGAGAAACTTCCCTTTCTTCTCCCCATATCAATTCTTGAGCACATCGCCTTTCTCCTACTTCTCTTACAACATTTTCATGGATTTTTGAGGCTGTTATGTCATCAGTAATACTTGGACAAATACCGTCTATACATCCTATTGGACAATGGGTTCTTAATTGATTTCCCCAAGAGCAATCCCTCCTAGTCCATGTTGTGAGCACATCTTTTCCTTGGCAGTAATAATGCGGATCAGGGGCACAGTTTGGTTCATTGCATAGTCCAGTATTCTGGTTGCACCCATTCCAGCATACATCATTTCGGTTCCAGGCACCATTGTTTTCAATATAAGAAGTAGTTTGTAATAAATTTCCTATTTTTTCTGTAGTACAGGAATATTGTTTATTCATGTTTGGAGTTATGCCTGACTCATAATTTGTTGGTTTTCTACTTAATTCCATTATTACTGATGCAGCATTTTGTATATCTTGGGGTTCAAATATTAAGTATCCTGATTCTATTCCTGCAAGATCTGACCAATCTTCAATTACTGCAGGTTTTACTTCAATTATCAGGCCTTCCCCATCTGTTAAGGCCACAGCCCCATTTGTCAGTTTACTGATGTCTTTAATTTCATACTCTGGTATTTTTGGTGCTTTTGATTCTTGGCAAACTTTTATACCTCTTGATTTAGCGCAATTTCCACTTAAGCATTCACTATTTGTTTCACATTCTCTCCCAAGCGTTTTCCCAAACATCCTAACTACTATTTCTTCTTTTTCTTCTATACCTAGTGCATCTAAAATACTCCCTCCAATTCCTATATGGGGCTCTCTTACAACAGCAACTTGCCCTTCTCCATCTGTAAACCCAATAAGTCCTGTTTTTTCTTCTTGGATATCATAAGGGATTGATGTCCTTGTAGGTTTAATTGTAGTTCTAACTGTTGAGGGTTTGATAGTTGTCCTCACAGTTGTAGCAACATTCCCTTCTCCATCTGTAAACCCAATATCTCCTAACTCTTCTTTTTTAGTTTCATGAGAAATTGAAGTTGTTGAAGTGGGTGGTTTGATAGTTGTCCTCACAGTTGAGGCAATAGTTGTCCTTATAGTTGTCGCAATTGTTGTTGTAGAAGAACTTTTATCTGTTGCATAACCGTCACGTGAATCAAACATAGCCATCCCAGTTATTGAATCAACAGTTAACGCAGCAACAGAAAGAATTGCTAAAATAATGATAATAAAGTAATGAGATTTCATTGGGAGTTTCTTGTTTTTATTTAGTATATTTACATTTAGGATAATGGGTCTATTTAAATTTTGCCCCTAAGAAAGCCTCCAATTAATGAAACTTTAACCTTTCTTAGTCATTTCCCATGAAGAGTCTTTAGCAGCTTCAACCTCTGGTTGATCAAATGGGTTTACATCTCTAAGTAAGGCTGAATATACTGTAAAATAATGTATAAATGCCATGAATTCTCCTGCAGTATATTCATTTTCTTTATCAATTTCAATGTACACGGATGGAATCTTTAATTGTTTAATCTCATTTAGATTTGCTTTTAGATCATAATCGAGTGCTTTAGCTAAACTTAAGTTGTTTAAGTGCCCAAGAGTGCCAGTTCTTAACTTAATTTTTTGGAGAGCGCTAGGAACAGTAATTGTTACATCCGGTTTTTGTGTTACACCAAGATACATTCCAACGATATCTTGCCTGCCACCATAGAATCTTTGGTTAGTATGGTGCTGAATCTCAGGCCCCATATCTCCAAAAAACGTTAGTCCTTTATGGTCTTTTCCAAAGCTTTCATGTGCTAACTGAACAATTAAAGGTATAAAACTAAAAAATTTCATTGAGTAAAAGGCTAACATCACATTAAGATATCCCTTTTTTTCTAGTAAATATAAATATGCAGCAGTTTTTAATGCAGGATTTTGAGCAATTCCAACATTTGGGCTACATCTTTTATACATTGCTTTTGCTCCATTCTCAATTTTTTTAATATCAAGCCCCATTAGTTTTGCTGGCAAAAGCCCACACATAGTTCTTCCTGAATATCTCCCTCCTACATCTGGGTGAACTGCAATATCATATTTTTTAATATCTCCAATTTCTTTAAGGACTCCTCTGTCTTTTGAGGTTAAGAGTAATGTTTTGTATCCTTTGAAAAAGAATAAGGCTTCTAGGGGCATTACATTTGTACCTGATTTAGAAATCGGGATTACAAGAGTATCTTTTTTTTTGTATTTTTTAGCAACTGCCATTAGGTAACTTGGCTCAACTGTTGCGACAAATTCAAAATTTTTATTTTTATTTGAGAAATTATAAAACGCTAAGGCGGTGGTTCTTGAACCCCCATTAGCTAATATTAAAAAATTCTTATACTTAGAATATTTTTTAGCTATCTTTTCAATAGCCATAAAATCTACTTTGTGAGTGTGAAATGAAGGAAGTTCTATAGATTTTATGCGGTTTAGTTTAGAATTAAGTTCTTTGTGGCTGAATTTATCAATTTTAACGTTAATCAAGTTTGATCACCTATCCTTTCTTGATCAATGGACTTATTTAAGGTTTTTTATTGGTGATGATTAATTTAGTTTATGAAACTCTTCAAAGAATTTATCTACTGTTTTCATGTTGACGCTATCCAAAAAAATAGAATAAACTGAAGAAATTGTAGTTGCAAAATTGCTTACTGTTCTATCATCTTTATGCCTATTAATGCCAGTAGGAACACTTTGTCTGAATGGGAAAGAAGGAAACTTCTCATTGTAAATACATAGCTTCAATCGAAAATAATTTTCTCCTCTGCCCTTTGGCTTTTCTTCAGCAACCAATGATATTTGCGCCCTGTAACCTTCCCCTGGATCAAAATCAAGCTTAAGTTGGTCGTGAAGAATTGGATTTATAATGCGCATAATTTTATTGTACATATCGCGGTGATCTATGTGAAGATCTTTTCTTACGTGACCCCATTCAGTCTCTAGTGCTCCATCATAAAGCTTTGTAAGATTACTTTTTGGTGAATGGCTTCCAGACAAAATTGCTCGACTGATTAATGTTTGCTCAATTCTATTTACCAAATCAGGTTCAGCCATTATTAAAAAATAGTAAAAAATCCTAATTTAAAAAGGTTTCTCACCTTCTTGAATTTCCTAATTCCAAAAAAGTTATAAGTGTGGATTTTATAATGCTAAATATAGATTTGAGACTGTAAACAGTCCAATCATCGAATTAAAAAAGGGCTATAAAAATAAGGTTAATCCTGGATTTTTTTAATTTAAATAACTTTTTTTAAGTTTTTGGTTAGTTTTTTAACACAACTATTCATTTCTGTTTCGCTTTTTGTTCCAGTGCAAACAATTTTTCCATTTGAAAATAATAAGAAGCTTGCATGGAATGGATTTTTGATTTTGTATATAAGACCTGGAAATTGTTGAGGTTCATATTCAGTATTATGTAATGTTAATGCAAGTTCATTTAAATCAAGCTTAAAACCTACTGATCCTGAACCAACTATATTTTGGATTTTAAGTACAGGTTTTATTTTTATTTCAACTTTTGCGTTGTTTAAAAAACGAATAATTTCTAAAATTGATTTTTTTGCATCATTAATGTGCTTTGTGCCAGTACATACAACTTTTCCTGAAGAAAATAGTAATGCTGATGATTTTGGGTCTCTTATTCTCATAACTAATCCGGGAAACTGTTCTGGATTATATTCGATATTTGTTAATAAACTAGCAAGACTCTCTAAATTTAATCTGTGTTTTAAATCAGTTGTAATAACTTGATTAACTATTTGTATTGTTGCCATTCTTAACCTTTATTATTTTAGAAAAGTAGAACTAACGTTAAATGTTTCGATTTATTAGAAAACCCACTTTTTGGTTAAATTAGAGCTTTTTTTACCATTTTATTACTTTCCAAATAGCAAAGCCTCCTAAAACTATAAGACTAATTATCACAATTGAGGTTATTAATGTTCCTATATTGCTTTTATTATCTGAAATGACATGGCCAGTTATTATTGGCACAGTAGATTTTTTAAAGTTTCCCTGGAGAGTTACTGGAATTTTTATTCCCCCTACAATTGTTGCTCCGTTTTTTGGAATTTGCTGAATAAAAATTGTTAATTCTTGTTTTTCTTGTTTGATAAAATCAATTGAGATTTCTCTTACATCTTTTGGATTAATTGTAACTTCTTGTTCACTAAAAATTACTATTTCTTCATTTGCAGGCTCAGTAAAAATTCTAAATTTTACATCACTTAAATCCATATTATATATTTGAATATGTTCTTTAACAACTGAATTATTATCAAATGAGATATCCAGCTTTCCTGGATTTACTCCAAATTCGCCTATTGCAAAACTAAGAGGGATAAAGAAAATTAAAAAAAATGTTAATAATAATTTCATGGTTCAATTCCCTGTGCCCAAAATGTGACAATACCTGTTTTAGCCCCTAATCCTTGGTAGTCATCTGGGATATCAAGCTCACTTGGAATATCTACAACTAAAGAGAAGTCTTCCAAATCTGAACTTATTAATTTTTCTAAGCTAGACCATAGTACATTATCTAAGAAAAGACCTGAGTCAAATAAAGGATCTGAACCTGATAATGTAGAAGTCACTAAAATATCCCAGCTTCCAGAGTTAATTAAACTAATATCTTCTCCAGGTACAACCATCCCAGGCCCAACTTGACCAAAATTTATACTATTTGGGGCAACAGAGAAAGCAACAGAAGGCATGATTTCAGCTTCAACATTTAAAGTTTGGCTGGGATTCCCAGTTCCAGTGATTTTTATAGTAACTCCATTTGAATTAATGAACCCTTCTTTACTTGCATAAACTTCAAAAGAGCCTGCAGTACTTGCAGTTAATTCAACCTCTCCATTTTCATCTGTTTCTTTTGTGGTTGCACCAAAATGAATAGTAGCACCTTCCAGTGCAAGCCATTCTTCATCATAATATTCAACTGTTGTAATAAATGAGTCTCCCACTCCAAAATTATCCCCAACAATGATTCTTGTTTCCATTATTCCCCAAGCACCATAGTAAAAGAGAATATCATCTCCCTCTAAGACTACATAATCTGCCATGCCTACTGGGGGACTTTCATGGTTCACAAAGTACATCCAACCATCTAGACCTGTAGCCACCTCTCCATTAATAGAATCAACATATAATCCAAACCCCCCGTTTACAATGTTATAGGAAAAACTGCTTATTTTCGAAGCTTTGTCAAGTGCACTTAGGGCGCTAGGAATGAGTAAATCGTGAGGATTTCCCCCCTCATCAACCACAGTTAAGTGATCATCTACAATAAGGCTTCCTGAGAAGACTTCATTGGTACTTCCTTGGATTCTTACATTTGCATACACAAATCCACAGTTTACATTAGAATAAGGTTCCCCAAGAAGAGCGGGAACAGCTTGCACTGTAGCGTAGGCTTTATTATAAGAGGTAAATCCTCCATCTACATCTTGGAAAGCTAATAAACTATCTACTGGCGAATTACCTGTTTCCGACTCCCAGATTATGTCATCTGGATCTTGCCCAGCAGCATCAATTGCCATTACACACATTGCATCAGTATTAGGATTAGTGCCCCAACCTGAGTCAAACCCTCCTGATTCAACTTGAGTGGTCTTAATATATGTTAACCCTTGAGTAATTGGAAGGCCTGATTCTCCTGCTGAAATTAATGCAAGAATTGCTGCAGCTGTACTGTCTGGATCACTTGATTGTCCCACGCCCCAACTCCAGCCCCCATCAATATTTTGATTGTTTAAAATAAATTGTTTAGCATTTTCTGCTTCAATTGAATTACAGTCTCCTACAGCACATAGAGCCATTAGTCCGTAAGTATCATCATTTAACAGAGCAGTATCTCCAAGTTGATTATTTGTATAAAAACTCTTGAGTGTTGCTATGTGGTCCTCTCCACCAAACATGTAAGGATCTCTGCACATTGATACAATTGACAATATGCTCCTTGCCCAATCAGTTGCTTTATTATCATCTAAAGAGTTAACATTTGTTTCGATATATTCTTCAATTGAGTCTCCTTCATTTGCCCAGGCATCTGAACTTTCATCTAATGCCCAAATGGCAATTGTAGCCCAGTTACTTGTTCCTAAAGAATCAATACTTCCATCAACTGCTTGGATAGACTGAAGGTATGCTTTTGCATTAATAATTTCTGTATCTCCAGTTGAGAAAGGGTATGCTAGTGCTGTAGAAAAAGTTAGTAATAATATTAATAACCACACAATTTTTTTCATTATTCCACCTTTTTTGAGTTTGTTGGATGCTGCGTCCAACCTATTGGATACGGTATCCAACTATTCTTATTTAATGGTTATTGTTCTAGAAGATATGGGTTTTAGCATTTTAAAGGAAGGCAAATGGCATTGAAGAATTGTTTTAAAAAAGTTAGTTTAGTTAAAATTTACAATAACCATTTTAACTTGTTTCCCCCTATATAGAACTTGTTTAGTGATTCTGTGTATTATAGATGCATTAAAAACTTCAATATCTGCTCTAGCTGTTGGGAGCTTATAAAATGGGTCGCCTTTGCAACATTCTAATGTAAAGTCTTCATCTATTGTTACAATTGAATCTCTGGGAACTTGATTACATTTTTCCGCTGCAATAATACTATTAAATTGACATCCATTAATTCCCTCACATTCCATGTTACATAAATCACTAGTTTGCATAGTGCAATCATATTGACAACCTTCATCCCTTGATAATGATAGGTCTAATTTCCAGTCTTCTTTAATGTCAAGATGTTTACTAATATCTGAAATTATATTATGGCCTTTATGATCCACTACAATTTCATAAGTGGAATTTCCATAAGCAGTTATGTTATAAAATCCATTTTCATCTGAAATAGTGGTGAAATTTATCACTTGATTAAATTCATTATAGATAAAAACAGTTAGAGCATGGACCCTTGCTCTAATTATTGGGTCACCATCTATGTCAGTAATATATCCATAAATAAGAATTGTACAATCATCTTCAAGACCATCATGAGTGCAAGGAAGATTATGTCTGCCGTCGCAAAAGTCAGTTTTTCCATCACAGTCATTATCAAGACCATCATAACAGTTAAGTTCATTTCCCCCATTTGCATCACTTAAAAAACATTCTCTTCCTATGACGCAATCAAATTGAGAATCGCAGCAAGCTACATCTGTTGAGGGGTGGCCTTGAAATAATGTGCTGTTTATTAAAAACTCACCAAAATCATCACCACAACATTCGCGTTTATCTAATGCATCATATTCACCAACTCCCGGCTCCCCTGGTAATTGCCAAGCAGAGATAAAATTACATCTTCCATTTGATTCTTCACACCCCCCTTCTGAATTATCACAATCATACCAAATCCCCTCTTCACAAAATACGCTTGGGTTACTTGGTTGGTCCCCTCCAAATCCTTGTGGTAATCCTCCATCATTATTAGATGTGTAACAAGTTCCAGTGTAAACACAGTCATGAGTATCATTACAACAAACTTGATCAATTAATAAGTCTCCAATTGTGGGCTCATCATTGGAACTACAATCAACTTCTGAGCAGCTGGAATTTCTATGGAGTGGAGTTTCTGTTGAATCATCTCCACAACATTCTATTGTGGATTTATCATTTAATGCGTATTCCCAAATTCCAATTAACTCTGGGGCGATAGTTTCACCTGCGTTCATCCAAGAGAATTCTTCTACGCAGTACAAGCCTATTGCAGTACAAGCATCTATACTAGTATCTCTGTTTTCTAACTTACAGTTTTCATTACACCAAAAGTGAGTTCCATCTTCAAAATAACAATCAGTTGCGTTCTCAAATTCATCACAAGCAAAGTCTCCTTCTTTAGAACTTACTTCACATGTGAAATCTTGATTGTCAATAAATCCATTTATTATGGGCAATGGAGTGAAGCAATGGTAATCATCATTATAAGGTGCAAAGTCTGCACCTAACGTATCATTATCACAGTATCCACTAAGGCAGTCTTCCCCATCTAGGCAGGAATATCCATCTGGGGCCATACAATTTGAATCAAAAAAATCTGTATTGCCGTCACAATCATTGTCTTCAGTGTCATCACAATTAAATCCAGGGTCATCATTTTCATCTACTCCATAGACATCACATTGGCAAGTGCCAATTGAACAAGTGATGTTACAGTCTTCACAATTATAATCTGCTGTACATGATCCTGTTCCATCACAGGTTAACTGACAATTGAAACGATCAGTGCAATGATGGCCTGTATCACATGCTCCGGATTCACAAACTCCATTGTTACACGTTGTACTTATTGGGCAAGGATCGGTAACGCCATTAGTATTACATGTATAATCAGTTCCTAAGCATAATCCATTTCCTTCTGTCCTGCTACAACCACTCTCAGTGCACCCCACCCAACCCACTTCACAATCATCCCAAATATCTTGGCTATTAGTTTGAGGGGCATAGCCAAAGCCATCACTTACATTTATCCCACAATTTTCTGTGAATTGTTCACATTGGTGAGTTGATTCATTACAAAACATCTTAAACCCATTGCATTTATTTCCTTCACAACATCCTAAATCTACAGCAGGTAAATCGCAACTTCCTGAGCCATCACATGAAAATCCAGAGATATAGGTGTCTCCATCACATTGAATATTATCATCACAAAGTCCAGGAATGCAGTTTCCTTCAAAACAGTATTCTCCAATATCACAAGGGTCTGCAATATCATCGGTATCGCAAGAAAAAGATTCTCCTTGACAAAAACCATCTGAATTTGCTTTTGAACAACTTGAGGGACTACAACCTATAATTTCTTCATCACATTCATTCCAAATATCT
>JAFCCU010000007.1 GCA_017610005.1 Candidatus Woesearchaeota archaeon | reverse complement strand
TTCTAAGAATAACTCATTAATTCTGCATAGCAATTATGAACTGTTACTGCATCAATAACTCTAACACGCAAGATGCCAGTAGCAGCATATGCTTCTGAAGCAATCTTTGCTCTTGAATCACCTTTTGGAGCAAGTTCAATCACCTTCATCATATGGGTGCAAGCTGCATTGCAGGTAGCTACTAATTTTGAAGTGTCTCCGAGATGGGAAGAAACTTCTCCTGCTAATGCCATCCCCTTCTTTAGGTGGCGGTTAATTCTATGTTCTAAAATTTTCCCCATTATTTTCCCCTACATGCCCTAATCAAAACATAATAAAAAAAGTTAATGAGACACCATTTATAAATCTAGTACTTAATCAAAAATGGATTCAAAGAAATTTCTTCTTGAATTTCTTCAATAAGAATTCCCGGCACAAATGTTAGAAATTGTTAAAGGGCATTCAAGTAAAAAATTGGAGAACTTTTTGATATTTACAAAAGTAAAGAGTTAACTGAGTTTTAGGTTATTAGCGTGGCAAGATCTAATAGTCCCAACATCCCTGAACCTTGTGTTTCTTGTAATCTTTCTGTAGCTTCTGCATATTCCCTTTTTCTAACGATTGCATCATACATCCTATCATACCTCATTACTTGCCTATCACATCTTGGAAGCAACTGGGTGATTTGATAAATGTGTTCTTCAATGACCCTATAAGTTGGGAGGAGAATCATGTGAAGTTCCCTTATTTGTGGTCTAAACGGTTTATCTGGATTAATCTGAAATGAAGAAGCAACGGTTTTTATCGTTCCTAATAAATGATCCACTCGTGCAACATGTTGTTCTAATGTAAATTTTTTTGCCATAAAAGAAAGAATGAACTCTAACTTATAAATTTAATACCTAATTGTGAACGGATTTAACTCAACACTTTCATTTAGTTCAATAACTTCAATGCCAGTCACACTTGCCCCGC
Source organism: Candidatus Woesearchaeota archaeon (assembly GCA_017610005.1). Classification (GTDB taxonomy): domain Archaea; phylum Nanobdellota; class Nanobdellia; order Woesearchaeales; family B29-G15; genus B29-G15. Next base: position 84,459 of record JAFCCU010000007.1, on the reverse strand, counting down.
TTGGACCATCTCTTGCAAATTCAATTAATTTGTAAATTGCTTTTTCATCTCCTCTTGCAACAATTTCAACAGAGCCATTGTTTAAATTTCTAACATAACCTTTGAGGTTTAATTCTCTTGCAACCTTGCAGGTTTCATGACGAAAGAATACTCCTTGAACAGTGCCAGACACGATAATTTTTATTGTTCTCATATCTTAATAACCCTGTAATCTGCAGCTTTCTCAAGCCGATTCATAACCGCTAAACCAATGCCTCTTGCAGTAATGCCTGCTACTAATATAACATCCATTTTTTCTTTATCAAATTCTCGTAATGCACCAAATAAAACTGATGCCATCTGACCTTTTTGCTGACCTGAAGTAATTGTCATAGTAGACTCAAATTCTTCGTGGTATGGTGCCAAAACCCCTACCTTTAATCCCTGATCACGAAAAGCTCCTGCTAATTCTTTAATTGCATTTGTTAATTTATTTTGGTTTCCCCTAAGAACAATTAATCTTGCTTTCGGGGCGTAATGTCTGTACTTCATTCCAGGAGATTCTGGAACTTCATTTTTCCCAATTGTCCCACCAAGAGTAGAGTGCAACCTAACAGATATATGTTTTGCAATACTTTCCATTGCAAGGCCTCCTGGCCTTAATATGGTATAAGGCTTTTTGCTCATATCAAGCACAGTTGACTCAACACCAATATCTGATCTACCACCATTAATTATAATTGGTACCTTGCCTTCTAAATCGTCGATAACATCGCTTCCTCGCGTTGGACTTGGTTTACCTGAGAGGTTGGCTGAGGGGGCGGCAATAGGCACTCCTGCAGCTTCAATTAAAGCAAGTGCAATTGGATGAAAGGGCATCCTTATTGCCACTGTTCTTAGGCCAGCTGAAACTTCATCTGGAATAATATCTGATTTTTCAAGAATAATAGATAAGGGGCCTGGCCAATAAATTTTCATTAATTTACTTGCATCTCTTGGAATCTTTTTTACAAGACTCCTCACCATCTTTATACTTGAAACATGCACAATTAAGGGATTATCTGAAGGTCTGCCTTTTGCCTTAAAGATTTTTTTAACTGCCTTTGGGTCCAGAGCATTTGCGCCAAGCCCATAAACAGTTTCAGTAGGAAAAGCAACAACCCCTCCAGCATTAATGGTTTTTGCTGCAACTTCAATTAACTTAAGATCAGGATTATTCCTATTTATTTTTAGAATCTTGGTTTTCATTAACCCCATTTTTTAAGTGCTGCCATTAATTCTGGATGATTCTTTGCATGCTCTTTTAATGGAATTTTTTTAAGAGTTGCAGTTAATGCTTCTCTTGCAGCTGAAGCGCCTGCCAATGTGCCATCTGGGTGAGCATGAACTCCCCCACCAAATTGCATTATTATATCATTCCCAAAATTTGCATAAAGTTCCGGGATCATGCAAGGTTGAATACCTCCACTGGCCACAGGCATTAATGATTTTAAATCATACCATTTTTGTCTTAACACCCGATTGATATTATTCTCTTCAACATTTTGGTGTTCCATCTCATAATCAATATCAAGAATCTCTCTTCTTTTTCCTTCCATTTTACCAATTATTGTTCCAGTATGCAATTGATCAAAGCCAACAAGCCTTGTTAACTTTGCAATTGCAAGCATTGAAATTCCATGTTTTTCATTTCTAGTAATTGCTGAATGCATGCACCTGTGCCCGTGCAAAATTAATTTTAATTTCTTATTTGCAATTCTTAAAGATTGTAAGGCAGTCCATCCACTTGTAATAATATCTACCATTACATACCTTCCACCCAAAGATTTTACATACTCTGCTCGTTTAATCATCTCTTCAGTTGTGCCTGCGGTGATGTTTGCCATGTAAGCTTTTCTTTCCTTAGTGGCTTTTTCAACAATATCTCTCGCCCTTAATGTTTGTTTTACCCTTTCTTTAAATGGGTTAAACCCCTGATTAGTTAAATTCTCATCATCTTTAACTAAATCTAAACCCCCTAGCCAGGAGTTATAAGCAACTGTAGCATGTTCTTTTGGAGTAAGCCCTGTTTTTGGTTTAACAATTGTACCAATAAGAGGTCTTTTAGGAACCTTTAAGACTTTTCTAATTCCTTCAATTCCAAACAATGGCCCAAGAAAAGAACTAACAAATAATTTTGGCAAGTGAAAATCTAATAGTTTAATATTCTTAACCATCTTCATACTTAGAATATTTCCAGCAATTGAGCTTAATATCTGGGCAACTGAACCAGGCTCAAAGAGTTCATGATTATAAGCAATTTTGACAATGTTTCCTTGAATGTAAAACACATGGGGTTTAAGACGCTTAGCTAACGCTGGGTTTAGTGTTTTAATATCTGTCCAAGTATCAATTGAACTTTCTCCTGCAACTGCATTGGCAACTTCAGGCAAGGTGAACCCTTTTGCTGCCTCAATGAAATATTCGGCAACTAAGTCAGTATTTTTTGGGTTATAAGTTCGTTGAATATAGTCCTGTCTCATAAGTCCTATTTGTAATAAACTAGTATAAATAGTTTCGCCTTGGGAGATTAGTTAAAACAAAAATCAAGCTTGAATATTTCGCAAGTTTTAAATAATCATAATCTCTTTTCTGGTCAATGAGGGTACCTAAGGAATATTCAACTGCCTTAAAATATATTGTAATTGCTGCAGCAATTTTTGCTTTGCTTTACTTTGGGGGCAAGGGAATTGTGGGTTTAGTTATCTTTTCTCCGAGTGTGGAATTCACCATAGATGTAGATGAAAGTTTTTCTGAAAATGCTGATTATTATGTTGAACTTGAGGATTTAGGGATTTTGCAAGGGCTAGATGTAAACGGAGAATTTGTGGGTGCTGGAAAAGCTCGTGTTTATCTTGAGCGCCCAGAAGGAAATTTACTAATACTTGACACTTCAGATGTCGGAGAGATTGTTGAAGAGCCTGTTGAAGAAATTGGAGGATCATTAATCACAGGAAATGTAATTTCTGATTTAGGGACGGAGTCTGGAGTTAGCAGTCTGGAGTCAGGAGAAGAAGAGCTGGTGGAAGAAACAAGTGAAGCACCTGCTGAAGAATCAAGTCCAGAGGTTAGTGAAAGTCCTGTTGAAGAAAGTGCGGAGTCTGAAGAAGATGCAAGTGAATCTCCTGCTGAAGAAAGTCCAGTAGAGGAAGTACCTAATGAAGATGCTCCAGTGGAAGAACCAGTTGTGGAAGATACTCTAGAGGAATCTGGAGAAGAGGCAAGTGAGCCTCCGGTTGAAGAAGAGTCAAAAGAAGTTGTTGAAGAGTCTGGGGATGAAACAAGTGAAGCACCAAGTATTGAGGAAGATCCTGTTGAAGAAGAACCAGAAGAAGTTGTTGATGTGCCAAGTGAAGAACTAGAGGCCCAAACAGAAACTGTGGAAGAAAGTCCGGGTGAGAATATAATAAATGAGACTGAAGAGCCAATTGTAGAAGCAGGAAATGAGACAGAAAGTCCAGTTGAAGAACCCATAATAAATGAAACTGAAGTGCTAGTAATTAACGAGACAGAAGTACCAACGATAAATGAAACTGAAGAACCTGATACTGCAGACTCCGGACTGCAGACTCCGGACTCAGGAGGAGGATCAATCACCCCAATTATTAACGATACAGAAACCCCAACGATAAATGAAACTGAATCCAACAATACTGCAGACTCCGGACTGCAGACTCCAGACCCAGAAAATCCAATAATAAGATTTTCTGATGAATGTAAAGAGACTTGTGAATTAGAAATGAATGCAAGTGGGATTAAATTAATCATTGAAATAGAAGGAGAAGGAACATTAACTCTAACCTCTATAGATTATATATTTCAAACAATGATTGAATATGTGCAACCAACTTTAATTCAAAATATCCCAGATATTATTATTGAACAAAATAGAAGTTTCTCATTAATTTTATCAGATTATTTTACTGGTACAAATTTAAGTTATACTGTAGAACAACCAGAGGGTATTAGGATGCAAATTGAATCTGGGAAAGTTTTTTTTAACCCAGAAGATGGTTTTACTGGCAGTGAAAAAGCATCAATTTATGCGTCAAACATTCAAAATATTACAAAGTCAAATGAATTTAATATTAAGGTTAGAAAATTAAATGAAGAACCTCTCCTAAATGAATTTGTGAATCTTTTCCCATTCTTATCATTTATTGAAGTAACTGAAGCGGGAAAACTCTACACTATCGTCTATGAAATCAATGATACGATAGTTAGAATCAAAGGGATTGATAATGCCACAGACCTCTCAGATATCACTATTGGAGAGGTTGAAGAAGTGGAATTGAACATTTGATAGTAGTGAACAAACTTTTTATAGTCGACAGGATCATTAATCTCAAGAGGAATTACTATGTTTGGTAAAAGGGGTGATCAAGTAGAGACAGTTGGATCTAGTTCTCCAGATTTAACTTTATTAAATAAAAAAGTTGATGCCCTAACAAATAAGATTGCAACAAGCGAAAAATTAAATGCTCAAGTTTTTGATTTTATTGCCAATTTTGAAAAAAAAGTTAAAGAATTAATTGAGAGTAATTCTCCTAATCCTGCTGATTATAAATTAGAACTTCAGTCAATGCTTGAAAAATCTAAGGGGCTGAAGCCTAGTGAAAGTTTTGAAGATCTTATAACATCAAAGATTAATGAGTCAGATGAGTCTATTCGTGAGAGTTTAAGAGAGGCTCTTGCTACCCTTGATGGAAGAATTGAAGATAATGTTACAAATATTAAAGAACTTGAGGGAGGTGTTGATCTATCTCACTTAAATCAAGAGATTGATGAAAAAATCAAAAAAGCAGTTAGTGGTGTAAAAGTTGAGAAGCTCCATAAACCATTATTAACAAAAAAAAGCGATGACAATGAAGACTTAAGAGATAGGCTTGATGAACTTGACAGTGCAATAAGAAAGCTTGAAAAGCAAGAAAAACCAAGTATCAATTCTGATGAATTACAAGACTCAGTATTAGAAGCAAAAGAGATTCTTAAATCACTAAAATCAACAAAGTATGCTTCACTTGAAACATTTGAAACAGAACTTACTGGAAGACTAAATAAGGCACTAGATAATGTTCATAGAACTGTTGATCAAACAAGTACTTCGCTTGCAAAATTAAAAGCCAAAGTAAGTGTGCTTGAACATACTGGAATAAAAACTTCTGAACCCGGAGAGGCATCCTTAAAACTTACATTTGATAAAAAATTGGAGACTCTTGCCAACCAGATTGATGAAATGAATAGTGAAATTGCAAGTCAAGAATATGTTTCAGTCTTGGAAACAGAGCTTAGAGACAAGATTGATGGATTAACATCTCGAATGAGGGCCATTGAAACTTTTGATAAAAACATGTCAGATATTCCATCAATACCTGATAATTTTGTGGCACAAGTTGACGCTCAAAGAAATGACATAAGACAGCTTAAACAAGAGTACTCCCTTCTTTCAAAAAGATCGGCTACAATTGGTCACTTAGAACCCATCCAATCTCAACTTAAGGTCTTAAGTAAAGAACTTGATAGTGTTTCATATGACTTTTTAAGGGCAATAAAAGGTAAGCCAATTAATGTAACTAATCCGAAAATTGATCGTGAATTAAAGCGTTTAAAGGCTAGTCTTGAAAGAATCTCAGGCAATACTGATGTAAGGCCACTTCAAGAAAAGATTTTAGACCTTGAAAAGCAAATTTCAACTATCCGAAAAGAAGTAATCAAAGCTGCAACAGGTAAACCAATTACTATGCAAAATCCTAAAGTGGATAAAGAACTTCTAAGATTAGGAAAAGAAATTGAATGTGTAACTTCACTAAGAGAAGATATTGAAAAACTAAAGACCCTTCCAAAGACTCCAGTAATAAAACAATCACCAAAAGAATTTGTAAAAACAACTGAATTTGAAACATTAAGAAGAAAATTAGAAAATATTGATTCAAGGGTAACTGCAGTTGTAAAACGTGCTCCAAAGATGAGCAATACTAGAGACATTATGCAAATAAAAGAAGAGTTAGCAACACTTAAGAATGGGATTTTATCTAAAAAAGAATTAAAGCCAATAACAGAACAAATGGCTCTCCTTGAAGAAAAACTTGTAATTGCAAATAAAAAGATTATTGATACAAAAGAAATCGGAAAATTAAGAAGGGATTTTATTGGTTTAACAAAACGTGTTGCAACAAATGCAAATCTAAGTCCATTAAAACATGGATTAATTGAAGTTAATGCAAGACTTGATGGGCTTTACTCTGGATTGTCTAAAGGAACTAATAGTGATGTGCCTCAACTAAAAAAAGAATTAAAGAAAATGTGGCAGGAAATTGATACATTCATTGGAAATGCAGTTAATGTTGATCAATTAAATTTCATTAAAAAAGGATTTAAAGATGTTACAAAACGAGTTGATTCTTTTGAAGAAATATTAAGGACAATGAAAAGAACAAAGTCCTTACCCTCTATTAAAATGAGGGGAGCCATAAGTAAGAAAGAATTTGGGAGTAAGTTAAATGGATTAGCCAAAGATAGCAGGATTCTAAAAGACTCAACTTCTGCAATTAAAATGATGGATGGAAGAATCGAAATTTTGGCAGAACAAGTTAAGAATATTTCAAAAAGAACAAATAACCCAAATATTTCAAACCTGAAGCGCAAAATTAACAGAATTGAAGAAGAGATAAAATCATATGAAGGTTCAACTGTAAGTGCTAATCAACTGAATTTCATGAAAACAGGGATTAAAGAAATAAATAAAAAAGTTGATTCGTTTGCAGAAATTATCAAAGATATGGATAAAAATATCAAAGTCGTACCTGGCACAAGAGGCGTGAACCAACAATTCTCCACAATCGGAGCACATATTGAAGGCTTAAATAAGAGAATTGAAAAGACCAGTAAAAAAGCTGAATCTTTTGAGGAATTCCAAGATTATTGTTTAGAACAACTCAAAAAGACTGGCAAGTGGATTGAATATATTAACAGGAATATGAAATGAAAGAATTACCAATTATCCCAGACCCCCCAAAAGTAGGGAGTATAAGAAAGAAGGTAAATAGAAAACCTATTGCTCCAAGAAAACCAAGTGAATTAAAAATTAGACTTGTTAATCTAGAAAAACTTTATTCCACTGAATTTAAACAACTAAAAGATTCATTTGAATCCCATAAAAAGTCCCAAGTTAGTTCTAATTTTATAAAAGAGTTAAAAGAAGACATCATACAAATTAAGAAAGATGCAAAAGTAGATGTAGATTCTAAACTGGAAGTAAAAACAAAAGATATCCTTAGAAAAATTGAAGATATTGAAAATAAGCTAAAAAACCAAGCCCCTGCCCCACCTATAAAACCAATAGAAACTGAACTCCACATCGTTAAAAAAGAACTTATTGAGGAACTAAGAGTTTTAAAGAAAGATGAAATCCCTAAGGAACTAGCACGCGTTGAAGCAAAACTTGATTCTTTCCAAAAAGAAGTGCTTGGTAAATTAGCAAGGGTTGAAGCTGAAGCTAAAGAGAAAATAGAAGAGTCAATAAAAAAAGCTGAAAGAGACGTCAAGGACTTTAAAGAAAAATTAATTAATACCCATTCAAAGTTTAATACCCATAAGGAGTACTACGATCAATCATTAGAAAAATTAGAGCAAAGGTTTGCTGAAGAATTATCAAAGGTAATTGAGTGGATTAATTATTTTAATTCAAAACTTTAAAATCAATGCAAATTCTTGATAATGCAGGAGAATAAGAGCCACACAATGTTCCATTTAAAACTTTGATTTTTTTCCCTAACCTATTCTCAATTTTCTTTTTTGCTGTTTTTATAAATCCCACTTCATTTTCAAAGTCATAAAAGTGGATTATTGTATTCTTTTTTGCAACGGTAATTGCATCTTTTAAAAATAATTCTCCTGTTTTTGGAAGGGGCATTACTATTCTATCAAATTTTTCATTTAAAGTAGGGATAATTTTTCTTACATCTCCATTAAGGAGAACCACATTTTCTACCTTGTTTATTTTTTTGTTTTCAAGAGCAAATTTGTGGCCTTCTGGATTAAGCTCAATTCCTACAATATTTTTTGCCTTGGAATTTTTTGCAATAACAAATACAAATGGGCCACAGCCTGAAAACATGACAAGCACATTCTCTCCTGGTTTAATTTGTTTAGCTACCCTTAACCTTTCAGTAGAAGATCTTGGAGAGTAATAAACTTTTGAAATATCTAATTTTATTCTTGCATTGTTTTCTTTATGGATTGTTACCAGTGTCTTTTTCCCTGCCAAATGTGTATACATTTGTAAACGAAATTCTCCAGCATGTTCAGAGGCCTTTTTTACAACAGTAGTTATATTATTATGAAGTTTTAATATATTGCTTGCAATTTCTTTTTCATATTTTTTAACACTTTCATTAATATCCAGAATTGCAATTTCCCCAACAGTATCAAACCCAGTTGGTAATTTAGATAGTTCAATTTCTGTTGAGGACATAAGACTTTGCAAACTTTCTTTTTTTTGTGCTTTAACCTTAAAATCTTTAAAGGTTACTCCTTGAAATTTAAATTCCTTAGTCACAGCAAATGCAATGGCCTCTTTAGTTATTTTTATAGGGAACCCTTCTGCGCCTAGGTTATTTTTTGCTAAAAACTTTTTTAATTTTTCAGCTAACTTCTTATTTACTTGTGCATATTTCATATAAATGCCCCCAAGGATTGTTGAGCTTTTGGACCTTGTTTTTTTTCAAGTAAATCAAGTTTCTTATTAACTACATTTTCAGAAAACTCAAATTTATTGATAAGTAATTCTGTAATATTCTTTCTATCAAGTTTCCCCCATGTTACATCCGCCTTAACTGTGTTGGATTCACTAAATATTTTAAAAACCTCCTGCCAGGAATGTGAAAATTCCCAATTAACAACTGAAAAAATTTCTTCAAAAGATTTATTTTGAACAAGCTGTAACGCTTTTTTAGGGCCAATGCCTTTTATCCCTCCTGGATTAAAATCAGTTCCAATTAATATTCCAAGTACAATTAATTGATCCTGATTAATTTTAAGCTCATTTAAAACATCTTCAAGATGAATCATTGAAATCTCACTTTTTTTATAATTTAATTTATCCCTCTCTTTTTTTCTTCTTGAAATAGATAATCCTTTAATTAATCTTGAAACACCAAAAAGTAAAGTATCATAATCCTCGCTGACTACTGCATAGCCAAGGCCATCAGACACCATTGATGCAGCCTGGGCTTCACCTTCTCCTGGAGCCTGTATTACAGGAACACCTAAAGCTTCTAGAAGGGCTTTTGCATCTTCAATCATTTCAGTATTTAATCTAGATGAACGAGCAGCATACTTCTTCATAGATTCTACATCATGAGCTTCTTTTGCAGCAGTATATTTTGCTTCTGCATCAAGTTTTAATGCTTTTCTTCTTTCTCTTTCTTGATATTTTAATTCAGGACTTTTACCATCAAATACAAATACTAACTTTAATCCTTCAAGCATTAATTTGGTTGTGCGGTTAAATAGACCAACAAGATGGGAAGTAACAATCCCTTTTGAAGTTTTAAGAGGAGTACCGTCCATTTGCCTTATTGAAGTTAAGAATTGATAAAGTACATTAAAAGCGTCCACAATTAAGATTTTATTACTTAAGTCTTCAATTGAAATTAATTTAGGAGTAATTAACTCTTTTAATTTTGTGCCCATGTAGTTGATTAAAGAAGGAGGGTTTTTAAGCTTTTGTGAAGAATCAGATAATGCAAGAAGTACCTTTTGTTCTATTGAAATTTCCTTAAGGGAGTTAATAAAAAATCTTGTAAGCCATTAAAAATTTTTACTTTTGCGAGGGGCCTTAAACTGCTATTCCTAGTTTCAATAGTTCCAAAAAAAGGAATGTAAAAGTTTAGCTAGTTAAAGTGAAGGGTTTCATATTATTTTCAACTTTCACAAAATCTATACTATAATTATTAAAGATATTTACCTTCACAGGATACAGCTTAAAGCCTTCAAGGGTTTTTAATGAGGGGTAATATCTCTGCCTCAATATAACAAATTCAGAAGAGGAGTTTATCATTCTCTTTGAAAAAGTAAAACTTGATTTTCCATCATAAAATTCTGGATGAGAAGAATTTATTTTGTATATCCTTATCTCTCCCCCACTTTCAACATTAATTGTTTTAGATTCCAAAAACCCACATTCAAAAAACTTACTTTGACTTTCTGGAGTAAATGCAACAATCGTTCTTATCTTAAAAACATTGAAAACCCTATTTAATGAACTACAAGTGTAATTACTTATGGGCGAATCATGCAAAATTCCTTCGTAAAAATTTGAAAAATAAAAATTATTTGAGCTACCAATATAGGGGTAAGGGTTACCTGCAAACTCCATGTTTAATATCTGTGGAAATAGGATATTTATATGGCCAAGATAAAAATGATTTGTTTTGGCACCAGATGTCTCAAATAAAATTGTCTCTTCACCGTTCTCCCTAATCCAATCAATCAAACTTTCCAAATGAGGGGGAATTTCTGTAGAAATTGTTTTTTCCCATTGCTCTGTGATTGAATATGGCGAAATAAAAATGTAGATTAACGCAAATATTCCAAGAATTACTAAAACTTTTTTCTTTTGAAAAATTGTTATTAGCGCCAACCCAGAAGGGATAGTACAAAGGAAAGACAACGCAAACGTGGCCCTACTTAATTGAAGAAAATTAATAGGGAAATAATTTCCAAGATATCCTAAACAAAAAAGGAAAATCATCCCTCCCCCTCCAATTAATTTAAAATTTTTATTTTTTGAAATAATCACCCCCCAAATACCTAGAATAAGGGAAATTATGTAAATAGGGGAAAAAATCAGCTCGCTGATTAGCGCATCAAGTTTTCCTTGATGAAACATTGGTTCTTTAGAAGGGAGATTAATACTTGCCCTAAACATAACTATATGAACTACAACTACAATCAAGATTCCTACTATTCCAAATAGCACCAATCTATGCTTCGGTCCTGAAAATAAAAACATTAAAAAAATAGCTGGAACTGAAAGAACCCAGAAAAAAGGGTGCATAAAAAATGTGTAGGCCAAAATGATTGTACCAATAATTAAATACTTCTCCTTTTTTTCCTGCCTAAATAAGTTAAAAAAAGAGATACCCAAAATCCAAACTGGAATTAAAAAAAGGTAAGGAATTAATCCATAATAAACCTCTGAATGGATTGGATTGGAAAAATTCCAAAGTACTATTGAAAATAATCCGGAAATAAATGCTATTTTTTTTTCTAGGCCAAAATTGATACCTGAAAAATATATTAAAAGAGGAAGAAAAAGAGACATTGCAAAAAAATAAATCTTAAAGAATACAACAACATTAATAGGAAACATCAGACTTAATATTGCCACACCCATTGACTTGTACAATCCAGCCACATACAACACTTTCTGACCATATCCAAAAACAATAAATTCAGAATTACCTGAGAGGATTGATTCTCTATGAAGCAGCACATCATAAAGGTGCAATGGATAATCATCATTTACGATTGGTTGAGGGGTAATAACTTCAGATATGGGCATATAATGATTAATCAAAAAGAACTGTAGAATAATTAAGATTAATAATAACCAAATTTTTGTTTTCACTCAATTCCCCAAGAATAATTAGTATAAATATGCTTCTAATACAAAATAATAAATATTATAGTAAAATATTCAATATATGCAAGTTAAAAAGAAATTAATCAAAAAATATCTTAAAAGGGATGGAACATTAAAACTCAGTAAAACTTCAATTAGTATGTTACCTAAAATCCAACCAGGGCAAAAAATCACAATCGACCCCACAGCAATGCCTAAGTTTGGAGATATAGTCCTTTATTTATCAAATAACCAACTAGTGCTCCATAGATACTACTTCAAAATTTGGGAAAAAGCGATTACGAAGGGGGATAATAATGGCTCATTTGATAGGCCCTGGAAATTTATAAATTATATTGGCAAGGCAAAAGTTACAATCAACTTTAAAGAAAGATTATTTGTACTAAAAACAATAATTTTAAGATTATTTAAGAAAACTCGGCTGAGACAATACTTGGTTCAACTTTATCGATAAAGATAATCTCTGGATTCTCGAACTTTTTTTTACTCTCTTTTTTGGCCATAAACTTAGTTAAAGAAAATTAGTTTATAAGTTTTTCCATTTTAAATATGGCCTTAAATAATTAAATCACAATTTCCAAAAAAATTAAAAGCTTTCTCACATTGAAGAATACGAGAATTCATATCATAAGGGCCTTAATCCCTGGACTGGGAACCCATGGTAGGATGTATCTTTCCCCAAACTATAAACGTTATTTTTCACATTTATTTAATCAACTGATCTCTAACTGAGAATATACTTTCGAGAAATCTACATTTCTTTTTAGTTTCAAGGAAAGGAAATTTAGATATTTATTTGCTTTATTCAAATTAGTAAACTCTCTTTTTAAATAGTCGCTTGCGCCAGGCGTTCCAACAAAATACATCATAAAAATGTCATTTATCATAAGTTTTTTTATACTTTGAGATGGAGCTAATTCTTCTAATATATTCTCTCCCCAACCATCCAAAAAATAAACTAATTCTAAATCTGCCTCTTGATTTAAAGAGATAACATCCCTGTCCCCCCCTAGCTGGTTACCATAACAAATAAACTTATCTCCAAAACCGCGGATAACAGAACATTCATCATTTAATACAGAAGATTTACAATTTCGTGCAATTGTTGTCTTACCTGCCCCGCTTGGACCACTAAAAACAACCGCCTTATCCCCTAATACTATGTTTGAACCATGCAAAATAAACCCTTCATTCTCATTCAATGCAATTGCATAGATCATCCTCAAAAAAGGAAAAAGGCACTTTTTTTCTTCTAAGAAGCTATTATTAATCTTAACAAAAAACTTTTTTAATTTTTGATTGTATCTAATATCCCATGCATCTGAAACTGAATGCACCCATCCCCTTGATTCATTAAAAGTTGCCCCCTTAACCTTCCTCACAATGGGATCTAATTCAAGCTGGATATGATAATCTGAATTTGCTTCTGGGGATTTCCAAGCATTATGTACAGAGAAAAATTTTTCAAACAAAATGTTTGAGCTAAACTCAATTTCCATACTGATTCCTGCAATAGTTATTCCTCCTTTCTTCAATTCTTGTCTCCTCTAATAATTATCCCTTCGCCTTCTAAATGAGTAATAAAATTATTAACAATTAGTGTTAACTTTTCTTTATCTACATCAAATTCGTTTCCCAATGAATATAATATCTCATTAGTTCCATTCCCTTCCCCTATTAACTCAACAATCCTACTTGCAGTTTCATTAAGGGAGAAAAGTTTCCCTGATTCAAAACTAATCAAAAAGTTTTTCCCTTCTTCCCTTGACCATTCAACCTTATCGGAAAGTCTCATTAGTATTAAGTTCCTAACTCGCGTATTTAAATTTTATCTATAATAATTTCAGTTTTGTTATTATATTTTAATTTTCAGTGCAAATGGTCAAACCAAAGTAATTTAAGGTATTTTTGGGAGCTACATAAAAAGTTTAATAAGGCAAACTAATTCTTAAAAGATATTATGGATCATTCAAAAATCACCCAGGTATTAATAACAAAAAACTATACTAAACAAATTCAATACTTAATTTCAATTATTAATGTACCAGTAATTTTTCTTAAAGGGGCAAAAGATGCCCTCAATGACCCAAAATCCTTAGTAAATTCAGTAGATATTGACATTCTCATTAAAAAAAAAGACCTAATTAAATGTCAAAAAAGTATTATTGCTGCAGGTTATTTGGATTATACCCAATTTTTCTCTTTAAACTACCTAAATAACTTTGGATTCCATTATGTTTACACTCACAAAAAATTTAAACATGCAATGGAACTTCACTGGGCATTATTTGACAAATCAAATCCTTTTAATATCTCTGAAAATGAAATCTGGTTAGAGTACAGTAAAAAATGGGGGAAAATAAAAATTTTAAGGCCAGAATTTGAAGCGATTTATCTTATCATATCTATGTATTTTAAAGATTTTGGGATGGGCTTCAAACTTAATTCAAAAAGGATAACCCAACTAACCCAGAAAGACTTTAAATGGAATTTATTTGAACAACTTGCGATTAAACATAATTGTACTGAATTTATAAATCACTTTTTTAAATTGCCAAAAAAGTTTACTTACAAACAAATGATTGTAAATCTCTTTTTTAGAAAAATAAGTTCCAAGAAAAATACATTTTTCCACTTTCTATTCTTAATGCTGTTCCACCCAAGAATCTATCTCATAAAAAAAGGATTTGCTCACACAATACTAGAAATAAAATATTTTTTAAAATAACTCAAGCACTTGTTTGACTCTTGCCATCTCTGAAGACTCTGCATCCGCATTTTTAACATCTTCAACAATTTTCGCATCTTTTGGGCTTAATGCTAAATTACAGTAAATATGATTTACCAAGAAATTTAACCCCCAGAGGGTTGTTAAATGAATTTCTCCATTAGCATTTATCTCACTAAGATCTTGACAAATATCAAAATAGACCGAATCATAATCTTCTACCTTATCTTTATAATAAGTTACACTTGGTGGTTCCTCAATTGACAAGAAATTAATCGTACTAAACCTCCTTAATCTACAAAATGTGGAATATTCTTCTAAGGTATCCATTGAAAACCCATAATTACTAATTCCTTCCTTGACTGGTTCCGCTTCATAAAGTTCAATACACAATTCTTTGATCCTTAACTCTCCTAAAAAAATTAACCAAGAATCAACATCTTCTCTTGAAAACCCTCCTAAATATTTAACAATTTTAATTGAATCATGAAGATTCCAAAAAACCTCTGGATCATTAATATTTTGCCTTGAATTCAAAAGCAATTTTTGCGCCCTTTCCTTTATTGCCCCTATGCCTGGAATCTCTTCAATGGGATAATTTTCAGTTTTAGCTTTTGATGCTAGAATGGCCAGGGTCTCCATTGGGCAAGTATCAATATCTGGGCATTCAATAGCAAAACCTTCAATAAACTCTTCATATTCCATCCCCTCTAAGAAGTACATCTCCCTAAAAGAATCACTAACCCATTCTTCTTTAGGGGGGATAAGGGAAAGACCAATAATTACAGTTAAAATAAGAATTATTATGATTACACAAGGAATAATTTTTTTAATAGGAATTTTGCCCATACACTCTTTAGAGGGTAGTTCTTTTTTAAACCTTTTTAACCATTATAAAGAGGTTAAAATCAAATTGTGACAAATTTAATGCCTTTATTCTTCTCAATCATTTCTTTTGTTTTTTTAGTGGGAATCCCCCCAGTAATAAATAATAATGGTAATTTTTCAGATCTTACTATGGCTTCACTAATATCTCCCTCGCTAATACTTTTTTTTTGCTTTGCTTCGCAAAAGTAAAAAAGCTCTCCAACTGGGCTTGGAATTCTAATAATAAAATAACCATGTTTTGCCTTTTTAATAATCTCTGTTTCTTCAACAACAATCCCTTTTTCTTCAAAATAATTATTAATCTTCCCCAAAAATCCATCAGAGATTGACCCCACAACAGGAGAAGGCCTTTCTTGATTAAAGATATTTTTGGGTTTGGGGTCTTGAACTATTGTGGACTGTGAATTGTAGACTGTTTTAGGGTGGAGGGCTTGAGTTTCTACAATGGGAGGGGGGATTGAATGAGGAATACTTTTTACTTCAGACTGAGGATGGCTAACTTCAGACTGTTTTGGAGGTTGAGGTTTGGAATCTGAAGATCTCTCTGCTGTGTTACTACTTGCTAACTTTAATTGGTTTTTAATTAATTCTCCAACTTCAGCCATGGGTGTTAAATACCAGCGCCAAAAAAGGGTTCTTCTTTCCCCCACTTTAACCTCAACTGGTTTCGCAAAATCCTTAATCTGCCTTAATGCAAATCTTACAACTGCAGACTGACTTGTGTCGCTTAATACTTTTTCATTTTTTAAAAGTTCATAAGCTCGCCTTTCCTTTTCGTGAAGTTTATCTGCATAATCTTGAAGTCTCGATTCTTGGCCTGCAAGATAATATAATGGGGTTCCCCCTAATTTCACATGAGATATTTTAATTGCATCTTTAGATCTTAATTCAGAAAGATGGGCTGAAGCAATTAATGTGTTTGTACCAAGAAGTTTTGCTACGTGCAGGGGGATGATTGGGCCACGCTGACGCATTAATGCAATAATATCTTCCTTATTTCCCATGCAAAAATTTATGGTTCTAACTTTAAATAGTTTATTGTAAGGTAAAATCCATTTTAAAAATATATCAAAATCTTATTTTATCTACGTTTTACCACGTTAACTTGCTTGCAAAAAGGCAATAACTTACAAATTGAACATTTCGGAGAAATCGGTGAGCAAGTGTTTTGACCATGCGCAACCAATAATGCATTATAATCATTCCAATATTTTACTGGTAACTTTTCTCTTAGAGCAAATTCTGTTTCTGTTGGATTTTTTGTATTTACAATCCCTAACCGATTACTGATTCTGTGGACATGGGTATCAACGCACATTGCGTTTTTGGAAAATGCCTCAATCATTACCAAGTTGGCAGTCTTCCTACCAACTCCCTTAATTGTTAAAAGTTCATCTAAGTCTGCTGGCACATTCCCCCTATATTTTTCTAATAAAACAGTTGAAATGTGCCTAATTGTTCTAGATTTAACTCTAAAATAAACTACAGGATAAATTACCTCTTGGATTTTTTCTTCACTTAAAGTTAGCATTTCCTGAGGGGTTGAAGCTAATTCAAATAATTTCTTAGAAGCTTTTGCTGTTACAATATCTTTTGTTCTAAGGGATAAAATTGTACTTATTAAAACCTTAAAGGGGAAATGTTCCTTGCCAATTTGAGTAATTATTGGTTCAGGATACTGTTTATAATGCACCTTTAGAAGTCTAATTATTTGATCAATATCTCCCATTGGAAAGTCAAAGATAAATGGGTATAAAAGGTTATTGTTAGTCTAGAGTCTGGAGAATTTTGTATGGTGGGGAGGTAAACTCCATTAAACTAATCTTTTCGTTTACAACGAAACTTTTAAATACGCTACCCTGTGTGGAGGAGTATAATGAAAAGGGCCCAAGCAGCAATGGAATTTCTGATGACTTATGGGTGGGCCATCTTAGTCGTGCTCGTTGTTATTGGTGCACTCGCTAGCATGGGGATTATGAACCCTCAAAAAATTATCCCTAATAAATGTAATACCCCTGTAGGAATGGCCTGTGAAGATTATGTGGTAACAACTAACGCAGAGGATAATGGTACGATCCTCTTGGTTTTAACTAATTCTAGGGGGGAGGGTATTACCTTTACTTACATTAATGCAACATCTGATGAACTTAATACTAACTGTGAATGGATTGGCCCAGAAAAAGTAAGGAATGGAAAGAGATTTATGTTTAACATAACAAATTCTTCTACTGCAAAATGCAAAATTCCATCTAGTTATTCTGGAGAGATTGGAAAATACGCCTGGGGTCTTGATATTAAATGGTACTCTACAAGTAAAGAGTACACTCACACGGCAAGTGGAGAAATTCTTGCCTCCATAGAATAAAGTTTATATAATAAGAAAAACTAATAAGATTAAAAAGGTGATTATCAATGCATAAAAAAGGTCAAGCAGCAATGGAATTTCTGATCGTGCTTGTGGTTATTGGAGCATTAGCATACTTTGGGATTTTAAATCCAAATACTCTTTTACCTGAGAAGTGTCAGGTTCAAATGGGGCTTAATTGTAAGGATCATTTGGTTACAACCAAAACAAATAGTGATGGTAAAATCTTAATGACTCTTGAAAATGGGAGAGGGAGTGATATCCAAATTGCAAATATTACTGCATCAACAACTTCCTTAGGAGATTTAGTTAACTGTACCCTAGATCCAAGTTCTGCCATTCTCTTAAGAAATGGGGCATCAAAATCTTTTAACTTAACAAATGGTACAAATAAAAAGTGGTGCAACATTACTTACGCCTATGCAGGATCCAATACTAAATTAAAATGGGATATTGAAATTGAATGGTATTCTGTTGCAACAGGTGCAGAGTATACTCATACAGCCAGTGGAGAATTAATGGCGATTGTGGAGTGAGGTGATTATAATGAATAAGAAAGGTCAAGCAGCAATGGAATTCGTGCTTGTGGTTATTGGAGCATTAGCATACTTTGGGATTTTAAATCCAAATACTCTTTTACCTGAGAAGTGTCAGGTTCAAATGGGGCTTAATTGTAAGGATCATTTGGTTACCTCGCCCTCAGGAGTTGGTAAAATTTTAATGACTCTTGAAAATGGGAGAGGAACTGACATTAAAATTGTTTCAATTAATGCTACAACAGGGACATTTGGTGGTTCTGTTAGTTGTAATTTTTCTTCGCCCACACCAGAACTTCTTCGAAATGGTGCATCCCATTCTTTTGAATTAACGGGCACACCTCCAGGATCAAAGTGCCTAATCCCTGTAGAATACGCTGGGTCAAATACCAAGGCCAAGTGGGATGTTGAGATTGAATGGTATTCTGTGGCTTCAAGCTCGGATTATACCCATACGGCAAGCGGAGAATTAATGGCCATTGTGGAATAATTTATATACTAACTTATTTTTTATTCTAATATGAAAAAAAGAGGGCAGGCCGCTATGGAATATTTATTAGTAGTTGCCTTAATTCTTCTTATATTTGTTCCAACAACTTTTATTTTTCTTACAAATGTTAGAAAATCTTCAAATGAATTAACTGAATCAAAGCTTTATAGGTTAGGAAATGATATTGTAAATACAGCTTATGAAGTTTATTATCAAGGAGTTCCTGCCAAGATGACCCTTAGGGCAGATATGCCATCTAATGTGGTTGATATTTATGTCTTAAATAATTGGGCTACAGGTGCTAACCAATTTATTTTTATCTTTGCAAATGAACGAGGCAATGAAACTTTAGTCTTTGATTCAGATGTTAATATTAATGGTTCATTTGATGAACTGAGTTTTGCCAAGGGCCTTAAAAGTTTAATTATCTCAGCAAATATTAGTGCAGATGGAACACATTATGCCAATGTCAAAATAATATGAAAGCCCAAACAAGTATTGAAGCATCTTTAATGATTACTTTTATGGTTTTTGTATTAGTGGTATTTATGGGGGTATTTGCTGTAAAAAATAAGGATACACAAACAGAAAGAGAACAAGGGGCATTTTTGATAATTAAAAATATATTAGAAAAAGAAATTGAACTTGCAGAACAAGTATCTCCTGGGTACAGAAGAAATTTTTCCTTGCCAGTTTATGCTGGGAATTTAATTTACAACGTAACACTTATAAACTCTTCAGAATTAAGAAAGATTAATCCAACAGCAAGAGATGTTAAAGCAGAAATAATAATCCTTGCAAACGAATCAAGCAAGTATATTTCAAGTGTTTTGCTGGTGTCCGCAAATGTTACTGGTGAAATTTGTGTTGGACCAGATATTCAAAATCTTATTGAAAAAACAATAGAAGAAGTAAAAATTTCGTGCATTACAAAACCAGTAATAACTGGATGATAAAATGAAAAAAGGTCAAGCGTGGTCAATTGATGCGATGGTTGGTGTATTTTTATTTGTAATGATTATTATAAGTGTTATAGCTTTTTCAGTTTCTCAAACCCATAATTCTGATATGGCAAATTTAAAGCAAGAGGGAGAAGAACTTTTTTCAGCCCTCCGAGATAAGTTAAATGTAATTAATGAAAGGAAAATTGATCCGGCATTACTTGAAACATTAAACGATGAAGGCTATGAAAGCCTAAAAAACTTCACTGGAATTTCAAGCGACTTTTGTATATATTTTGTTGATGAAAATGATAATTTAGTATTTTTAGATGAACTAGGAGAGATGGTGGGGATTGGGAGTAGTAAGGTATTAATCAATGGAACTCCCTGTAACAGCACATAAAAATGGTAAATTATCTAATACTCACATTCTTAATTATTTTTGGTGTTATTACTTCATATGAGGACTTTAAATATAAGATTGTTAGAAATAAATGGATTCTACTAGGTATTATTTTTGGGGCAATTTTTGCATTAACTTATTCTTTAAATTTTAGTTTCGCATTTACATCAAACTATGTGATAAATGCTTTAATATCAATTGCATTTGGGTATATGCTTTGGTATGTTGGCCTTTGGAGTGCTGGAGATGCAAAGCTTTTTATCGCTTATTCTTTTATCATATTCCCAATTGTTTACAAAGTTTCATATATTTCTTATTTTCCATCATTTTCAATACTTGTTAACACATTTGTTCCCCTTTTAGTATTTTACATAATTTATATTCCATTTAAAGCTGGACCAAAAAGAATTGGAAGCTTTCTTCTAAATGTATTATCATTAAGAATATTAGTTACTCTTTCACTGTTTATATTTGGATTTGGGTGGATTATTGAGATTATATTGAAAGCATTAAAGATTCCAAGTAACTTTTTTATTGGTATAACTTTTATGTTTCTTTTCCTTTTTTTATTAAACAAAGGATTAAAACTCAAAGCAATTTCTGTGGGGTTTGTAATCTGTATAGTGAGGGTTTTTGTCCAAGGAACAACAGCTTTTTCCCTACACTCCCTGTATAATTTTGCATTAATGCTTTTAACATTTCTTGCTCTAAGATTTTATTTAATCGGAATTTCTTATGAGTTATTTTCAAAAGAGATTAAAATTTCTGAAATTAAAGAAGGCATGATCCCTGCAGAAGATATCATACAAACACGGCCAGACTGCTTTGAGAAAAGAACTTTTTTAAGATTCTCATTGATTGGCGCTATGATGATTAAGGGTGCTTTTAATTCAGTTTTTTCTTATGTCGGAGATGGAATGACTAAAAAAGATATTAAAAAAATTAAATCAATTCACAATAAAGGTTTTTTAAAAGAAGATAAAATAAGAGTTTTTGAAGCATTGCCTTTTGCACCTTTTATGTTTTTTGGATGTTTATTAATAGTAATTTTTGGAGCAGATATTATAATCTTATTTAGGGCCCTTATAGAAAGCTTTATATAACAATTTAAGTTATTCTCGCTTGGGGTTTTTAATGGTTGAGAATGTTAAATTATATGATGATTTTGCAGAGTTTTTTGTTAATCCAGAGCTATATTCTCTTGAGGCAGTGTTAAATGCAGCCTACACAATGACTGATAAAGCCTATGTTATCTTAAGTGGAGACCCAGATAGTAAAATAACTGTAACAATTAAACCAAAAGGCAAGGGAGATGTAAACAGCCTTGCATTGGAATTTGGAAATGAATTGATTTCATCTCAAGTATACACGATGGAATCAAAAAAACAACAAGAGATATCTGACGCATTAATTAAGACTGCATTATCAAGCTGTGAAGAAGATGAAAAACATTAATGTGGATCATAAAAATAATGTTGTAACTCTCTATCTTAATTCTGAAATTTATTTAAAAAAAGCAATACTTCTTGCAAGCGAAGCTTTTTCTGAATCTACTTTTATTAATTTAGATTTGGACAAAGGAGAGTATATAATTACAATGACTCCAAAAGATGAAGGATTTGACTTAACTGAATTAGGACTTGAATTCTTTAATTATTGTTTAGGGATTATGCAGAAT
Organism: Candidatus Woesearchaeota archaeon; assembly: GCA_017610005.1. GTDB lineage: Archaea > Nanobdellota > Nanobdellia > Woesearchaeales > B29-G15 > B29-G15. The sequence continues at coordinate 62,765 of JAFCCU010000007.1, read as the reverse complement.
GTTTAATGCAAGGGTCAAACGGATTGGAAATAGTTATCTAATAACAAATGATGCTGGGTCCTATGTAATCTTAAATAAATCTGACTATCTGTTGTTTAAAACAAAAAAATATACTAAAAAACTTCATCAGATTCTAGAAGAAAATGGGATAATTGTAACTAATGCAAATAAAGAAAGCATAATCAGAAACTACAGAAGAAACAAAGCTCAAATATTTATTGGCCCAAGCCTCCATATAGTAGTACCCACAAGAAGGTGTAATCTTCTTTGCAAATATTGCCAGGCACCAATAGTTAATACAAATGAATTTGATATGACTGAGAAAACTGCGAAAAATGTTGTTGATTTTATTTTCAAAAGTCCAAAAAAGAATTTAAAAATTGAATTTCAAGGAGGAGAACCACTTTTAAATTTTAAGATTGTTAAGTATATTGTTAATTATGCAATAAAAAAAGCAAGGGAAACAGATAAAGAAATTCAATTTACAATGGTTAGTAATTTGACTGCGCTTACCAATGAAAAACTGGATTTCCTAGTAAAAAATAGAGTCTGGCTTTGCACTTCCCTTGATGGTCCAAGAGAATTGCAAGAAAAAAATAGACCGGGAAGCTACGATGCCTTAAAAAAATGGATTCCGATTATTCAAAAAAGGATGAGACAAAATCTTTCTGCAATTGCTGTGATTTCAAAAGATTCTTTAAAATACCCAAAAGAAATTATTAGAGAGTATAAAAAGTTCGGATTTAGCCGCATTTGGGTTAAGCCAGTTAGGGCAATTGGAAAGGGCAAGGATGAAAAAGTCTCTCCCGAGAGGTATATTGAATTTTGGAAAGAACTAATTAATCTTTTAATAAATGAAAAAATAAGTGAAGTGTATACTACTATTCTTATAAAAAAAGCAATTTTAAATGAGAATCCTCTTTTTACTGATTTAGAAAGCCCTTGTGGGGCAGTTATATCTCAACTTGCTTATGAATACAATGGAGATGTTTACACATGTGATGAAGGCAGGATGATTGAAGATGATGTCTTTAAGTTAGGCAATGTAGTAGAAGATTATAAAGATATAATCCATTCAGGAAAAGGAATTATTAAGTGCTCTCAAAATGAACTTCTTTTTTGCAAAAGATGCGCGTTTAAACCATTTTGCGGGGTGTGCCCGGTAGCAAGTTTTGCAGAAACAGGTTCTCCAATTCCTAAAATCGGTAATTTTGATTGTAAGGTTGTTATGGCCCAATTTGAATTCCTCTTTGAGAAATTTTTTTCAGAAAAATCATACGAAAAGATGTTCCTTAAATGGGCTGAAACAAAAGATTTATAAACAATATTAATGTTATTTGGTAAAGGTGCACTGATTGAAATCAAAAAGAGGAATAAAAAAGAAAGGAGTTCTACCTAAATTAAGAAAAGATATTAACTCTTTTGTGAAGGGTGAACGCGGTCAGATCTCTAAACAAAGTGCATTAACTGTGGGGTCGATTGTTGGCGGGGCTGCAATCGGGGCTGCAATTTCTCTAAAAGCTGTTAAGGGAAGAATTTACCCAATAGGATTTAGTAAAGCAATTCAATCTCCCGAAACGACTATGGGTTCTGACACAGTAATAAAAGAAAAATTTTATGAGACAGAGTTAGGTAATGTCACAATCTCTTATACTGCCTCAGGGAACATGGTTGTTCATCATTCTAGCTATTAAGTAAACTTTAAATAAAGTCTTCTATTAATTTAATTTATGGAAGATTTTTCTTCAATATTTAAAAAATCTTATGCAGCAGGGGGAAAAGATATTACAATAAACCTAAATACATCTTTAAAAAAATCAGAATTCATAAGCTACCTCTTTCAAATTACCCAATATTCTCATCTAATTAATTTAAAATTCCCTAAACTTCCAATGTGTCTGTTTGAGAGCCATTTTTTCTTATTAGACAATACGCCATGTAAAGAGAAAATTAAAAATAAAGAATGTTTCTCTTGTAAATTTAATTTGCATTGTAATGGTTTTTTCAAAGAATCTGAGCATCTTGTAAAAAGTATCCCAGATATTCCCAAAGAAGTAGTAATTGAAGTAACTGATAACTGTAATTTAAACTGTGAATTTTGCTTTAATAAATACTCCTACAATTTAGATAAAAGACAAGAAAGGAAGAATCTTCCACTAAATGTAATTAAAAATATCATTTTGCAAACAAAAGAAATGAATGTTAATTTTATTAGATTTACAGGTGGCGAACCCCTACTTCATCCAGATTTTATTGAAATGGTAAATTTTGCAAAGAAAGTTGGTTTTCATGTGTGGCTTAATACTAATGGCACATTAATTGATCAAAAAATGGGGGAATTTATAAAAAAGAATATTGATAATGTTTTAATCTCATTTCATGGCAACAGTACCCCCGAATTAGAAGGTGTAAAGGTCCTTAGGGGGGGGATAGTCTTAACAAATGAGAATATCAAAAAACTTGAAGAATATTACAAACTTTATTCTGATAAATACTTACTTGAGTTTTATAGACCAATGAATGTTGCTAACCCAGATTTAAAATTTGCAATTGAAGAAATCTTTAGATTAAATTTATTATACGGTAAAGGATTTAAAATTGCCAATGCAATCCCCCTTTGCCTTAATGAAAAATTAACATTGATATCTTGCGGGGGAGTTTATGATGATGGGGCAAACAGAATGGTAGTGTCAACTAATGGAAAAATAAAACCTAGCTACTACTCTCCTAAAACCTATGGGGATATTAAATCTCTTTATAACGCATGGAATAGTGAAGAATGGAGACAATTAAGAAACTTATCAAATGTACCTAAAAAATGTGAAAAATGTAAACTCCTCCTAAGATGTAGGGGGGGATCAAAAGCAATTGCTGAAATTTACGGGAAAGACCCCTTAATTAACTGACCAGCATTCAGGAGTAAGTAAAAAATCGTTTTCTCCAGAGGGCGCTCTTAAAATCATTTCTTTTTCTACGATCCCCATTGAAGGGATAAAACCAACCTCCTTGAAAAACTTATCAACCATCACTTTCTGCCTAAACAATTCAATTCTAAGTTTGCAATGAAGATCTGATTCAGAATTACTTTTAACCCTGAAAGATACCAGTTGAGCAGACTTATTAAACTCTTCAGTGTAAAGGCCCGTAATTACAACATTAGATTCTTTGGGTGAAGTTAAGATAGATATCGGTACAAGTAATATCAAAAAGACAAGTAAAAACGATAATACCTTCTCTTTTGTCTTCTTTTGATTTAAGAGAGATTCCATTTTGGTACAAATTTTAGCGTTTTTAAGATATTGTGCGATGTCTGCCCAATCTCAAAAAGCTCCTCTTTTTTTAATAAAGCAATATATTCTCTTATTGCTTCTACATTACCTATTTTGTAGTCTGCATTTATATATATTTTGGTAAGAGCAATAAAATTTTCAACATTTGGGTTTAATTTTATTCTTTCTTGACTCCTTGCATTACCCATGATGATTTGAAGAAATAGTTTATCATGATTTTGATAAAACTCATTTGAACCTAAGTTTTTATAATTTAATTTTTCAATAAATTCTAATTCATCAATAACTCCCAAAGGATGATTGTGAAGTAATTCTTCTTCGTTTCTAAAAGAAGTTATTTTTACATTATTGGGAGATAATTCAGGAGATGCTCCAAACTCTGCAGTTACACTTGGCACCCCTGCATGATTTGCTTCAAGTAGTACCCTCCCCAAGCTTTCAATATTTGCAGTGGAAGGAAATGCTAAAACTGAAATCTTACTAAAAAATTCCCAAATGTCATCAACATTTCCCAATTGGATAACATTATCCGGAAGCTCTTTAAAATCAATCGCGCCACCCACAAGGATATTACCTTTAATTTTTTTAGCAATATTAATTATTTGATCAAAATTCTTAGCTAATGATGCTCTCCCTAAGTATCCCACTGTAAACTCCCTTGGGGGAGTTCTATTTATTTTTGGGAAAGATTCAATTAAAGGGTAACACACAAATGAATTTTTTAAATCTGGGAATATCTTTAAGTAAAGGTTTCTTGTGTAGTTTGAAGGGAATAATACTGCATCATTTTCTTGGGTGAACTCTTGCAACACCATTTCCTGGAATAAATAACTACAATGAAGACTTGTTTGAACATCTCTAATAATCCTAAATTTCTGTCCATTTGATTTTCTTAAATATGCAAAAATAAATGCATAAGGGCCATTATTTGTAACTAACACATCCTTTTGTGTTAGTTTCTTAATCCCTCCATTAACAAAATCCCAAAATGATTCAATTAATGTCCCTTTTCCTTCTAATATCTCTGCAATTCTACTGTAAAAAAGATTAGCTCCAGTAATTCTCCCCTTAGTAGGATATGAAAAATAGTATAACATTTCATTTGTAAAGTTTAATTATTATAAAAATGTTACAGTAACCTTTATAAATAGTTTATAACTCCATTCTACCCACGGGCCCGTGGCTTAGTCTGGTAGAGCGCTCGACTGATATATTGGTTGTAAAAATAACCTTTAGAAATCGAGTGGTCCTGAGTTCAAATCTCAGCGGGCCCATTTCTTAGTATGAAGTCTGAAGTAAGAAGTCTGAAGTGAAAAACACCGTTTCTTAAATCAAATATAGCGATCTGAAATTAGAAGAAAACGTTTATTCTTTGAACATGCAATCTTCGCATAGTCTATCTTTGTGTTTTTTTGAAAGTATTTTGATTTCTTCAGCTAATTCTTTATCTGATGAGAAGAATTTTTCGAGTTTTACATCTAAATTTTTCCAAAAAATTTAGTAAAAAGGTGGGAGCGTTGCTCCCTTCTCCTGCGGAAAAATCGATCCTTTATCAACGTCGAACCTAACTTAAATTTTTCCAAAACACGGGAAATTCAGAGATTTTCCGTGTCCTAGAAATCTTTGATTTCTATGAGATTTAGTAAAAAGGTGGGTGCTACTCTTTTTTCTCAGAAAACGTTTATTCTTTGAACATGCAATCACATGCAATCTTCGCATAGTCTATCTTTGTGTTTTTTTGAAAGTATTTTGATTTCTTCAGCTAATTCTTTATCTGATGAGAAGAATTTTTCGAGTTTTACATCTCTTAACTTACAGCAATAAGAAATTGTTTCATCTAAATTGACCATTGCAGTCATTGAGCATTCTGTTCTGGGATTACTGGAGACGGGAAATTCATCAAATTCCACCCTCATAGTTTCTCCCCTTTCAATTAAAGCATCTCTTAATTGTTTATTTGGAGGGCTTGAGGGAATTAAATTTTCTGTTCTTTTAACTCCAATCATTTTAGTAAATTTGATTTTAAATGCTCCAAGAGATTTGGCTAAATCAATGTAATCCTCAAGGGATTTTTGATCAGAGTTATATTTTGTTAAAACCTGTGAAAGAATTACTAAAGGATTAATAGAAAGTTTTTTTGATTTTAACTCTTTTAAATTATTTAATACAATATCAAAGCCTTCAGTGTCTCCAGGCCTATGTTTAATATAATCTTCATTATTTGCAGCTGGAAGATTAATAAGTAACGCATCTACCTCCCCTTGCAAAATATTATTAACAATATTTTTTTCTCTTAAATTAGTTAAAACTTCAATTGAACTAACTTTATCTCTTGCAAAATTAATAAATTCCCATAACTGTGGATGTTTTAATGGTTCTCCATCACTATGTATTTTTAAATTTGGTTTGAAATTATCTAGCCGCTGGATTAATTTTTCAAAAAATTCCTTAGAAATTTGTTCGTTTTTTGGATGCTTAACATTATCTGAATGGAAAAAACAGAAGACACAATTAGTATTACAGTCTGAATTTAAAACAATTGAAGCGCTTCTAAAAAATAATTTTAAATCCATCTTTTTTTAATAAAACTACAGATATTTAAGACTTGTCCTCGGAAAACAGTAATATATACCCGATAACAACAAGTTTTATATATAAGTTTTTTATTCTATAATGATTACAAATATGCTTATTTATTTGATAAACTCCAAAATGAGGTGGAGGGAATGGAAAAGAAAGGAATAGTTTTAGGAGTATTGATTTTTAGTTTGATACTCTTTGGCTGCACACCGCAGACCGGAACAACAGATGAGACCGAAGTTTTTGTCTCTTTCTTCAACGAAACGGGAGAGGAACCCACCGTTGTTGTAATTGAGGAGGACGCGCCTCCAGTCACAGGAGAAGTTATCTTAGAAGAACCTGTTGATGAGGTTACAGAAGAGCCTTTAGAAGAGGTTATTGATGAACCTGTTGATGAGGTTACAGAAGAGCCTTTAGAAGAGGTTATTGATGGACCTGTTGAGGTTATTGATACTCCTGCAGGAATTCCTGTAAAAAACTATGGTGAAGGAGATTTGGTTGAATTAAGTGTTACAGCGCTTGATCCAGACAATGATGACCTAATCATAACTTACAGTGAGCCATTAAGTGAAGATGGAACATGGCAGACTGTTGAAGGAGATGCTGGCCAATATAGAGTAGAAATTACTGTATCCGATGGTGAAGCAATTATTACTAAAGAAGTATTGTTAATGATTGAACCAAAGAATAAAGCACCAGTCATTGACATTATAAAAGAGATTACCGTCAATGAAGGTGAAACAGTTACCCTTGCACCTGTAATCACAGACTCAGACAATGACCCAGTAACAATTACCTATACTGGTTGGATGGATAGTTCAGAATATGTCACATCATTTGATGATACTGGATCTTACATTGTTACAATCATTGCAAGTGATGGAAAAACAAGTGTTGCAAAAGATATTAAGGTTAATGTTGTAAATGTCAACAGACCACCTGCAATCTTGTCTATTAATCCAATTACAGTTATTGAAGGGGCGCTTATCACTGTGAGCCCAGTTGTAACTGATCTGGATGATGATCAAATAACAGTAACATTCTCTGACCCCATTGGGGAAGATGGAACATGGCAGACTGTTGAAGGAGATGAAGGAGGCTACGAAGTTGCCGTCACTGCAACAGATGGTATTGCCATTGCAACTGAAACCTTTAAGGTCACAGTAACTCCAGTTAACAGAGCACCAGTAATCCAAAGGATAACTGACATTACTGTTAAAGAAGGAGAAACTGTAAACATCGAACCAGTAACAATTGATCCAGATGGAGATAGTTACACCATTGCATACTCTGGATGGATGACAACCAACTCAAAACCCACTGGTTTTGATGATGCAGGAGACTATATTGTTACAGTCACCGCAACAGACAGTAAGGGTGCTGCAGGCTCAATTGATGTAAAAATCATTGTTGAGAATATGAACAGACCACCAGAGCTTATCATCGAATAAGCCATAACTTTTTTAACTTCTTTTTCTTTTTACTTTTTATGGATATTTTAACACCTACAAATCAACCTGTAATTGATCTAGCGTTAGATACCATTAGATTAAAAAAACAGGCATTAATATTTGTAAATACTAAAAGATCAGCTGAAGCGAGTGCTGAATCTATTTCTGAACATATAAAAGATGTTGATTTAAATGAATTTTCAGAAAATATTAAATCTGTTTTAGCTAGCCCCACAAAACAATGTAGAAGGCTTGCTAGATGTATAAAAAAAGGTATTGCATTTCACCATTCGGGCCTCCACTCAAAGCAAAGAGAGTTAATTGAGGATGGCTTTAGAGAGGGTACAGTGAATATTATCTGTTGCACAACAACAATGGCTGCAGGAGTTGATTTGCCTGCATTTAGAAGCATCATGAGGGATGTTAAAAGGTATGGCAAACGGGGTTTAGAATTAATCCCTGTGCTTGAATACCATCAAGCTGCCGGGCGCGCCGGAAGGCCTGGAAAGGAAGAATTTGGAGAATCAATAGTAATTGCTAAAAGCGAAGATGAAAAGCAAGATATCATTAAAAGGTTTATCAATGGAGAACCTGAAAAGATTTTTTCAAAACTTGCTGTTGAACCTGTTTTAAGAACATACTTACTTTCACTAGTTGTAACTGGTATTGCCAAAACTGAAGAAAGTTTACGTGACTTTTTTTCAAGAACCTTTTGGGCTAAACAATTTGAGGATTTAGATGCGCTCTTTAAAATTATTGATAAAGTAAAATTGCAGCTTATTGACTGGAAGTTTTTAGCAGGCCCAAAAGGAGGGGATTTTGTATCTGCCAATGAACTTGAGAATACTCGTTTGACTGCGACGCTATTAGGTAAGCGTGTGTCTGAATTATATCTAGATCCCTTGGCTGCTAATCATCTGATTAAAGGCATTAAACGTATGAAAGGAATTTCTGTTACCCCATTTTCTTTATTGCAACTTATTTGCTCAACTCTTGAAATGCGCCCACTAATTCGTGTAAGGCAAAAAGAATATGACCACTATCAAGAATTTTTAGGAGAACATTTCTCAGAACTTTTAGCTGAGGAACCAAGTTACTTTGAGCAAGACTATGATACTTTTTTAAATTCTGTAAAGACTGCTGCAATGCTCTTGTCCTGGGTTGATGAAACTGATGAGGAAGAGATCATGGAAGAGTTTGGTTCAAGACCCGGAGAAACAAGGTATAAACTTGATATTGCAGAGTGGCTTTTGTACTCAACAAAAGAACTAGCTAATATTTTAGAAGAAAAAAAGAATATTAATCAAATTGACAAACTAAGAATCAGGCTTAAGTATGGTGTAAAAGAAGAGCTATTGCCCTTATTAAAGCTTAAAAATATTGGAAGAGTAAGAGCGAGGAAACTGTTTAGAAACAAAGTTAAGACCTTACGTGAAGTAAAGAAGATTTCTCTTTCTGAATTGAAAATTCTTGTAGGACCCAAGATAGCCAAGGATATTAAAGAGCAGGTTGGGGTTTGAGGTTTGAGGTTTGAGCTATGTTTTTACTCCAGACTCCGTACTCCAGACTACCTCTCGTCCCATGCCACTTAGAACTATGCTAATGAATTGATTAAAAGAAAAATTCACTCCAGACTGCAGACTGTATAGGGGACTCGAGACACGCTCACTAACGTTCGCTACCTATCGTCCCATGCCACTTAGAACTATGCTAATGAATTGATTAAAAGAATGAAGAGAAATGGGACGAGAGGGATTTGAACCCTCGACATCCAGATCTTCAGTCTGGCGCTCTCCCAGATTGAGCTACCGTCCCGTCAAAAAAACTGATAGGGAAATTTTTAATTTGCACCGGAGTGCTTTTTGACGTCAGAATTCCGTTAATCTTTAATTTACGGTATTCCGTTGCATTAATGAGCAGAAAAACAGGTGATGATTTAAAAACCTTTTGTCCAATTAAGATATTTAAAAACTTAAGCTCAAAAATAGCTCAAAAATGATAAAAAAAAGGAGATTGAGGATACAATACCTATTATAATTGCCATTACAGCTAGAGGTTTTCCTCCTTTTTCAGAATCCCTTAACTTGAATAATGCTATTACTCCTAAGATTGCTCCAAAAAAAGGAATTATCCATGCAAAGATGATTGCAGCAATGGCCAAGGGTTCAATATTGGTTGGAAGAATCTTGGTTGGAAGAATATTAATTGGAGGAATGTTACTTGGAGTAATATTAGATTCATGCAATTTTGAATATGCAGGTTTTTCTTCTTGGGTTTCTGGCTTTTGTAAATTACTAAAGAATTGTGGAGTAAATGCTTGATAAATATCATAATTTGAATATCCATTATCTTTAAGCTGCTTTTTGATTTGTTTATCAGTAAAGCCTTGAAACTGCTTCTTTTTTACAAATTTGGATAAATCTTCCATGCAAATATTTTATCAGTATACTTTATAATACTTATGCCAAAAACCTTTTAAATAAATAGATGGTCTGATTAATAATGGAAGACAATGGCATTTTAATCTTATGTGCACATCCCGATGATCACATAATCGGTGCAGGGGGAACTATTGCAAAACTTTCAGCCGAAGGCAAGAAGGTTATTGTGGTTATTTTTTCTTATGGAGAATCTGGAAATCCGTGGTTTAAGGAAACTGTTGTTCGTAGACAAAGAAAAGCTGAAACAATTAAGGCTGCAGAACATACTGGTGAGTATAAGGATATAATCCTGGGGTTTAAAGAAGGAAAGTTTAGAGAAGAATTAAATAAAGATAAAATTAAAGAGCAAATAAAAAAGATTATTAAAACATATAAAATTAAAAAGATTTTTACTCATTCAATTGATGATCCATTGCCAGATCATCGGGCTGTTGTTAATTTTACATTAAAACTTACAGAAAATATGAAAACAATAAACATATATTCTTTTAATGTGTGGAATCCTTTGATTATTAGAAAAACCAATTCCCCCAAGATGTATGTTGATATATCAAAAACATTTTCAAATAAAATTGAAGCATTAAGACTTCAAAAAAGTCAAAGCCATGTGCCTGTTGTAAGAATGGGGATTTTTGCTTATTGGATTACTGCAATTCTTGCAGGATTGCGCGCAAAAACTAAATATGCAGAGGTTTTTTTAAAAATAAAATGAAGAAAATTTTAATTTGCACTGACTCATATTTGCCACGGTGGGACGGTATTGCAAGATTCTTAACTGAACTTATTCCAAGGATAAAGGATGATTTTGAATTAAGAGTTATTGCTCCAAAATTTGATGGATCTTTAGAACCAATAGAAGGTGTTGAAGTAATTAGAATCCCTTTAGGAAAAATCCACGCTGCAGATTATGTATTTCCAAAGATTGTAATGGGGAGTATTAAAAAGCATATAAAATGGGCAGACACTATCTGGACCCATACGCTTGGGCCAATTGGAGCCGCTGGCATTTTGCTTGGATCAAGGCAAAAAAAGAGCGTACTTTCGTTTATTCATTCAATTGATTGGGAACTTATTCCAAAAAGTCTTTCAGGAAGACTACTTCAAGGAACAATGCACAAATTTACAAAATGGTGGGCAAGGTATCTATTTAATAAATGCAAACTTATTATGGTTCCAACATTAGAGGTGGGAGGAATACTTCGAAAGAATAAAGTTACCACTCCAACAAAACCAGTTTTCTTAGGGATTGATATTGATAAGTTTACTCCGACAAAAGATAAAGATAAAGCAAAAGAGGCCATTGGATTTTCAAGTAAGGATAGAATTATTGGATATGTCGGAAGAATTGGCAGAGAGAAGAATCTAATCACATTATACAGAGCTTTTTTGCGCGCAAGAAAACAGATTGGCAATCTTCATTTGCTTGTTGTGGGAGAAGGAATTAAAGATTTAAACAAACTTCTTAATAATAAAGAAGGCGTTGTTCATGTGGGTTCACAAGATAATGTTATCCCCTTTTTACAGGCAATAGATGTTTACTGTCTTCCAAGTTTAACAGAAACAACCTCTCTTTCAACCCTTGAAGCAATGGCTTGTGGAGTGCCTGTGCTCGTCACAAGAGTAGGTTTAATGAGAGACTATGTTATGGAAGGGAAAAATGGTGCTTTTTTCTCAACATTTGATTCTTACATGCTTTCAAAATTAATTGTAGATATGTTTAAGGATGACATTAAAAGAATTAGATTTGGAAATAATGCAAGAAATACTGTAACTGAAATGTATACATTTGACAAAACTGTAAAAGATATTAAACTTGTTTTAGAAGTATTTTAAATCTTTAAAGATATTATTTTAGATATTCCATGTTCTGACATACTTACACCAAACAGAGTATCTGCTCCCTGGATAATATAATCATTATGGGATACCACAATATACTGGGCCTTGCTTGAATATTCCTTGATAAGCTTGCCTAACTTTTCTGAATTTTGCTTATCAAGTGCTGCATCAACCTCGTCCATAATATAAAATGTTGCAGGATCGTATTCTTGGATTGCAAATATTAAAGATAATGCGGTCATTGCTTTCTCCCCACCAGATAATGATCTTAAATCTACATAGCGTTTGCCTGTTCTTTTAACTCTAATCTGGACTCCTCCATCAAAAGGATTTTCCTCATTTTCAATGGTTAAGAAAGCTTCACCACCTTTTGCGGATAATTTCTTAAAAAATTCTTGGAATTTTAAATTTAATTTTTCAAAAGATTGGATAAAAAGACCTTTTTTCTTAAGCTCAATTTCTTCCATCATCTTTCCAACATCTTCTTTTTCTTTTAATAGAAGTTCTCGTTTTTGTGTTAGATTCTTATACTCCTCTTCAACAGCATCATAAATTTCTAAGGATTTTAAGTTAACAGTTCCAAATGTTGCAACCATCCCTTCATAGCGGTCAATCTCGCGCTTTAATTCTCCGATTGTTTTTCCTTCAAAAAGCCCCACATCCTTAAATTGTTTTGACTCCTCTTCAAGTCCTGCAAGTTGTGCTTTAATTGTTGCCCTATCAAGTGAAACTTGGTTTAATTTTAATTCAATTTGCCTTGTTTGTTCATTAAGCTCAGCTTTTTTAACATCAAGTTCTCTTAATTTATCAACAAACTCATTTCTATTCTTGAAAAGTTCTTTATATTTAGAATAAAATGCCTGGGCCTTACTCTCCATCCCTTCTAATTTTGCATCTAATTCATTATTGGTCTTAATCTTCTTATCAATCTCATCAGTAAATCCTTTCTCTTCTTTAATAAGTTGCTTTAAAACAAGGTGCACACGATCAAGTTCCTTTCTAAAGACCTCATTACCTTGAGCAGTATTATTCTTTATATGCCCATCAATTCTAACTAATTCTTCATGAATTGATCTAATCTTTTCTTCATATGAATTAATCTCTCCGAGAAGTTTTGGATCACGAACAATTAAGAGTTTTTGTTTTAATCTCTCTTTTTCCATCTTCTTTTCAGTTAATTGTTTGGTTTTATCGGCAATTTCTTTTAATAATATGGCCAACGCTTTGTCTGCAACACTTAGATTTGTAGATAATATTTCTCTCTTATTTGCAGTTGCACCCAAATCATCAGAGTCCAAATGAAGGGATCTTTCAGATTTGATAATCTCTGCTTCTAAATCTGCTTTTTTATGTTTTAATGCAACAATAATCTCCTCACTCCTAACTTTTTCTTGTTCCAAATCTACTACTTGGTTTGTTAAAGTGCTAACACGGGCCTTAACCTCAGATAAGTTTTTAGTGACTTCTTCTTCTTGGAAACCAAGTGAACTCTTTTTACCTCTTCTATACCCTCCAACCATCGCGCCTGATCTATCAACTAAATCTCCATCAATTGTAACCATTCTGGCAGTTCCAACACCAAGTCTTCTTGCAACATCGATATTATCAACAATTAATGTGTCCCTAAAAACCCATTGGAAAATTTTTGCATATTTGGGATCATACTTAAGAAGATCAATTGCTAAACCTTGGACTCCATCTGCCTTAACAAGGCTTCTTATTTTTTGATCCGATGGCGAGACTCGTAGCTTATTTAAGGGTAAAAAAGTTGCAATTCCAAGTCTATTTTCTTTTAAATATTTAATACATTTAACAGCAATTGAATCATCATTTACTACAATATCTTTTAAGTGAGACCCGGCAGCAACATCTAATGAGAGGGAGAATTTACTGCTAACAGAACCCAAAGATGAAACAGTTCCAAAAACACCAGGGTCACGTCTTTCAAGAACTTTTTTAATTGCCATATTGCCCGCAATATGTTCGTTTAATGAAGATTGTTTTTGACTAAGTTTAACTAGCTCTTCGCGAGATTTTAATAATTGATCTCGCAGGGTTGCAAGTCTTGCAGCCATTGCAGAATCCTCATTTAATTTTTTATTTAACTCAACAGTTCTTATTTTAAATTGAGTTTTTAATTCTTTTAAAACTACAAGTTCTTTTTTGTTTGTTGCTTCAACTTCAGCTAATTTTTCAATTCTCTGTTCAAGGTTATTAAGCTGCATTTCTAAAGAGTCTTTTGTTCTCATTAATTCTTGTTGTTTTTCTCTTAAAGTCAATAGTTCTGAAGAAAGGTCATCTGCAAAATTATCAAGTTCTGTCACTTGGCTCTCAATTCTAGTTGTATCTTCAACATTATATTTTTGTTTGATTAAAGCAAGTTTCTTTTGAATTTCTGTTCTACTTTCTAAAAGTTTTTTTTTATCAGATTCAAGTTGTTTTACTTCTGCAGATAAACCGCCTAAGCGCTCATCAAGTTCAGTCTCTTGTCTTTTTAATCCTTCTCTTCTTTGTTCAATTTTATTTAATTCTTCTTTACAACCTTCAATTCGAGCAGAATTAGCAGAAATATTAACTCTTAAATCCTCAATTTTCTTATGCATATCAACTTGTCCTTTTTCCCCCTTCTCTTCAATTTCAGCGTTTATTTTATCAATTCCTTTTTGAGTTTCATCACTTGCCCCTTTAAGTTCAGAAAGCTTAGACTGGTTTTTAGATATATCCCCTTGCATCTTTTCTGATCTAGAATCTATATTTTCTAAGGATTGAGTTCTATCTAAAATTTTTAAATGATAGTAAGTTGCTTTTGAAGAATCTATTCTATCAGTCATCTCTTTATATCTTTTAGCTTGCCTATGTTCCACTCGGAGTTCATCAAGGTAAGTTTTTCTTTCAGTTAGGACAATTTTTGCTTCTTTTAATTTGTCATCTACTTTATTTAATTCAAGTAATGCTTGACGTTTCTTGTCTTCATAAAGGGTTATGTCTGCAATCTCTTCAATTACCTGCCTTCTACTCTCTGTTGACATTTCAACAAATTTAGCAATGTCCCCTTGGAGAATTATATTATAACCATTTGGATCAATTTTTGCTAAACTTAAGAGATCAATAATTTCTTTTCTTGAACTTTTAATGTCATTAATCTTATATAAAGAATTGCCAGTTGGTAAAACTCTTCTAGAAATTACGATTTCTTTTCCTTCATAAGGAAATTCTTTGCCAGAATTATCAAAATAAATTGAAACTGCTGCAAATTTTGCAGGGCTTTTTGTTTTTCCCCCATCATAAATTAAATTTGCTTGTTTTTCTGCCCGAAGGCCTTTTGCACCCAATTTTCCAAGCACAAAACAAATTGCATCAGTAACATTACTCTTCCCAGACCCATTAGGGCCAAGCACAACATTAAATCCAGAATCAAAAGGCAATTCAGTAGTCTTAGCAAATGACTTAAACCCCTGCATGACAATCCTATTAATTTTAGTCATTTAAGCATCCCTTTTTGATATTAAGAGAAAAAGTTAGACATATTTAAGGGTTTTGGTGACGTTCACAAGTGAAAACTTTTTATAGCCTAACATTTCTAAGAATTATAATGTTAAATTCAATACTAAAAGAAATTGCACCATCTAAGTCTGAAATTATTGAAGTTAAGGCTATTGTAGATGAATTTATAAAAAAATTACCCAGAAATACTTTCGTTGGTGGCTCTTATGCTAAGGGCACTTGGCTTAAAGGAATAAAAGATGTAGATTTATTTGTAAGATTTGAGAAAGATAATGATATTTCTGAGAAACTTGCAAAAATACTTTCTAAATTTAAGCTAATTACTAGAGTACATGGTAGCAGGGATTATTTTCAAGTGGAATTTAAAGGCATAACGTTCGAAGTGGTGCCAATAGTAGAAATTAAGAAAGCTAATGACTCTAAAAACATCACCGATATCTCTCCACTTCATGTAAAATGGGTAAATAAAAATTCTAATACTAAAATAAAAGAAGGTATCATGCTTCTTAAGGCGCTACTAAAGGCAAATAATCTTTATGGGGCAGAGAGTTATATAAGAGGATTCTCAGGTTATGTTTGTGAAATTCTAGTCTGTTATTATGGGGGATTTTTAGAGTTATTAAAAGAAGCTTCTAAATGGAAGTCAAGGCAACTTATTGATCCAAATAAAGTTTATCAAAATGCAACTGAAGCAGCCCTTAGTCTAAATACCTCAAAACTTGGGCCATTACTATTAATTGATCCAGTGCAAGATTCAAGAAATACTGCTGCAGCATTAACTAAAGAAAACTTTGATAAATTTGTCAAGCTTGCTAAAGAATTTGGGCCCAATAAAGAATTTTTTGTTGAGGAAATCAAAAAAAAAAGTGATCTTTCAAAATTAGGAGTTTGGTTGGATGTAACTCCACTTGATGCAAAAGTGGATATTGCTGGTGCCAAAATGGTTTGTGTGTTTAATTATATCGTTAGGGAGAGCAAACGATACGGCTTTAAACTTATTGATAAAGGATGGTACTGGAAGAAAAATGCAAGTTTCTGGTTTGAGTTTGAAGGGGAACTTCCCAAAGAATATAAAATAAGGGGGCCTCCAATAACTGCAAAAACGCATGTTGAAGCATTTAAGAAAGCACATAAAGGTTGTCAAATTAAAGGAAATTACATTGTTGCGCAGGAAACTAGAGAATTTATAAATCCACAAAAATTTATTAAAGCACTAATCAAATCAGACTATGTTACGCCCAGAGTACGACAAATAAAATAAAAATTCCAACCATGGTTGGAGGAATTTTTAGTGTTAGAAATCCCCAATTTAATGCAACTCAAAAGTAACTTCACCCATCCACTATAAGGGTATTCCTAACAAATAAAAATCCCTGCCAGGGAGGGTATTTTTAGTGTTAGTAATCCCCATTTTTATGTAACTCATAAGCAAGTTCACCTAGCAAACAATAAGTAGACCTAACAAATGAAACGAATCTTTTACAAAATTGAATTTTTTATAATAGTTTTATTAGCTATATTTAGCCTTCTTTTTGATAAAGAAATAATTTTAGGGATGGCGTCTATTCAGCATGCATTCTTAATATATTTGATGCAGTGGGTAACTCATCTTGGCTCTGTATTTATAGTAATGGTGTTTATGTCAAGCTTATTTATGTGGCATGAACATAAAAAGAAATGGATTCCAATTTTATGGCTGAGTTTTTTAACTTCAGGAATTGTTTCGTTTTTACTTAAATTATTAATTGCAAGGCCTAGACCAATGGATTTTGCATTCCCAATTATTGGCTCTTCATTTCCAAGCATTCATGCAGCAATTGCCTTTGCAACAGTTCCTATTCTAGATAAAGAGTTTCCATTCTTCAAATGGTTTTGGATACTCTTTGCAATTGGTGTAGGAATAAGTCGAGTCTTTTTTTCCTATCATTATTTATCAGATGTTTTTGCAGGCGCAATTATTGGATATGTAATTGGTCATTTCTTTTTAGTTGAAGAAGAACGCAAGCACTATATTGAATTTATTAGTAAGCATATAAAAAAATGGATTTAAGATTAGAATTTAGAAGGCAAATTGCACATTTTCTACTAGGCATTGCAATTGTTAATGTTTATATTTTTACAGATTTATCACCATATTACTTATTTGCTTTGGGGGTATTATCTGAAGCAATCTTTCTATTAAATAGTATAATTAAACTTCCATTTGTAAATTGGCTTGTAAATATGTTTGAAAGAAAAGAAGATATTAATAGGTTTCCTGGGCGTGGATTTATTACATTTTTCATGGGGGCTTCAATTGTGCTTTTAGCTTTTCCAAGAGATATTGCATTAGCTGCAATTATTGTACTTGCTGCAGGAGACTCTGTTTCAAACATCTTTGGAAAACTCTTTGGTAAAATAAAACACCCTGGATGGTTGTCAAAGCATAAAACGCTTGAAGGAAGTTTTGCAGGATGGCTTGTAGCATTTAATCTAACAATATTTTTTGTAACTCCCCTTGAAGCTCTCGTTGCTAGTTCATTTGGGATGTTTATTGAGGTTATTGAAATAAGATTTCATTGGGCGAAATTAGAAGATAATTTAACAATCCCTTTGATTGCAGCGCTTGCAATTTATGCACTTAGGATGTTTACTGGTTAACAATATACACTTTCTCTTTAAGTGCTACAACGTCATACTCTTCTTGTTTTTTTAAGGCCTCATTAACAGGGATAGTCTCCTGAAACGTTTCAGGATGAAGAAGGGTTAATTTAGGTGAATACTTTGAAGCTCTTACTTTATGAACAACTAATTTTTCAAAGTCTTCTTTATCATAAATAAATGTAATTCGCTTTCCTGTTGCAAGATTATTTCCAGTAATCTTTTTAGAGATCCCAGTAATTCTTATGGGGGAATTATCAATTACAATTATTTCTCCCTTAGAATAAGGAAAAATCCAATAAAGCACATAATATCTATAAACCTCTTTACTTGTTTGACGCCTAATTGTTACTAATTGAGTGGTGTAAGAAAGTTTCCCGCCAAAGGTCAAAGGTAATGCTTTAATCAATTTATTCATTACTCCCCTTGGACCAACAAAAATATCATACCCATTTTTTGCAAGAACTACCTTGCATAAGCCTTGCCCTTTTTTAATATAACCCATAACAACATCTAATTTTTCCTTATTTTTACATCGTAATTGCAGAATTCCAGAGTAGTTATCATTTCCATAATCCTCAACTATTTTTTCTTTTACCACAAAGATTAAGATAAACCGATAGCTTTTTATGCTTTATGCAACTTTGTGAGTAAAATATGGGTGAATTGCTTAGATTATGGAAGATTTTTTGGAAATTTTTATGGCATAGTAATTCTGTTTGGAGTTGGGTTTTAAACATAGTTTTAGCATTTGTATTAATCAAATTTCTCCTTTATCCAGGGATTGGTTTAATCCTTGGAACAAGCCATCCAATTGTTGCAGTTGTTTCAGAAAGTATGGATCATAGGATGATTCATCCATGCAAAACCTTCGATAGAACAGGGTCTAACTGTCTTATCTATGATAAAACATCTTGGGCAGTTTGTGGGGTTATGTTTAGTACAAAACGAAGTGTTGATTTTGACTTTTATTGGGAGAATTGTGGGTTTTATTATGAATCCCATCACAATCTAACCAAAGAGCAATTTGCAGAATTTCCATTCCACAGTGCTGGATTTAAAAGAGGAGATATTATTATTCTTAGAGGGAAAAAGCCTGAAGATATCAAATTAGGAGATGTAATTGTATTTAGGGCCAATAAAGAATACCCCATAATCCATCGAGTAGTTGAAAAGAAAAAACTAGGAGATGAATGGTATTTTACTACCAAAGGGGACCATAATAGTGCATCATTTGATGATTCAACTATTGCAGAAGTAAATATTAATGAAGATCGAGTCTTAGGGGTTTCAGCTTTAAAAATCCCATATCTTGGTTACGTAAAAATTAAATTTGTAGACTTAATAAGCTTTTTAATAGGCAAGAGGATAGGGTGATAAAATGCTTTTTTGTCCAAAATGTGGATCAATCTTAAAACCAGGGAAAAAAACAGGAGAACTTGAATGTGCCAGTTGTAATTTTAAGGTAATTCCAAAAGGAAAAACAACTGTTAAGGCAGAAGTTATCAAAGAAACTAGAAGAGTTGAAGTAGTGGAAGAAGAACCACAAATTCTACCTAAAACAAAAGAAGATTGTCCGGAGTGTAAAAACGGCGAAGCGTATTACTGGCTCGTACAAACAAGATCGGCCGACGAAGCAGCAACTAAGTTTCTAAAGTGTACAAAGTGTGGCCATACCTGGAGAGATTATAATTAAGAATTTCTAATTACGCCTTCTGCGGCGAGAATACCAGTTACAGCAGCCCCAACAATACCTCTTGATTTACCTGCCCCATCGCCTGCAACATACAATCCAGGCACATTGGTTTGCAAATTCGAGTCAGTAGTATATCTTGTGTCATAAAACTTAACTTCTGGGGCGTAAAGTAATGTGCTATCCTTGTAAACACCTGGAATAACCATATTTAACATTTGCAAGCCCTCCAAAATATTTATAATAATACGGTAATTATAAGCAAGGCCTAAGTCTCCTGTGCACACTGTTTTAAGAGTCTGTCTAACAACGTTTTTATCAATACCTTTTTGATAACTCCTACCTCCCCGCTTTAAATCGCCAAGCTTTTGAATAATGGGTTTGCCATCGGCAATGTAATTGCAAAATCTTGCAATATTCCTTCCGTATTCGGTGGTATCTACAATAGGTTTAGTTAAATTTATTGTTGAAAGCATTGCAAAATTTGTATTTTTTGTTCTTTTGTTTCTCATTGCATGACCATTAACAATTTGCATGTTTTCAAATTGTTCAATCGTTACAAAACCCCTGGGATTAGTGCAAAAAGTTCTTACGCGATCCCCATAAGTGGGCGTATCAATCCAAAATTTTGGGTCATAAATTACCTTGGTTATCTCATCCATGTCTTTGGCTAAAACTTCAACTCTAACCCCTACATCAATTGGACCAAATGCGGTTTTGATTCCTAATTTGTGGGCTGTGTCTCTAAACCAATAAGCTCCCCCTCTTCCTGGAGCCACAATTAGATACTTAGATTGCTCAATTTCAGTTCCCCGTTTAATATAGAAATTATCATTTTTTAAAATCTCTTGAACTTCAAAATTTAATTTAAAAGTAACTCCCTTCGCTTCTAATTTTTCCTTAAACCTACCAATTACCAAAGGAGTATTATCTGATCCAATATGGCGTTGTTTTGACGGCACCAATTTAATTGAAGGGGTTTTATTTGGATTATTTAATTTAACTAATTCATCTACTTTTTCAGTTCTTTTTAACCACTCTTTAACCCTTTTTGAAGTGCCATATATTGTTTTATCAATCCCACAATCAAGAAAAATGTTTTCTACTCTCTCCATGTATTTTGCTGCTTGTTCATCAGTAATCTCTAGTTGATCCATAAAGATTCCTATCTTTGTTGAGAAGATTAATTTCCCATCAGAAAATGCGCCAGCACCCCCTACTCCAAACATTATATCGCAAGTCTTACACTTAAGACATCCCATTCTTGTTGAATTAATTTTGCACTTTCTTTTTTTAATGTCCTTACCTTTATCAACAACTAAAACCTTAAGATTATTATCAGCTAGTTTATCTGCAGCAAATAATCCCGCAGGCCCAGCCCCAATCACAATCACATCATACATAGTAGAACTTAACTAAGTTATTTGCAGGCAGTATAAAAAGGTTTTGACTTTGGAGAATATATTTGGAAGAATTCTTTAAAAATAGGTTAGAACTTTTTATATTTGCCAGCGATATCAATTAAATCAACATGGCCTAAGAATAATGATCTGCAGCAGTATCTTTCTAATCCCAGTTCATCCATTGCTTTTTTTGGGGTCTCTCCTTTCTTAACTTTAGCATTGAAAGAGTCCCATAACTGGCCAACTGGTTTGCCACAACTCCAACATCTAACTGGGATTATCATTTTTTCACCTGTATGATTTCTGTCGTATTTTTATTTACGAAAATGCCGAGAAATCCTATCTGTAGGATTTCTGTCGTATTTTTATTTACGAAAATGCCGAGAAATCCTATCTGTAGGATTTCTGTCGTTTAGCTCTTGGTTTACTTCTGTTAGGTTTATGTGGTTCATTTCGTCTAACATCTGCAACTAGCAAGTTTCTATCGTACTCAAGATATACTGATTCAAGACCCTTATCATATTCAGCTAAGGCTCTTGCAACAGCTAGTCTTGCTGCTTCAGCTTGACCAACAACTCCACCACCAATAATATTTACTGAGATGTTAACCTTTTTTGCCTTTTCCCCTGCTAAAATCAATGGTTCAAGGATTTTCATTTTACAAATAGCTGGTTCAAAATTCTCAATATTAATGTTATTAACCTTCACAATACCTTGGCCTTCCTTGAGGTGGGCTCTTGCTACTGCTCTTTTTCTCTTTCCTGAGGTTAAGATTACTTTCTTCATTTATTCTTCCCCTTAGCTCCACTTACAGCTATGCATAATTCGCCCAAAGTAATTCTTTTAAGGGTTGTTAACTTAGTAGCCTTAATTTTTTCTGGAACTTGTAATACTTCTCCTTTAATATCTTCTGGATAGTCTTCATAACACTTAACTCTTGAAAACGCTTCACGCCCTCTGGCTTTTTTCCAAGGAAGCATTCCCCTAACAGCTCTTCTCATTAAGCCCGCTGGTTTTTTTGGAGTGTATGGTCCCTGTTTAACAACACCAATCTCTTGTCGTTTCTTACCTTTGGCAATAGTACTTTTTGTTCTCCCAGAAATTACTGCTTCTGCTGAGTTTACTATGATTACTGTGTTGCCCCTTAATGCTTGTTCAGCTGCAAGACCTGCAATTCTGCCTAAAATTAATCCTTTTGCATCAATAATCATTTTATAATCCTCACTGCCTTTGGAGTTTTTCCTGAATCAACTAAGTCAGATAATGTTACTGCCATTTTTCCTAATTTTTCTAGGGCAGTAGCTGAAAATGAAAGTGCAATAACATTTAATTTGTGATCTAAGGTACCTGTACCAAGTACTTTTCCTGGAACTAAAACAGTTTCACCATCTTTAGTAACTTTGGATAATTTGTATAAATTAACTTCTGGGCGAGTCCTTCTTGACTTTTCAAGTTCCTTTGCAATTACCCACCAAAATTTACTCTTATCAGTACGTGCTTTTTCATACACTTTCTCAGTTAATTTTGTTGTTATTTGGTTTTTCATTTTTTATCCTTAGCAATTTTTTCTGCAAACTCATTAAGTTTATCTTCAAAAATAGAAGATGCCTTATGAACAATTTCTTTGCAAGTTAATTGCCCCCAGGACTCCATCATGATCACATGTTTATTTTCGTCAAGTTCTACTTTGATATCTTTACAAGCATCTGAACATGCTTCACATAAATGACAATCTAATTGTTTAAGTTCATTAACAACAACCTTGCCAGCTTTTAACTCAAGAATGCCAAGAGGGCATCTGTCAATTGCTTCAGTGCATGTTGATTTGCCAGTGTTTATTTTTGGAAAGTATTTATAGTGAAATAATCCAGGAGACCATTTCATATGTACATTACCTTTTCCTAAAACAGCAATTGCCTCAAACTCTAATTCTTGGCCTTTGCCAAGTTTAACAATTGGCATATCTTCAAAAACAGGCATTAATTTTGGGTCTGATGATTTTATATGTTTTGCATAAACAGTTTTTGGGCCTTTTTCTTTTAAATGATATTTAACTTCGCACATTGAGCAACCTGCTCCCTTACAATTACATTCACTCTTCAAATTTAGATTTTTAATATCAGTTTTAAGTGGCATTAAACCAAGTCTTAATGCAACAATTTCATCATATGCTGCTGAATCATTTTTTCTAAATTCCACATCTTCAATAGCTAAAACTGGAACTTCTGTGGCCATTATTCTTCTTAATGAATTTACAAACCAATAAGGTTCTCCTTCGACTACAAAGGTTCTTCTAGTGTCTTCCTTATTTTTTGAGACTAGTTTCATACTCTTCGACCCCGTCTTCCTCCTTTCTTTCGGCATCCATCATGTGGTTGCGGAGTGACATCTTCAATTGTTCCAATCTTCATTCCCATTCTGGAAAATGCGCGAACTGCAGCTTGTGCTCCAGGACCAGGTGAATGTGGACCATTATGGCCTCCGGGGGCCTTGATTTTAACATGAAGAGCGTTTATTCCAACGTCTCTTGCAGCTTGGGAAGCTTCTTTTGCAGCAATCATTGCTGCAGTTGGAGAAGATTCCATTCTATCTGCCTTAACAATCATTCCACCAGACTTAATAACAATTGTTTCAGTCCCTGAAATGTCTGTAATATGAACTATAGTATTATTATATGAAGAGAATATATGTGCTACACCCCATCTAAGTCCAGTTGTTGGTCTCATCTTCGTCTACCTCTTCTTCTCTTATCCTCTTTTGGAGGTCGAGGTTTTTTTGGTTTAACTTCCTTACTAACCTCTGGGTGATTAGGCACAGCTAACTTTGAATCTGCTGAAAATCTTAAGCCTGCTTCTTCATCTCTTTTAGTAATATGGGATGGAGAAGTCATTTTTTTATCTTTTACATAAATATGACCATGAACAATAAATTGTCTGGCTTGTTTAATTGTGTGAGCTAAATTTTTCCTTAAAACAAGAGTTTGTAATCTTCTATCAAGAACAGATTTTAGTTCTAAACTTAAAAGAACATCCACATCAGCACCCTGGTCTTCAATTAAACCAAGAGAATACATTCTTCCCAAAAGTTGCTGCATTTCAAGTTCGCTTTGTTTTGATTCATCTGCAATAAGCTCCTTAACTCTCGCAGCAAACCTTTTTTTCAAAGACTCCATCTTCCATAATTCTTTTTTATTTCTAATTCCATACTCTTGCATAAAAGCTCGCTCTGATTCAAGTCTCTCTTTTTGCCAAGGATGGTCTGGAGTGACGTACTTTTTATGTTGGAATTTTGGATCTCCCATTATCTCTTCCTCTTTACTCCCAAAGATTTACCTTTGTTTCTTCTAAAATTGGACTTAGTTTTCTGACCCCTTACAGGAAGGCCCTTACCATGTCTAAATCCCTTATAACTCTTAATCTTTCTTAAAGTTTTAATATCATCTTCTTTTGCAAGCATTAAGTCTGGACCCATTAAATGTTTATCAACACCAGTTTCTGGATCTTTTCTTCTGTTAACAAGCCATTTAGGCAAGCTTTCATTTTTCAAATTTTCAATGGTAGAATTTAATTTTCTAATCTCAGTATCGCTTAAATCTCCTGCTCTTTTAGTTCTATCAATTTGAGATAAGTGGCAAATGGCATTTCCCATAATAAATCCAATACCTTTAACTTTTCTTAAAGCAAATAGGACTGACTTTGTACCTGGAAGGTCTGAGCCCCCTATTCTCACAATGTGTCTAAATTCAGTTTGTTCCATTTTGTATCATCAGAAAGTACAGCTCTGGCACTTCTGAGTGGATTAAGCCGGCCATAGAGCATTTCCTACGCATTTTGTGGAAAATAGGCTTAATTTAAGATATGGAAATTGCATCCCTTTATAAATTTAATGGCTTAAAACCTAATTTCTTAAGAATTTTATTAATCGGACTATCTCTTTCTTTTTTATCTTGGATGCCTTCATACTTCTCACCAAGGAGTTTTGCCGCAAGTGCCTTGTAGCCATCAGTCACACTAGAATCATAATAATAATAAGTTACTGGGTGCCTATTATATGCTGCCTCTTCAAAACTTTTATCTTCTATAATCTCGCCGATAACTGGAATACCGGTTATACTTTCAATTTCAGTTTTGCCGTAACTACCTTCTCTTTTTCTGTTTAAAACTATTCCAGTAATTTTTACTTTTTCTTCTCTTGCAATGTTAATTGTTTTAATTCCGGCCTGAATCGAAGCTTCTTCGGGAGTAACCACCACTAAGACTGCATCACATATTCTAATTGCTGCCCTTGTATCCTCTCCAAACCCGGGAGGAGTATCTAAGATTATTAACTCAGAACTCTTCATATCTTCAAAGACCTCTTTATTTAAATCTTTAATTGATGAATCAGTGTGGTCCCCAGGAATAAATTTTAAGCCAGAAGAATGGACATAAACAATTTCATCAAGCTTTTTATTATTTTTAACTGCGTGATGAATTGTATGATTCTTTATTTCTTTTAATTTAACCCCCAAAACAGCACCGATATTTGGTTTTAATAAATCTCCATCAACAACAACAACTCTTCTTCCAAAATTGTTTAGCACAAGCCCTAAATTAATTGCAGTAGTAGTTTTTCCAACTCCTCCTTTTCCAGAAACAATACCAAGGACTTTATCCATTTTATCCACGTTCAAATTCAAGGTCAATTGCAACGCCCCTTATGACACTTTCCAAATCAGGGTCTTGCCCAGTTTCATTAGTAACTTCAAATATCTTTAAGCAGATTCTAAAAAAACTCTGAGCCAATTTAAAGTACTCTTCAACATTATCAATATCAACTTCCACAACAGTATCTTTTAAAATAACACTCATTCTAACTCCACGCCTATATTCATTAGATTTAATAGGTGTTTCTTTGTCAATTTTTCTTAGCATAACATAGAAATTTAATAGTTTTTCAATTTCGGGGTGAGAGAATAATTCAATTATTGTTCTCATCCTAGCAACTACATTTGTTGGAATCTCTGGAATTTTTTCTCTGTCTACACTTAATTCAAGTAAGCCAGATATACACTCATCAAAACATGCAATTAATCGTTTTAGGATTGACTTTAAAACATCAACTGTCCTAGTATATTTTAATGAAACATAAATTAGATGATCTATTCTTTTAAGTTGATCTTGTGCATTACTTAAATATATACTCATTTTTCTCCACAATCCTGCTTGTTAATTTTAAAAACTCTTTTGCATCAGTCACATAAATCTTTAATTGCTCGGGAGTTAATGTTTTTAACCTATAATCTTCTGAGCAAATAACAAATTTGCCCCCCCGTGAAAATTCCATGGGAGATGCTTTATGTGCTACAACCATCTCTTTTACTCGCTTAATAATTGTTGTGAACCTTGAATGAAGGCCGTATTTTGGCATGATTTTTTCTACAAATAAATTATATTTACTATCAAATGTTTCGTGAAATGGTGGCACTCTTTTGAATAGGCGTTCATAATAAAGAACAGATCCCATACCATTTGTGAACGCTAAAAAAATATTTTCAAGGATCGCCATTAGTAATTTATCATCCTTGATTAGAGGATAAGTTACAAAAAGCATATGGTCTGCAATTTTCACAGACTTTTGTGCTTTTGCACGTGATTCTTGAAATTTTTCCATATAATCAGATAGTAATGCTGACCTTATAAATTTACTGCTTTAATTCAAGAATTGTTCTGGCGATATCTCCTTCATTTTTGATTAATAATTCTTTTGCTTTTTCTTCAGTTGTTCCCGTTTGATCAATTACTGTTTTTATGTCATCATCATTAATCTCGGGAGTAGTTTCAATTGATTCCTCTGAAATTGTGCCTGTAATTTGAAAAGTATCTTGGCCCATCATATTAACTTTTGATACATTTGGGTTGCTTATTGTGATAATAGAATCATCAGTCTTAATAATCACTTCATTAGCAGGAATTTCAACTTGCTTTATGCCCATCTTCTTCATCATGGACTGCATTTGTCTTGGATTTACGCCTGGAAACATTTTACAAAAGAGTGTGCATTAATATCTCAACTACAACTACAACTCCAATTAAGATTATCACAGTACCTGGTTTAATTCTAATCTTGGACTTATCTTCGTCAAAATATCTTACGATTCCTCCCGAAGATGAGGGCATTGAGATTTTATTATTCCTTGCCATTTTGGTATTAAGAGTAGTATATTGTTTAAAAAGGTTTTGTTTAGATAATTTAATAAATCCTCCATCCTTTTCAATTTTAAATGGGGGAGTTCTGGACTAGAAAATATGCACCTAAGAGTACTGCGCAGATTATTGGGCAGGATTCTGGGATAAATCTATTAAAAAATTTTGTTAATAATTTTCCAAGGAAAAAAGCATGCCTTCTTTATGGCCCTCCTGGTTGTGGAAAAACTTCATCGGCAATTGCAATTGCTACTGAACTTGGACTAGAGCTAGTTGAACTTAATGCAAGTGATTTTAGAAATGCTGCTGGAATTAACTCAATTGTTGGCGCGGCAAGTAAACAAATGAGTTTGCTTTTCAAGGGTAAGATAATCTTGGTAGATGAGATAGATGGTATTGCTGGCAGGCAAGACCGGGGAGGAGTGCAAGCTTTAATTAAATTACTAAGTGAATCCGCTTTTCCAATTATTGTTACTGCTAATGATCCATTTGCAAGTAAATTTTCAAAGTTAAGAAAGAGCTGTCAGATGATTCAGTTTGAAGAGTTAAAGTACGATACAGTTGTTAAGGTCTTAAGAGAAATTTGTACAAAGGAAGGGATTACATTTGACAAAGAGGGCTTAGAAGGACTTGCAAGAAGGGCAGATGGAGATGTTAGAGGCGCAATAATTGATTTATTTATTTTAACTAGAATTGATAATAAACTCAGTAAAGATGAACTTGAAATTTTATCTGATAGAAGACATGTTGTTGGACTTATTGATGGTATAACTCGCATTTTAAAAACTAAAGAAGTTGCTATCGCCCTTAGTGCTCTTAATAATGTATCAGAAAATATTGATGAGGTTCTCTTATGGATTGATGAAAACATGCCTAAAGAGTATAAGAAAGCTGAAGACTTGGCAAGAGCTTATGAAGCCCTATCAAAAGCAGCTGTCTTTAAAGGGAGGATTAGGAGGAGGCAGCATTGGAGGTTTTTAGTTTATGTTAATGCTCTTTTAACTGTGGGAATATCTTTAGCAAAAGATGAAAAATATAATCACGTTGTTAAATATGACAAACCTTCAAGGATTTTGAAGATTTGGATATATAATCGTAAGAATTTGATTAGAAAAGGAATTGCTGAAAAGTTAGCTAGCGTTACTCATTCTTCAAAAAAATATGCGTTTAAAGAAACTGTGCCATATATACAAGTAATATATAGGAATAATGAAAAATTCAGGCAAGAGTTAAACGAATCACTTGAACTTGATGATAAAGAGATTGAGTGGCTTAAGGGATCACCTGAATGAAAAAGGTCTTGCTTGCATATTGTTTATCATTGTCAACATCCCAGATGATTAACTTAAACATATAGGTACTGTTTCTTTTTTGAGAATTAATTTTTATACTCTCAATAGCCACTTGATCTGGAGCAAGTGGTTTAATTGAATCATCAAAAACAAATGTAAAACATTGGTTTTCTTTGTTTGAAATAATATACTCTTCGGGAGAGCAAATGCCTGGGTTACCTTCATTATCAGTATTTAGATCCTGCAATTTAATTTGATAATTTAAGGTGTTATTATTTAGATTTTTTATCCCGAAATGTATAAGCTCTTCAGCATTTGTCCTCATCTGGGCCTCTGGGGTTGGAAAGCTCATAGGCCTATCTGAATAGATCAAATCTTCCATTATCTGTTCTTCAATGTAACCATTATATTGTGGAGGCCCGATGTAAGGAGATGGTCTTGTTTCAAGGTAAAAGAAAATTGCAAGAATAATTAATGGGATTATTATTACTAGGATTTTTTTCATAGTAGACTAAGTAATCCGGAGTAGATATATATATTTTACCTAGAAGTAAATTCTCAAGATAAAATCCCTTCAAAAGCCCCTACAGTTATATATCCGAAGAGAAAGTAAAAAATTAAACTACGGCAAAGAGTTCTTGTTCTGATCCCTTGGGGCCCAATTCAACTGCCAACGGAATAGCTAGACTTTTTTCTGAATTTGCAAATTTCATAACAAGTGACAACACAACATATTTAGTTTTGTATGA
Source organism: Candidatus Woesearchaeota archaeon (assembly GCA_017610005.1). Classification (GTDB taxonomy): domain Archaea; phylum Nanobdellota; class Nanobdellia; order Woesearchaeales; family B29-G15; genus B29-G15. The sequence continues at coordinate 33,698 of JAFCCU010000007.1, read as the reverse complement.
AACATTCATAGATGCACTCTTTAAAGTTTCAGAAGGAATATCTAGATTTTCAGAAGCATTTAAAATTTCAATACCTGCAACAAATCCCTTATAATCAATGTCAATAATAAAATCTCCAATATCAATTGATGCCTTGACATTTCTTCCACGAGATAAAGATAAAATATCTTCTTCTGAATCATATATCACTTTTTCACCTTTCTGTCAAAATAATAATCTAAAAACATTATGATTAAGGTAAAAAAGTAACCCATATTAATCCAAAGCTCAATTGTGTCTAATCCCTTAATTAATCCATAACCTATTAAAATAATTGTAAAGAAGAATGAAACAACATGTAAGACATCACTTCTGGTGACATCGTACACTTAAATTACTCCAAATATCTTAAGGATAATTGCAACGATCCCTGCAATTCCAACAATAACCGCAATAATCGTTAAAATTGTCCACACAGAGTCCATTGTCTTTGACATTATATCACCTAATAAAAATTAGGGAGAATGAGATATATAAATGTTTATATATCCTCAAACCCTTCTGTCCTAACATAAAATGCTGCTTCTCCATCAGGTAGATTTGGTGAATCTACAAGTTTTGCAACCCTTGATCCCTTCTTACCTTTACGTAGGTATATTCTGAATGTTGAGGCGTGGGCCACAATGTGGCCCCCAATTGCTCTTGTTGGATCTCCAAAGAAAACATCTGGTGTACTCATAACTTGATTTGTTAAAAACACGCAAGCATTTTGAGTGTCTGCAAGTTTTAATAGGGTATGCATGTGCCTGTTTAATTTCTGTTGACGTTCTGATAAGGTTCCCCTGCCAATAAATTCAGCTCTAAAGTGTGCAGTTAATGAATCTACTACAACAAGTGTAACCTTTAAGTTTTCTTTTTTTGCTAAGTCTCCTACTTTTTCAGCAAGCAGCATTTGATGATCTGAATTATATGCTCTTGCTACTTTGATATTTTGCAAAACCTTTTTTGGATCAAGGCCTGCCCCTTTAGCTAATTGTTCAATTCTTTCAGGCCTAAAGGTATTTTCAGTATCAATATATACTGCAACTGCCTCTGGATCAATCTTTTGAGCCATTACACAAAGTAAGTGTGCAATTTGAGTCTTACCTGAACCAAATTCTCCATAGGCTTCTACAATGCACCCAGTTTCAAAGCCCCCTCCCATCAACTTATCAAGCGCTTCACTTCCTGATGGGATTCTTACAACTGTTTTTCTTTTTTCAAGTAATTCTATGCCTGATTGAAACCCCATGTTGAGGTTTTCTCTGGCAAAGTTGATTATCTTTCTTGCTGGACTTGAGCCTAAGCCTGAAGCTTCCTCAAGTTCTCCAATAGATGCAACTGCAATACTCATCATAGAATCGTAACCAGCGTCCTTTAATTTAGCAGCTGTTGCTAAACCTACTCCTGGTAATTTTCCTAAATCTTCATTTGTAATTTTAATCCACCTCGTGTTATGTTGTTTGAATGTCAATAACTCGTGACCGCCGCCAGTGAATACACTAGTGGCATGCTCGATTTCGTATCGGGTCACTCGTTCTCGAGCACATCATATAACTCTTATGTTCCACCAGCCTATTTGACTGGTGGTATATGATATATAAATATTTTTTTGAGGATATGAGGAGTGTGACTTTTGGCCACACCCACCAACTTAAATTTCTTCAACCTCTGGCTCACTACTATTTTGATCTACTTCCTTAAGAGTTAAAAACTCATAAGCCTTGTTTAAAACTAAAGTTGCCTTTGGCAAGTCATTTACCCTTAAACTTTGAGTTTTGGCCCATTGATCGGCTTTATCTTTGTAAGACCTCTCAAGGGAAATTGTGTAGAACTCACCTGTTGTTCCATCCTGTCTTGTAACACTGTTTTTCCATAGTGTTGCAGTTATTGGACCTGCTCTAAACTTTTTTTCTGGTTTATTTGTCATTTGATAGACCTCCTTCCTTTCGGATTTTGTTTCAGCCCCTTTGCAAGGGTGGGGTCCGCCGCATTGGCGACAAAGATTAAGAAGTAATGATTCTTTATAAAGAAACGTACTGTAAATGTCCAGTGGGTTGTGAGATAATCAGAGGCCCCTTTCTAGGGGTTCCTCATAATTATTTCCAAAGCCATTATATACTAAATATATACAACAAGGTTATGATAACCGCAGTTAAAGCAATTATTAAAAAAGGCGATTTAATTCTTATAGTAAAACGTGCGCCAGATGACAGAGCATTTCCAAGGCATTGGGATTTTCCTGGAGGCACTGTTGAAGAAAATGAGACTCCTGAGATAGGTATTAAAAGAGAAGTTCTTGAAGAAACTAAATTAAATTTAACAGACTTTAAGCCATTCTTTGAATTAATAAGATATCAATTCGGGAGCGATGTTAAGTTTATCATTTATTCAACTAAATACTTAGGGGGGGAGATTGTTCTTTCTAAAGAGCACACAGAATTTAGATGGGTTACACTAGAAGAATTAAAAGAATTAAAAAAAGAACCTTATGTTGTTGAAATGTTTAAAGCTAATCCTGATTTATTATTTTAAGGCAACAACACAATGACAACCTTTTAATTGTCATGAATTAGTGACCTTTTGAATTGTTTATAAAATTTCTTAAAAAGTATTTTAAAGTAGAAGTCCTTACCTAATCTTATGAGACGAATTGCAGCTGGATTAATTGCTCTTTTAATTCCGTTTTTAGGGCCTGTTGCCGGAGCTCAAGAGCCCCAACAGTTATTGAAAGCCAACTTGAAAATCTTACTCTTATTTACTCTGTACATAGGGGTGTTGAAAATTTCCCTGAAAGAACTGCAATTGTTCAGTATGAACCTTTATCCTATGCGATTATTGAATCAATAATAGGTGCCCCACCAGGTATAATTTTGCTACCTGAACCAGAAACTGTCCTTTCTCTTGTTACTCGATTTTATGGTCCTGTCGAAGTAGCGCTTGGGGTGCATCTTTCGCGACTGATCGAAACATGCGAGTATGATCAAGCCAGAACTTTGCTTGAGACCAATGCAGACCCGACAGGAGAAAGAGCAACTATTATCTCAGATGGAATGATTATGCCTAGTTTTCATCAAGGTATATATCCTCTTTATGTAGAGGGGGGAGAGCATCTTTTAAGACTTAATTCAATCAATGAAAAGTTCCAAGATATGTTCCCGGATCATGATTCTGTTTGAAAGACTAATTATATGCTGTATCTAGCTTATTCCCTCCTGATTGCAAGTATTAACGAAAAGATTTCTAAATTTCTCAGCAAAATCTTATTTTTTGAAAATTACTTTTTTAATTGCTCTCCTCTCCTAAAGACTTACAATGGTATCAACAATAATACAGGAATTTGCAAGTGACTTTGATGAAATACTCTGGCCTACTTTCAATGTTGAAAAGCAAACAAAAAAGCTTTACCGTAGAAATCAGGTTAGAGAAGCTCTAGCAGATAGGGGCTTAGGCAGAGATGATCTTGCAGAAATTGTGCAAGATAGTTACAGGAACAATGCCGATTATTATGAGCAATCATTAAAGTCAGATAACTGGGCAAGGATTTTAAGTGCGCCTGGAATGCTATTTGATATCTCTTCATTTTTTACCTTTCCTGTAGGTATTGTAATTTCATTAGCAGAGGAAATCTTTGAGTTGCAATTTAAAAAAGTGTCATTGCATACATTAAAAGAAAAAGGTTACAAAGCAGAAAGGAGGATTCTGAATACTTTTGAAGCAATAACTTTCCTGCCAGCCATCGGAGATTTGCTGGATATTGCAATTAGTGGTTACAGGTACATGGCAAATCATGTTATTAGAAAGGAAGCTATTGCAAATCTTTATGCTATGCCCGAAGCATTTGGAGCAACAACTGGTAAGAGGTATAGGCAAACAACCTTTATAAATGATTAAAGAAATTATTAAGAATATGAGAGCATATTCAGCTGAAAAGTATCAGAAACTTGTGGAAGATTCTGATGACAAAACTCTTCATGAGTTTATGGAAAAAGAGTTTAAGCTAATTGCAGCCATTAATGACAAAAAAAATAAGCTGTTTATTGATCTTGCTTCTGGTTATGGAAGAGTTTTACCAATTATTTCCAAGTTTGCAAACCATCTTATAACTATTGAATTCCATCCAAATATGTTGCCAGAATTAAAGAGAAGGTGTTCTTTATATGATAATTGCAGCGTTATAGAAGGAGATATCACAAAACTCTCAGATGTTTTAAAAGAAGATTTAGATAATCCGGTATTTTTACTATTACAAAATACTATTGGTACAATCGAAGGAGATTGGAAGAGTGTTATTAATAGTGTTAAAGAAAAACTTGTAGGTGGAGGAGAGTTAATAATCTCATTTTTTAGACAAGAAGCATTGAAACCATGGGGAATTAAAATGTATGCAGAAATTGCTGATATGGTGGGGACTCCAGACCAACTAAAAACTGATTTTGAAAAAGGACAATTTGTGAGTAGAACCGGTTACACCTCCAAATGGTGGAAAAAGGCTGAAATTCTTGAAATTGTTAAAACCCTAGATGCAAAAATTGTTGATGAAATTTGGGAAAAAGAGTTTTGCATTTTGCATCTAAAGGTTTAACTCTTTAGTGTCTACGCACCTTTATTAATAAACTTCAATTCTTCTTTTTCATGGACTTAATAGTTTGGGATTTGCATGGGGTAATGGAGGTAGGTAATGAACTTTCTGTCATGGAGTTTTCTAATCGTGTTTTAGAAGGAGGAGTTACTGATAAACGGTTTACGCTTAAAGATATCCACGAACTTTATGGGCTTCCTTGGTACCAATATTTTCAACAACTTGTGCCTTCCTTGCCTGAACATGTTTGCTTACAACTCCAGGCTGAAGCTGTTGCCCTTGGTCACGCTAATTTTGATTTAGTTAGAAAAAATATGAATCCCACAGAAGGACTTCATAAAACATTAATAGCAATTGAGAACGCAGGGCATGAACAAATTGTAATTTCGAATACTGATAATTTGGGGTTACCAAAGTTTCTTGATATTTTGGGGATTAGACATTTATTCCCAGAAGAACGAGCGTTTGCAACTGAAGGAAGCAGTAAGCCCTTAGAATTACTAAGCTATCTTGAAGGAAAGCGGTTTGATAACATTGTTATTATTGATGATTCTCAAGGGGGAGTTGACTTAGCAAGGGGCGTAGATGGCGTCTCTGTCTTATATGTTCATCCAGAATTTTCACCAAGAGTAAAAGGTGAAGATTATTTCACTGACTCATTTAAAGGGCTAAGAGACATTGTTTTAAGTAATGAAAGGATGAGATTAATTTCATCAAAAAGGATTTGGTATACTGCGGAGGACTTTGAAGTGGGGCAAAGGGTTAGGTTATTTCACCGCTATTCAAATGAGGTAGAGATAACTGAAGGAGTTGTACTTAATCCAAATTCACAAAGAGAATTGAGGAAAGGAGTTCAGCTTAGAGTAGAAAAAAAGGGAAGGATGGATAGAGTCTCGCCAAGGATTATTGAGGTAAGTCATATTCATGGCAGGCCAGGCAAACCTTACCAGGCACCAACTAAATATCCTTATACAAGTACTTTTATTTATTCAGCAATTGAGAAGGCTGCAAGGTTAAATTAGATTTCTCGACACAATAACACTGCAGTAGTGCTACCTGTTTCAAATCCATAATAACCCTTAAATTTATTAATCTCTTTAAATTTATTTTTCTTGTAAAATTTTTGGGCTTCCTTCATCAGTGTATAGACAAACTTTTCTGTAGCCTTTATCTTTTGCAATTTTTATTATGTAGCTGACAAGGGCTGATCCAATTCTTTTACCTTGAAAACTTTTTCTTACAGCAAGCCAATATATTTCACAGTGTTTGTAGCCAGGGAAATCTCCTTTTAATGTAACCAACAAGTTTATTTTTAATCTTAAATGCGTACCATGTTTCTTTTTTTGAAATGTACCGAATCTTGATATACTTTGGCCCTTGTTAGGCCCCTTTGGGTGCTCAGATTCAAAGTCAACACTAGCAAGTTCTGCTAAATGTCTTTTATCACATTTAATAATCATAAATACTTAAGAATAATTTAATAAATAATTTACCTTCTAAAAGGATTTCTTATTTGCTTTTTCTTCTTGTATACATCAAGTGTAGCTTTTGTGGGATGGCCATCAAATCCTTTTTCAAACTCAAATTGTTTGACTAATTTAAGAGCTGGATTTTGTAGTTTATTAGCTCCGAAAGAATACAACATAAATACTGTGCCGGGGGGTGAACGGTCAGCAACTTGATCTGCAATTAATTCATAATCTTTTGTAGAGAAATTAAAAAACGTTCCAACATCTTCAAATTTAATTCCTGCCTGCGCGTAAGTGGCATCTTTACTAAAATCCCCTTCAACAAAAACAAGAGGGATGATTGATACAATCCCTCCTTGTAAATTCTGCCAATGCCCTATTGATTCTGCGATTAATGCCTTACTTTCTTCAATTGCAATAGTCATCAAACCATAAACAGCATTTGCTTGAATTGCAACTCTTCCATCTCCAGAGCTTAAATCAACAAATGGTCTTCTTGGGTTAATAATCCCTCTCTCAATTAAAGTTTCCAAAGCAACAGATGTATGTTCTAAATTAGATGGCACAAAAATCCCCCTTGGTCCAGTCTCAGAATCATATTCTCTTGGACCTGCTGAATCTACTCCCCTAAAGTATTCCTGGATCTTTAAATCAAATGGATCATCTGGCATATTTGTAATTTTAAACTCATCATTTATAAATATAACGGTTTATTATTACTCATTAGTGGTATCTAAAAGACCAAGAAGAAAATTAATATCAAATCAGCAGCAGAAAAGAAAAGAAAAACCATCATATCCCCTATTCCCCCTGACCTTAATACCCCTTTTGTAACTGGTTTTTTAAGAGGATACAACCATCTTATCCCTTTTTTTGTCAAAGAATCAGCTGCAAGATGAGATAAATAGCCAAGCAAAAAGCCAACACCCAACATGGGTAAATTAGCTAAGTACAATAAAAAACTAAAAATAATTGCAGGGGTTATTGAATGTAAAATTCCACGATGTTTAAACATTCCAGCCAAATAAGGTAATCTCCTCCCTGACTTTGAAGTCTTAATATCAAGATCTGGAAATATCGCTCCCAAAATCACTCCAAAAAATAAAAACTCCACATCTTGCACTAAAAAAGCCACAGATAAAAATAAGAACAATCCAATAGCAAGATGAGTCTTAAACTTCATAAAGATGGGTTTGAGGTTTTGAGCTATAAGGTTTGGGGTCTGGACTATTTTTACTACCAACTTCTGACTTCAGACTTTTGACTTTTGACTTCAGACTTTTGACTTCAGACTTTTGACTTCAGACTTTTGACTTTTGACTTTTGACTTCTGACTTCTGACTTCAGACTTTTGACTTCAGACTTTTGACTTCAGACTTTTGACTTTTGACTTTTGACTTTTGACTTCAGACTTTTGACTTTTGACTATATCAGTTCTTCGTCAATATCAAAGTCGTCTAATTCTCCACCAGTCTTGGTTGCTTGGCTTGGAACCGGTGAAGCCTGTGGAGTGATTGTTGGATACCCTTCAGTATCCATTGATTTCTCAACTGGTTTAGGATCCTCAAAAACCTTAGAATCTTCAGAGTCTGAAGATTCTGAGTCTGGAGTCTGGAGTTTGGAGTTTGGAGTATTTTTTTCTCCGGACGGCAGACTGCTAACTGCAGACTGTTCAGGATTTTGGACTTCAAACTGCTCTTGACTTTTGACTTCGGACTTCGGACTTCGGACTTCGGACTGTTCAGCTTGTTGAACAATTGAAGGCCTCTCGGAGTTTGGAGTTTGAAGTTTGGAGTCTGGAGTTACTTCTTCTGACTTCTGACTTTGGACTTCTGACTTCTGACTTTGGACTTCTGACTTTGGACTTCTGACTTCTGACTTCTGACTTTGGACTTCTGACTTTGGACTTCTGACTTCTGACTTCTGACTTTGGACTTCTGACTTCTGACTTTGGACTTCTTCTACTCTTTCTTTTAATTTTAAGATTTCTGCGTCAACATCTAAAAGCTTAGCTTCTCTTGCTATAAACTCTATTCTGTCAAACATTTCGTTTTTATTTGCTCTCCCATTAAGGATTAATTGGGCGCCTAGTAGTTCAGTTCTAACTACATCAAATAATGTTTGATCTTCTCTAATTGCAAGCAGTTCTTCTCTTGATTTGCCAGTTACATTTTCTACTGTTTTTCCAAAACAAACTGTTCTCACATTGCCTGTTCCATCATCTGAGTAGAAGTTTAGAACATATGAATAAGTTGGGGTAACAATTCCATGGGTTGCACAGGATGCTCCCCCTTCTCCTTGCTGTACTTTTCGCATACAAGTTGGGCAAACTTCATAAAATCGTAATTCAAATACTTGAACAATTGTTGCCTTAATTTCAGCTGGTCCTTTCTCAGGATTTAGATTTGAAATTTGGGTTCTTGCTGGTGCTTCTGGCATTGCTACACCTTCGACAGTTTCCCCTGGAGGATTAATCATTATTCTTGATTTGGCATTTAGATGTAATTCTTTTCTATCTTGATTTTGCCTGGCGTAGCCCCCAATTAACTTTAGGATATTGCCCTCTTCAATCTTTGTCATCATACTAGCCATGTCATTCCAAAGTACTACTCGAATTTGACCTGAACTGTCTCCCATAATAAATGAGCCAACTTTTCCTGGACCCATCTTTCCTTGGAACTCTCTAATTTCAAATTTGCGAGTAACTTTTCCAACAGTTTCAATATCTCTCATACCGCCAAGAATTTTAGCAATCTTCATCTTGCCGCCAGTTGCATCAAAGAGCTTTATTCCAAGTTCATTTGCAACAATGTGTGCTGCTCCTTCTTTAGAAATTAAACCAGATAACTGGTCCATTTTTTGCTTGATTCTTGTATCAAGTTCTTCTTTACTAATTCCTTTTTTTTCAATAATTGTTGAACATATTTGATCATAAGGTATTGTTATCATATCTTCCACCCTGCGACTTAGAACATTGTTACTTTTAAAAGAATATGGGTTTTACAAAATATTTATTCAAAGGCAACAATTAAAGAAATTGGCTCCTCTTTAGGAGTATATCCCCCAAATACGCTCTTGGCAAAGCTTGTAATATTGTGTTTTGTTGTAATCCTAACTTTACCGTATGTAACATAGGCCCTATCATCTTCATTAGAGATATTATCATTTAAACATGTTATGTAACTGGGTTCACCCTTGCAAAATAAATCTAATGCTTCAGCTTCTTTATAGGCTCCACTAATCCAATCAAATATTGGATATTGTAACTTAACAGAGAAAGAAGGATGCGACATAACAGTGATTGAGTTATCTACAAAAGTCATATCTTCATAAGGGACCCCATAAAGCCTATCATCAAATATATAATACTCAAATTCTGTTGGAAAGGAAGGTTTTTCTAAATCCTTACCTAAAAGTTCAAACTCTACTTCATCTAATAGGGATATATACTCTTTAAGTCTTGCTTCAAATGATAATATTAAAGAATTTTGAAAAATATCAAAGTTAGGACTGCACCCAGGAATAACTCTTATTGCAGACCCATCTAAACAATTTAAAGGCGTAAGCTGCAAATTATCATAATCATATAGTGTATGAATCATCGCCCTTTCTCCTGCTGTATCTAAATAGTTTCCCCAAAGTTGCACTCCTTGAATGTTTCTAACAGTGTCTGTGACTGTAACTCCGGCAAGATAGCTCTCATGACTATTTATTAATTTTCCATGACTTATAAATAGCATGAGCATTAGTGCACAGATTGTTCCGGTTGATACAATCATAAAATATATCCTTCCTTTTTTATTCACAGTATCTCAACTCCAATTGAATAGGTCTTCTTGCTGTTGTTGAGCCTATCGCGTCAAGCGGTGCAATAAGAAGCTTTCCAGACCTGATACTGCAATCAAATTCATCGTTTGATGTTATATTAAAAACAGTGCTCTGTTTCCACTTAGCAACAAAATTAACATTGTATAGTCCAAGTTCTTCTGTGATATTTGTCAAGTTTCCAGTAATAGCTAAAAATTCATCTGAATTTTTATCTGTGTAAGTGGCATACCTTGCAATAAGTTCATTAAAAGACATATTAGCTCCCTTAAAATCAATTTCTTCTTTTAATAGGGTATGCAAAGTAATAACGCCTGCTGAACCTTCAAACACATTGGTAATATCTCTATTAAAACCCTCATGGGAAAATCGCATTAGAGTCATTAAAATTATTACAAAAAGGATAAAAGCTAACGCTGCTAAAAAATCTACAAATGTAGGTATTTGTCCTTTTTTCATGTTGGCCTTGTTATATCAACTATTAAAATTCCCTTTTCTACTCTATCTGTATATTTTATTAATACATAATATTTTGTAACAACATTCCACGCAGCACCTGAACCTCTACCCGATGCTCCAGCAATTATCTTCCAGCGGGCGTGCCATACTTCATTTTCTACAATTGAATATATCTTATCGCCATTAAACTTTAATAAAGTTATATTATACCCCCAGAATTTCTGGTCGGTTTTATTTATATTAAATGCCTTTGGGATTTTTTCTGCAATAAATTTATCATAATCAATAACTCCTGGATAAGCACGCCCATTTTCATAGTAAATAAATGAATCTGGTGAATTAATTAGGCTAGTTGCAATTAACTTTGTCTCACCATCAATTATATCAATATTAATATTTAGAACCATTGAACCAAACATTATAGCAAAAACAATTACAGCCACCCAATAAAGCCCCCTTGGAATGAAATTCATCATATCAAATCCAAAATGACTTCCTTTCTTATTCATGGATAACCCCCGCAATTGCTTTGTATAATCCTGCAGGCGAATCAAAAATTTCCATAGCTGTGCTATTTCTAATTCCTCCAAACTCCAATCTAATTATTGGAGCATCAATTAACTCTTCTTTTACTGGAATAACTAAGATCATAGCTACATTATCAGGGTAACTTCTTTTAATCTCTCTTAAAATATTACAGGCAATTGCCTGTGCTTCTGCTAGATGGGAATTGGCAAAAACATATGCCTTAAAAACTGCTTTATCATTATCCCCTATTTGAAACTCTAACACAAGCTCTGCACTTTTCCGTCTTAAAATAATTTCATCATCTGGATACCTAAATGTATTAGTACATAAAACTGTGCCCATTTCATTTTGGGGCCTTGAAGAATTAATTTTAACATCCTGCAAATTTCTTGAAGTTGAAACTCCTCTTGCAATATTGCAGGTTAATTCACTTTCTTTTCTTATCCCTTCTATTAATCCAGTATCAATTACTTCTCCATGACCTGCATCAAGAAAAATAGTTTTTGGTTGTAAATTTACGTCAGAACATTTTGTGCCAGTTACAAGTGCGAGTGGTTTATCATTAATGCTGTAACTTCCAAGAGTATTTATGAAAAATAAAGAATTTGGAGTGGATACAAAAGATGAACCATCCCAAAGCAATTGATTCCAAAAAAATGGATATATTTTTCCAGGGCCTCCTGAGGCTTTTTTAACCTCCAAAACAGATTTAGTCCAAGTGTAATTAAAACGTTTAAAAGCTCTTTCTGATGGTGAGAAGTTAATCATTAACGGCACTGGTGAATTTTGTGAAAGCAAGGTTACCATGGAAAGTTCCCTTGAATAATACTTCATATGAATTACAGAATTATCAGCCATTTGAGCAACAAAGTAAAACATAATCCCAATTGCAATGCAAGCCAACATCACTTCAACTAGAGTAAATGACGCTGCCCAAGATGTTGCCCCTTTTTTATTCAAATTCATTTCTTTTTTCTGTTGGATCAAGTTCTGCGATATAAACATAGCTTTTACCCTTATACTCTTGTTTTTCCAAATACATTGCTTTTGTTCTAAACCCCTCCCCATATAAAACTAAGCTCTCATAATCTTTACTTTCAACTTGCACATGAACTCCTACATTATAATCATCTGGGTCCTCTCTTGAATAAAATTCAGTCTTGGCATCATACTCAACACACATTGCATTTTTATGTCTCTTTTCATAATCTCCCCAATCATCTCTACTAATGTATAAACAAAGGCATGCTGTTCTGCAATAAACTTCTGGCCTGTGGATTTTTAACCTTTCCTTGCCATCCCTAGAATACTCAATATATTTTGAATCTGCATTAAATCCAACTATCGCTGAAGGCCTACTTAATCTTAGAGCCATTTCACTTGATGCAAAATCCCCCTTCATTAACTCAAGTTCAGTATTAATCAAATCAAAATTATCTTGCAATGCATCATTGTTAATGTTGGTAAAAATTTGCAATTGATGTGAATAATTTGAGGCCCACCAAAATATCGCAAATGCAGCTAGAATTATAAAACCTAAAGTTACAAGGGTTTCAGATTCTTGGCCCTTACGGGATATTTTGCGGTGCATATTTTTTACATTCCTCTGTGTCTTTTATTCCATCTCCATTAGTGTCTCCCGATGCCCAGGGAAGCACTGTACATTCAAATTGGGAATTTGTTTCATCAGTTATACCAAAAATAGTCTCAGTGAACTTTCTTACAATCCCTCCAGTCATAAAACTATAAATAACTAACACAAGTAATGCTAATACTGCAGCAATTATTATCCACATCATTTGATTTTGTCCTTTCATCTATTCACTCCCGCAGCAAACCATATTATTTGGGCAACCTGCTGAAAATTTTCTTTTACTTCCTTCTGGGCACGCCCCATTGCAAACTGCATTCTCGCAAGGAGTTACGCAATCCCATCCATCTTGAATACAGTAATTGATGCAACAGACTAAATCTCCATCGCATTCATAAGCAGTTTTAGACATAACACCGCACTTATCGCTTGTTGTGCAAACTCCTCCGATTGTGGCGCAGTCTTTTGTTTGTGTATTAAAAGGTTGCATTTTACTTGTAAATAATAAAACCATTATTATTAAAACAATTAATGCAAGTGCTGCTGCTACCATCACTTCAAAACTCATCGCAACCCCTTTTTTCATTTAAATCAACTCCACAATTACATATTCATTATTAGTGTCATACTCTGAATCATCAACAATTTGTACATCTTTTCCCTTTACTTCAAAATCATGAAACCCTGCAATAAATTCGTCATCTTTTTGTCTTATTTCAAAAAAAGTTACTTTGTAAGGGGGGGAGTCACTTCTGCCAGTAAATACACAAACCTCACACTCAGTATCAAAGCATTCTACATAACTATCAATCCCATTTTCATCAATATGCTCCTGACAGGTTTGCCCAAATTCTTCCTCTGGATCCATCCTCAACTTTGCTTGAGCCCCATCAATTTCAAATGAGAGTTTATCAGATTGCCAAACTCCTGCCTCTTGATGTTCTGGAAAATTAATTCCTGAAATTCTCACGTACTTTCTTCCGCTGCTTTCTTCTTGGTTGATAAAATTAATATATGCATCTTTTGGTATATACCTAAGATTTAGATCATTAATCTTAGTGCCCCTTGTTGCAGAATTAAATGCGTGTTCAATTTTTTCTAATTCTGAAGCATCTTTTACAAAATCAAAACAATTTGGCATACGATCAATTTGGGGATTAAAATCTCTAGTGGGGTATATATTTGGCCTTTTGATATACTCTGAGGAGTCGGCAAATGTTATGTAATGCTCGCTTGTGTCTGGATCAATAACATTTAATATCCACATTGTTTCTTTGTTAAATGGTTCCCAATAGTCCAAGGATTTTGAATCAGAATATATATCCTCCCAATTTTCAGAGGTGTGGGGGAGAACCATAATCTCTTTTTGCCATTCTGCAACTGGACCCACTGGTTCTGCATATTTATAAGTTGTTTTTAAGGTAATTGCATTTATTTTTTGATTATATGGCCAGCCCCTAATATCATTTTTCGTTCCTTTAAGGTCTCTTCCATCTCCATTGTAAGGTCTTAAACTATGTTCCAGCATTAAGAAATATTTGTCAACTACTGGCCACCAATTATCCCTTGAATATTTTAAAATCCCAGTTCCAAATTTACCTTTAAATGAAAATGTACTAAATTTATCTTCATTAGGTATTTCAGAAAGTTTAACAGCTGAAAGGTCTACTGTTACAGGGAATAAATAAGCATAAGTTAAGTTATCAGTTTCATTGTAATAATATAATACTTGCGCTCCACGGTGCGCTGGAGGTTCAACTGCTTCGCAGGCGCATGTAAAATCATATTCCAATTCCTGACAAGCTTTTGTACGTTCATTAAAAGAATCAAAATAAAGTTCCATTAGCAAGATTGCTTCTTCATCAAAATTTTTAATTTCTTTTTTTGCCCAAAAAGCAAAATCAGAAAGTTCATCTATATCAATAAACCCAGGGGCTTGCGCAACAAGAGACACACCAAAAACAAGGACAATTAATGCAATAATTATTGCAACAACTTTGTTCATCATTTAAAATGCGCCCCCTAAGCTTTCAAATATATTGATAATCCCACCAAACACCCTAGCATTGAGCGCAATTACTACAACAAGTACAACAAGTGCCAAAATTAAAAGGATCAGCCAAAAGGGTACGCCTCCTTTTTTGTTCACAAACATAATGTAATCTACTGTCAAGAGATATATAAATGTTTTCAAGAGAAAACAGTTTGAAGTAGGAAGTGAGAAGTAGGAAGTAAATACTTCAGACTTCAGACTTCAGACTTCTAACTTACTGTTCAAAGCGGTAGCATAATTCTTCAACTAAATCTCGTTCTGAGAAAGGGATAATTTCTAGTCCAGGAGACCATCCGACATCTACAAATGGGCTTAATACTCCTCCTGCGCCTGCGCCCGCAATTATTCCAAGGGACATTACATACATAGCGCCAGAGGCGCCCATAGTTATTGGTGAAAAAGCTAAAGATACTACTCCTAACACTCCTGCAAAAGCGCCTGCTCCTGCACCAACGCTGGCACCCATCTCGTCCCAATAACCTTTATTTTTGGCATATGAGAACAAAACAACGTAAGGCAAAGAAGTGTTAATTGAACCATTATGGGTTTTTGCTAAAATTAATTCCGTACTTCCTGGTTTTGTTTCAGTTAAAAATTCATAATAAGTCTGAGGTTCATTAATTCCTGGAGGGATAAATTCAGTCATTAAGAACTCTGGATAGCCTTTTAATTCCTTATCTCTTGCTTTTCCTTCAAAGTTAATGTAAGCGCAAATCACACAAAAATGTTCTTCTCCTCCGCGTTCTACATCAAATAAAGACATTTTCCCCCTATAAAAATTATCCCAGCAAACATAACTTTCATTTGCTAGAGTAGAGTATACTTTGTCATCAATCTCCGAATCAATAGTAACTTCAGCAGGAGGGCAATCAATTGCACTTTGTAAAAAATCAAAGCCTTCAGCGATCCTCATACCATTTGCATAAACTGAGGCCTTACATTCTGTCTGTTGAGTATGGGTATCAATCACTCTTGCAGGCATTCCAACAATTCCAAAATAAACCATAATAACTCCAAGGGAAATAACTAATAAAATTAAATACCCCCCATTATCATATTGCCCTTTCATGTTAGCTGTATAAATAATTGCATTCTGCCCTAGGCATCATATCAACTGACAACATTCCTAGTGCCCTGACATCTCCTGAAGTCTGAAACCAATAAAAAAAAGTTGGGCCTTTACTAAATACCATATTAATATAATAAGACTTAGAGGTATTTATTTCTTTAAAATTATCTCGATAAGGGCACTGAATATTTGTTTGATCCACATCTGGACAAAAGTACTGCATATATGTTTCTTCAGATAAAGGCATCTTTGTTGAACCTAAATAATTCCAAAGCCCTGTTAATGTTTTCCATTCTCCAGTTATCTTCTCATCAAAATCAATTTTAGAACACATTATACAATGAGTGAGTCGTTCTCCTTCTTTTGCTGCGAAAGGATCAAGATTGCCTGCACCTGTTTTTTTCCAGCATGTCCTCATCTGTTCTGCAATATCTGCATAAATTGAACTCTCTTTTTTATCTTTTGGAAACTGTATTGTTTCAAAATGAATATCGCACTGAGGTGAAGTTAACGGGTTAGCTTGAAGATCCAGTCCAACTTTATTTTTAATTGAATAATCCCTTGAAGCGTGCATTAAGGTCAATGTTTTTAGACATAAATCCTCTTGACTTTCAGCCATTAACCTTGGTAGAACTTGCATTCCTAAGCCCATTAAAGAGAATATAAATACAACAGCTAATGTAATCATTATTAGGCTTCTGGCAACTATTGCTTTTTTCATTGGAGTAGGGGGCTTGAGAGGCTCATTATCATAGCAATTAAAACCACTGCACCTAAGGCTGCTAAAATAAGGCCGATTAAGGCGGCATTGGTCTGACCGTTCTTTTTCATGAAGCTTAATAAAAATGGAGATTATAAAAAACTTACGCTACAAATGCCTCTCTTCGAAGTTCTTTTGCAACATAGAATATCTTTCTTTTGGTAATTGTAAATCTATCTTCAATTTTTTCTAAAAATTCGTCAACTTCTAAAACTGTTCTAAATACTCCTTCAAACATTAATTGGTATTCATTATTTAATTTGAATACTGAATTTACTGATTCAGCCTTGATTAATGCATTTGTTAATGCTTCTTTTTCTTCTTGATTGCAACTTACAAAAATCATTGCAACTGTATGATAACCAAGAGCAGTAAAATCAAGCAAGGTAGTATGCTTTTTTATGATATCTCCCTTATACCCCATAAGCCTAGTATATATTGTACTAATTGGGATGTGGGTTTTTTTGGATATCTCAGTTAGGCTTTCCCTTGCATTCTTTCTTAATTCTGTTATGATTTTGACATCTTTTGCGTTTATCATACAAATAACTAAAGAAAGATTAATTATAAAATTAATCTTATTATTTTATATATTACTATATAATTATAAAATTTTAAGAAAAGTTTATAAATTGGCCTTTCTTGATGATATTTGTGAAAAGAAAAGTAATATTGCAGGGTGGAAAAACCCTGATGGTTTCATTGCCAATTAAATGGGCTGGACAATTTAATATCCAAAAAGGTGATGAATTGGAATATAATACTGATGGAGCAGTAATCTCTTTTTCAGCAAAGGGGGAAGCGGAAGTTACAAAAACCACTGTTAACCTTGAAGGAATGGATGAACGTGGAGCGAGATATGTCCTATCTGGCCTACATAAATCTGGGTATGATGAAATAACAATATATTATGATAATCATTTGAAAACCATAGAGGATTTAATTAAAAACCTCTATGTGGGGTTTGCTATTGTTGAGCAGGACAAAAATAAAGTTGTTTTGCGTTGTATATCCAGAGAGCTTGTTAGTGAGTTTGAAGCTGCCTTAAGACGCGCATTTCTAGTGACATTGTCACTTGGAGAGAGCATGCTTGAAGCGCTAAAACTTAATGAATTTTCTCGGTTGGGGGATCTAACAACTCTAGAAAAAACAAATAACCAGCTAACCAATTTCTGCCAGCGCCTGCTTAACAAGCACCCCTATTTATATCCAAAGAAACAAAACTTCATATATACTATTATTTGGAATTTAGAGAAGGTTTGTGATAATTACAAGTATATATGTAATATAGACTTTAAAGGAACTCTTGATTTAAAAGAGATTGAAGCACTTGAAAAAGTACAGGGATTATTGAGAGGATATTATGAACTTTTTTACAAGTTTGAAATAGGACAAGTTTCAAAATTAAATATAAAAAAAAAGGGAATTGAAAAGGAATTGTTTTTACTTCCTGATTCCAAATTAAAATTTTTCCTGTTAAATTCAATTTATCAAATAGTAGAATTTTCTGCATCAATGACTGCTTTTAAACACGAAGCGCAGTAGCCATTCTTTCAAAATCTTTTTGAATACCTTCATAAGCTTCCCCATGGGTGGTGTATTCAGCATGGAATCTTTTATCAAGCATGTTAATTACTTCAATTCCATTGTTTAATATTTTTGGGCGGTGTTCCCACATAGCAGGTCTTGCGCCGGAAGACCATGCAGAAGCTAAAGATAAAATACGCATTAATGACATTGTTAATGAATGTTGCATAAAGGTTTCTGGGCCTAATATTTTAACATCTGTTGAGTCCTTATGCCCTCTTTGATAGCCATCAACCTGCGCTTGGATTATCCATTCACTAGGCAAAGAATCCCAATAAATAAAGTGATTTGCATTATCTAAAACATCTGCTGTTACCCCCTTGTCTTCCATGTCTAATCTTTCTACCCTAGGAGAGGTATTTAACTTCATTGTTTGTTCTGGATGACAGTCAAAATTAATTACTTTTCTTGAACTTTTATAAAGCTCGATTACATGACACATGTGTGCCACAAACTGTGTCACAAAGGGGTCATAGTTTGTAATTCCTCCGTTGACAAGTGCCCTTTTAAATTCTGGATCATTGAATTTTGCTAATATTTTTTCATAAAGATTAATTTCTCCATATTCACTTAATTCCAGAGGTGTTACTGCGTGGCAAATCGCGTTTAATTCAGCGGTCTTTACAAGGGTATGTTCAATTGCTTCTAGCCCCTTTTCCTGGCCCAATTGATAAACTGGTTTTCCATCAATCATCCATGTACCCATTGCTGCCACAGTAGTCCCTTCAATTTCATATTCTGCATGCGGTAGAAAGATTTTTACAATACCCACATCTTCTCTGTCTTTAGTTGCTTCTCTTGCAGGGCCACCAATTCTCACTTCCCCAATTAGCTTTTTTAATGTGTTAAATTTAATCGCATACTTGCTCCCCAAGTGGGGGTATTCTACTGGATCTAATTGAACATTAGTATTAACACTTTGTCCTAATTGTTTTGTGCTCCAACCTTTCTTGAAGATCATCCCTATTGTTTCAGCCCATTGTTCATGCCTTATTTTCTCAGGAGTTTGCACTGCTTCATAGAATAATGAACACATAAAAGAATATTCAATGTTATCTTTATATTGGCGCTTACCCTCATCTAATATCTTCATAGTCTGCTTTAAACTATGAGGATTAAATCGGTAAGCCAATGTGCCCAGTTCAAGCCAATTAACAATTGTGGCCCCAGTAATCTTTCTTATTTGATGAATCATAGCAATAACTCCCTTTACTAATGGAACATATCTATTTCCTTGTAAAACTGATCTATAATCTTCATTAAAATCTCTTGAATAATAATCAAATGCTGTATCCAATTGTCCCATCTCTAGATAGAGATTTGCAATTGTAATATTTCTTAAGGGCAACTCTCCTTGGGATAACTCTTTAATTGTATCGTGCATAACCCTTGGATTATTACTTTTGCGATACTTACTAACAGTAGCTATTTTAATCCTGGCTGCCTTGTAAAGCTTGGTTTTTTTAATAATCCAAGCATTTGTATTAGTTATCCATGAGCCTGCAATCATGCTGTAGTAAGAAAGAGCTAAGTAACTAGCAAGCCTTGGAATAAGTTCCAATGTTGCCTTATCCCAATTAATTCCACCCAATGCGCGGGCCCCAGGAATTAAAAACAATGCCCCTGCAAGAACCATTGGGTGACGCTTGTTAAATGCAAAAAACCTATCTGCTTTATCTCCCTCTCCTGCTGGAAACTCTTCATATACTCTCTCAGTAATTCCAGCCACTGCAAGATTGGATAATGTGCCATGAAGAATAACATCCATTGGGTCTGGAACTTTTTGATAAGCAATTGATTCAAGGGTTAAACTTCCAGCAGTAAGTAATAAAGAAGCAACATGAGGATGATTAGCAATTGCGCTTCTTGTTGAATCTACTGGACTCTTTGCAAATTCAACTAATCTTTCAAGTACCTCCACCATAAGAAAAAAGAATGAAATCAAACTTAAAAAGTTAATCTATCAATGAAGCGGCCCCAATAACTCCAGCATATTCATTGGCAGGGGGCACTACATCCACTTCAAATGGGGTAACTTCTTTTATTGCTTTATGCATACTTTCTTGAAAGAACTTCCAGGATTTGCAAAGACCTCCACCCAAAACAACTATATCTGGATCAAGAATGGTTATAACACTTCCAAGGCATATTCCAAGGTCTCTTCCATATTCTTTGAAAACTTGAATAATTTTATTATTTCCCTTACTTGCAGCTTCAAACATTTCACTGCCAGTATTAAAACCAATTGCTCTTTTTACTAATCCCCTCTCAGAGCACAATGTTTCAAATGTATTGTATTTAAATTTAGGATCATCTGATATTGAATCCCTAACAACCATAGAACAAACTTCTCCTGCATTTCCCTTACCTAAAACAGGTTTTCTATCTAGGACAATTCCTCCGCCAACCCCTGTACCAAGAGTAATTCCTAAAACTAGCCTCTTATTTTCTCCTGCACCATACAATGCTTCTCCTAATGTAAATGCAACAGTATCATTTTTTATGATAATCTCTGTTTTAAAAAAAGTTCTAAGATAATGTTTTAAGTTAAAATCATTAACAGGAAGATTATGGGCCTTAAGGATTAATCCTAATGCATAATTTGCAGGGCCTGGACAACCAATACCAATACCTAATGTATGGCCTCCACTTAAATTTCTAATAATCTCAATTAACCTATCTAGAAATTCTTCCTTGGTTTTGCCAGTTGGGAGGGTCACAAATCTTGATAATTGTCCTTGAGTTAATATCCCTGCCTTAATATTGGTTCCACCAATGTCTATTCCGATTCTCATAGTTGTTTTTTGAGGTTCTCAATAATATCTACAGGTGTTGGATCAATACCATATAATCCGGCTAAATGTAGTGATGTCCAATCTCCAATGTGAATTGCAGAAAGAATTTTACTTAATTTACAAGCCCCCTTGATTACAATTACGGTTGAACTAACTCCCTTTTCACCAATTAATCCTTTTGTGATTGACATTCTTTTCTTTATTTTAGGTAAATCAGCCTCATCTTGAATCATTATAACATAATAATCTCCAACAAGGTGTTCATAACCTACGATTTCATTATGATTAAGTTCTGGAAACGCCTGTGAGAAAGCGAGTATTTTTGCATTTTCATTAAGTTGAGTTTTCCATCTGTACGCAACTGATTTATAATTTTCAGAAGCATATATAATAGGGATTTTATCCTTTAATTTTTCAGCTAATTTTTTCCCCATATCTGAATAAACATCTTTAGACAATGCTTCGATTGCTTTTTTAACATAAGTTTCTTGGTTATCAATTAACTTTGAATTATGTAAAACCCTAATAAGGGGCATTAAAAGTAAAGGAATTGCAGATCTTGGTTGGAGACCTTTTTTTGCTAACGCTAAATCTTTTTTATGCCTTTCGCAAAGCTTTTTTAGTTTTCCTCCAGAGGTAATCCCTATAATTCTTGAACCAATTCCCAATGCTTTTTTAAAACAAGATAATGCTTCCTCGGTATTGCCTGAATAGGATATAATAAAAACAAGTGATTTATTATTAACAAACCCTGGAAGGCGATAGTTTTTTACAGTTACTATCGGAATATCCAAATTTACATATGAGGAAAGAATATCACCTGGAATACCAGATCCCCCCATCCCACATACGATTATATTTGAAATCTTAGATAGTACAGAAACATTTGCTGCAGCTTCCCATCCCAACTTAATAAACTCAGAAAATTCTTTTAATTGTAATTCAGTATCAACAAATGCCATTATGATTCACCAGGAATTACTAACAATTATTATTATATAAACCTATGCAAATGGGATTCCTTTCAATTTAAAAAATATAAATAAAACTGTAAATACAATTATACTAATAATCAATGAATTGAGTACATTAAACTGGCCCCTAATGGCTGTTAAACTAATAAAAAATACTAAAAAAATGATAGTTAGAATAAATGCTACAAAAACATAATATAAGCTGCTTGTTTCATTCATGTTGGTAGTACATTGCTCCCAGAGCAATAACAATCAATGTTAATATAGTATATAAAATTAAGTGATTTGAACTTCTAGGGCTGGCGTAAGTTGGCATAATTTCTTTTTCAAGCAATTCAAAGGGTTCATCGCAAACATCTTCACATATTCCAAAGTCCATTGTGGCACAACAAATTTCATTTGCAGGACACTCTTCATCATAATTGCAAAATCCCTTACATATTCCCCCCTCACAGTGCATTGATGAAGAATAAAATGTATATCCTATGATTGAGGCACCCATAAAAAAACATAAAATTGCCAATGAAGATACAAATGTTGCTAAAAATAAATCATGCTTTTTTTGCATGTAAATAATTTGTTTGTTAGTTATTTAAATCTTACGCAAAGTTTATAGCTTCCAAAATAAATATATTGGAAATGAAGCACACTTGGAAAGATACAATCTTTATTATTTCAATAGCAATGATTTTTATTCCAATGGTGTTTTTAGGAGTGAATACTTTCTTTCCTGAATTTGATCAAGACAATAGTTGTAGAATGCCAATTCCAATAAAAGCATGCCATCTGCTTGAGGACAATGTAACTGCTTATGAAAATTGCATAAATGAGCAAAACATTGAAAGCGAAAAAAACTCTCTTTGTTATGATGAGATGAATCAAGAAAGAGAAAAATATGATGGATTTAAGTTTATAACAATTTTAATCATCTGTCTTATAACTAGCTTTGTAATGCTTTATGAACTTAATAGAAGCATAAAATATGGTTTATTTACAGGAGTTGTTATCACAGCATTTATCTCAACAATTAGATATCTGAATTCAAGAAGTTTGATTGGTTTTCTTTTACTAATCTTACTGTTTGTTATTATTATATATTACATTAGCAAAGAAAAGAAATAAGTTAACAGTATGCAGAAACACAAAAATTAATCTTATTCAGTCTATGGGTTTTATGTTCATTACAACATCTAGAAGGCTCAATATATATACTAAAACTCCAGACTGCAAACTCCATACTAAGAAAACCATTCTATGGTTTTCTTTAACCCTTGTCTCACACTGACTTTTGGTTCCCATCCAAGCGAGATCTTCGCTTTTCTTACAGATGCAAATGAGTGAAGAATATCTCCTGGCCTATATGGTTCATAGATTATTTTTGATTTTGATTTTGCTAACTCAACAATTTGAGAAGCAAGATGATTAACAGTAACTGTTTTTCCGCCAGCAATGTTAAAGATTCCATTAGTTGTACTCTTTGCTGCTATTTCAAGGGCCCTTACAACATCTTCTACAAAAACAAAATCTCTTGTTTGATTACCATCTCCAAAAATTGTGATGTTCTCATTTCTTTTTGCTTTCTCCATGAAAATTGAAATTGCTCCACTGTAAGGGCTGTGGGGATCTTGCTTTGGCCCATAGACATTAAAAAGTCTTAAGCAAGTAAATCTTAAACCATAAAGCTGGTAGTTTACAATACACTGGTGTTCTACCATTAATTTTGATGCGGCATAAGGAGACATTGGAACTGGAAGAGTAATTTCTTTTTTTGGTAAAACTGGACTGTCTCCATATACTGCTGCTGATGAACTAAATAAGAATTTTCTAACTTTAGTTTCAACGCAAGCATTGATAACATTCATTGTGCCAAGGATATTTACCTTAAAACAATGTTCTGGGTCAGCAATAGAGACTTGAACAGAAGCCACAGCCGCAAGATGAAACACATAATCCATTCCCTTACAAACTTTATTTACTAATTTTTTATCAAGAATGCTTCCATTAACAAATTTAACAGGTATTCCCTTAAGATTCTCTTTTGAACCAGAAGATAAATCATCAAGCACAGTCACTTCATTATGGGCTGCAAATTTAGCTGCTAAATGACTTCCAATAAACCCAGCTCCGCCCGTGATTAATATTTTGTAATTCCTCATCTCCAATAACAGGTAAAATTGAAGGGATTTAAAAAGATTTGCACAAATCAACAAGACTTAAATATAACCCACAAACCCTTTAAAACAAATATGAAAGATAAAAATAGTCTAATAGAAGGGCCAATTTTAAAATCTTTAATAGCTCTTGCCGTACCAATTATATTCGCTAATATTTTGCAGACTGCATATCAATTAACAGATACTTTTTGGGTAGGCCGGCTTGGAACTGCTGCTATTGCTGCTGTTTCTATTAGCTTTCCAATAATCTTTCTTATTATCTCCTTAGGAGGAGGTTTAGCAATGGCTGGCACCATTCTTGTTGCACAGTATAAAGGAAAAGAAAATAAGAAAAAAATGGACCATATAACTTCCCAAACTTTGTTGATGGTCCTAATTATCTCAATTACTCTTGCGACCATAGGATATTTTCTTTCTCCTATTTTTATTAAGTTAATGGGGGCTGAGAAAATTGTATTTTCTAGCGCAGTGCCCTACATGAAAATTTCATTTATCGGAATGATTTTTGTATTTACATTTATGGTTTTCCAATCTTTAATGAGGGGAGCAGGAGATGTTAAAACACCCATGTATATTGTTCTTGGAACAGTTTTATTAAATCTTATCCTTGACCCGCTTTTTATTTTTGGTTATGGATTTATTCCTGCATATGGAGTTTCTGGAGCTGCAATTGCAACAATTGGCACACAAGGTCTTGCTGCAATCATTGGCCTATTAATATTATTAAGAGGGAAACACAATATCCAGCTTCATTTAAGTGATTTAACACTGGACTATAAACTAATAAAAAAAATGATTAAAATTGGATTTCCTGCTTCAATTGAACAATCAGCAAGAGCGCTAGGCATGTCTGCAATGACTTTTCTTGTTGCAAAGTTTGGAACTTTAACTCTTGCAGCTTACGGCATTGGGGGGAGAATATTAAGTTTTATTATTATCCCTGCTCTTGGAATTTCAATGGCTACGTCAACCCTTGTTGGTCAAAATATTGGTGCAGGAAAAATGGATAGGGCAGAAAGAATTGCTAGATTAAGTTCTTTATGGGGATTTCTAATTTTAACAGTTGTGGGGATAATCACATTCATATTTGCAAAACAGATTTCAGCAATATTTATTCCTGGAGAATTTGCCACAATTAACGCAAGTGCTTTATTTATCAAGATTATGGCTTTAACTTTTGGATTTATTGGGATACAAATGGCAATGAACGGGGCGTTTAGAGGCTCTGGGAATACTATGATTTCAATGATGCTATCAATTATCTCATTGTGGGTTTTAAGATTCCCAATTGCCTATATCCTTTCACATCATACATCCTTAAAAGAAGTAGGAATCTGGGTTTCATTTCCTTTAGCTAATTTAATTGCAGCAATAATCACAATAATTTGGTTTATGGCAGGAACATGGAAGAAAAAGAAATTAATGGGAGACCAAAAACTTACTAAAGAAGTTTTAAAAGAAACAATAATAGAAGAGGGGTTAAACTAACCTTAATTTTATATGAAAAACTTTAAATAATTCTCTTTCAATTGCTTGCATTATAGCAAGTAAAAACATTCACTCGACAGTCAATTCTGAAGAATCGCCCACATTTAAGATTCTAAATATCCCTTTTACTTTTGCCATGTCTCCAACAAGAGAATCTTTTAGTATCTGGTTGTTGATTTCCGCGCCAATTCCAATAATTGAATTTTTGATTACTGAACTTACTATTACTGCATCTGCATCAATTGTGACAAATGGTCCGACTACTGAATTTACAACTTTTGCTTTTTCATGGATAAACACTGGTGGAATAATTACAACTTCTTTACCCTCTTTATGGTGGCTTCCAGTTTTGTTAAGTAGATATTTATTTGTCTCTAGAAGAGTTTCTGGTTTACCACAATCATACCACCCATCAATGGGAAACATTGTTAATTTTGCTCCATGATCAACCATTAATTGCAATGCATCTGTTAACTGGTATTCACCTTTTGTCTTAATACCTTTTTCAATTAATTCTCTAATGCAATCAAACATTAATTTTGATTTTTTAATAACATTTAATCCAACCATTGCTGGCATCTCTCTTAAATAGTCTGGTTTTTCAACAAGCTTTGTTACAGTATCGCCATCCATTTCCACAACACCAAAACGTCTTGGATCGTCTACCATTTTGCAACCTAATGCCCCGTCAAAGTCAGTTTCAATTGCTCCTTTAATGTTACCATCAAAGATTGTATCTCCAAATATAATTAAGCAAGGTTCTTCTCCAATATATGGTTCAGCCATTGCAATTGCATGTGCTAAACCCTTTCTGACAGTTTGTTCTGGAAAATGGAGTTTTAAATTGGGATATGTCTTTTCCGCCCAATCTTTAATTTGGTCACCTAAATATCCAATAATTAACACAGCTTCATCTACGCCTAATGAAACAAGTTCATCCATAATGTGTTGTAAGATTGGTTTTCCTGCAACATTAAGTAATGCTTTTGCTATTGTGTGAGTATGAGGTTTTAATCTTGATCCAACACCTGCAACAGGTAGTATTGCTTTCATTTTATCACCAACATATTCCTTCGTAATCATCTGTTGTTCTTTTATCAATAAATTTCATACCATCTATAAAGAGTTTGCCCTTGTATAACTTTTCGTCTCGCAATTCCGGCCACTGAGTTACGCCTAAAACTACATCTGCATCTTTGATTGCTTCTGTTGGAGACTTAGCATAGGTTATATTTGGGTAAATCTTTTCCATATTCTCTTGTGCAAATTGGTCATATCCAATAACCTTTGCCCCTTTTTCTAAAAGCTCTTTAATAATAATTGTTGCTGGACTTTCTCTTATATCATCAGTGCCTGGTTTAAATGCAAGACCCATAACTGCAACTGTTTTGTTTTTTAAATCTCCTAAATGTTTCTCAGCTAATTCAATCATCTTTAGCGGTTGATTTTCATTAACTGCCCAAACAGCTTTTAGAAGTTCGGTTGGTTGGTTTAGAGTTTTTCCTAAGGACACTAATGCCTTAACATCTTTGGGTAGACAACTTCCACCAAAACCCCTGCCTGCATTTAAAAATTTCCTATTAAACCTTTCATCAAGGCCAACTCCATCCATTACTTCATATACATCAATGTCTAAAGATTTGCATAAGTTACCAATCTCATTAGCAAATGAAATCTTAGTTGCTAAAAGTGAGTTTGATGCATACTTAATCATTTCAGCTCCAGTTAATGTTGTTTTGAAAAAAGGGGTATCAAAATCCTCATAAATAAATTTGATTGCTTCAAAAGTTTCTTGATCCTCAACACCAATTACAATTCTGTAAGGGTTTAGAAAATCTTCAATTGCTAGCCCTTCTCGTAAAAATTCAGGAACCATCGCAATTTTAAAATTAGTGTGGCCTGCATGTTCTGCAATCATTGCTTTTATTTTATTTTGAGTTGTGCCTGGTGAAACTGTACTTTTAACAACCACCATATGGCCTGGTTTTTCCTTTAAGATTTTACCAAGCTCTGCACATGCTGACTCAACAAATTTTAAATCCTGCTCACCATTTTCTTTGGGGGGAGTTCCTACTGCAATAAATGTGCAATCAGTATTCATCACTGCTTCTCTTAAATTTGTTGTACATGAGAAATATTTCTCAGGCAAAGATACAAGCATTTCTTTTAGCCCTTTTTCATAAATGGGTGGAATTCTTTTACAAATTTTATCAACTTTTTTCTCATCAATATCCACACAAATAACCCTCCTTCCAATATGGCATGTACCAACGCCTGTTACTAAACCAACATAGCCAGTACCCATAATTGAAATAGACATTGGTGAAGAAAGAAATGCTTGTGGAAGCTCATAAACCATTTCTGGTTCACCTTTTTTAAAAACCTGAACACTATCAAACTTAGCTAACTTTGGCCAGTTTCTTAACATGTCTTGTAATTTAACAAGCAAGTGAGAAGTTTCATCCTCTGCTAATTCAAGAGGGAATTCCTCAAAAGTTCCATTTAGATTAACCTTCACTTGGTAAGTTGTAAGCTCCATTGTCACGCACCTCACTTTGCTGTAAATAATCACTGTTTTAAATATCTTACCCTAATAGTAAGAAGTTTGAAGTGAAAAACACTTTCAACTAAACCCTACATCTTAATAGCCTGGAGATTTTAGCATGGGTGGCAGACTCCAAGCCCAAACTTAAACAAATCTTTCCGTTTAATGGCAATGTTTTTATTTCTGAGTTAATTCCCTAAAAGTATGGATACAGACCAAGGATACAATCTAAACAACAAAAAACCTCAACAAGATCCAGTCTATCTGCCACTAACTCCAACTGGATACGCAGTGGGTTTACCCTTGGATGGAATGCAATTTTTTACTGGGGCTAGAAATGGACCTACACAATTTATTATACCGGGTTCTATTGATACTGTTGTGGGAAGTTTATCTAAAGAAACTAGTGATATAAACTCACTTTACACGCAAGTAGCAAACCATGATCAACAAGTAGCAATTGCCTCAACAATTGTAGATGTGCCAGCAAATAAAAATTATCCAGCAATCCAAGATGGTCTAACTGGGGGGGAAATTCTGATAATTACTGGAGTGGCCATAACAATTACAATTACTGGGATGATTATGCAGTTTATGGCAGACTCTAATTCTAAGAAATATTTCTCTGAAATTAAAAGAGTATAATAGGAGATACCCTTCCAATATCCAAAACACTTATAAAGACCCAGTAAATTCATGATTCTTGAACGGCCATAGCGACCTGGTTATACCCGATCCCATTCCGAACTCGGAAGTCAAGCAGGCTCACGTTCTGGAGAGTACTGTAATCTTACGGAAAATCCAGATCGCTGTTCTTTATATTCTCACAAAAAAGTTTGAAGTAAGAAGTTCAAAGTCTAAAGTAATCCATACATTAAACTTCATACTTCAGACTGTTTTTCCCTCGTAAAACTCCCTTTCATTTCAAGCGAAAAATATATATAATCCATAGTGCCTAACGAAGTTTTATGTTTGTGCGTAAAAAAAAGGTGAAAGGTAAAGAGTATGCTTACCTGGTTAAGAATAAATGGACTAAAAAAGGGCCGAGGCAGAAGGTTATTAGGTATATTGGCTCTGTTGCAACGCCTAGTAGGCTAACTGATTATAGTTTTGAGACGACCCACAACACTAATGAACTTGAATTTCTCGCAGGAAGCCGTGTTTTAGGGCTTTACAAGGGTTTAATTGAACGTGAACTAGTAAACCACGGCTTTGAGAAAATAAGGGGAAGGTGGGTAAATGACTGCCTTGTAGTTGATTTAAGAGATCATTCTGTTAAAAATAAGACTAGAAATGCTGCAATTGAGCTTAATGAAGGATTTTTATGTGAGGATACAATACGCCAGCTTAGACGCGCTTTTCTAAAAGAAGAGATAACTGGGAGGAAGCTTGCTGAATCAATTCTTGAAGCAGGTATCAAAATAACTCCTGAAAATTTCGTGGTACTTGCAGAAAGACTTATGCCTCAACAATAATTGTTTTATTCTTTTTATTAATTGATTTAACTTTTCCTTTTAGAAATTTATGAACTTCTTTCCAATCTTTTTTCTTAAGTTCAGTTACTTTATCTAGCACCTTTTGAATCCCTATGTAATGTTCATAAATTAGTTCTCCTTTCTTTGTGTTATTAACAATTTTCTTTTTTAAATCTTTAATTGCCTGGACTTGTGAATCAATTACTGCTTGTTGTTTTTTAACAGCTTTTTCTTGGGGAGTTAACACCTTTGACTGATCATCTTTAACTGCAACTTCTATCATTTCACTCATTGAGTCATAGGCTGTTCCACCGTCAATTAAGCTAAGCTTATATGAACTAATCTTAGTTTCATATAAGTGAGCTTTAACTGGTTTATTTAGAAACTTTTTTACAGCATTAAGAAGCTTAATTTCTGTTGGCATTTTAGTAAATTTTTCAGTGGCACAAATCTCTTCAGCGTATGTTCCACCAAGTCCAAAAGCAACTGCTAAAAGCTTAGCTGGTTTATCAAAATCATTTATTACTTCTTTTAATCGTAAAGCATCAGTTTCAAAACCAGTGCCGCCAGGAGGTGCTACATAAGTTAAGCCTTTTTTAACCTCCCTAGCGCTCCAGGATTGAGTTGAATACAAAGATAAAATTTTATTATCTTTATCTAAAAGCATTAGATTTCCTTTGCTAAACATTTCAATTAGAATGAAAAATATTTCTTTTGATTTTTCAACTTCAATTAATAAAATTCTTTCAGCGCCATGCTGTTTAATTGAATTAATTTTAGCATTGGTAATGCGCTTTCTAATACCCATTGTTAATGGTGTTGCCATCTCTGCCGCATACTTAATCTCAGAAGACAAAAAGATTAAACCAGGGAGCAAAATGTTGAGATTTTTAGTAACTCCTTTATTGTTAACCCTTAGTGTAAATGAGTTTTTTAATTGGTAAAATTTGTTGATTCTACCACCCTTAAAAGCTTGCAATTCTTTTACAATATTCCGAATATCAATTGCAGTTAAGCTATATGTCATACTCCCAATTTACTGTTCAAGATTTATAAACCTGCCGAAATGGCTAATAAATTAGCAAATCACTTCACGTGGTACTGGAAAACTTGTTTTCCAAGTACCCCTAGATCGATCAAACGGATCTCTCCATTCTCAGCTTTGTAAAGCTGAGGAGCAAACGTACGGTCTCAATCCTTCGGATTGGACCAAATTAAGGGGCTTGAGCGAAGCGAATTCTCAGCTTTGTAAAGCTGAGGAGCAAACGTACGGTCTCAATCCTTCGGATTGGACCAAATTAAGGGGCTTGAGCGAAGCGAAACCCCTAGATCGATCAAACGGATCTCTCCGTTTGGTAGAAAGGTTTTTATAGTCGATAATCTCCAAATTTCTTATGGGATGGTTTAATAAAAAGAGATATGTTACAGAGGGTGCTGTCAATACCAGTTATAGTTTGCTGAAAAAAGATGTTGCAACACTTATGCAATGGATTCATTTTCTAAATCATAATCATAGTCATTTAAAGGGAAAACACGAGAGTCATGTTTTTTCAAACGAATCTAGACATTCTGAATTGCACTCACATATGCAGGAATTAAAATCAGAAAATGCCATACTTAAAGACAGAATGATGCAAATGCTTGATTATATGAAGCTTGTGCATGGAGAAGTAAAGCAATTACATGAAGAAGTGCATACAGTACCTGCCCTGCCTGAACCAATAGAAGATAACTGGGAGGAAACAGTAGAAGAACCTGAGAAAATGCCCGAAATCCATGCAACTGGCCTAACTGATGCAGAGAAAAAAGTTGTTGCAATTTTATGTGATTCGCCTGAGGCCCTCACTTATGCTGAACTTTCCACGCTTATAGGCATCTCTTATGGCACTATTAAGAATAGAGTTATGAAATTAAAGAAAAAAGGTATTACTTTAGAATTCTCAACTGACAATAATGGTGAAAGACGCTTTTTCTTACCACAAGTTGAAAAATTAAGGGTTACAGGCCGTTAATTATCACTTGAAGGTAGATAAGAAACATGTGACACAGCTATGTCATGGGTGTGGCACACACCTGCTACATGCGTCACCTATTCAAACATTTTCTCGTCGGAAGAGGGGTATGTCACATATCATATAACATGTTACATGACACATGTTACGCGTATCACTAATTTGGTGGTAAAAAGAATTCCCTTAAATCATTCTGAGGAAGATACCCAGATACTGCCATATGTAAACTTACAGTGGGTTTATCTGCCTTATTTGACACTAAAAGGTGGGCCATTTTGTATAAAAGTCTATAAGAAGACGTGCTTAAGTATGTCCCTTCTACCCCCAGCGCGTAATCCACTTCAAACTGGAAAGGACCATAAACCATTGTTTCAGTTCTAAATCTGTGCCTTGGTTTTCCTTCAACTTTCCTATCAACTGCACCTAACACTTGGATAAAAGTTTCAATTACCTCCTTATAATTTTCAACTTTATACACTTTAAACATAGACTCTGCCTCAATTTCGCCTAAAATGTCCTTTTGATATACTGTCTCAAGAGGGAGAGGTACTATTTGACCTAGTGAAGTGAGCTTTTTCATATCCTTTTCAGGCTTAATGTAATGTTTTTCAAGTGCTTTTGCCTGAGAAAGAAATAACCAGTAAAGCGCTGAATTTTGGGCTGATGGTCTGGAAAGGAGAGAGGCTAAAGGAATTTCAACTGCATCACCAAAATTGAGTTCTCCTATTGGATTTATATTAGATAATGTGATTGATTTAGGAAGAGAAGCACCAATTCCACTTAGATACGCTTCAAGAAGTAATGATGCTACTTTTGTATTAAGATAAACAAGGTTAGCTGGAGATACCCACCTTTCCTTACTTCTTGTTCTAAATAAATCATTTTTAGCTATTGCTTCTTGATTAAACAACCAACCTTCAAAGAATTTTAAACGTTCTTTATAGGGGATTCTTCCGTCTTTAATTGGTAAGATAAACCTTGTTTGGCCCCATTCAAATGTTAATTCATTAACACCTTTTCCCAATAAAGAATCAAGGGTTCTTGGATCTGCAAAGTCAAGTTTTTCATCCATCAAATTCTCAAGTTCAAGATAAACCCTTCTCCAAGCAAGTGGTTCAAAAGTGGAGGCAACAGTTAATAACAAATCTCTTCTTTCAACAATCTGAGCATACCTTCTATATCCCTCCTCAGTTAAAAAATGAAGCGGTTTTCCTTTATCAAACAAAGGAGACTGCTCCACTCTCTCCAAATCTGGATAGTTAGTTGTTAAGAAAACCTCAATAGTGCCCTCAGCCATTATAAACACTAAGTAAACCTAACTAATAAACCTAACCTTTTATTAATGCTAAACCACTAGCTGTTTTTTGAAATGAGTAAAGATGTTTGTGCAGTAATATGCAAGGAATCTGGAAATCATAGCCATAAAGAGTATGTTGCTATGAGAAGAGCAATTGAGCATCATGCAAGGGTTGGAGGAGCAACTAATCTTGTGTTTAAAGAGGGTTTACCTTATGATATTGCTAGAGAATGGGGAGATAAATTTGATGTCTTTGATTTAATTGTAGGGGATGGTGGAGCTTCATACTTTTTTAATGGACTAGAATCAATGGGTTTTCTTAGTACAGATAGAATAATGGTGCCGACAAACTGGGGCTCAGGCAATGATGGGCCAAGAGGTATGGGCATACCAAAAACTGAGAAGTTTGGATTGCTTGAATTGGCGTTAACAAACCCTGAAAGGTATACAAGATTAATTGATCTTGAAAGAGTGACTATGGGAGAAACACAAGTTATTGCACTTAACCTTGTTGGACTTGGGTTTACTGCCGCTTTAGCCAGGCATTCAAATACACTTTTAAGACTAAAATTTCCTGCATTACTTTCATATGGTCTAGCTTTATTTCCTTCTTTATTTGGTGATTATACCCGAGCTGAAGCTAGAATAACAATGGATAGCGAACAATTAGACCCAATTGATTTAATTACCTTCATGATCAATAATGGTGCCTACGGCGGAGGAATGATGGAACCTACTCCTGGTGCAGATATGGGAGATGGAAAAATAAATTTGTTTATGCTTGATTATGTAAAAAGAGGAAAATTATTAGTTAACTTTTCTAAGGTCATTAAAGGCACGCATGTGGAGCTTGAGTATTGCCATTTTGAAACAGGGAAACGGTTTGATATTGAGTTAGTTACCCCTGGAACAAATACTCCTCTTCCCCTTGATATTATGATAGATGGTGAAGTGCAACCTTCTCCGGTAAGTCAATTAACAGTTGAAGTTATGCCTA
>JAFCCU010000021.1 GCA_017610005.1 Candidatus Woesearchaeota archaeon | reverse complement strand
GACTTCTTACTCAACACTTGCGCCATCAGGCATGTTTACTTTTAGAGTTTCTTTATTTGTTCGCAGGGCGCCAGTTTCTTTTGAAACAATTCTTTTACCACGAACAGTTAATTTTGTTTCTTTAAACTCTTTGTAAGTTATTTGAGAATCTCCTTGGCTAATTCCTTCTGCAGTAACTGGACTGCCTGGCGCCGATAAAGGCGCTTCTACAATAGTAACTTTATCATCTTTAACTGCTGCAAGAAGCATCCCTTGACTTTCTTTTCCCCGGAGTTTGACAGGTTGTAAGTTAGAAACAATAACAATATGCTTTCCTTTTAATTCTTCTGCTTTGTAATAGTTTCTTAATCCCGCAACAAGTTGTCTTTTTTCTTTCCCAATATCAATTTGCATTACATAGAGTTTATCTGCATCTGGATGCGGTTCTACTATTAAAATTTCTGCAACCTTCAGATTTATTTTTGAAAGAGGGTGGATTTCTTCTTCTTTCCCACCAGAATATTTAGATTTAAATTCTGCAAGTTGTTTTGTATCGATCTTTGCAAATAAAATTTTTGGTTCATTAATTTTGTGGCCTGCCTTGATTGACAAAATTCCTAAATCTTTCCATTTGCTTTGCTTGATATTTAGTTGATTGTTAATCGAGTCAGCAGTTTTTGGTAAAAAAGGAGACATCAAAATAGCTAAATCTTTTACAAGGTTTGCAAGTAAGAATAATGCAGTATCTGCAACCTCTGGATTTTCTTTTAGAGTCTTCCAAGGTTCGCTATCCTGAAAGAATTTATTCCCAAGCTTAGAAAGCTCCATAATTTCCCTTAAGGCTTTTTTAAGTTCTATCTTATCAAGTGCATCAGTAATTCTCTTAATATACTCTTTCCATTCTTTAATGAACTTATCATTTAACTTTCCTTTTGGAACAACTCCTCCCTTAAATCTTGAGATAAATGATAAGGTTCTATTAACTAGATTCCCAAAGTTACCAACAAGTTCATGATTATTCTTATCTGTAAAATCTTCCCAGGCAAATTCAGTATCTTGTTTTTCTGGCCTATTAACCATTATATAATATCTAAAAACATCAGCAGAAATTCCAGATTCCATTGCATCATCACCGAAAACCCCTACATGTTTTGATTTACTAAACATGCCTCCTTCGTAATTTAAGTATTCATTTACAGAAATCTTGTTTAGTAAAGTATAGTTTTCCCCTGTACCAATTAAAAACGAAGGGAATAAAATTGTATGAAAGGGAATATTATCTTTACCCATAAATTGGACAAGCTCAGTATCTTTTGGTGAATACCACCAATCCTTCCAGTCTTTTTTATTTTCCCTAGTTATACCAATATAACCAATTGGAGCATCAAACCAAGAGTAAAACACCTTGTCTTCATACCCCTTAAACGGTACCTGGATTCCCCATTTTAAATCTCGTGTAATGCACCTTGGCCTTAACCCTTCTTTTAACCATCCTTGCGTTAAGGTTTTTGCATTTGTACTCCATTTAGCCTCTTCTTTTTTAATCCATTTTCTTAATTTTGGTTCAATTTTAGGTAAGTCCATGAAAAGATGTTTTGTAGTTTTAAAAATTGGCTTCGCACCACAAATATTACACTTAGGTTTAACTAATTGTTCTGGATCAAGAAGCTTACCACACTTTTCACATTGATCCCCGCGAGCCCCACCATATCCACAAAAGGGGCACTCCCCCAGTATGTATCTATCAGATAGAAATTTTTTGCATTTCTCACAATATGCTTGTGAAAGTTCTTTTTCAAGGATATAACCGTTCTTTTCAAGTTTCTTGAAAATGTCTACTGTTTGGGTAGCATTTTCTTTTGAAGAAGATCTCCCCCAGCAATCTGGCTCGCAATCAAACCATTTGT
This sequence comes from Candidatus Woesearchaeota archaeon, assembly GCA_017610005.1. Lineage (GTDB taxonomy): Archaea > Nanobdellota > Nanobdellia > Woesearchaeales > B29-G15 > B29-G15. The sequence goes on along the minus strand of JAFCCU010000021.1, from coordinate 23,745 downwards.
AAATATCATGATGAATCTTTGCATATTTATCACAAATCTGTTTTGGGGTTAAGCCTTCTTTTAATGCTCTCGTTTCAGTGGTTGTGCCATGTTCATCGGTCCCAAGAACATAGATAACCTCCTCTCCTTTTGATCTTTGATACCGAGAGTACACGTCAGCAGAAATAACACAAACACAATTACCTAGATGGGGAACATTATTTACATAAGGTAATGCTGACGTAATAAGGATCTTTTTCATTAAGCCTCCAGTTTCATTGTTGATTCAGTTTCTTTTTCATCAGCGGATACAATGCGTTTTATTTCCCCTATCCTAATTGCTTTTTGCCTAGCTAAAACAGGATCATTTTCAAATTCTTTAGGAACAGTGATCTCGTCAATAATATAGGTATGTTTGATGATATACTTCCTAGCCCCATCGGGAGCATCCCATAAAAATTCTTCTTTAACAAGATCATAATCAGCTAACGGTAATTCCATTCTTGCAAACCCTGGTTTTGGTGAACCAATTTTTGGAGGTTTATCGCTTTTTACCTTAACCAACCTTCCTTCTTCATCACTCGCATTAAAGAGCATGAAACAATCATTTACAGTCTCAAAAAGTTTCTTGTAACTCTCCCTACTAACTATAGTATCAAGCACATATTTGAATGCTTTTTTCCCCCTTAACTTTTCTTGAGAGATAGGTTCAATTCCAATAGAGGTAAAATCTTCCATAATATCTTTTGAGGTTACAACACTCCCCTTTAATGTAATATCTTTTCCACCAATTTTAGCTAAAAATCCATGAAAAACATTTACATATTCGAGCCCTGCCTTAAACTTAACCTTATTTTTTGTCTTTATTATCTCCAAAGGTTCTTTTGTATATTCTCCAAGCCCATATCTAATAAAACACCAATGAGTAAACTCATCTACCTTATTATCTTTAATTGATTTAATGAAATTCATATTATCACCCAATTAATATAAAGTTTAACAATCGTATATAAAACTTTTTAGGGTTTAGGGTTTGATACAAAATACTTCTCACTTCTGACTTCTGACTTCAGACTTCAGACTTCAGACTTCAGACTTCAGACTTCAGACTTCAGACTTCAGACTGATGAGTACTCTTGAGTCATTAACAAAGTTTATTAATATTGCGGGTCAATTTATAATTTAATGCCCATGGAAAAAGAGTACATTACTACTGAAGCCGATAGACTTTTAGCCCTTGTTAAACAAAAAGGAGAGCTTTCAATTGAAGAGGCTGCAAAAACTCTTGATATGCCTGTTAAAACAATTGAATCATATGCAAATTTCTTTGAAGAAGAAGATTTAGTTGTAATAACTTATAAATTTACAACACCCTACATCAGTTTGAAAAGTATAGCAGAAGATGTTCCAGATATTGATTTTAGCCTGGACCATGAACAAAAAGAGACGCCATTTTCTGAAATAATGGCTGAAATTGAAAACTCAATTGAAATTCTGAAATTGAAATTGAAAAGTGGAGAATTTTTCTTACTTAAAGAAGAATATCCTAAACTAATCAAATTAATTAAATCTCTATTAAAACACAAAGGCAATTCTTTATCTTTAGAAAAGACAAATAATCTGCATAAAAGTCTTATAGACATTTCAACAAAACTTGTTACTGCGGAAAAGCATCTTAATTCAAAAAAAATGGATAATGCCCGTGAGACGTTTGTATTTTTACAAAAAGAAGTGGATAGTGTTTATAGTCAGATAAAAGGCGAAGAAGTTGCACCACTAGAATTGCCTAAACAAGTAATAAAAGCTCCAAAAGCGTTTCCTTCAGCAGTCTCTCTTGAAAGTGTATATGAGTTAATGAAAAAAGGCCGATTTGAAGAAGCTGAAGAGGTTTACCAAAAGCTCATTTTAGAATATAACCAAATGCCAAAAGATTTTGAAACCAAAGAACATGATATGAAACTCGGTCTTGAAAAACTTCAAAAAGACCTAAATTTAAGTGTGGTGAATCACAAATCAAAAGAAATGGAAGCAAAATCTTCTACAATCAGAGGGAATATTCAGCTTGCACTATCTTATGTTGAAAAAGGTAAGACAGTTGAAGCAAGCAATCTTTACAATAAGGTAAAAAAAGAATTTTCAAAATTCCCAAAAGGATTTGTAAAAGAAACAATTGAGATTAATAATGAGATTTTAAATCTCTATAAAGCAATAATTAATACGAAAAATGTGTCAGAAAATTCAACATTCCAAGGTATTTCTGAACAAATTAAGGATAAGCTGGTCAATGTTAAAAATTGGGTTAATAAAAAAGAATTTAATAAGGGAATTAACGACTACAATCTAGCAGTCTCATTATTTAACACTCTCCCAAAAATCCATGCCCCTGTAAGAAACAATCTGAAAAATTATTTACTTTTGGTATTTGAAAAATTATCTGCAGCAAAACAAAAATATTTTGAAGGTAATTTAAAAAGTGCCCTTACAAGCATTAATAACCATATCAAAGAAGCACACAGAGCACTTGACAATAAGCAATTTGACACTGCAAAGAGGATATATGGCCACGTGCTAGAAGGCTATAAAAGTGTGCCTCCAGATTATACTGATTCCTTATTGCCTTTACAAGAACGGTTATTTGAGTTTTATAAAAGGTTTTCAGTTGAACTTGAAAAAGAAAGTTTACGAGAATTTGAAAAGTCTAAATTATCAATTAAACTTGATATTGCTAAAATTACCAGTTACTTAAATGAATCAAGAGGAGAAGAAGCATTAGAATTATTCCAAAAAGCAATGGTGCTATTTAATAAACTTCCAGAGGGGTTCTTAAAAGAAAAATCAAATATAAAAGCAGAACTATTAGAAATATCTCCTAGAGTTTCCAAGTTAGTAGATTCACAATTACTTAAGGGGGCACCTCAAGAAACTGTTGATTCTTACAATAAACTACTGAAAAATATATCACTTTTCTTTATGCATGTTGAAAGTAATGAATTTAATTTGTCTTCAATTGACTATAGGCAAATTAGAAAGATATTAACTAAGATACCTTATGGGGTTTTATCTAATTCAAGATTATTAAAAGCAGAACTTGTCGATATAAAGGGCGAAGCGGCAATTATTAATCAATTTAGCGAACTAAAATCTGCAATCGTTAAGGCGGATGACTCTCTCTCAAGAAAGATTTACCTTGAAATAACTGAAAAGTTAAAAAAACTTGATAATAAAAAATCCCATGTACTCAGCCTATTTAGATATCTAAGAACACTTGTTAAAGATGCTAAAGAAAAACACACATTAAAGAAAGTAAAAACACATAATCTTGCAACAACTAGTCTAGCCAGAGAAGTTTCCAAAAATGAATTACTTAAGGGATTAAAATCAACTTTAACAGAAGGTAAACCTGGAGAAATCCCAATTATTGCACCGTTGGCAGATCATGATGAATCTCAATTAAAAAAAATTGCTCAAAGGGATGGAAAAGCAACATCATTAGAATTTAACAAATTAAATACTGTCCTAAATTCGAAGATGCTTGATACAATTACTTCGCAAAAGGGAAGCATAGTTCTTAACAATAAAATCAGAATGATTCACTTATTTTTAGACTTTGGGAACGTTGCGAGGGCAAGAGAACTATTAATTGAAGCAAGAAAAATAGACCCAAAAAATCCTGCGGTAATTGCTCTTGTGGGGAAAATAAATGGATAAAGAAATTGATTCCTATAAAGTCAAGGTGGGGGATGCCGTTATAAATGTTGAAATCGTCCAAGAAGAAAACCAAGTTGTTCCAACTTATTCTATCTCAATTTTAAATATTTCCAAAACTACTCAGATAATCTTAAAAAAGATTAGAGATGAATTTGTATCAAGAGCAGCAATCTCTTCTTCAGATATTGCAGATTATTCTCAAACAGGAAAGATTAAAGATGCTTTTATTAGGGATATTAATACACTAATCTCAAAGTATTTTCCAAATATTGATGCAAATTCTAATCGGCTACTTGTTAGCCATGTTATTAGGGAATATATTGGGCTCGGGGATTTGGAAATTTTAATGAAAGATTCTCAGTTAGAGGAAGTTGTAATAAATTCATCAAATGAACCAGCATGGGTTTTTCATAGAACTCATGGATGGCTTAAAACAAATATTGATATTGAAACAGAAAAAAGGATTAGACATTACATCACTTTAATTGCAAGAGAAGCTGGCAGAGAGATTACATTACTTAAACCACTAATGGATGCTTCATTAACTAATGGAGATAGAGTTAATGCTACACTTTTGCCAATCTCATCAAGGGGTAACACCTTAACAATAAGAAAATTTAGAGAAAGACCTTGGTCTATAGTTGATTTTATTGAAAGTAATACAATCAGTGCCACTGGCGCTGCAATATTGTGGCTTGCAATGGAAAATGAACTGAGTATGTTAATTTCAGGTGGAACTGCTTCAGGTAAAACAAGCATGCTTAATGCGATTAGTAACTTTTTCCCTCCAAATCAAAGGATTATCTCAATTGAAGATACAAGAGAATTAACTCTACCAAATACATTACATTGGGTTCCAATGGAAACTCGTTTACCTAATCCAGAAGGAAAAGGAGAGATAACAATGCTTGATTTAGTTGTAAATGCTCTAAGAATGAGACCTGATAGAATTATCATGGGAGAGATTAGAAGGCAGGCAGAGGCTGAAGTGTTATTTGAAGCAATGCATACCGGTCACTCTGTGTATGGGACTTTTCACGCAAATGACACGCCAGAAGCAATAACGCGTTTAACAAATCCCCCAATTAATGTACCAAAAGCTCTTGTTAGTGCAATTACAATCATTGCAGTTGTCAACAGAAATAGAAGAACTGGGAAAAGAAGGACATTACAAATATCTGAGATCACACAAAACGGAAACTCAAGAATTTTACTGCAACATGATTTTGTAAAGGATGAGTTAGTCTGGGTTAACAAACCCCAAAGAATCTATGAAATTCTTAAAACATTTAATGGAATGAGCAAAGAAGAGGTGGATAAGGATCTTAAAGATAAAGAGTATGTACTAAATCAGCTTCTAAAAAAGGAGGTTAAAGATGTGCATGCAATTGGTCAAGTTATGGCCAAGTATTACTTTAAGCGAATCCATGGATGACAATGGGCCTTACCACATTTCTTGTAAGAAAAAATCCTAAGCTTGTAAAAGAACTTAGAATTGCACATATTAAAAAAAGCCCAGAGAACTTTATCAAGCAAGTATTTGTAATTTCAATAATGATTTGTTTTATTATGACATTTTTCACCATGCTTTTTGTTTTAAAGTTTGATCAAAATAAGGGGTATATCCTTCTGGCGTTGATTGTTTCTTTTCTCATTACATTTTTATTTATGTGGCAAACACCAAAAGGAAACATAAGAAAAAGAGAGAGGGAGATTAATCAAGAAATCTTATTTGCAGGGAGATACTTGCTTGTTAAACTAGAGTCAGGGGTTCCACTTTTTAACGCCTTAATCGATATCTCTCAAAGTTATGGTGTGGCTTCAAAATATATGAAAGAAATTGTTGATGAAATTCAAACAGGGACAAGTTTGGAAGATGCATTAGAACAAGCTAGAGAGTATAATGCTTCAAAGAAGTTTAAAAGAATCCTCTGGCAAATTGTGACCTCCTTAAAAACAGGAGTAGAAGTTTCAACGTCCCTAAAACACACATTAGAAGGAATTACTGAAGAGCAGATTTTAGAAATTAAAACCTATGGAAAAACCCTAAACTCTTTAATGATGTTTTATATGATACTCGGTTGTGTTATGCCCAGTTTAGGAGTTGCATTATTCACAATATTTGCAACTTTTCTTTCACTCGAATTAACTCCAGGTATTATGTTTTTTATGGGTTTTATGTTAGCAGCAGTTCAGTTTATGTTTATAATTTTTATAAAAGGGACTAGGCCAATGGTGAATATATGAAATTAATATTTGTTGAGGAATTTGGTAAAGCATTTATACCTAAAAAGATTAGGCCACACCTTGGAAAATACTTGCTTAAGGCAGGAATGGTTGATGTTCCTTACAAACTATTTGGAGGTTTTTTTTATATTTCACTTCTTGTAACCTTATCAATTTTCCTTCTCCAAGTCTACCCAAGACTTATGGGGGAAAGAGTTTTAAAAACCCTGTTTTATACATTTGGAGCATGGGTAGGGATCCAGCTTGGAGTTGTAGGTTTTTTGGTAATGATCTATTATATGTATATTGAACAGAAGATTTTTATTAGGACTCAAAAAATGGAAGAAGTCTTAGAAGACTTTTTACATTTAGTTTCAGAAAATCTTAAGGGAGGACTTACACTAGAAGAATCATTTTGGAATGCAGTCAAACCAGAATTTGGAGTTTTATCTAAAGAGATAAGACTCACTGCTAAGAAGGTTATGACTGGTGAGGATGTTGCTGACGCACTTAGAGAATTCATGGGCAAATACAATTCTCCCATCCTCACCAGATCCTTCAATTTAGTGCTCCAAAGTATGGAGGGAGGGGGCAAGATTTCTGATATAATTGACAGGGTCATTAAAAATATAATTGAAACTAAACGATTAAAAAAAGAGATGGGTGCAACAAACTTAACATATGTGATCTTTATTTCTTTTATAGTGCTTATTATTGCTCCAGGACTTTTTGTTTTAAGTAATCAATTTTTAATAATTTTGGGCACATTCAGTGCCACCCTTGGGAGTTCAACAGGTGGAGGAGCAGGATCAGGGCTTGGGATGGGGTTTAATATTGGTTCAATGAGTATTGACCCAACATTATTTAAGAAATTCTCCTTATGGGGGGTGATGATCATCTCATTTTTCGCTTCAATGATTATCTCAATTATCCAAAAAGGAAGCATTAGGGGAGGCATTAAGTTTATCCCAATGTACTGTACAGGTTCATTAATAATGTATTTACTTATTTCAAAAATTGCCGATGTGGTTATTGGGTCTTACTTTAGTTTAATCTAGACATCTTATTCTCAATTTCTTTGATCTTTTCTTGGCATGCATAGTAATGATCAAAAAGTTCACTTTCTTTAAGAATCAAATTAAACTTATTTTTAAGTTCAAGAAGCCTGTTGCCTGTTTTGTTTTTATTATATAAAACGCTTATTTGGTTGTCTAAGGCAATTAGCTCTTTTGAGATATTTTTTGAAACTAACAAATGTGCTAAGGATTGCTTTAATAACTCTAAATAATTATCTTTAATTTTTGAATTAACAAGAGTAATTTTATTTGATAATTTCTCAATTTCATTTGTTAGTTCAGAATATTTTTCTAAAATCCCTGCTCTTTTCATTTGGGTCACCATATTATTCTGAATCTTTAAACTCTGTTTTTTTGACATTTCGATTTCTTCTAATATCTCTCCCCGGTTAAGATTGGATATGAGAGAACTAAACTTTTTTAGGGTACTTTTTAATTGTTTATTCTCCTTAAATTCTTCCAATTCCGTTTTACTGGTATTAATTTTTTCTTTAGTCTTGTCAAGTTCTAAAGAGATACCCTTTAATCTTTTTTCAAGCAAAAAAATCTTCTTATCATATAATTTATTTATTTTTTTTATTTGCTTATTTTGTAAAAGTTCATTAACTTTCAAACTTAAAAGATCTCTTTTCTTTTCAAGAGGAACTAAATATTTCGCCCATACCTTATCTTTTTTCTCTTGAATCTTTCTATCTTTTGTTTTTGCAGCAAGCAACCTAAGTGGATCAAATCTTATTTCAACTTCTTTTGCAAATTCATTTTCTACAACCTTTAACTTTGTTTGTAATTTAATCAATTTGTCGTGATCAGGAATATTTGATAATTCTGTTTGTAATTCTAATTTTTTATCATTAATACTAACCTCGATTTTTTGAAATTTATTCCAAAGCGCGTCTTGGGCGTGTTGTAAACCGATTATTTCCTTCTCTTTTTGAAACATGCTTTTGTAAGCAGTAATTTTTCCTAATTCTTTTTCTCGTTTAATAACTAATAATTCAATTGCCTTATCGATAGTACTTAATTTCTCCCACAATTCACTTAATTTTTGTCCAACAAGTTCTTTGCCTTCTTGTGTTGGAAGACTACTAAGTTTTGCATTTTGAAAAAGGTTGTGACGTTCGTGGTACAGCCACCCTCTCTCTATTTCAAGGGGATTTACTTGGGAATTATACTTAAAATCATAGTCTTTTTGCAAATAACTAATCTTCTTTTTTAATTCCATTACCTCAGAGTAAATTCTTGCCTTACTCAATAACTCATATTTTTGAAGCTCAAGTGAACAGATTTGAGGATCTTCTGGAAAAGAAATTGCTGCCTCTTCTATCCGGGACTTTAAAAGATTAATTTTTCTTAAAATTCCCGCTTTTTTAAGAATTTTTAATAAATCTGATTTAATTCCCTTGATAATATTTATTAAAAAAATTTTTTCTTTTTCAGCTAGATAATTATAACTAACATGTATTGGTTTTTCTCTTAAGGAAATATCAAAAAGAAAATTTTCAGATGTCAACCGCTTGTTAACAAGCATTGTTAATTTTTCTGATTCTCTTCCCCCAATAATCTGGATTATATATACCCTTAAAGATATTAATTTATCAATTATAACTGGATTTCCTTTTGTTAAACCCACTACTGCTTCATTCTCATCTTTTAATGCTTGAATGGATGGCAAAAGATCAGAAAAGTTATTAAAAATTTCAAAATAGAAAACAATTTTATTCTTAATTACTTTTTGCAACATGGAGTCTGGAATTGGTTTATTTAAAACTAAGTGAATATCAATAACCCCTGCTTCTTTTAAATATTCAATTAGTAAAAGAATGTCTGTCCATAAAAAATTTCCTTTAATTAAAATTAATCTTTTTTTATTCTTAACAAGAGTTATGGCTTCAGTTAAATCCTTATCTTTTAGTTTTATTGTTTCTTCAATAACCTTGATACTCTTCGCAATTGTCTCTGCCCCATCTTTTAAAATATACTTATTAAGGGAATTTTTTAATTCCTTAATGACTTGTGGATTTTTCTTGATTCTATTAATAATTCTAAAAATTCTCTCTTCATCCCATTTTATAATTGTTAAACAAAGCCCCTTATTTGCAAGATCATACGCTCTTTTCTCTTGATTATCTGTTTCCCTGTAAACGGGTAATACTAATGAAGGAACTTTATATGTTACAATTTCATTGCAAGTGTTGTATCCTGCTTGTGTTATCACAAAATCAACCTTTTGCATTAACGAGGTTAAATCTGGCTCAAACTTTTTAATAGTAACCCCTGGCATAAAATTTTTATTATTAAAAAGGGGCCCAGAGATTGTAATAATTTCAATATCAGTCACTCTTTTACAGGCCCTTATTGCTGCTTTTAAGAATCTCTCAGTTTCTTGTTGGTACCCTCCACCCCCACTTGTAATCAAAACAGTGAATCTTTTAAATTTAAGATTTGAATTAAATGGTTCGCGTCTGGTAATACTTCCAACAAACTTAATCTTTTCAAACCCCTCAAGGGTTTGGGGTTTGGCACTTTTAACTTCTGACCTCTGACTTCCTACTTCTGACTTCTGACTTCCTACTTCTGACTTCTGACTTCCTACTTCTGACTTCAGACTTCCTACTTCTGACTTCTGACTTCCTACTTCTGACTTCTGACTTCCTACTTCAGACTTCAGACTTCCTACTTCTGACTTCTGACTTCCTACCTCTGACTTCTGACTTGCAATAAAAACTTTTTCAAATAAAGGCAAAACCCTTGGGTGAGCAAACCTATCAATATGGCCCTTATCATTGTCTCTTAAAATAAGGTAATTTTTTATTCCCCTCTTACTGCATTCTAATAAAAATTCTTCAGGGAAATGAGTATCAAAAATTGCGATTTCTGGTTTAAATCCATCGACAATCCCGGATAATATTTTTAGGTTTGCATTTTTTGGAACAGCGTATGCAAAGTCTTCGGCAGAAAATAAATTATTATCAAAATCCTTTAGAACTTTAACAAATTTAAATTTATGCTTATAAAAAAAGCCAACAAAATCACTGTTTGTAACAAATAAGATTTGAGCCCTTGTATGAACTCTTTTGATTGCTTTTGCAACGCAACTTAACCTATTTAAATGCCCTAAGCCTACACCATTAATCGCATAAATTAAAATCCTCATCTTAGTTTTCCACGGCTAACTGCAATGGGTTTTCCAAATAAATCATACATCCGCAAAATTACATTAATATTAAGGCCTAAAAATTCTGAGAAAACATTAACTGTACTAATCTGTAATTTTAATTTCTTTGCAGTCTGAAGGCTTCTAAAAATATGATAATATAATAAACTTGAAATTGAAATTGAACCTTCATCAAATAAGTATTCATTCTTATCATAGCTTAATGGCAAAGTTAATTTTATCTTTTTTACACCCATCTTTTCAAGAGCAATAATAATCTCCTCAAGGTGGGGGTAATTCAATCTTGAAATTATTATTCTAACTGTTAAATCCACATTTACTAATAAACAATTTTTAATTGCTCTTAAAACGCGTTCATAAGATCCTTTTTTATTCATTAAGACATCATGATCTTCTGCTTTATTTCCTGCAATTGTCAACTTAATTCCAGTGACCCCTGCACCTACTAAATCAATACAAGTTTTTAGACTTTCTAAGGATTCTCCCTCAGTATCAACAACAATTTCTTTGAATTTTTTTGCACTCGCAATTATCTCAAAAAAATTAGGGTAAAGTAAGGGATTTCCTCCAATGAAACTTATTTTTTTATTCCCTTCTTTAAAATAAAGATCAATTTCATTAGCCGCTTCTTCAAATGATTTTTGTTTTCCTGGTTTTCTCCCAATAAATTTAAAAAATACTGAATCATTAATTGTCCCATCATTAAGTTGAACTGTACACTCAGTGTTGTATAACCAAGGTTTGTAAACCTCATAGATTTTTGGATTTAAAAATTTCTTATAAAATATGCGGGCATTATATTTAAATCCCTGATCTTGACCTTCTTTTGACGCGTAAACTACTGGGTGATGTTGATGGTAGCCAACTGCATTAGAATTTAATACAAATCTTAACCATTGTAACCTATACCCTAATTCCTGATCTTCAATACTCCAAAAAACAAAGCTCTCATCTAATAATCCAGCATCCAACATATGCTTTCTTCTAATGGAAATATTATTTGTGTAAATCATGTGCCAGGGTGCATGAAATTGTGAGGGTTCATCTTCACACCACTTAAAAAAATCCTCCCTTATATCTGGCCGAGCGGGAATCTTTCTGATTACATCAAAATTATTTTTTATATTATCTGGATTTAACTTTTTATTAATCTCCTCACTTGTATGCATATCAAAACGTTTTCCAATAACCAAAATATCATGGTTAAATTTCTGTTTATATTTTGCATGACTTTTCATATGCTCTTCAATATTATTTGGATCACAGATTACATCAGAATCAAGGTAAATAATAATTTCTCCTTCAGCAAAAATTGTCCCAATGTTTCTTGCCCTTCCAGGACCATATCCCAAATCATCTTGAAGAATATACCGAAGCCTAAAAGGCGCATCAAGATGTTTTACCATTTCAAGAGTGTTATCAGTACTTCCATCATCTACAACAATCACTTCAAAACGATTAAATGTTTGATTAAATAATGAAGAAAGGGTATTTGCTAATATCCTTGAACGGTTAAATGTTGGAATAACCACAGACACAACTGGTTTGTCTAACACTTGCCTATTATCATATAACAATTTATGACCAAACTGCGACCCCTCGCCTTTTTTAACCCACTGACTTTTATAGCCCATTTTAGAAAATGGAGTTTCACGCTCAATTAATTTAATCTTTAATGTTTCAATGGTTGCGAGTGCTTGATTGATGTATGAAAATGCCTCAGGAATTGTTGGAACAAGTTCTTCAAGTGCTTTATATTCTTCGGGGATGGACTCAGGAAAAACTAGCTGAATTCTAGTAACACCCAAGGAATGTAATAATTTAACAATCTCTTTAAGAGTTTTATAATTCTCTTTAGTGATGATTAATTTAACTGTCAAATTAAGGCCAGCTCTTATTACATTATTGATTCCCCTAATTGTTTCTTTAAAAGAATCTTTTTGCCCAGTAATTAAATTATGAATAATCTCCTGATGGGAGAAAAAAGAGATATAATATTCATTAATCTTTAATTTCTCAATAAGTTTTTCTGTTAAAGTTCTACCGTTAGTTTCAATAATTGGAGTGAATTTGTATGCTCTAATTAGTCTTAAAATATCAAATAAATCTTTGTTTAATAATATCTCTCCCCCAGAAATTAATACTTTCGAGTAAAGTTCTTTATTAATAGTTAATAATTCCCTTTCAATATTCTCAAGAGATTTAGCAATGGTATTTTTTTCTAAGAATCTGCAAACTCCACAATTATTGTTACATTCTCCCCCAACTCTTAGTACATAAACTATTCTCTCCACCCAAAAGCGAAGGAGGGCAGGGATGTTTAAATAGTTTATTGAAGAAAAGGTAAAGGGTTTAGGGTGTAAGGTTTAGGAAATGGTGTTTTTCACTTTAGACTTCTTACTTTAAACTTCAGACTCCAGACTCCAGACTATTTTAGGGTGTAAGGTTTAGGAGATAACATTTTCCACTTTAGACTTTAGATTTCTGACTTTAGACTTCTGACTTCTAACTTCAGACTTCTAACTTCAGACTTCAGACTTCAGACTTCTAACTTCAGACTTCTAACTTCAGACTTCTAACTTCAGACTTCTAACTCTTTTCTTATACTTGGGAATTTCTGCTTCGTTTCCAGTCTCTTTAAGAAATGTGATTACTTCTTCATCAGATATTTGAGGCGTGTCATACCCCTTACAATGTAAGCATTTTTCATATCCCCATCTGGTTTTTATTTTATTAAATTCTCCGCGGATCATTTGGAGTCTAATTTGGTTTGCTTTTTTTCCATACCAAAGTTCTTTAAATGGAATTTTTTTGACATTGCCAAGATTTAGATTCATCATTCCATCAAAACAACATATTGTTAATGTTCCATCCCACATGATTGCAGGCGTTTTAAATGGACCAGAACAAGGGCGCCTATTTGTCATTTGTTAGGGACGCCCCCTGGATTTTTATTTAATTTCGCCTTAATCTCTTTATTTCTTTCTTGAAAAGGAGAAGAACAAAAGGAATTGCAAGGAAATTTCTTGCTATCTCTAAGCTCCTTAAAAGCTTGCCCATGCCAGACGGCCATTAATCTTTTCTTTCTAACTGAATCAACTTCTCCAGGAAAATTACAACAGGGTTTTACTCCACCGGTTGGAGTTATAATCATTGTATGATGCGCACTAAAGCAATCATTCTCAACTTCTTTCTTATCTTCTTGAGACCTACTAACAGAATCTTTGCTCATAAATGAAGAAATATTGGTTTCTATGTTATGCTTCTTTAGTATTTCTTTAGTCTCTTTTGCAATCTCTAAAAATCTTTCTTTTTCTGTTTCATCAAGAGCAAGTCTCCTCATCCAATCTCTATATACCACCAAAGAATCAAAAAAAATTGCTGCAATCTTATTTTTTGCTGAAAATTCAACAAGTTTAAGCAAATGCCTAAAATTAAGTCTAGAAATAACTGTGTTTAAAACCAATCTTGGTTTATCCTTTCCAGTTTCTTTTTTAATTTTATTTAAAGTATTTATTGTATTTACAATTCTAACAAAAGCACCTTCCCTTCCACAGATTTCATCTTGAGTAATCTCATCATGAGAATCTAAACTAATTGCAAGATCATCCCATTCCATTTCAACAATTCGTCTTAAATCTTCTTCTCTTAAAATAGTCCCATTAGTAATGACAGTTCCTCTCGCCCCATATTTTTTTGCAAGTTCCATTAAGGATAATGTTAAACTTCTTCTAGCAAACGGCTCTCCGTCACCTAGAATTCTAACTTCTTTAACTCCATTTTCACAAGCATCTTTTACAAGTCTATAAAACTTTATTGGGCTTAGTTCTTTTGCCTTTGGTCTCGAAGGGATATCACAATAAAGACAATGTAAATTACATGCACCAGTAGGGTAGACTTCAAGTGTATGAGGTCCAACTAATTCTCCATTGATAATTCTTCTTACTCTATTTTCCATTTTGCCTTTGAGAGTCCCATACATTATCTTTTTCTGAGATTAATATAAATTTCTTTTCTTTCTTTGAAAAAAGTGAATGTTTGTTAATAATATTATGAAATAATTGGTCAGCTTTTACTTGATTAGCTTTATTTGCTACAGAGTCCATTCTTTTAAGCCAAATAATGTCTCTTGCCCATTCTTCATCTGGGAATTTTACCTTGCTTAAAATTTCCTTTTGTTTTTCTGTAATCATTTTCCTAAGTATTTGCTAAGAGGGCCCAATTGCTTATAAAACCTCTGGATGTCTGCCTGATAAACACACATCCTACACCCCCTACATAAAAACTCTTTTTCTTTGTTTTTATACAAATCTAAAACTTTCTTTCTAAACTTTTTATATTCTTCATTATTCCACATCTCTTTAAAACTCATACCAGATGCATTAAAAATTGTTGGATGTAAACAACATGGTGCAATTGAATTATCTAAGTGAACTTGAGTTTCATAAAAAGGCATTAAGCAACCAACTTTGTTAAATATTTCTTTTGTGTGCGAACCCTCCAAAGTTCCTTTTTGATTTAATACTTCAAGATAATGAGAGAAGTTGTTTTCAATTTTAACTTTTTTAATTGCTTTATTAACAAGCTCATTAGTTTTTTTTACCATTTGTGGAGTTAATAATAGATAATTTGTTAATGGAGTTGTTTGCAAATGGCCCAAGTAAACTGCACTTGCACCATATTCTTGTGCAAAATCAACCATTTTATCAATCTGATTATAATTTATCGAACAGATTGGATTCATGATTCTTATCTGAGGTTTATTTTTTTTATACTTATCTTTAATTTTTTTAATGTATAATAAATTCTCAACGACTTTTTCAAAATGAGGTATTATATGAATTTTTTTGTAGGTTTTTGCATCAGTTGCAGAAATATTAATTTCAAGCACATCAACTCCCAATTTTACCAATTCTTTTAATTCAAATTTTGAGTGCAAAGTAAAATTAGTAAAAACCTGCACTGCAAGCCCTTTTCTTTTAATATACTTTAACATGTTCATCAAATCTGGATGAGTCGGAGGTTCCCCTCCTCCTCCCAATTGGATATAAGTGCAACCTTCCGATGCTGCCTCATTAACATACTTCTTAAACAAGGTAAAATCAAGTTTTTGGTTGTGCCAACTAACATCTCTTTTAACAAGTTCCTTGTCATACTTATGGGTTTTAAAATATGGGTCATCTTTATCTAATAAATGGGGTGAATGATGGTAACAAAAAACGCATTGATGATTACATTTATTTGTTATTTCAAATTGGGCAACAATTGGCCCTATAAACATGTGATTTAAAAGAATTGAAAGCTCTCTACGATAGTTTTCAAATGTAATTTTAATACTCCCCCTATTTTCCCACATCTTTTTTATTTGTGGAAATACAACTTCTAACTTTTCAAGAATGTTATATGAAATTTCTTTTATTCTTAATTTTTTAAAAAAATCAAATGAGCCATTAATTGGGCCAGAATAAGTCACTTTGACCCGAACGCCTTTCTTTAATAAATTCTTAATCCCTTGAATTGTTTCATCAAAACTGCCTGCAACCTTTGTTTTCTTTTCAAACTCTGCTTGTTTAAAATGTGAAAAATTGATAATTGCACCAACTGAATAATTAGCAAATTCTATTGCTAAATTTTCATTTGCAAATAGCCGCCCATTAGTTTTAATCCAAGCATTTTTTATTCTTAGATTTGTTGCTAAGTCTAAAAGTTGAAAGATATCCTCTCGGAATAACACCTCCCCCCCAGAGATAATTAATTCTTCTTTTTTTAAAGAAGAAATAATCTCAATTGCCTCTTTTGTTGAAATATCTTCTCCTTCTCCTGTGCAAGGATCACATTTGTTATTACACTTATTAAAAATTTTAATTTCCATAAAACTCCTCATAAATTCCGTTTTCTTCTAAAACTTTTTTCCTAGTTTCCTTATTTAAATTGCCCCATGCTTCATCAAGAGAAATTTTTACATTCTCATTAATAAAATCAGCCCAATATTTTACAAAATCATTACACTCATCTTTATTCTCTTCCATTATAATAAATTGGAATATAAATCTAGGAAATAACAAATGTTTTTTTTCACGTTCTAATAAAAAGTATTTAATTTGTTCTTTGGCATGATCTAAACTCCCTCCCCTCCTGATTATTTCATGCGTGCATTTTTTCTGAGCATCAAGAGAAAAGGTAATTCTTGGTAAGGCATTTCCAAGTGTTAACATAAAATCAATCATTTCTTTATTTAATAATGTAGCATTTGTATGAAGATCAATATATGCATTTTTATCAACAATCTTTTCTGACGCATATTTTAACATCTTCTTAAAATCAGGATGAAGCATGCTTTCTCCAATCCAAAAAAGTTTGATTGCTAAAGGTTCACTCCCAAATTCGAGCCCATCAATTATTGCCTTAAAAACTTCAAAATCCATAAAGCCTTTTGGAGTATTGTGAGGATTTTCTACTCCAACTAACTCTCTTGTACACATTATGCAATTGCAATTGCAATAATCAGTTGGTTCAATTAGTATATATCTCCCCTTGTAATTTTTATCCCACATCATTCCTCCTATTTTCATTACACCAGGAACATCTAAAAAACTCAAACGGTTTTCCTAAACTTCCCCTTAATGCTAAGAATTGGGGGGTATTAAAAAACTCTTGCCATCTTCCTTTAAAAATACCAAAATTTTGTTCTGTTAAAAACCCATTGCAAGGGCTTAAGGATCCGTCATAATTAATAAATAAATAATTTCTTGGCCTTGTACAATTTACTTGCGGCCAAGTAGTTCTATTATCAAATTTACTTAACCATGTAACTTTTATTTTATTTGATTTAACAGAATCAAAGAAATTTTTCACTTCATCTTTACTATATTTTTTATAAATTTCTTCGTATAATTCTGAAGGATTAACGGCTGCAAATTTAACCTCTGGAATGTTAAGTCCCTCCGCTAATTTAACCAAAGCCTGCATCTCTGAGATGTTATCTTTTTGAACAGTAAATAGTAAAGCAATTTTCTTATATCCATCAAATAATTTTAAATTATAAATAATGTTTTCAAAGCGTAATCCTTGCCTAATTTCTTCATAAGTTTCTTTTGTTGCACCATCAATAGATACATCTAAAAGAAAATCATTCTCTTTTAATTTGTTCCACAATTTATCATTTCTAACACTTAAGTTTGTAATGAGGCCAAATTGAGTTTTAAACTGTAATGCATAATCCAGGTATTTATCAAGATTTGGAAGAATCGTACTTTCTCCAAATCCTCTCAAATCTACAAAATCAGCGGTATTGAAAAGTTCATCAGCAATTTTTTTAAACAATTCAAAGTCCATATTTAATTCTTCATGATAACCTTGGAATTTT
Organism: Candidatus Woesearchaeota archaeon; assembly: GCA_017610005.1. Taxonomy (GTDB): domain Archaea; phylum Nanobdellota; class Nanobdellia; order Woesearchaeales; family B29-G15; genus B29-G15. The sequence goes on along the minus strand of JAFCCU010000021.1, from coordinate 6,215 downwards.
GGGTTTTTGACTCTTGTTAAACACATCTTACATAATGAATTACAATTCTTTGTAAGTTCAACAAAAACCTTTTTGGGTGGAGAGTTTACAATATTCTTATCACTAAACAAATTAAGAATTGAAAATTTATTTAATGTAGAATCTAATAATTCAATATCATTTTTTTCACAGTATTTTATAAAATTATACAGGGGTTCTGAAACATCCTCAAAAAACATTTCGTCAAGTCTTTTAAAATTTTGATGCCTATATGAAAAATAAGAAATTGCAATTTTTTTAACATGTTTAAGTTTATCAAGTAAATAAGTATTATCCTTAGTTAAAATTACTTCAACTTCCTCGCCTGTAAACTCTGTAACTGTTTCAACTGGGATTAACTTTTTACTTTTTTCATCTGTAAAATAAATCATATAAATTTCCTCAATAATTTATAATTCTTCATTCTTCTTAAAAATTCAAGAAGCTCTTCATTATTCCCTTCCAAATATTCTGCAATTTCATAATCATTAATGGTTGGAGAGTCTAAGTTTGGACAATTTAAACATCTTTCTGGAAACTCTCCCCTAATATGCCCAAGCCTCAAATTTAATGCCTTGTCCATATTCCAAAGCCAGCTTAATTTGTATTCATTCACATTCCCAAGGGATAATTCCATTTTATCATCATAGCAACACACCCCAAGCTCACCATCCCAACGAATAACTGGAGTTTTCCAGGGGCCAGCACAAGGAGGACGTATATAGTCTGGAGTCTGGAGTCTGGAGTCTGGAGATACTTTGGACTTTGGACTTTGGACTTCTGACTGTTTAAAGTGTTTGCTTTTCTTTAAGACTGAATCGTGGAGTTTCCATGCAGCTGGTTGGTTTTCTGGTTCCAAATCTCCAAGGGGTCTTAAAAAGATTGTATCCTTTAAAAATGGGGGGCTGTAGCCTCCGTTTATTTGGCAAGGAATTCCATGTTTGTCAAATTCACTCTTCCAGAAATCTACAAATTCTTCTGCTTCATTAGCATTTTCTTGCATTACAATGAATTGAACTACAATAACCGGTCTTATTGATTTTGAAGGTGTACTTTTAAGGAGTTTTGATTTTAAAGAAATGCAATATTTTAGGTTTTTTATAACTTTATCAAAGTCTCCCCCAATTCTTATCTTATTGTACGTATCTTTTTTACTTGCATCAATTGAAAAAACTAAATAGCCTAAAGAACGAGCACCTTCTGGAGAAAACAAATAATCCATTATCTCTTTAGTTAATAAAACCCCATTTGTGTGAAGCTCCATATAATCAAAGAGCTTATTGTTAAAGGGATAAGTATCAACAAAGTCTTTTAATAAAGCTTCATCCTTTAAGGTTTTGATATGGGTAAGCCGATTATCATATTCTTTATTATAATTTAAATTAAATGCATATTTGATAAAATTTAAGAATTCTGGGTGAATTAATGGTTCTCCATACCAAAATGGAGTAATTGCTTTGATTTTTAACCTTGCAAGGTCTTTTATAATTGATTTCCAAAGCTCAAACTTCATAAATCCCCCAGAGCCATATTTAGATTGTTTGCACATCCTACAGTTAAGATTGCATCTATCAGTAAGTTCAATTAACAAAGATTCAATTTTTTCTGATCCAACACATACCCTATCTAAATACCGGGGGATTAAATTAAGATTGCCAATTTGTTTTAAGTAAGAAATAACTTCTTCATCTGTAATTTTTGGAGAATCATGGCCTTGGCAGTTTGCGCAATTAATTTCCTTTGCGTTTGGATTGCCTGGAAATTTACCTAAGATGTGGGCTTCTCTTAATTTTTCTGCCTTGCCCCCATACCAAAGTTCATCAAAATTACTTGTTTTAAGATTCCCGAGTTTATAATTTAGGGCCTTATCATGGCAGCAAACTGTAAGGTTAGCATTAACATCTATAGTGGGTGTTTTCCACGGTCCCGAACATGGTCTTCTAATCATTTTTTAAAAAATAATATTATTGGAAGGGAAGATCTTCTATATTTTTTAGTTAAACCTTCACCGTAAATTGTTAATCCATTTTTGTGTTTAGCCAAAGGTTTAATCCTAAATGTTGAAATATTTCCCTTCTTTTTTAACCCTTGAGGATTTTTAATAACAAATCTTTCTATAAAATCAGATCTATTTGGTTCAAAAAAAAGTAAACGGCTTTCTATTTCTTTTCCATTAATTTCTAATGTAACGTCAGATCCATTCTTATCTACTTTAAGTTCATCATGTGAATGTGAGCATATTTTTCCAAAAATTTCTAGTGTTTTTGTATTGGGGTTATCGCAATCAAACTTGAAGGTAAAATGCCCATAGTTTATTCCAAAAGTTGAGGCAAATCCATCTCTATAATTTTGATCTCCTTTCCAAAATGAAGGGCCGTATTTGTCCCAGCTAGAATCAATTAACTTGCTTTCAAACACCTTAAAATTCTTTTTGGATTTGACAAGATGGTCCTTTAAATTTAAAATATTAAAAATTGGAGTTTTAACCTTTCTTAAGTTCAATATATTATCTCCGAATTTATCCAATATTTTCTCCAATTCTAAAAATGATAATTTCCCCGATAACATTTGATTCACATATTTAGAAGTATTGCCATCAAAAAAGATTAAAAAATCAATTAAAGGATTAATAAAGATTTTTCTTGCTTCAGAGAGATTATTGCCTACATAAATAATAAAATTTGTTCCTTTTTTATCTAAAATATCTAACAAGTTGTTTTCACAACCCTCTACCCAAATTCCAATTTTCGTCTCTGCAGTAATTTTATCTTCATTAAATCTTGAATCATAAAAATCCAAATCTGGAAATTGATTGATAATTTCATAAACAATGTCTGGGCAACCCCCAAGAAATTTGGGAATGATTATTGTTGCTGGCTGTTTGAAACTAATATTAAACGGAGGATAAGTAGGGGGGATACTTATGAAGGGTTGCCAAGTGCCCCATTTATTGCCTGGGAGGATAATTCATGCACGACAAAGTTAACTCCTTTTTTTAGAACTGATGAGGTTATTTGGTTTTCTGTGGGTTCAAATAGGATTATGTTAACTAAAGGAAATTTTGATTTTATTTCTTCTGCAAGATCAAAAGAGTTGTTGGATGCTGTGTGGTGGGGGAGGATTATGTTTTGGATTGCATTTAAGTACATTCCTTTTTCTAATGTTTTAAGGATTGTTCCTTCTAATAATAGTGCTTTTTCTGGGAATTTGGTAATTCCAAATAATTTAGGGCCTAGGACAAGGGTTTTTTTAAAATGTTTAGTTTGCACTTTTGAATTAAACAATTGTGGTAACTCTTTTGATTCAATCTTTTGTCCAGATTTTTTGTTAATAACAACATTTGAGCCATAAGAAAAAGCAATTCCTTTTAGATTGAATAATTCAATATGAAGGGTTGCCAAGTGCCCCATTTATTGCCTGGGAGGATAATTCATGCACGACAAAGTTAACTCCTTTTTTTAGAACTGATGAGGTTATTTGGTTTTCTGTGGGTTCAAATATGACTAAATTAATATTGGGAAGTTTTGATTTTATTTCTTCTGCAAGATCAAAAGAGTTGTTGGATGTTTGATGGTGGGGGAGGATTATGTTTTGGATTTTTTCCTTGATTATTTTCTTAAAGATTATCTGTTTGTTTTCTAAGCATTTAAGTACATTCCTTTTTCTAATGTTTTAAGGATTGTTCCTTCTAATAATAGTGCTTTTTCTGGGAATTTGGTAATTCCAAATAATTTAGGGCCTAGGACAAGGGTTTTTCCAGAGGAGCCAGATGTAAAATTAAAAGAAGGAGCAGAAACATTCTTCTCGCCCCAGTCATTCACAATTATACTATCTCCATACCTAAATCCAATGCCTGGCAAGGTGAGCACATCAAGTGACGGGAATTTTTCCCAAAAAGCAGGGGAATTTAACTTGACTACAAAATCAACCCCCTTCATTGACGCTGAATCTCTCAGTTTTGTAGAATCATGTTCAATGATGATCTTCTTGAATCTACCACTTAATTTTTCAGCAATATCAAAACAATTATTTGAAACAGTGAAGTTATTAATAAAAACCACTGAGGCATTTTTAGAAACATTAACTAATTCTTCAAACGAGATTACATTCAAATCAATTATTTGAAGTTCTGGGTGCTGAAAATGTGCATCTTGAATCTCCTTAGCATTGAATTTAAATAAGCGCGGGATAACTAAAATCCTCTTACCATTAATCCCTCCAAATAATTGAGACTCAAGGATTTTAGCTATTGCGCCAATATTAGGATTTTGATTTGATTTTTTCCCAGAAATAATTACACAATCCTTTTTAGATGTCTGAAATTCTAAAAGAGAATATTTTTCTTTTAAACCCTCATTTTGATACCACAAATTCATAAAGTGGTGCTTTCCAAATAACAAAAGCCATAAGGGGAATGAATCCCATTCAATATTACTTAGCACCAAATCCACTCCCTGTTTGTAAGACGTCTTTTTAGCTAATGCATTAGTTTTCTCAATCAAAATTATTTTAGCATTTGCAAAGCGGCTCCTAATTCTTTGGACAAGTCCAAATGTATCGGTCTTTTCTGTGGAATGTGTAATAAACAAAGCAGGAGGGTTTTTTTCTTCAATATATTTAAATAATTCAATCTCGTCATTGATATTAGAATTAAAATATTTAACATCAATCCCAGAGTTTGCAAGGCCCTGCAATATCGAAGATTCTAATGTATGTAAATCATATGGAAAATTCTTTTGAGAAAAGAGCCTAGGAGAGATTAACATCGGTTTTTTGTTAACTTGGATGAAAGTCATTAGACCAAGATTCATATCAAATTGAATACCTCCCAAATAATACGGATCCCAGTAGCTCACCTTAATTTTTTTGGATAGACTAAGTCCTAATTCAACTGCATTTGAGTGAATAGACGTATTTAAAATAATTGCTCTTGAAAATTTTGAATTCTCAATACGCTTTAATAATTCAGACATGCCTGTTTTATTCAAATCCACGCATTTAGATAAAGGAAATACCTCTTGAAGTTTCTTAAATTCTTTTGAGGACTCTATAATTTGGTGGGAGATAATCTGAAAACTAGGCATAACTATAAGGACTCTTTTTTCAGACTTAAGGGGAGTAAAGGAATTACTTAAACTTCCGATTCTTTCCCAAGAGAAATCATTAAGTGAAATAAGCTCATCTACTACGCCTGATTGGGTGGGCCTTTCCCCATCAAACACTTGAATATTTTTTACTAAAGGATCAACTGTTTTTAATTTAGAAAAAACATCCAAAAGGTTATCAAAATTATCAGCTGAACTAAAGCCAATATTAAGTCTTGTGTTACTATCTACCATTTCTGCGAGGCTTGCTAAATTATAATTTGCATTTGGTTGATTTAAATCAAGAAAGTTTTTACACCTTTTTATCAATGATTCTGGAGCCATTTCAAGTTTGTTATAAACCCCTCTAGGAATTTTATCCACAACCCGAAAGTAAGGGATAATTAAATTAAAATATTCAGATTTCCCGATAATTGGATTTGATGCTGATGAAAATACTGCTTTTGCTTCTCCTGCATAAATTGAAGAAGTATCTAATTTTCTTATGAAAATGCAATCCCCATTTTCGGGGTAATCTTTTTCATTGAAAATAACTTTAGGGTTATTGGCATTCTTTTGCCAAAATTCTATAAAGGATTGTTTTTCAAAAGAATTACCCTCCATTGCAATAAATTGGAATACTAACAATGGATTTTTCCATTTTCTCGCCTTAATAAACTCTTTAATATTCCCAATCACCCGATCGAAATCTCCATTCCTCCTAACTTTATCATAAGTTGTTTTAGTTGAGGCGTCCAAAGAAAGAACGATCCTTCTAATACCCTTAAATTGGAGAAGTTTATTAGATAAGAATGTGCCATTAGTGTGAATTTCTAAGGCAATATCTGGTAATTTTTTACAAATATAATCTACCATCTCATAAAATTTAGGGTTTAACGTTGGTTCTCCTAGCCAGAATGGAACAAGGGTTCCGGCCTTGAATTGAGAATTTGCAAGTTGGTCAATTATGCTTTTGAAGGCTGAGAAATCTAAGTGGCTTCTCTTCTTAACTGGAAGCTTACCAGTCTCACACATCACACAATCGAGATTGCAGTGATTAGTAAATTCAAGAGTAATATAACCCTCTTTATTATCAAGTACAAAGCTTTTCAT
>JAFCCU010000020.1 GCA_017610005.1 Candidatus Woesearchaeota archaeon | reverse complement strand
GTTTAGGATAAATATTAAATACCCAAACATTAAAATATAATTATGCTTGAAAATATTCGTGAAGATTTGGTAACAATTTGGCAGACTTGCCTTGAAGTTGTTGAAGAAGGGGAGTTTGATGAGTTGACTCATCTTTCAAATACAACAATTCACAATTCTTCAATCTATGGAGATGAGTTATCTATTTCTGCAGCAGTAATTGTTTATTCATTACATAAGATTGCCCAGAGAAGGCAGTTGAATGTGGGTCAGATAATTGAACATATAACAAAATTAATGCAGGATTTGTCCGCAGAGAAAGATATTGAATATAAAAAACATCAAAAGCAATTTTTTGAATATATTCAAGGGGTAGATTCACGGTTTAAATTATATATTGACCAAGTGTTAGAACAGGCAAAAGTCAAGAAGGGTTGGAAAGTTTATGATCATGGTATTTCAATGGGCGCAAGTGCAAACTTACTTGGAGTGTCTCAATGGGAACTAATGAACTATGTTGGAAATACAGTTGTTACAGGCACAATTAAAACTGATGTTAAATCAAGATTAGCTTATACAAGGAGGTTATTTTTTTGAAAACAATTGCATTTGACTCAGGGCCTGTAATCTCATTTGCACTAAACAATCTACTTTGGATTTTTCCAAAATTACTTGAAAATTATAATGGTAAATTTGTAATTCCACCGAAAGTGAAATATGAAATTGTTGAAAGGCCTTTAACAATCAGACGTTTTAAATTTGAAGCATTTCAAGTGCTAGAACTTGTTAATGATGATGTTCTAACTTTAACAAAACACGATAAACTTGAGAGTTTAACTGATGAAATACTTGACGCAGCCAACTCAATGTTTCTTGTTAAATCTCATCCAATAACTATTGTTCATAGGGGAGAAGCAGAGGTTATTGCCCTTGCGATATTATTAAAATCAGATGCAATTGTTGTTGATGAGAGGACTACAAGATTATTAATTGAGGCGCCTAAGTCTTTATTAAATATCCTTGGAAATAAACTTCATACGCAAGTTACGTTAAATGATAAGGTTGGAAGAAAGCTTGAGAAAACTATTGGAAAAATTCAAGTTATAAGATCAGTTGAATTATTAACCGTTGCATATGAATTAGGATTATTAAATAGATATACTGAAGATATCAAGGATATGAAAAACGCTTCACAAGAAATGCTTGGCGCATCTTTATGGTCCTTAAAATATAAGGGCGCTACAGTATCTGAAAAAGAAATTGAAAAAATTTTAAAGATTGAAAGAACTAGATAAGTGAGAGAACTTTGTTTGTAATTTCATCTAATTTTTCTTGAGTTTTTGCTTCTGCAGTAAACCTTACTACTGGCTCAGTATTGCTTGGTCTAAGATTAAACCAGTAATCTTCTGTTTCAACTTTAATTCCGTCAAGGCGAGAAATTGAAAAGTCCTTAAATTCTTCCTCAATTTTTGCAAGGGCTAATTCTCTATTCTCCACACTTTTGTTAATCTCTCCAGATTGAAAGTAGGTTTTTAATGGTTTTAATAATTCAGATAAGGACTTATTTGTTGAACACATTAGTTCCATTATTTTTAATGCAGTAATGATTGCAGATTCATGATAAAAATTGTATTTATAATAAAAGTGGCCAGAAAGTTCACCTGCAAAAATTGCATCAGTTTCTCTCATTAATTTTTTTATAAATGCATAGCCTACTCTTGATTCTTTGGGTATTCCTCCACTTTTTTCAATCATTTCTTTTGTGGCCCAACTAGACCGAAGATCATAAACCACTGCTTTTCCTGAATCTTTTGCAAGTAGAGTCTTTGCAATAAGTGCAGTAGTAAAATCTCCACTTAGCACTTCTCCTTTTTCTGTTAATAAGAATATGCGGTCACCATCACCATCAAATGCTAGGCCTAGCTCTGCACCAGTTTCTAATACTTTATTTTTTAAATCTACAAGATTTTCGGGCAATGCAGGATTTGCTTCGTGATTGGGAAAACTCATATCAACATCAAAATACATTTCAATTAGTTCACAAGGTAATGCATCAAAGATTTTTTTAACTAAAAATCCTGCCATCCCATTTCCTACGTCCACAACAACTTTAAATTCCTTAATTTTTGTTATTGATTTTAAGCAGTGTTCAACATACTCATCTGTTACATCATATTTTTCTACAGTTCCCTTCGAATTAGATGAGTAATCTTGACCTATTAAATCTCTAATTTCGCTTCCACCAGAACTTAAACCAATTGGGATTCCTTCTTCTCTTGTTAATTTAAATCCATTATATTCCGCAGGGTTATGAGACGCGGTAATCATTATACCACTATCATAAGATTCATTTGCAACAGTATAGTAAAACATAGGGGTTGTACATTCTCCAAGATCAATAACATCTGCACCTGCATTATTAATTCCTCTTACAAGCTCATTGAAAATTTCGTTTGAAGTTACTCTTGCATCCCTCCCAACAACAACGGTTTTACATTTTAAAAAGTCAACAAATGCTCGTCCCAAGTGAAAAGCAAAATTTATATCAAAATCCTTTCCAACTACTCCTCTAATATCATATGCCCTAAAAATCCCTTTTGAGAAGTTCATTTTTGAAACCCATTCCATTCTTTAATTGCAATTTCATACTCTTCTAAGGTGCCAGTATTTAGCCATTGCCCTGTAAATGGATATCCAAATATTTTGCCTTCTTTTGCTAGTTTTGGAAATACATCTTTTTCAAGCATACAAAACCCTTCAGTAATATAATCAAGAACCTCTGGTTCAAATAAATAAAGGCCAGCACTAATCAATCTACTTGGGGCATCTTCTTCATTTGGTTTTTCAATAAATTCTAAAATTCTTGAACCTTGTAAACGTGCAACCCCATATTTGCTAACATCATTAACAGTTGTTAATGCCATTGTGATTAGGGCCTTATTTGCTTTGTGAAAGTTATACATATCTTCTAAATTAATATCTTTTAATTCATCTGCATTTGCAACAACAAATGTGTTTTTAAAGTGTCTTTTAGCAAGAAGTAATGGTCCTCCGGTGCCTAGTGGTTTTTGTTCTTCAACATAAACCAATTCTAATCCATCTACTGGATTGTCTTGAAAATAAGATTTAATCTTTTCAGCCTTGTAACCTAATGCAAGAACTATTTTTTTCACACCATACTTTGAGAATAAATCCATGTTATATTCTATTACTGGTTTATCCTGTACTGGAATTAGTGGTTTTGGGATTTCGTGTGTGATTGGTCGAAGCCTTGTACCTACCCCTCCAGCAAGGATCATCCCTGTGTGTAATTTTGAAGTGCCCCCTAATGCTTTAGTTAATAAGAGTTCAACTGAGTGGCTTCTATTTTTAACTTTAGAACCATCTACTATTCTATCAACCTCAAAAATTAGGTTTTTATCTATTGTTAAAGAAATCCTCTTTTTCATTGCATTTGAAATATAAACTGAGTTTAAATAATTTGTGTTACTTTATCATACGATTTTCTTTGCTCTAAGATCAATGCTTGTTATATCAAAGACTTTAACTTTGATTATTTTGCCAAGTAAATTTTCATTAGATGGCACAATAATTGGTTTATAGCTTATGTTTCTTGATTTCCAGGTTTCTCCACTTCCTTTTTCACTAATAACAACTGCTCCGCTCCATCCTAACCATCTATGGTTTACATCAAATCCTACTTTTCTAAATGTTTCCGTTATTTTTCTGCTTCTATTTTTTATTGTTGTTCCAGTGCACTGCTTCATTTTAGCTGCAGGAGTGCTTGGTCTTGGCCAGAATCTGGATATGTTTAATACCCCTGGTTTAACCTCTTCAAGTAGACTAATTGATTCTTGAAACTGAGAGTCTGTTTCCCCTGGAAATCCTGCAATAAGGTCTGTTGAAATGGTGATATTTGGAATCTCTTTTTTAAATTCATTTACAATAGCAATAAATTCCTCTCTTGTGTACTCTCTTCTCATTTTTTCCAATACTTTATTGCTCCCAGATTGGACAGGAATATGTAAGAATTTAAAGATTCTAGGAGATTTGAAAACTTCAATTAATTCGTAAAGATATTCTTTTACATGATTGGGATTTGCCATTCCAACCCTTAACCAATAATTGCCTTTAACTTGAGTTAATAATTTTAATAATTCAGGTAAGTTTGTTCCAATATCCTTACCATAGGCTCCAGTATCTTGTGCAGTTAACCAAATCACCTTTTTACCAGAGTCAACTGAGTCTTGTACTCTTCTTAAAATAGCATTAGGTTCGTAGGAAAATAAGTTTCCCCTTGCTTTTTTTATCAGGCAGTATGTGCAAGGGGCTCCAAGACAACCTTGACAAATTGGGATAATATCAATTACTTTATTTGGTGAAGAATGAGGGATATTAAGTCTGTTATACTCTTGGTGGGCAAGAGCTATAATTGGATTATTTTCTAATGCTTCTTCAACAATCTGAACAATATTTGGAATTTGAAATACTCCTACTTGGGCATATCCAGCTAATTCTTTTTTAGATGGTTCAGCTTGAGGCATACATCCTGCAATAACAAGCGGTTTGTTTAACTCTTTAATCCTGCGCAAAATTTTAGTTTCAGTTGGAGTTTTTACAGTGCATGTGTTAAGAATTACTAAGTCTGAATCTTCAGGAGAATTAACAATAGTAAAGTCTGCTTTTTCTAATAAGGAAATCATTGCATGTGAATCTGCATGGTTCAAAGAACAGCCGTAAGTTTCTATGTAAATTCTTGCCATAAGATTTATAAAAACCCCCAAAGTTAAAAACCTTTGTGGGCCTGTGGTCTAGTGGTTATGACGTCGCCTTCACAAGGCGGAGGTCCCCAGTTCGATTCTGGGCAGGCCCATATTAGTCTGAAGTAAGAAGTCTGAAGTAAGAAGTCTGAAGTAAGAAGTCTGAAGTCTGAAGTATAAAGTTTGAAGTATAAAGTTTGAAGCTTTAGGGGGTTGAGTGGATAGGGGACTAAAGCGTAGCTTTATGTCGCCTGGGTTTTCTATTAAATCTTTTCTCAAAAGATTTAGTTTGTTATTCTGGGCAGGCCCATATTAGTCTGAAGTAAGAAGTCTGAAGTAAGAAGTCTGAAGTAAGAAGTCTGAAGTAAGAAGTCTGAAGGTATAGGGGGTTGATCCGCAGGATTAATCCCACTTTTTTCTACCAAATCTCACAGAAACAAAGTTTCTGGGACACAGAAAATCTTTGATTTTCTCGTGTTTTCTTAAAGGTTGAGAACAAAACTTTTATTAACCCCTTTAGTATTTATTTTCGTAATGGAGTTTGAAGAAGTAATTAAAAAGAGGAGGAGTGTTAGAAAATTTCTACATATTCCTGTGCCACGAGAGTTAATTGCAAGGATAATTGGAGCAGGGCACGAAGCTCCATGTGCAGGAAATATTATTAATTGGCGTTTTGTCATTGTACAAGATGAGCAAAAAAGAAAAGATTTGGCGGAAGCGGCTCTCGAGCAGCATTGGATTGCAGAAGCGCCAGTTGTTTTGGTATTATGTTCAAGATTAAATGAATTAAAAAAGTTTTATGGCCTTAGGGGAGAAAAGTTATATTCTATCCAAAACTGTGCTGCTGTTGCAGAAAATATGGTTTTGCAAGCCGTTAATTTAGGGCTTGCTAGTTGTTGGGTTTCTGCATTTGATGAAAATGAAGTTCAACGAACTTTGGATATTCCAGATGATATAAGGCCTCAAGTAATTTTGCCCATTGGGTATCCTGCTGAAACCAATCCAAGACCATTACGGTATAAATTAGAAGATATTACTTTCTTTGATTCGTTTAAGAGTAATAAGATGGAATGGACTGCAGCATTTTTAAGAGATTATAAATTTGTTGAAAAAGTTAAAGAAAGTAGTAGTAACTTTTTTTCAAGATTAAAAAGCTTATTTGTTAAATAGTTTTATTAAGGACCTCTTTATTCCCATTTTAATGTTCTATTTTCCTTATGAAAAAGTAAGATCAGTTCAGGCTGAATTTATGGATGAAATAGCAGAAGCAATAAAGAAAAAGTATCATATCGTTGTTCATGCTCCAACTGGGATTGGTAAAACTGCAGCAGTTTTAGCCCCAACAATTAAACTTGCAAAAGAAAATAATCTAACAGTCATCTTTCTTACATCCAGGCACACTCAGCATAAAATTGTCATTGAAACACTCCAATTAATAAAAGAAAAATTTAATGTTGAAATTACTGTAGCAGATATTATTGGAAAGAAATGGATGTGTTCTCAAGAGGTTGCAAAAAAAATGTATTCCTCTGACTTTTTTGATTACTGTAAGAAATTAAAAGAAGATTCAGGCTGTAAGTTTTTTAATAACTTTAAAGGTCAAGGCAAAATTTCAACTGAAGCAGAAAACTTGGTTATCGAATTTAAAAAAGAGGGTGCAGCACATTGTGAAGAATTAGTAACTAAGTGTACTAACCGGGGAATGTGTGCTTATGAAATTTCTATGGTTTTAGCAAAATTAGCTGATGTCATTGTAGCAGATTACAACTTTGTATTTGATCCACTCGTAAAAAAAGTATTTTTTACAAAATTAGGGAAACAACTTGAAAAATGTATTGTAATTGTTGATGAAGGTCATAATCTTCCTAATAGACTAAGAGAGAACATGTCTGACCAGCTTACTCAGGTTACTCTTGATGCTGCAATTAAAGAATTAAAAGATAAACCAGAATTGCAAACTAAGGTTCAATTAATTAAAGAAGGATTTGATTCTTTGGGATTTGGGTTACAAAGTGAGAAAGAAGTTAAAAAAGAAGCATTTTCAAAAATTGTTGAATACGCTGGACCAATCTCTATGATTCATGATGAACTGGAACTTTTTGCAGATCAGGTACGGGAAAAAAAAGAAAGATCATGGTGCGGGGGATTAGCAAGATTTCTTAATTCTTGGGTTGGGCAAGATCCAGGATTTGTAAGATTTATGAGAAAAACAGATAGGGGTTTAGTTTTATTTTATAAGGCGCTTGATCCAGCATTGTTATCTCGGGAGATTATTGAAAGTACCCATACAACTATTATGATGAGCGGCACATTAACCCCGACTCAAATGTTTTGTGACTTGTTAGGTTTTCCAAAATCAACAAAACTGCTAGAGTATGAGAGCCCATTTCCTGAAGAAAATAGGCTTGCATTAATTGTGCCTTTAACTACCACAAAATATGCTATGAGGACCCCTGAAGAATACAAAAGGATTGCAACAATTTTGGGTGCTGTTGCAGATGAAGTTCCTGGTAATGTTGCTTTCTTTTTCCCCAGTTATAAACTGAGGGATGATATTGCAAAACTCTTAAGTGAATTTACTAACAAAGAAATGTTATTTGAAGAAAGAGGAATGAGTAAAGAAGCAAAAACTGGGCTATTGAATAAATTTGTAAGTTTAAGATTAAAAGGAGCAATTTTAATGGGTATTGTAAGGGGTTCTTTTGGAGAAGGAATTGATTTTCCAGGAGATTGGTTGCATGGAGTAGTTGTTGTTGGCCTTCCATTAGCTAAACCAAATATAGAAACCCAAGCAATAATTGATTACTTTAATAATTTGAATAATAGGGGACTTGAGTATGGTTATATCTTCCCCGCAATTAACTTAGCAATTCAATCAGCAGGAAGGTGCATTAGATCTGAGAAGGATACGGGAGTTGTAATCCTTCTTGATGAGAGATATGCTTATCCTAGATATATGGCTTGTTTACCTAAAGAATGGAACTTTGGGGTTACAAGGAATTTTCCTGCTCTAATTGAGGAGTTTTTTTCTTAAATCCTGAAGAAATAAATCTACTAATAGATGGATTATGACCTCTTTCAATTATTGGAATTGCAATTGCAGTAAGTAAGACTGAAAAGAAAATTGCTCCGATAATTGTGTTTGTAAATTCGGTAGATCCAGCAATAAGTGAAATTAAAACAACTGGGGTCATTCCTTTAGTCCCCATAATTTTCATCATTAAAATATCTTTTAGTGGTATATCCCCTGTATAAACAATTTTAAATATAAAAGATCTAATGATATAAGCAATAATTACTAATAATAATCCTAGTAGTAAGTATTTCCAGATTTGAAGATCAACAAGGGTTCCTATGAAAACAAAAAGTAATGTTCTTAAAATAAATGAAAAATCAGAAAAGAAGTGCTTTTGTTCAGCAGATAATGGTTCAATTGATTCTTGATCTTTTTTATACATTACCTTTGATAAGATTTTTAGGTTACCAATAGTAATTGCAAATGCAAAAATTGTTATAACTCCGTTTGCTGAGAATTGTTCTGCAAATACATAAACTAAAAGTAGCATTGCAATTGTAGCAATAGATAAATGGTTTCTTGTTCCAATCTTTTTTGCGAGTGAGGCCCATCCAAGAGCAAATGCAACTCCAATTGCACTTGAAAGGAATATGAAATTTACAATTTGTTGCATAAAAGTTTGCAGACTTATTTCTTGAATGTTTATCATTGCAACAATTGCAACAATTACAATAATATCTACAAATGCCGATTCCACTTGGATAAATGCTTCGGCTCTTTTAGAGAATTTAACAATTTCTAAGATTGAATTAATAATAGAACCATCCATTACACAAAGTAACATTCCTAATGTAAGTGCCATTTTAAGTTCAAAACCAAACATAAATGAGACTAATGTGACTCCTGTGGTGATTGCGATGAAATTAAGGATAGCCGAAACAAATGCCCACTTTGCGCTTGAAAATACTGCTCTGATTTTAATTGGTAGCGCCCCATTGAATACTACATATATTAAGGCAATTGTAATTAATACTGAGAGCATTGGACTGCCTAGATCAAGCCCTCCGGTTAAACCAAAATGAGATAGGAGTGTCCCTAATAATATTAGTAACATTACATCAGGCACTTTATATTTTGAAAAAATTAGCTTTGCAATTAGGCCAAAAACAATTATTATAGCTATTATAAAAAGCGAAAGAGTAATTGCCATATAAGCCATATTATGTATTTATTATATAAACCTTTTTATTAAACTAGTATACGAAAACGTAACATTTATATACTAGTAGGTGTATTAGAATATTATCACCTTCATTTACTCAACCATAACTAAGAAATTAGTTATGATCTGGACAATACGTCCGGAGTATCAAGGGTTCATATTCTACCAAAACCCTTTCCTCAATGGCTCCCGTGTAAACTAACTGATTCTCTACAAACCACCCCTCATCCCTATGGGAGCCATTAATTTTCATTTTATTAGCTAGTTGAAATTTTGATCATCACTTTTAACAAACAACAATTTGTGTAGAGCTTATCCTTCTCCACAGTAATAGATAAATTTATATACTAGACTAGGGTAACTTTTACCAATTGGGGGAATAGCCACATGGTTATACTATTTGACAGATTTCATCTGCCAGAGGATATATTTGAAGTTATCTTTGCGACAAAACAGCAAAAGATAGTTGGTAAGCTACTTATTTGCGAGATGAAAGAGCATAGTGGCGAGTTGACTAAATCTGAGATGTCCTTATTTGCAACTAGACTTCATGAAGGTAAATTAATTGCTGAAATTGATGAACCTGAATTTAAGGGGAAAGTTGTAAAGCTAAGTTATAACAAGAGACAGTTTTATGATAGAATACTAACACCCATGAAATCCATGGGGATGGTAGACTATGATATGTATGACAGAAAATATAGAATCTCAAAAAACTTCAAGAAAAGTATGTTTGAGGTTGGCATAATGTGGGATAGAGAAGCAGACAAACCAGCTCAAAAGCTAAACATCAAGATAAAGAAATGATACCCGAGGACTTACTTCGGAAGCACGCTGATAGTGAAGAAAGCTTATTACTAGTGCTAGCTCATTCTAGGAAAGTTTGTGAGATAGCTTTAAGACTTGCCGATCAAATAAAGAGGCCAGTTGATAAAGAATTTCTAAGAAAAGCTGCATTGTTGCATGATATTGGGCGATTTAACAGTACAACTGCCTTTCACGGAGTAAATGGTGGAAAGGTTATGCGTGAAGAAGGTTTTCCAAAAATCGCTAGAGTCTGTGAAAGACATATGGGTGCTGGCATTACAAATGATGAAGCAAAAAGACTTGGTTTTCCTCCCGGCAATTATATCCCTGAAACAATTGAAGAAAAGCTAATTTGCCTTGCAGATTGCATGGTCAGAGGAGACAAAGAGCAACCGGTTGAGGCAGACATTGAAAGATTTACAAGAAAGCATGGAAAAGTAATTGGAGATAGGCTAAAAAGATTGCATGAAGAAGTAATGAGTTGGATAGAGTAAACTATTTAAAACCCACACGTTTTTCATTTCAATACGCGCCGGTGGTCTAATGGCTATGACAATGGCCTTCCACGTAAAATCAATTAGGTCTTAACGAAGACAGCCGTTTATCTGGGTTCGAATCCCAGCCGGCGCATCTAACCTTTCTTTCTCGTCGACTACAAACACTAATTTTAGGCAAAATTATGGCCATAAATTACGCATTTCTGATGACTTTAGGGGTATACTCAATTCAGGATTCTGCCGTGCACGAGTTCTGCTGTTACATCCCGAAAAGCATTAGCCCCTCTCCGGGGTGTTGGGTAATAAGCGCAGAACTCCCCCTCCATATGGGTAAGCATCCAATCTCTTAGCACAGCAAAAAGGGAAACATATGAGATATGGCTTTGGCTAAATATCCATGTGTGCCCTGCAATACAAGGCTTACATCCAATATAACCTAAACCCGGAAAATCATTCATGTCTTTCGGAAGGCTTATTCCTCTATCTGGTTCGTATCCAAACATAACCCTCTGGGACCAGGTTTCAGAAGATGCCCAGGCAACTGCAGGCGGGTGGGAAGGAACATTAACCATACCTTCCAACTCTGAGCTTATTAAAGAACTTTCTATGTGGGTGCCACCTTTATCAAGCGTGAGAATAGGATGTCTCATTGAATACCCATCCCTGATTTCCTCATAATCCTCTGAATGCACCATGGCCACAACTCCATCCTCTCCAACAATATAACTCGCACCTTCAGCCTCATATATATTGAACCTTCCCCCTACCAGATGGTCTATCTCTGCTTTGGTTGGAGGCTTATCGCGAAAGGCAAGCACAAGAGTCTTGGGCTGGTGCTCAGTCACTGGCAGGAAATCAATACTTGTAATGGGCCTCTCGATTGCAAATTGCCCCCTCCCAAGGCGACGACTCAAGAAGTATTGGTTTATTTGAATTGCAAGTCCAAGCTCCATTCCAGGTTCTTCATTCATATCAGGAGGGAATGAAAACTGATTTAAAAATCTTGTTTATTGCGTTTTACAAGAATTCTTGCGCTTTTTCCCCTGCCATTAGCCTTTTCTTTTCTAACTTGTTCTGATATTTATCCACAGGCCTCTTAGCTATGTAGCGTAGAGAAATTGGTAATAAAAGATATGTCAAAAGGTGAAAAACATGAGTGCGAAAGCACACAGCCGTTTACCTGGGTTCGAGTCCCAGCCGGCGCATTCTAAGTCTGAAGTAAGAAGTTTAAGTCTAAAGTTGGTTGACTGCGACTGCTGGGTCTCAAAATCAAAGATTTTGTTTATTATATTCTAACGAGATCTAAGAGTTTTTCTCTGTACTTGGGAGGTGCATATTGTTCAATATATTCTTCTAAATCATTTGTGGTGTAGATTTTAATTGCTTTATTTCTTTCAGTTTGAAAAGGGCTTAAGCATTCAAACCAACAGGGGGGTTCTTTATCAACTAACTTAAGCATTGTGACATCTGCTATTCCTTTTCCTCCTCCTTCAAATAGTTCTGTTTTTTCTATCTCAAAGATTATCAATTCACTGGTTGAGTCTATGAACTAGGGAGTAAGATAATGCTTGAAGGGGGCCAGTTGTCCATCTTACAGGTATATCCCCCTTTCTAGAATAATATTTATTTAAACAAAAGAATTCCACCCTTTTCATGGAAATGCAAAGCATTTCTAGGACAACAGAAATCGAGATTTCTATTTGTATTGAAGGGTGGTTTAGGTGGAATTCTGTGTGCTCAAATGCTTAAAAATCAAAGATTTTTAGCACTCTGAAAAGCTTTGCTTTTCAGTTGAACCACTCAACAGAGAGCAAGCTTTTCAACATGCCACCAGTGTCTTTGAAATTGTAACAATTTCTAATGCACAAAAAACACTTTGTGTTTTTTCGTGTATTCACTGGTGGTTTTTGACATGATATTCTTTCATACCATGAAACAACATTGTCATTAGAGATGGCTAATAAACAATGATTTATAACCCTTAAGCATTTATGATAATAAACTATTTCTTCAGAAACTTTAGAACGTTCTTTCTATAAATTTTATTTTTGTCGTTTTTGGAAATTTCTAGATACTCATTTTTTATTTTTGCCATTTTTGTTTCTTTTTCACCTTTTAATTTATCAAATATTGCAGGATTTCTAATGGCTGCTCTTCCAATCATCACTCCAGATACGCCAAACTCTTTTAGAAGTTCTACATCGTGCAATGTTTTTATATCTCCATTGGCAATTATTGTTTTACCTGTTTTGCAACATTTCTTGAAAGTAGACCAATTAGAGGTTTCATCAAAAAATTGTTTTCCATGCCTTGCGTGAACTATAAAATAATCCGCATTTACCCCTTTTATTAAGTTGATATATACTTTTTTCTCAAATTCATGCCTGTTTGCTCCAAGTCTCAATTTTACACTTGCCCTAAATCCCTTAGCTTTTATTATCTGGACAAGCTTTTCAACTTTTGACACCCTTTTTATCATGGCACACCCCATTCCATGGTCAATTAATTTTTGAGAGGGGCAACCAATGTTCAAACAAAACCCTAAAAATCCAGGTTCAGGAGTAAAATTTTCAAGGAATTTTTTAAGATGGTTTTCATTGAGGCCAGCAATCTGAATTTCCGTAGGCACATTATTTGTAATCTTAATTCTTTCAAGACTTGTTTTGTTGTTTTTAGCTAATGCGTCAAACATAACCATTTCAGTAAATGTTATATCTGCTCCGTACTGGTGGGCAAGAAACCTAAATGTATTATTAGTAAAATTTTCCATTGGGGCAAGGGCATAAATGAAGTCCATTAAGGGGAGATAACCTGCGGGTAATTTAAATCTTGGGGTTTTACTGTTATCTACTTAGATTTTGGAAAAAAACTATTTAAACTGCAATTTCTTTCTGTTTTAAAATGAACTACGATGTGGTGATCTCAGGAGCAGGTATTGCTGGCCTTGAATGTGCAAAGCATTTTGTGGGAACAAAATTAAAAGTACTGGTAATTGAGAAGAATAAGAAAATAGTTAGAAATGTTTGTGCAGGTGGGATATTAGAAGAAGATTATGAGTTTATCCCAAAAGAAATTTGTGAATTTGAAGAATTAAAAGATGTAAGCTTTAAGCATTTTAACAGGCAAATTAAAATTCCTAAACTTTTAAACACAGTAGATAGAAAAGTCTTGACTGAATACCAAGTATCCTTGGTTAAAAACAAAAAAAATATTGACATTGTATTTGGAGATTACATTACAGAGTTTAAAGAAAATGAGGTAATACTAAAATCGGGGAAAAAAGTCAAATACAAATACCTTGTTGGTGCAGAAGGAGCAATTTCTCCTACAAGAAAATATTTGTTGTTACCAATTAAATCAGCGATGGTCACAATTCAATACATTGTAAAGAAAAAATTTGATTCTTTTTCTTTTATTGCAGATCACAACAAATTTGCTCAAGGCTATCTGTGGGTTTTCCCACATAAAAATTACACTAGTATTGGCTGTGGATGCAAGCTTGGAATGAAAAGTGGGGCAGAATTGAAAGTGCATTTGGAAAAATTTCTAGATGAAAATAATATAAAATATTCAAATCCAGAAGGGAGAATAATTAATGCTGATTACCGTGGTTACAAATTTGGCAATATATTTTTAGTAGGAGATGCTGCTGGAATTACTTCTGGTGGTTCTGGCAGAGGAATATTGAGTGCGTTTTTATCTGGTAAGCATGTTGCCTATGAAATTTTAGGCAAGCGAGGAAATTTCATTTGGCATTGGATAGCAAGAAAATGGTTTGAAGAGAAAATTATTTTACGGTTTACATCTAATACTAGCTGGAATAAGGCTTTTTTTATTAGTAAATTCTTTGAAAGGATTTTAAGAATAAAATTTTTATGGAGGCTAATATGAGATGTGACTGGGTGCCTCTAGATAATTCCTTGTATGTGAAATACCACGATGAAGAGTGGGGAAAAGTTTGTCATGATGACAATAAGCTTTTTGAATTAATTGTGCTTGAAGGTGCCCAGGCAGGATTATCCTGGTCAACTGTATTGAAGAAAAGGAAAGAGTACAGGAAAGCTTATTTAGGGTTTGACCCAGAAGTTGTTGCAAAATTTTCTGAAGATAAAATTCAAGAATTACTTAATAATGAAGGAATCATAAGAAACAGGCTGAAAATTAGATCTTCAATTAATAATGCGAAAGTTTTTTTAGAAATACAAAAAGAGTTTGGTTCTTTTGACAAGTACATCTGGGGTTTTGTGAATAAGCCCATAATTAACGGCTTCAAATCATTAAGTGAAATCCCTGCAAAAACTCTTCTTTCAGATAAAATTTCAAAGGATTTAAAGAAAAGGGGCATGAGTTTTGTTGGTTCTACAATAATGTATGCGTACATGCAATCAATTGGCATTGTTAATGACCATCAATTAAAGTGTAAGTTCCGCTAGATGATCCTAAATTATACCCGGTAACTACTTTAATGAATACTCCTTTAAGAATACTAATGATAGATGATGAAGTAACACTTATTGACCCAGATATTGGGGGGAGAGTGACCCTGCTTAAGCAGATTGTGAATACAAGTGGGTTAATCTTAGATGGACTTATATCAAAAAAATTACGCGTAATTACTAAAGGAGATGGAGCTAGGTATAGGAGTGAATTTTCTACTGAAGCTGATTTGATCTCTCTTGGCGCTTTAGTGCAACAAATATTAGCAGATTATCCTAAAGATGGGATCTCTGCACTTCTCTTAAGATTCTTACAAACTCAAAAAACCGCCTGGTACCAACAAAATGGGTTAAGAGGGTTACTTGAATATGGATTTGAAGAAGTTGATGGAATCAAGAGGCTTCAGTTGCCATTTACTGATGGAGGAGGAGTCACTCAGAAGAACTCTGAGACTACTTTCACTTGGGTTTTTAATCCTTGTAATGGAACAATTGCACATGAGAGAGGGATTAAGGATTATGCGGTAACTGGTGCAATTATCAGAGAAAGTGGAGATTTGCCTGAAAAAGTAATGGCAGGAGCAATAAGATCTGCTATTGACCCTTTGGTAGTATATTGGGCACGAAAAGATGAAGGCGCATATGTAAGTTCTGGAGGATATAGCACTCCGATCCATGTTTCTGACCGAAGTGAATTAAGAAATGTAATGGTTGCATTTTCAAGTAGAGTGCTTGGAAGGTTTACGACGATTATGGATACAGTCCAAGAAAAAGAGGGTAGCGTAAAGGAATTACTTGAGAAGATTTTTACTGATTTAATTGGATTAAGCATGGGGGTAAAGGCAGTTGACGTTGCATCAGGAAAATTAGATGCGATGTTTCTTGCAGAAAGACCAATATATGATCTTGCACCATTAATGGTACTTATAGATGAAGCCAAGGGCAAAGTAACCGATTGGAAAGGGGGAGAGGTAGGTTTATCTTATAATCATCCCTCCAGAGTACTTGCAACTAATGGGGCGTTGCATGAACCTCTTCTTAAATATTCTAGAAGCTTAAGGTCACCCGGGGAGATGGTTGAGTGATTGTGGAAATTCTATTTTTTCCTAGTTGTTACTACCGTAAGGTTTAAAAAACATCATATTATCTGCAGTATTATGATCTTAGAACGTGGTGATTGGGAGTCCTTAGAAGGAAAGGCCCTAGTGTATGCAACAGGGGATGTAGATGGTGTTGCAGAATCCCTTGGGATGCCTAAATCTGGAAACCCTGATTTAGTACTTGTATTTTTTATTACAGGAGATATTTTAGACCTAAAAACAACCGGGAGTTTACCCGGAGCCTATGGAGAAATGCTAAGAGAGGTTTTGAATCATCCTTCATTTCAGGGATTAGAACAGTCTTTATCAGAAGCTGAGTATCCTGCATTCGGGGTTTATTTCCCTAGTGCTAAAGATGATATCCCTGAAATTGGAGATTTAATCTATGCAGGAGAATATTCTTCTTCAACTAGAATGCTTGATGCCTTAAGAGCAGTAGCAAATTATTACCAAGTTAAATTTGAAGAACAACTTTTGATAGATAAAAACTCCTCTGAATTTGATAAGGGAGATTTGCCAGTAGATAATTTTGAGAGCGTTCCAACAGAAGGATTTGTGGAATACATTAGAAGAGAATACATAATCCCTATGATGGATGCGGTTTCACAAGGTAGAAAGTTAGATGTTGCATCTGCGAGAAAGAAGTTTGGAGGTTTTGGATTTGGATCACCTGTAAGGAGAGATATTTCTGTTTTATGTAATCTTATTGAATCTAGAGACCCTAATCTTGAGCTAATTGATTTACACATCAGTAAACTTGATGCAGTAAAAAGAAAGGAGTATATTGAGGCTGCAGTAATTAGGGATAAAATAATTGGGATTTTATAAATATTTTTTAAGTTGGTTACTTTGACATAAGGCCATCTTTTGCAGTCAAACTTTCAAAAGTAACAATTAAGGAAATTTACTATTGATCTAAGCAAGAATATCTTCAATCCCTTCAGCCATTTCTGTTATATACCTATGAGGGATTGTGGAACTTTCTGTTAATCCTAAATGGCAGGTTAAATATTCAATTTTGCCCATCACTTCCCATCTTGTTAAATTCTCAATAACATTTGCTGTAAAATTTCCCCAGCCCACAAATAAATTTCCAATGGTCTCTTCATGCTCTTCATCTTGAAGGCTGCCTCTTGCAAGAGTTGTTATCCTTTCACAACCATGGGCAATTTGAGTAGGTCTTCGGGAAAATATTGCATATCCATACTTACCTGAAATGGGCTGATCTTCAACAACAATTACACACTTTGCTTCTAGATGATTGGCAGCAAGACAATCACGGACATATCTTAATGCAATACCTATCCCCCCTTCTTTTAATATGGGGTTTCTTCCCTCATCAAATTCATCAGGCATGGGGTCAGGAGCAGCAATAACATCTATTAGGATTTTATACAATTCATTGTGTTCTGGCTCCTGATCAATTGTTACAATGTCATTTCCTCCCTTCAAATATACGCAGCCTTCTGTAAATCTTTTTGTTTTTTCAATAATTTCTGCAGTTTGTTCATTTCCTTCTCCAAAGTATACTAGTAATTCTGGGTGGTCTATTTGGCGGATACCTTGAAGCTTTAAGTGATTTTCAAGATAACTTATCATATCAATATCTTTAGTTGCAATTAATACATTAGTAATCCCTCTTCTTTCTCTATGAATAATAACTCCTTCAGTTTTTTTGATAGCAATTCTTTCAAGCATTTTAAGTTTGTCACTAAGGCTTCCCAGTGTGGTTCCCCAAACTTCAACCCCTTCTAATAGAGATTCATAATTACCCTTAGTTACTGGATTGTCTTCTGCTAAGGGGTCTAATAAATTTGAATCAAAACCATTCATTAAGACCCTATTTGAC
This sequence comes from Candidatus Woesearchaeota archaeon, assembly GCA_017610005.1. Taxonomy (GTDB): domain Archaea; phylum Nanobdellota; class Nanobdellia; order Woesearchaeales; family B29-G15; genus B29-G15. The sequence goes on along the minus strand of JAFCCU010000020.1, from coordinate 5,449 downwards.
CAAACTGCAAGATCTCTTGGCGACCCTTCTTCATTAATTAATCTGCCGAGTCCTAAGAAAGGCAATATTAAGTAACCGTTAAGTGGATTATTAGGAACATTGTCTAAATCCAAGGGAATCCAATCACTAAAGATTTCATCTGATTCTGTTGAATAACCAACAGCCCAAGTTATAGTATTCTCTGCATGAATAATCCTGGGTTCAGATAGATGATAGCCTTCTCCTCCAAAAGCTTCTTCAGCTGGAAACTGGGTTAAGACATGCCTGGAAGGAGAAACAATGAAATAGCAGTCGGGATCATTTGGATCAACATAAACAATTCCTTTTGGATTTGAATCTTTTTGGGGAAAGTAAACTCCTAAGATCCTTTCAAGTGTTAAATAAGCATCCTCTCCTTCCATCATAGAAGGATCAAGTATTGCTAAGTTTGTTCCTAATTTCATTCCGCTCTTTTTAGTATAATTTGGTTTAGAATAAACTGGAAAGATCCATTTTGAATATACTGAAATCATAGATAGATCCTGTTCTGTAAGGGCATCTTTAAGTTCCATTCCTGGTTTTGCATGCCATTCAAATGGGATAAACAAATTGCCATCTTGAGGATTTGCATTAATTAAGTCAAGGAGATTTCCTTTAATTGCTTGCACTTGAACATCTGGTGAGTTCTCACCTCTGTAATACGTGCCCTCCCAAGTATCTGGCAATCTGCCAGTTTGGTCTCTGGCAGTAAGGGTAAGATAAACTAATGCACTCTTAGTACTCTCTTCAAGGCCAATTGAAACATACGTTGCCCACTCAGTAGCAATGGGATTAAATAGAATGATTCTTTTAAGACCAGGAATTACTTCTGTTAATCTTAAGGGCATATAACGGTCCATTGTAAGATAAGGTACTTCTCTTCCACCAACATTTACCTTTCCATCTACTGGAACTAATCTTGATTCTAAAGTTTTAGGTTTTAGATCAACCTTGGGTGGAATAACTGTTTCAAAAATTGATTCTTTTGCAATTGGTTTTTGAATAACTCTTCTTGGAGCAGGTATTACTGCTTCTTCAATTTCTTCTGGCTTAACAAACCGTTGTAAGTGGGCTTTGATAGGGGCAACTTCCCCTCTTTGTGGCGCCCCTTTTATTCTGATTTTGAGGTCACCGTCCCTTATTAATTGATTATCACCAACAGAAATGAGTTGTCCAACCTCCAGACTCCAACTTGAGACATATTCGGTTGGATCATTTGAGGATAAACTCCTAGCAATAGCAGATCCTCCCCTGAGACTAACAACTTGTAATTGTGGTGGCATAAGAAATAGAGAATGAATGTTGACTTAAAAGTATTATGTCGCCCAAAAAGTATGAGTGAATGCTCGCATGCACTTTTTTAGCAGTGGTTCATTATAAGATTTTTCTGCTGCAATTGATTCTGCAGTTAAGACTAGATATTGATGGGGTAAGGGATATTGCCTTTGAAGAGCAAGTAAATCTTTGTCAGCTTTTCCATAGCCCCCTTTTGTATTCCCAATTTCTTTTTTTAGTCCAAACCATTCAGTTGTAATCTCCCAATGAGATTCTATTTTTCTTAGAGTATTGCTGATTTGTTTTTCTGTTTGTGAAATTACCATAAAGTATCCATCTTTAAGGATTACAACCCCTTCAAGCCCTCCCCAGGTTCTGTAACCAAGGCCCCTTAGTGATTCAAGAGAAGGATTGTCAGAAACTAAGAATGGTTCAGTAGAGTAAACTGGTCTTGCTGCAAGGACAAATCTTCTTAAAAGTTTTTTTGAGAATGGCCAATCATCCCCTGAAACTATTAAATCTACTGAAGGGAGAAATAAAACATCATTAACAGGTTGATGTAGTGTATCTAAAACAACGGAATTAACATACCAAGGTCTGCCACTTAATCCTTCCCTTTCAGTTGCCCCCCCATATCCAATAGGGTCTCCAAGTCCTAATTGAACCAATACTTTTCTTACAGCAGAATAACTTTCATCATAATCTCCAAAAACAATCCCTGCACACTTTCCTAAAGTTGTTGCATCAAATATTACTAAATAATTAGCTTTTCCAAGAGAAAACCTCTGTAGAACCGATTCAAGGTTATTGTTTCTAATAATTGGGACAGTAATCCCTCCCAATGAGATTTCTTTTGCTATTTGAAGCAGTCCCCTGACGTTAATGGGGATAGGGGGTTGAACTAACTCTCTGTTAAAATCCTTAAAATTTGTTCTTACTGTAATCTTCTTAAAAGTTTTTTCTCTTTTTCTTAGAGACTTAACATTAAATATTTGAGTTCCATCCTTAGTTGTTCTCCTCAGATTAGTCTTCCCAGAATCATACACTGCGCCCTCAATTGGATTAAATTTTAATGGAATTGAATACTCACTTCCCTTGTCATCCCTACCAATTGTAGCCACTGCCCCAACCTTAACGATTCTAATTTGAGTCATTTTAAAAAGGTAATTAAAGACAATTTATATAGATCTGGGAATTGCTAAAGCTACTGCATTTTATCTCGAAGGACCTTGCCTACCCCTTCCACATAATCCTTATTAATAGAGATTACTCCTTCAAGAATACCAATTGCAGGGATTATTTTATAGCTTATATCAGAAGGATTAGTACCAAATTTTGCTGAGGGAAGTTGATCTGCATAAAAAATTCTTCCTACAAGTCCTCTTCCTGCTTCTTCTAGACAAGTAAATCCTACATTTATCAAATCCTGTTCTACATGTCTCAAGGTTGCTTCATCTTTAGCAAAAACCACACAGTCAACTTTCTGATATATTTGCTTAGGGGGCTCTAAGATTACAGCATCACATTCTTGCAAATTGTAGTCAACTAAGACGGCTGCAAAAACCTCGGGAGTTAACACTCGGAGTCTTGGTTTATCAGCTGTTTGTGCCATTTTACTTTAAGAATCAAGCATGATTAGTAAACCTTACAGTTGAAATAACAGCAATATTTAATCAAAATTACGCAATCTTTATTAATAACACACATAATTTCTTATCATAGGAGGTAATTATTATGGTAGAAGCATATTGCGTTAAATGTAAGAAAAAACAAATAATGAAAAATCCACAGGCAGTCACAATGAAAAATGGCAAGCCAGCAACTAAGGGTGTATGCCCAGTTTGCGGATGCGGAATGTACAGAATCGGCAAGCCTGAATAAAGCTTGCCCATTTAACTTTTTTACTTAACTTTATAATTGATTTCTTATTTTTAATTTTAATGGATATCCAAACTTTATATCAAAAGCACTATGGAGAAGATTATTTGGATAAGCTAGTTGAATATCTTATGGAACATGATATTCCTAGGATTATTGTGCCAATTAATTTACAATTAAAAAGAGCAAGGAAATTGGTTAAATCTTTTGAAGATATAAGTGAAGTAATAAGCGCAATTGTTATGCCTATGTTTTATGAGCACAATAGAGAAAATCATGAAGGAAAAGATGTTTTAGAGGTTGCTCCGGGGATTGTCTTTGATGAAGGGATGATGGAAGAACAAGAAGTTATACTGCCTTACATGAGTATGGAGATTTTACTGCCATTCCAGGAAGGCCATTTATCCCATTAAGTGAGCTTGCTGAAGGATTAGAAGTACCTGATGATCAAATCCAAGTAATGGGGTCTAGCATGCTTAAGGCTGGGTAAAGTAAGAATATTAGATGGTACTGTAAAAGAAATGCCCCCAGATCACCAGTTTGATACAGTTGTTCATCGGAGTTATTTTGGTGCAACAACTCACCAGTATATTTTATTAAATAAATTACTAAGGCCTGGAGGAACTTTTGTTGCCTTGCAATTCCCCCTTTCATGGTTTAGACCAGAATATGGAGAAGCAAGCAATTACTTCATACCATTGGTATGATATAAAATGTTTAGATAGAAGAAACAGGGGACTTGCCGTGGCCCGATTGTTTAGAAAGAAATAAATACTCAATGGTTTGCATTATTTTATGCACTCACACTTTGATCAACTCTACCCATCGCTTAAGGGTTATGAAATAACAAGTCACTTTAAGAGAGATGTGGGAACACTAGAAGGGGCAGAGAAAATTGCACAAAATATTCTTGATTCAAATCATGAAGCTTTTGAAGAATTACATAAATTTGAAGAAGTGATCCATGGTAACCATGTATTTCGCGCAAAAATTAATAAAGAGCATTATGTGTATTTAATAACAAAAGAACATAGATTGATATTTGTTAGGGCATTTAAAAACTTCTCAAAATATAAAAAATACTTAGAAGAAAAAAAAATTTTAGGAAGTTTTTAAGGAATAATAAATGTTAAAATTACTGCAATTGCTGCAATAACTCCAAATACAATTAATAATCCTCCCAACATTGTAACTCCAATCGAAGCTAATAACCCTGAGATAATAACTGTTTCAAAGATTAATTCTGCGGCTAAAAGCAAGATTAAAATCCCTGCAATAATCCCTGCAATAATCCAAATAGTTGAATCTGCACTTTTTTTTGGAATGACGTTCACAACAAAGCTTGTTGATGCATCTTGTTGGTTATCGCTTACTTGAGCTACAACAGAGTAACTAGCAGGTTCAATATCTTTTGTGTTAAAAGTAAAAACACCGTCTGGCGTAACGCTTGCGCCCTCAGGGCAACTGGTGCAGGAATAAGTAAGTTCCCCCCCATCTGGGTCATTTCCAGATAATTGAATGGAGAGCACTTCTCCTTGGTTTACCTCTTGATTTTGGATAAAGTTTATGCTTGGAGCTTCATTACATTTAGAAACTGTAACTTCAAGATCAATAAGATTAAAAGCATTTATTGAATTGGTAATGGTAAGTTTCCAAGTACCCACTTGTGTTGGAATCCATTTTAGTTGCTGAATTTCATCATCAAAACTTATCTCTCCTTCTCCTGAATCTACTCCTGAAACTCTGTTAAATGGAAAAGGGGTAATATCTCTAGTATTAAATGTGTATGGTCTACCTACACAAGCTGAAACTACCTTTCCCACATTCTTTGGTGGTAATTGTTGTTGATTCTCCACAATCAAGATTACTATTAAATGAAATCCAGCCATCATTTAAACAGTGAATTGCTGTAGTAATATCTTTATTTCTTCCACAACAGGTGCCCATTGCACAATATTGTGCATTTTCATAAGAAGAGTCCATCTCCGCACAAATAGAGGGATCATTGCTAGCATGAAACCAAGAAACAATACATTCATCTTGATCTCCTGGCCCAAAATCAATGTCATAACCTCCTTCTGGACAACACTCTCCTTCTGTTGTAATATCACAAGCTAATGCATTTGGATTAATACAGCATCCCCCATCATTCGGGGCTGCTAAAACTGCTGTTGCAAAAAGAAGTGTTATTATCAAAAGTAAAGGGATAGATTTCATTTTAGATACTTATTGGGCATTAGGTATTTAAATTTTTTGAATTAATAGTAAATTTTATATA
>JAFCCU010000036.1 GCA_017610005.1 Candidatus Woesearchaeota archaeon | reverse complement strand
AACTCCTATTAACCCTACTTTTCCATTGTTTAACCACTATAATGGGGGGTTAACCATACTTTTCAACATTTCATCAGTTACATTTATCAATTTCCCTTCATTTCCTCTCTTCATGATTCCAGTATCTTGGCTTTCAAAGTATATTTATTGTCCACGTCAGTTGTGGTTGGAGCAGATTAAAGGGATTAAGCCAGAAGAGAATGCAAGGATGATTGCAGGGTCAATTATCCATAAGCTTCTTTCGAAAGTATATAAGGCGCAAGTGGCAATTCTTGATAGGACGACTTCTGATATGACTGAAGAGGATTACAAAAAAGCTTTTCAAAAGAAGTATTTTGAAGTGACTCAAGAAATTATTATTAAAAACTTAACTAAATTAAAACAATTTCAATTGTCGCCTGTGGCGCTCTTTGACAAGTACGCTGAAATGCTTAGGTCGCTTGCCAATAGAAAGGCAAAAGAGGCATCTACCTTCGCAGAGACATTTCATTTATTTGGAGAGGAGTTAACTGATAACTATTATCCAAAATACCAAGCAGATGTGTATTTACAATCAGAAAATTTAGAATTAAAAGGTTCAATTGATGTAATTGAAATTTTTAAAGAAGAAAAAGTGCCATTGGAATTAAAAACCAGCACACCCCCCACAACTGGCGCTTGGGATACAGATCAAATACAGTTAGCAGCATATATCATTCTTTTAGCAGAAACAGAAGAAGTAAATAAGGGCAGCATTATGTATGTAAATCATAATAAACGAGTCCCTGTTGTTATGAATGATTTTTTACGAGATAAGGTGTTTAGTATAAGGGATAGTATACTAAAACTAATAGAGACAAAAGTTGAACCAAGTTTACCTGATACTAAAGATAGATGCAAGAAATGCTCATTTAAAAAGGAGTGTTATAGTTGAGACAAGTTAGTGACGACTTAAGCAACACAAACTTTAAATATTACCTCGAATATATTATTTCACTAAAGGGTGGCATAAATGGCTGAAGAGGAAGAAAAAAAATATTCAAAAGATCTCATCGGTAGAACAGTGATCTCAAAACAGGGAAAAAAGTATGGTACTTTGGGGGATATTGTGTTTGAAACTCGCTCAGGCGAGCTGATTCATATGGTACTGGATTCTCCAACAGCATACACAGAGAAGTTGGAACTTGAGAAAGATAAAAATAGTAAACGGTTGATTCCATTTAGTGCCGTTATTGCTATTGGCGATTTTATTGTGGTATCTGAAGAAGATATCATTTAAAGCTTTTCTAGAATGATAAGTACAATATGGACTGAGAAGTATCGTCCTCAAAAGTTTTCTGACATTAAAGGTCAGAAGGAAATAGTAAAACGAGTTTCTGCATTTGTTAAAGAGGGTAATATGCCTCATTTGTTATTTGCCGGACCTGCCGGTACAGGAAAAACCTCTTTAGCAATGGTTACTGCCAAAGAGATGTTTAAAGATACATGGCAAAATAATTTTCTTGAATTAAATGCCAGCGATGAACGAGGAATTGATGTTGTTCGAACTAAAGTTAAAAACTTTGCAAGAACAAAAGCAATTGGGGATGTTCCTTTTAAAATAATTTATTTAGATGAGTCAGATGCTTTAACAAGAGAAGCTCAGCAAGCCTTAAGAAGGACTATGGAGAATTATACAAGGACTTGCAGGTTTATTATGGCTTGCAATTACTCTTCAAAAATTCTTGAACCAATACAGTCTAGATGTGCAATTTTCCGCTTTAGACCATTGGAACCAGAAGCTATGAAAGAACTTTTGGAGAAAATTGTAGTAGCAGAAGGATTAAAAGTAGCTGAAGAAGTAAAGACTGCATTAGTCGAAATAGCTAATGGGGATTGCAGACGGCTTGAAAATGTGTTGCAAAGCTGCGTTGCATTAAGTAAAGAAGTTACGCTTGATTTGGTTCATTCAATTGCATCTATTGCTAAACCTAAAGAATTAAAGGTTGCTTTAGAGATGGCTGCAGCAGGAGAGTTTGTAAGGGCTCGCGATTCTTTATTAAAAATTATGCTAAATTACGGACTTTCTGGCCTTGATATTATAAGGCAAATCCAAAAGGAAGTTTGGAATTTACAAATTGATAATAATAAAAAATTAAGATTAGTTGAAGCTTGTGGAGAAATTGAATTTAGACTTGTTGAAGGGTCTGATGAATTTATCCAGCTTGAAGCACTACTTTCTATATTTGCAACTAAATAAGAATTCTAATAAAAATAATTATAAAAATACAAAAGTTAGTTTGGAGTATGTTTTACAACTAGAGTAGTACTCATGTCTTCTGAATACCTGTATTTTAAGAAGATATCCACAGGTTTTTCAAAGTCGTTTTGCACGTTAGCTGGTTGATCGCATTGAACAACTGCTTCTCCTTCAGACAGTCTTGCGTATCCTTCTGTAGCAGATCCATCTCTTAATCCTCTACAAGTAAGCCCTGCTTCGTTGGTAACAACTTTAACATGAACAAGATTTTGATCTGCATGAGCTGCATTTCTACACTCAGCAAGAGTATGTTTACAGACATCACCATTGCTTTGTAGACTTACTTTAAATCTGATGCCTATGGCACCTGAGCCTTTAACATACTCTTCAAGTTCAGTTATCTGTACAGGTCCAGCAGAATTATATACTGTTTTTGAACCTTCAACAGTGCAAACCGCATCTTCAGTTAATCTTAAATTAGTTTTATAGCATAATTTTGCTGATGCAGTGGTTCCATAGAGATATGAGACATCTGCTCTTAATGGAAATGTCATTGTTCCAGTTAATGGGGATACATGGTTTAGATTTAAAAATTCAATTGTTTCTTCTCCACCAGGGATAGTGTCTCCTTCAGAGGTTTTCTTTTTACCTTCTAGTAAAACATCTAATCTTTTTGTTAGGGAGCCAGGAGTCAAGCCAAAGGAGTTAGCTTGTATTCCACTGATTGTTACAATCAATTCTCCTGCAGGGATATCAAATTCTCCTGCATTTTCAATAGTTAACATAATATCAAAAGGGTCATCTCCTCCATCAAAGATTTCTGCAGGAGGAAAATTATCCATGAACTTTAATAATAGCCCATTGGTTCCACCAATAAATGGGCTTTTATCGGTTGTACCTGAATCATCTCCCGCGCAACCAACTAATATTAAAACTGCTAATAATGTGATGATTAGAAAATTTGATTTCATTATTATGTCCTCCTTTCTCGAGAAAGTGCCAAAAGGATTATTTAAACTTTTCTATGGACCTTACATTGTGCCCCATTGCAGCAGTAAAGATGGTTATTAATAAAATTTCAATAAAATAAGCCCAAATTTGCCAGCTAGAGATATATCCCACATAACTTTTAACCCAAATTGGAACTGTTATTAATATATCTAAAATTAAGGAGATTGCAATAAACACAAGTCCAATGGTTGTTCCTTCTGAAACAGAAGCAATTTTGTGTCCAAAATATAGCCTTGAGCATGCCCAGACTATCGGAATTAATAGGATTATGTAAATTAAATCAACAATATTCAATGGTAGAATTTTAGTTAAATTGAATGTTAATGAGCTTATAATAACTCCAATCATCCAAATAATCATTCCAATTGATACAGCGTTCTTCCATTGGATACTCAATATAATCACCTTTTTTTTAAAATATAATTGCTTTGAGAGTTTATAAATTTTGTGAAAGGGAATAAATTCTTTAATATTTGATTCTCTTGAGTAAAATAGTTAACAACCCAAACCTTTATATATACCCAACTTTTCACCTGCTGAAGATGGCAACTATCCATAATGTTCCAGTAAATGAACTGATAATTAAGATAGCTGAGAAGCTTAAAGAGTTTAAAGAAGTAGAGATGCCTGAGTGGGCAATATTTGTAAAAACTGGGACTTCAAGAGAACGAGCACCTGACCAATTAGATTGGTGGTTTATGAGGGCAGCTTCTGTTTTAAGGGCAGTTTATTTAAGGGGCCCAGTTGGAGTTAATAAATTAAGAATAAAGTATGGCAGTAAAAAGAATAGAGGCCATAAAAAAGACAAATTCTTCAAATCATCTGGAAAAATCCTTAGAGTTGTTTTACAACAACTTGAATCTGCTGGCTTAATTGAGCAAAAAGAAGTTGGAACTCATAAGGGCCGAACGGTTACAAACAAGGGAAAATCATTTTTAGACAAATTAGCCACTTCAATGACTAAACAGTCCGCAGTCCGCAGTCCGCAGTCTGGAATAAAGAAGGAAACTAAGACTGCAAAGAAAGAAGAAGCTAAAGAGTCTGCAGTCAGCAGTCCGGAGTCAGCAGTAAAAGAAGAAAAAGTTGAAGCTAAAGAAGAAGTAAAAGAAGAAAAAGAAGAAAAAGTTGAAGCTAAAGAAGAAGTAAAAGAAGAAAAAGAAGAAGTAAAAGAAGTAAAAGAAGAAAAAGTTGCAGTAAAAGAAAAAGCAAAAGAAGCAAAAGAAGAACCTAAAGAAGAAGTAAAAGAAGAACCTAAAGAAGAAGCTAAAGAAGAAGTAAAAGAAGAAGCTAAAGAAGAAGCTAAAGAAGAAGCTGTTGAAACTCCAGTAGAAAAGCCTGCTGAAGAAGTTAAAAAAGAATAAATTTGAAAAATGTCAAGAGTAAAGACTGTTAACAAGAAAATAAGACTAGCTAAAGCTAGTAGGCAAACTAAATGGGCGCCTTTTTGGACAGTGCCTAAAATCTATGGAAAAGGGAGAAGAGTTCATCCAGGAAGACATACTGCTAAAAAGCGGTCTTGGAAACGAACTAAGTTGAAGGCATAAAATGGCAAATAAAGTTGAATCTATTGTTGCGTTGGAAAGACAGTATGTAATTCCATTAAGAAAGGAATTTTTGAAAGTACCAAAATATAAAAGAGCAAAGAAAGCAACTACTGCAGTAAAAGAGTTTCTAATAAAACATATGAAGACTAAAACTGTTAAGATTGGTAAATTCTTAAATGAATCAATTTGGAAAAATGGAATTAAAAATCCTCCACATCACGTGAAGGTTATTGCTAAAAAAAATTCCGAAGGTATTGTTACTGTTGAACTTTTTACAACTCCAAAAGTAAAGGAGAGCAAGAGAAAGATCAAAGACAAGCTTGTGTCTAAGAAAGAAATTACACAAGAAGGCGGTGCCTTAGAAGATAAGATTGGTGCTGAAAGCTCAAAACAGTCTGAAGTCCAAAGTCCAAAGTCTGAAGAGAAAAAAGAAGCTAAACAGTCTGAAGTCCAAAGTCCAAAGTCTGAAGAGAAAAAAGAAGCTAAACAGTCTGAAGTCCAAAGTCCAAAGTCTGAAGAGAAAAAGAAAGAAGAAAAACCAAAGGAAAAACCTTTAAAGAAGGAGTAAATATTTCTTATTATGCCATTTCCTTATGAAGAATGGGATAGAACTATTATTACTAAACGTGATGAGACTGGGGAATATGGGGAAGAGCCTAATAAAAGGCCCATTAAAACACTTCTAAAATATGGAATTATTAATATCGATAAGCCTTCAGGCCCAACAAGCCATATGGTTGCAGCTTATGCAAAAGATATTTTGGGAGTAAAAAAAGCTGGTCATTCTGGTACACTTGATCCAAAAGTTACAGGGGTTTTAGTTACTGCAATTGAAGATGGGTCAAGAATTGTTCAAGCCTTACTTCCTGCTGGAAAAGAGTATGTTGCTTTAATGCATTTACATAAAGAGTGCCCTGAAAAGAGAATTAGAGAAGTTTTTGAAAAATTTACTGGGGAAATAACCCAGCTTCCACCTGTTAAAAGCGCTGTGAAAAGAGTGTATAGGAAAAGGAGTATTTATTATTTAGATATTTTAGAAATTCAAGGTCAAGATATTTTATTTATTGTAGGGTGCCAGGCAGGGACTTATATTAGAAAATTATGTTTTGATATGGGAAAGAAACTAAAAGTTGGAGCCCATATGTTTGAACTTAGAAGAACAAGGGTTGCTAATTTTGATGAAACAACTGCAGTATCACTTCTTGATTTAAAAGATGCTTATCATTATTATCAAGAAGGCAATGATAAACCAATAAAGCAAATGATAATGCCTGTTGAACGCGCAATAGAACACTTGCCTAAAATTTGGGCGAGGGATTCTGCAATTGAGTCTTTGAGTAATGGCAGGAATCTGGCTGAACCAGGGGTTGCTAAATTTGAAGCATGTATAACTGGTGCTAAACCTGTTGCAATTCTTACACTAAAAGGAGAATTAATTGCTCTTGGTGAGGCTTTAATGGATGCTAAGACATTAACTGAGGCAAAAAAAGGGATTGTTGCAATTACGAATAAGGTTTTTATTGGGCAAGCCCAACAGTCTACAGTCTACAGTCTACAGTCTGGAGAGAAAAAAGAAGCAAAGAAGTCCAAAGTCCAAAGTCCAAAGTCCAAAGAGTTTTCACAAAATTAATAAAGCACTTACATATTGCGTTTTCTTGGGGTGTACAATTATGAATTATGCGGTTATTGGTTCCTCTTGGGGAGATGAAGGTAAGGGCAAAGTTGTTGATTATTTGAGTCAGAAATCTGATATTATTGCACGGTATCAAGGTGGCAATAATGCCGGCCATACAATTGTTGTTGATGGCAAAAAGTATGTTTTTCATTTACTTCCTTCAGGGATTTTACATAAGGGTAAATTGTGCATTTTAGGTAATGGGCTTGTTATTGATCCCCTGGTTTTAGCTCAAGAACTTGATGACTTAGAGCGTCAGGGAGTAGAGTTTTCAGAATTAAAAATCTCAGAAGGCGCAACAATTATCATGCCTTGGCATAAAACTCTTGATGGAATTGAGATGGGGCATTTAGGCACGACAAAACGTGGAATTGGTCCGGCATATGAATCAAAAATCTCTCGAAAAGGGTTTAAGATTGGTGAATTAAAAGACTTTGAAAAATTCTCTGAAAAAGTAAGAAAGAGATTAATTGAAATTAATTGGTTCTTAAAAAATAGATATAAGGCTGAAGAGTTTGATCCAGCAGCAGTAATTGAAGAGTTTAAAGTTTACAGAGAAAGATTGCTTCCAATGATCACCAATACTTCACTTGCTTTAAACAATGCCCTAAAAACTAATCAGACAATATTATTTGAAGGAGCACAAGGAGTGCTTTTGGATATCGACCATGGACTGGTTGCAGGCCAAGAGACTTGCATATTGTAGGTATTGTAAAGGCTTATCAAACTAGAGTTGGTACTGGACCTATGCCAACTGAGCAGGAAAATGAGCATGGAGAATACATGCAACAACATGGAGCAGAATTTGGTGCAACCACTGGCAGAACAAGGCGTTGTGGCTGGCTTGATTTGGTGCTATTACGGTATGCCCATAATATCTGCGGCTTTGATAGTTTTGCTGTAACAAAACTTGATGTTTTGTCAGGTGCTGGAAAATTAAAGGTTTGTAATGCTTATGAAGTTGATGGAATCAAATACACTCAACTTGAATCAGTTGATGATATAGAAAAAGCAACTGCAGTTTATGAGGAATTGGAAGGGTTTGATGAAGACATTACAAAATGCAGAAGTTTTGATGAATTGCCAGAGGCTGCAAAAGCTTACATCAAATTTATTGAGGAAAAAACAGGAGTACCTGTAAAATATATCGGGGTTGGGCCTGGCAGGGAGGAATTAATCTTAAGATGATTAGTCCTCTTGATGATAGATATGAAAAAGAGGTGGGCCCATTAAGTGAATTTTTTTCAGAGTCTGCTTTTCTTAAATATCAAGTTGAGATTGAACAACGCTACCTTGAGTCATTGATTCATGAGTTAAGGCTTCCCTTTAAATTTTCTAAGCTTAAGATAACTGATAATGATATTGAATTAATTAAACAAATTGAAACCAAAGGCTATAAAGATATTCCTGCAACAAACCATGATTTAAAGGCAGTTGAATATTTCTTAAAACTAAAGCTTCCAAAAGGAGCTAAAGAATGGATTCATTTTGGATTAACTTCTGAAGATGTTAAAAATCTTGCTCATGGCCTTCAATTAAAAGGAGCTCTTGAAAAAATCATTGTTTCAAGAGCAGATGAATTAACACTTACATTAGCAAAATTTGCTAAAAACACTGAAAAAATTGTAATGCTTGCAAGAACTCATGGGCAAGCTGCTTCTCCAACCACTTTTGGTAGGGAGATAATGGTATTTGTCAAGAGACTTGAAGGGCAGCTGGATTTAATTAAACAATTGAAAATTGATGGGAAGTTAAATGGTTCAGTTGGCACTTATTTCACATTAAAATTTGCATACCCTAAGATTGACTGGCCAAGTTTTTCTCAAAGATTTGTGGAATCTTTAGGACTAACACATGTTTCAATAACAACCCAGATAGTGCCTCCTGATAGTTATCTTAGAATTTTCCAGGCAATAAAACTTTTTAACAGCATTTTAATTGATTTTTGTCAAGACATGTGGCGTTACATTTCAGATAGTTGGGTAAAACAAAAAACAGTTGAAGGGGAAGTGGGAAGCAGTGTAATGCCTCAAAAAGTAAACCCAATTCACTTTGAAAGTGCAGAAGGAAATTTAAAAATTGCAAATGGAATGTTTGATGTTTTTATAAGAGAATTACCAATTTCAAGACTGCAACGAGATTTATCTGACTCAACAATCAAACGTAACTTTGGGGTTGCTCTGGCCCACTCTCTGCTCGCATATAACTACTGTTTCAAGGGCCTTTTGCGAGTAGAACCAAATGAAAAGTTAATGAAGGATATTCTTGAGGCACATCCAGAAGTTTTAGCAGAAGCCTATCAAACAGAATTAAGAAAGTATGGGTTGCCAGGTTATGAACTATTAAAAGGATTAACACGAGGCAAGAAAGTTACTCTTGAAGACATGCATGCATTTGTTGATAAACTTGATTTACCTGAAACAGTAAAAGAGAAATTAAAAGGGTTAACCTTTCATGTGATTTAATCTACTGTAAAAAGTCTTGAATTATGTTGTACATCAAATAATCCTAATCTTGCTCCGGCATCAAGCCAGCCATGAGCATAGTTAAGCGCTGCAAATGCAGTAACCAAATCACCTTTTTTGTGGAAATCTTTAGCATCAGAGTAATATCTTTTTGCCATATCTAGAAAATCTTTAGCAACCTCATGAAGATGGGTTTTACTTGGCACTGCAATTTTTGCAATTTTTAGCGCTTCCCCAGTGACTTTGAAATACTTTTCAAGTTTTTCTTTTGTTATTTTGTCTTCCATTTAAGCTAATAATAAATTAAAGTTTAAAAAGCTTGGTTAAAATAAGTAAACTTTGGCACAACATCTCTTGGAATATGGGCTAGCCTGTTTAATGCTGTTTCAATTTGTGGAGTCATGCTACAGTATCCTGCTACTTTTGCTTTAGCTGCATTAGAATCAATTTCCCCTTCAATTGTACAGATTTCTCCGAGAGAAATGCTTACCCCTTCATTAAAACCTTCAGTATTTCTTGGAAGACCATTATACCATTCAATTCCTCTGTTTTCAACCATGGTTCTTAATTGGTTCATGTTACCCCTTCCATGGGCTGCAGTTGGACTCATTCTAATACTTCTTAGGAGTCCTGCAGTGTAAACATATTGGGCCATTGTAGCTCCTTCTTCAGATAAATAGTTCCATTCAGCAAACTTAGGCATTGAGAAAATTGATCCGAGATCAGCTTTTGGTTCTTCTATAAGTGGATAATTATCACCAAAAGCGATTTGAATTCCCTCAGTTTTTAAGAATGCATGACATATTTCATGGCCAATAACAAACATTCCAAAAGCTTCCCTTAAACCAGTATCATGTTCAAGTACAAAATCTCTTCCATACATAACTTCCATAATTGGGACTAGGATATGCTCATACTTTGTCATGATATTATTCCAAAACATGTTTTTCTTTGTTCCAATTGCCTGAATATCATCTGGGTTTGGTAACGAGTGTGCAAGTAACATTGACTGAGTTATACTTGGGCCCCTGGAGTATATTAAATCTGAAATTAATATTAAGCCTGCTTTAGGAGCTTCAGTATGCTTGAAATTATCATCGCAAGGGAGCCTTTCTTCAAGTTCTAAAACCCTTCCCTGTAATGTTTTTAACCTCTCAGTTTCTTTTATTCTCACAACACTAATGTTAGCATCAAAATCCTGCCTAACTCCTGCATGCCTGTCTGAATAAGATTCAACATCTCTTATGACAACTTGCAAAAGTCCAGTATTATCTAAAAGTGCCCTATCCGATGCTAGATCAAGACCGGGCGTTGCAATATCATTCATTGTTGCTCTTAAATAAAATTCTAGGCCAGGTTGAGTACCATCTTGTTTTACTTCTTTTAATGCTCTGCCAATTAAGTTTACCGCTTTAATGAGTAATGGTCGTAATTCTCTGTCTTGGATATAAGGAATTGCAGTAAAATTAACCGAATTTGTAAATCCCTCTCCAATGTTTCCAAAAGTTACTTTATTAATGAGGTCTTCTCTAGAGGCAAACAGCCTTGATCTTGGGTGAAGATAAGTAAGTCCTGCTGTTGCAAAAAAAGAATCTCTTTCTATTAACCCCCCTTCATCTTCTTTTGCCTGTGAAGCTAATGCTTCAAGGGCTTCAATGGGAAGTTTTGTTCCATTGTTAATTAATAATCCTCCACTATCATTTTTATGAGGTTGATTATTGGGGTTATCCATAAAATCTTCTGCCACCATCATTCTAACTTCTGCATTTGTTTCAGAGGTGTTTAGTATCCTAGTTAGGGCATGAATAATTCTAGACCTATCTTTAGGAAGCATCTCACTAAGTGGTTTATCTGGCATGAATTTCTGTCTATCTGCGCCATACTGGCCAGCATTAGCTTTCATTAAATCTCTAAACTCAATAAATGAAGGATTAGTAACTTCGGGGGCAACAGCTTGAAGTAATGCAAGGCAGTCTCTTCCTTGTTGGGTGTTTTGAACAGCGTAAGCTGTTCCCATAAACTCTGCAGCTTGTGTTAAAAGTTGGGCAGCCCTATGTAGATTTCTAGAAAGTGGTTGTTCACTTGTTATTTCAACAACCATTTGATCTCCAACTAAATCTCCAATATTTGCTTGAACTTCAAAATCTAATGCTTGAACCATGATTAATCCCTCCAAAAACAGCGAATGAAGTATGATATAAAAACCTTTGTTTAGGATAAATATTAAATACCCAAACATTAAAATATAATTATGCTTGAAAATATTCGTGAAGATTTGGTAACAATTTGGCAGACTTGCCTTGAAGTTGTTGAAGAAGGGGAG
>JAFCCU010000019.1 GCA_017610005.1 Candidatus Woesearchaeota archaeon | reverse complement strand
TAAATTTTTTCAAAATTTAATCCTTCGGAGAGTTTAACAGCAACTAAACAGCTCGCAAAAGCTCGCCCAAATTCTCTCGCTGCGCTCAAGAACTTTGTTTACCCGCGGACGTTATGTGCAATTTTTGAAAATGCAAGAAAGGGGAAAAACTATTAAATCCGCTTTCATTTCCGCTAATTTGGTGGTTCATATGCATAGAGTTATGGTTGCGAGTTTAGCTGGAACAATTGGTCCAAGAATAAGTAAAACTGTTTTAGACCCTTCTAATCCGAATTATGATTTTAGAGAAGCCCATATTTTGTACTCTGGTAAACTTTCGGAACTTCCAAGACTTCACAGACAAGAAACTGGTTGGATTAAAGAAAAAGAATGGATGATTCTTTATAACTTAAGAAAAGATCAAAGATTCCGAGGATACGAAAGATTAGAAGCAATACCAAACACGCCAGAAAACTATGCACTTATGGGAAAATTCGGGGATCACTGTGGAGAAGGAGGATGGGATGCAATGGTTAGAGCAGCAGATTTTCATCAAGCACCACATATCTTCCGTGAGCCTGTTAGAATTGATGCTAGAAATATTGAACACTTACTTCAAGTGGATGCATTAAGAAGTGCAGGGGTATTATCCCTTCAAGAAGGGCCAATCCCTGTTGAAGTTAGAGACCCAAGATGGCTTCCTGCTATTAATCTTCTAAAGAGACATTATAGAGGAACTCAAGAATATCGCAGAAATTGATTCACCCCCTTGCTTATGCTCAAGAAGGTCCTAACGGACTCGACTGACTTTGCATTTTCAAAAACTTCTCCCTTCGGTCGATCCTTCGGAGCACATAACAGCGACTAAACAGCTCGCAAAAGCTCGCCCAAATTCTCTTCGAGAACTTTGTTTACCCGCGGACGTTATGTGCAATTTTATTTTTGCCCCTGAGAAAGTTTTATTAATCAATTATTATAATTAATAGCTATGAAGAATAATTCAAGTAAAGATTCAATAATTATTCCAAGAAAGTCATTTATGATTATGATATGTCTTGTGCCTTTAGTTGCAGTAATATTATCAAAGAGGGATGTAGGTGCATTAATAGTTTTAATATTAGGTGTGACTTCGGGAATATTTATTTGTAAAGGTTTTTACGATAAAGGAAAAAACACGCAGGCGAAAAAAAAGGGGCAAAAATAAAACTCTTCGGAATTTTCTTGCAGAAAACCGGCACTTTCGTGCTTTTCCTTGCCTCGCAAAAGCTCGAGAATGAAACAGCGACTAAACAGCTCGCAAAAGCTCGCCCAAATTCTTTCGCTGCGCTCAAGAACTTTGTTTACCCGCGGACGTTATGTGCAATTATATTTGAGTTCCCAAAAGGATGTTTCTCCTACTTAGATATTTAAATGAGTATTCATTCTCTATTTCTATGGATATTGATGCGCGAAGGGAACGAGTTCTTGCAAACTTGATCCCCTACGATTCTGCTGCAGAACTTGAAGCACGTGTAAGAAGCCTATTTGAATTCTGGGACCATAATCTCGGAGATCTTTATCCAGAGGTCCAACACGATAAAAATTCTAGACAAGGAGTTCTTCTTTGGTATACTACTGGAATAGGTTCTTGGGATGATCCAAGAGAGGAAGAAATTGAACCCCTAATACGGTATTTACCTTTAGATCATGAAATTGTTAAGGAGATGGTTAAACAAGCTAAATCAAATCTTCGGGAACTGGTTACAAAACCAGCAGAAGAACTAACACAACATAACCCTAGATACTTCAATTCTCTGAGTATCGCTAAGGAATCAGGACAGCTCCCTGAGGAATTGAAAGCAGCGGCATTTTACATCATAAATGCGAGTTTACTAACTGATTTAAGTCCACCAGAAGAAATTAAACTTTCATATGAAGCAACTCGAGCAATGCTCGCCCCTCATAACGATGAAAGGAATCCTGCAGCAGGACTCTTTCTAAATTTGATAAAAGAGAAACAAGTTTGCTTGCAATTTGTGATTAGGGGGACTTTAGAACTGGAAGGAGTAGATGAAGCAGTTAAGACTCTAATCGCCTTGTATAACTATGCTGAAGGAAGAGACACCTTTGTTTATTTAGGAATAAGGAGAGATTTATTTTTCAAAGGAAGCGCCTATCGCATTGCACGTACATCTCCAACTTCTGACTTCAAAGGATTGATTGATAAAAATGCCCCTCAACATTTAAGGGATAGACTTTATGAGTTGTTTTCTGAAAGATAAGAATGAGATCTATTAAGTTAGTACGATAATTAATCCAGCCTCATCTCCGGCTCGGAATGTATAAGGAACTAAAATTTAACTCAAGTCCTGCGGAGCACATAACAACGACTAAACGGCTCGTTTCACTCACCCAGATTTCTCCTTTCAGTCGAAACTTTGTTAATCTACAGGCGTTAACTTGAAAAACCAATCAAAATATTTTTCATTCCAAACACTTCCCTTTTTTCAAAAAAGATTTTTAATAAGTATTCCTCACTAAGTTCCAATAAATCAAATCCCTTACATCAAACCCCCAACCTTACGCCCTACACCCCTTAAAACTCTTCAAAATTCAAATAATTAAACGTGGTTGCTTGAATTAAATATATTCTATACTATCACAAAGTTTAAATAGTAAATAGATGGAAAGTATTACGAAGTAATACACACGCAAATGAGGTGCATGTAAGCATGAAAATAACCATAACCGCAATTAAAGCGGACACTGGAAGCTTGGGTGGGCATGTTGTCCCTGACCCAAAAATGAAAGAAGCAATTTCTAAGTTAATGGAAGCTGAAAAAGGAGTAACAATTATAGATTATCACATCCAATCTGTGGGTGATGATATTGCAATTATTATGTCACACACACATGGCGAAGATTGTGAACAAATCCATGAACTTGGTTGGAAAGCATTTTTAAAATCAACAGAGATTGCAAAGACGCTAGGGTTATATGGCGCAGGTCAAGACCTGTTAGCAGATTCATTCTCAGGTAACATTAGAGGTATGGGCCCTGCCATTGCTGAAATGGAAATTGAAGAAAGGCCAGGCGAAACAGTTGTGCTTTTCCAGGCAGATAAAACTGAACCTGGGGCATACAACCTACCATTATACCTAATGTTTAATGACCCAATGCATAACCCAGGGTTAATGTTAAGCCCTAAAATGAAAGATGGGTTTACATTTGAAATAATTGATGTTGAAGAAACTGAAGTTAATTCAATAGTATCATTAAATGCTCCTGAAGAAATTTATGATATTGCAGCATTAATTAGAAACAACCATAAATTCATTGTGGAGAAAGTTTTTTCTAGAACTACTGGTGAGATTGCAGCAGTTAACTGCACAACCAGATTAAACTTAATTGCTGGCAAGTATGTTGGAAAAGATGATCCAATTATGCTTGTGCGAGCCCAAGGGATTTTCCCTGCAACAGGTGAAATCTTAAGTCCATTTACCTTAGCTCATTATGTATCTGGATTTATGAGGGGAAGCCATCACGGACCATTAAAACCAGTTAAGGTCAATGGGGGACTTTCATTTTTTGATGGACCACCAATTGTTTCAGCTTGTGCATTTAATGTTAAAAATGGCAAGTTTACCACATTTATTGACTGCTTTGCAGATCAATTCTGGGACACAATAAGAAACAAAGCAAATCAAAAAGCCTTATACATCAGAGAGCAAGGATTTTCAGGTCCAGCAATGCTTGAAGATAAAGAACTAGAATACGGTGGAATCACTGATAAACTTGATAGACTGAAGGGCCGCTTTGAGGCGCGAGCAAAGGCCCTAAATAAGAAAATCAAAAACTAACATTTTCCTAACTTTTTTATTATTCTATTTTCATTTAAATTTACTATACTAGAACCCTTGCATTGATTATCTTTAATATGAGATACCTTATATTCTCCTGCCGGAAGACTCACACTTAATCCTAAATCATGGGAGATTATTTCTCCATCTATTGAATTATATTTTTCAAAACCAAACATTATTGTTTGATATTCTTCTGTTGTAGGAACCTCCTGGCAATTTAGATTCTCGCATAGAATATAATTTCCATTTGTCTTCTTCTGTATCTGGACCATTTGATTTTTTGGGGTTGGAATGATTAATGATAAAAATCTTGAATCTTTCAAAAATCTTCTTTCAAATACTCCGTCTTTTACAGTCATGTAAATATAAAGAGGTTGATTTAAAACAAAATTATAGCTCACATCTCCAAAAGTTGCATCAACATTAATCCACCTCCCATCAATAAAAACTTGTACAAATGAATGAGAACTTAATAATGGAAAAACTACTCTTGCAGGAATATCTATTGCTCTTGCCATTGCAGTTAACAAAACTGCACTATCATAACATACTCCTTTTTGTTTCTGAAAAATTTTTTCAACAGTCTGTCCTACTTGATCTTGAACCTCATTACTTGAATACTCTTTTGAATTTGTAATAAAATAAGCAATTGCCTGAATCTTCTCTTCTTTGGTACTTGCATCTTTTATTATATCTTGTACGTAAATATTTATTTCTTCTTGCCAATCAGTAACCCTATTAAATGCAATTTCATTGCCAAGATAACCTAACGGATCTTCGGGAGCAAATCTTTCAACAAGAGGAGTGCATGAAATAAGAAGTAATGCAAGCAAAAAAACAAATCTTTTCATTTTATATATTTTATAAGATATATATAAAATACTTTTGGTGGCAGGATAGGTACATCCCTAACAGTTTTAAATTATGGCAACTTATTTAATTAAATGCTTAGAGAAGTGAATTTAAGGGAGGTCTACGCAGGTGAAGATTTCTTAAGCGAAACTGTCTTACAAAGATACAAACTCCAAGGGATAGAAGAAGTAATGATGGGATTAGGAACAAGTCCCATCCTGGGAGAAATAGCCCACTGCCCAATTGGAGAGATTATTCTTATTACTAATGGATCTCACAGAACAAGGGCCTTGTATGATCTTGGAAAGGATATCTTTCAAGCGGAAATAGTAGAAGGAGAGCAAATGACAATTGTACCAACAAAAATATCAGATTTACCTGTGTTTCCTCAAGGAGAGTATAATCGCAGATACGAGGAAACAATCGGAGAGCCAGCTGAAAAAGAATGGAGATAATGTAAAAGTATATATATGTAAACTTCTTTATTTTAACATGGATTATTCACAGCTAGTTAAAGCATATAATAAGGTAGAAAGTACCTCTAAAAGAATTGAAAAAACCTGGGAGATTCAGAAGCTTTTGAAAGCTACTCCAGACGAACTTTTAGATGAAATAATCCTTCTTTTACAAGGCACTGTCTTTCCAGTTTGGGATTCTAGGAAGCTGGGTGTTGCTAGTCAACTTATGCAAAAAGCAATTGCAACAGCAACTGGCATGAATGAAAAAGAGATTATTGAAACTTGGAAAAATACTGGAGATCTTGGCCTTGTTGCTGAAGAACTAGTAAAAAAGAAAAAGCAAGTAACATTATTTCAAAGAAAATTATCAGTAGAAAAAGTTTATTCAAACATCCAAAAAGTTGCCTCAATGGGGGGTGCGGGCACAGTTAACCGTAAAGTCCAATTAATCGCAGAATTATTAACCTCTGCAAGTCCTAATGAAGCTAAGTATATTGCAAGAACATTACTTGGTGTCTTAAGAATTGGAGTAGGAGAAGGAGCATTACGTGATTCAATTGTATGGGCATTTTTACCCAAAGTTTTAGGAGTATTTTTCTTATGCGAATGTGGAAAAATTGTTCCTCAATGGAACTTTTGTCTTGAATGTGGAAAAGAAAATCCTTCAGGTACAGAAGCCAAAGGAGAGATTATTGAAAAAGTAGAAGAATTAAAAAATGTTAAAACAGATATTGTAATTCCAAAAAGTAATCCTCGAGAATTTTACAATTACTTAATTGAAAGAACTCAAGATGCATATAATTTGACTAATGACTTTGGCAGAGTTGCAAAGGTGCTTAAAAAATCAGGATTAATTGGCCTTGACACAATCGAACTAGAACTTGGAAATCCTATAAAAGTAATGCTAGCATTAAAAGTTGATTCTGTAGAAGAAGGGTTTGAAAGAGTAGGTGTCCCTGCATTAGTTGATCACAAATATGATGGATTTAGAATGCAAGTGCACAAGAGTAATGGTAAGGTTAGATTATTTACAAGAAGATTAGAAGAGGTTACAAAACAATTCGCTGAAGTTGCACAAGTTGTCCTAGAAACAGTAAAAGGAGACTCATTTGTGATAGATGGAGAAGCAATAGGATTTGATCCAAAAACCAGTAAATACAAACCTTTTCAAGATATTTCTCAAAGAATCAAAAGAAAGTATGATATTGAAGAGATTGCAAAAAAATTGCCAGTTGAGTTAAACATATTTGACTGCGTTTATTACAATGGCAAGAATTTAATCAAAGAACCCTTAGAAAAACGTAGGGCGCTTGTTGAAAAGATAATCAATCCAATCAAATGGAAAATCCAGATTGCAACTGCCAAAAAAGTGTCAACAGCAAAAGAAGCAACTGAATTTTTTGA
The DNA here is from genome assembly GCA_017610005.1 of Candidatus Woesearchaeota archaeon. Lineage (GTDB taxonomy): Archaea > Nanobdellota > Nanobdellia > Woesearchaeales > B29-G15 > B29-G15. The sequence goes on along the minus strand of JAFCCU010000019.1, from coordinate 16,826 downwards.
CGGAGCAATGAAGCTGGGTCATGAAGGAATTATGTTTAAAAATTTATCTGCTCCTTACAAACCAGGGGGGCGGGTAGGATACATGTGTAAATTCAAGCCATCTATGGCTGAAATTGATCTTGTAATAACTGGAGCTGAATGGGGAGAAGGAAAAAGATCAGCATGGTTAACTAGCTATGACCTAGCCTTATTAGATGGGGACACCTTATTAAAAGTGGGCAAAGCCTCAACTGGACTTAAAGAAAAAAGTGAAGAAGGACTTTCTTTTAGTGATATGACAAATCTTCTCAAACCACTTATTACAAAAACAGACGGTAAGCATGTAACAGTTGAACCAAAAATAATTGTTGAAGTAGGATATCAAGAAATTCAAAAAAGCCCTACTTACTCCTCTGGGTTTGCATTAAGATTTCCAACAGTTATTAGATTAAGAGAAGATAAGGCGCTTGATGAAATTGCTTCTAGATCAGATATTATTTTACTCTTTAAAAAATAAATGTCAAAGATTTTTTCGAAATGAATCTAAAAATTCTTCAAAATCTTCTTTTTTAACATTAGCCCCGCATGCATACTCATGACCCCCACCATATGCATCTAAGCCGTGAATAGCAATTTCCAACACATCTCTAATGTTTTTTCCCCTTGCCCTAATAGAAGTCTTCATTTCTCCATTTTTTTCACGCGCAACAATCACTACTTTTTCAGGAAATTTATGGATTAGTTCAAGCGCAACATCACTAGTCAAACTTAATTTATTTCCAGGATAAGTAAACACAAGTAAGCTATCTCTCTCATCATAACGTTCAACTGCATCTTTTAATAATTCATTATACAATTTGATATGCTGTTGAGCATATTTCCAAACAAATTTTCCGCGAGGAGTTGTCTGGTCCATTATTTCATCAGGGTGCTCAATTCTTGTTAAAATTTTCACACACTGCATCACTTTATTTGTTGGCCCTTTAAGAATCATTGAAAAAATTTGGATTAATTTCCCAAGTTTTGTTTCAAATAAACAATCCTCAACATCAGAAGATTCACCAGCGTAGCCAGGGTATTGTTTTTTAAATTCTTCCATAAATGGAGGATATAAAAAGTCTCCAGTAACCCCTACTGCAGCAATCCAAATATCTTGCTTTACAACATTATAACAAATTAATGAAGCAGGATAATACAAAGATTCTTCATAAGTTCTTGGATTAAAGTAAAATTCTACTCCCTTTAAATCAGGAGGAACATGATGATCAACGTAAATAAATGGTACATGTAATGCATCTACAAAATCCTGTCCAACAACAGGTAAATCTACTGCAAAAACCTTATCTGCCCCATATTCTTCAGCTTTTTTAGCATCAACTTCTGTTAACTTCGGAGTCGACTTAACAATTATCCCTTTTCCCTTTTGAGCGTACCTATAAAGAATTAAGAAACTTGAAAGCCCATCTGGATCATCATCAAAGAAAATTAATGGTTTTTCACATTCATCAAGCTCTTTTTTAATTCTTTTAAAGTCTTTAGTAAAGTCTTGCATAAGAAACTAAATTTAGTTGGCTCTTAAAAACTTATTGTTTTCGCGGAGCCAACATTCTTAATTGATCGCTACCTTCCTGAATAGGTAATAATTCGCATAATCTTTCAACAATTGCCTGGCGATATTCTTTATCATCACCTTGATGAATAACTCCCAAATATGCCTGGTCAACAATTTGAGGCAATACTGGTGCATTCCTATTACACCAAAGAGGAGGATTTTTACTAACCACCCCATTTAAAACGCCAATTCTTTCTAGATCGCAACAGTAGTCATAAATTAAAACAGTTTCCCCCATTGTTAAATCTCGTTGATCTTTTCCCAACTTATTTAATTCGGCTCTTAGTTCATAAAGAATTTTAGTGCCAAGATCTTTGTCCAAAGTAGGATTGCCTTCTCCCCTATCAACATTATCTAAAGAATTTACGACATCCATAATAAATTCCTTAAAAGTAGAATAACCCTTGCCAGAAAGATTTAATTTTTCCCTATCCTCAGCTTTCTTTTCATTAACCTTAGTATAAATTGTAGCTGCAACTGTTTCATAAGGAACAATTGCATCTACTAAGGTCTGTGCAACGCCCTTGTAAAGTTGAAAAGACTCCATTAGAGCTTTAGTCAATGGGCTTATCCCATTATTAGATGGGCTGGATCTTAACGCAACATCTTTCTTTTTCCCAAATTTTGAAGGAGAAACATCAAACCAATCCCCCTCTATTCTGAACAATCTATGGGTTCCATGAATTGCTCCGCCCAAGTCACTTAATTTTAATCTGGCTCCTTTTGAAAAAAAAGATCTTTTTTTATCAACTTCACTTTTAAATAATGTTAATATCTCTTTTTTGTCTAAACCAAGTGCAGGCATCAAATGATTAACAGAACAAGGCATCCCCAAAGCATAAAGTTCTATTGCTTCATTAACAAATAAATCATAAACAAATCTCCAGCCAGGTCTCCCAGTTGCCTCTTTCTCATTATATTCTGAAACATCATACCCTCTTGCTTCTGCCCAGGAAGCAGGGTGTTCATCTGCTAACTTTAAAATATCCTCAATTGGAGGAATATCCTCCTTTTTTGCAGCATCCCTCCACACAGAATGTGCTACTCTCAATAATTTTTGTCCAGCCCTCATACAACCTCAGAAATTCGAAAACCAATCATTATTTTTAACTGCTTCGGTCCAAAAGGTTTATATAATCGACTAAAAAATTGTTTAGAATGAATCACGTTACTAACATATTAATTAAAAAGCCAGATTTTAATTCACTTAGACAAGCGGGATTTACTTTAACTGACATGCATTTTCATACAAATCACTCAGATTCTTTTACTACAATACCTCAAGTTTTGAAAAGAGCTGCGAAATTAAAAATTAATTTAGCAATTACAGACCATAATACAATTTCTGGAGTAAAAGCTGCTTATAATAACCGGTATAAGGTAAACATTATTCCCGGAATTGAGGTTAGCTGTTTTGAAGGCCCACATATCTTAATTTATTTTTCAACGTATGATGAACTTGAAGAATTTTATAAAAGGTATATAGAAGGTAGACAATCAGGCGATCCCTGGTCAAACACTTACATTAAAACTGCCCATTTACTAAACTTATGCCTCCATTACAGTTGTCTTGTTATTGCAGCCCATCCTTTCGCCCCAGGTTATTATGGGATTGAAAATAGTATTAAAAGTGGGCTTATTCATGAAGATATCATGACCAAACTTCACGGCATTGAAGCAATATGTGGGACTAATTTTGCAAAAAACAACAATAAAGCAATTGATTTAATTAGAAAACATGAATTTGGGTTCACTGGAGGCTCTGATGGCCATCATATCTCCCAGCTAGGAGACAGTGTTATTGCCACAAAATCACACTTAACTGCGGGAATTTTAAATGAGATTAAAGAAAAAAAGAATCTTGTGATTGGTACTTCAAGTCCAATTAAAAAATTGATTAAATGTGGTTCAATTATTGCTATCAAACATGCACCTTATTTTAGATTTTCAGCAAGGTTTAAGTACAGCAACTTTTATAAGAAGGCTTTTATCAAATACAGGAGAAAGCTCCTGTAGTCTAGTCTGGATAGGACATAACCCTGCGGAGGTTATAGCGCGGGTTCAAATCCCGTCGGGAGCGTTAATGGAAAATATAACAATCATTGGGACGTCGCATGTTGCTAAGCAGAGTATGCGAGAAGTTAAAAGAGCAATAATAGAGGACAAACCAGATATTTTGGCTCTTGAACTTGATAAAGGGAGACTATCTGCCCTCATGCAAGAAGGAACTAAAAAAGGCTCTGCCCCAATTTCTCAAATCGGCTTTAAAGGCTGGCTATTTTTAGTATTTGGATCTTGGCTTCAAAATAAAATTGGTAAAGAGCTAGGAGTTATGCCGGGAGCTGAAATGAAGCTTGCAATAAAGTTAGCATCTGAAAGAAAAATAAAAGTTGCATTAATTGATAGAGATATCAGATTAACCCTTAAAAGTTTTTCAAGAAGTATTGGCTGGAAAGAAAAATGGAGATTTATAAATGATCTTGTTAGAGGATTATTATTTGGAAAAAGAGAAATGAAAAAGATGGGTTTTGAAGGAATTGATGTATCAAAAGTTCCAGCAGATGAATTAATTGAAAAGTTGATATTGCAAGTGAAAGAAAGATATCCTGGCACATATTCATCCTTAATTGAAGAAAGAAACCAAATAATGACTACCAATATTCTTAATCTGGTCAGACAAGCCCCTGATAAGAAAATTCTAGTAATTGTAGGCGCAGGCCATAAAGTAGCAATTGAAGAAGAGCTAGATCACATTAGCTCTATGGAAATGGCTGTGGCAAGTTAGGAAAAGTTATATAAAGACCCAAAGATTTTTTCTTGATACCCATAGCGGGGTAGGGCAGTCAGGAGTGCCCGTCGGGCTCATAACGCTCACTCACGTTCGCTATCTGAGCGCGTGACGTCAGAAACCCGGAGGTCGGAGGTTCAAATCCTCTCCCCGCTAGATTTTTCCAAAAAATCTAGTAAAAAGGTGGGTGCGTTGCACCCTTTTTCTTTCAGAAAAAATAAATCATTTGATTGGTCAGAGGTTCTAATCCAGGAAACGGTATTATTTTTCCAAAACACGGTGAAACCTTCGATTTCTATGAGATCTAATAAAAAAATTTAATCCACAATTACTGTTTCGGCTTTATCTAAGTTACAAAAATCGCTGTGGTAATTGTACGCTCCTGCATTAATAAAAACAATTTTGTCTCCTACTTTTGGATTTTTTAAAAATACCTTGTAACGGAAAATATCCAAAGAGCAAGGTGAAATGCCTTTTATTGTATAAGCAGTTCCCTGTTCAAGTTCTCCTTCAACAATTAATTTTATGGGCACAACTAATGTATCCATTGCCCCACCGTAAACTGAGAAGTTAACAATTATATTGTTATCATAAATGTTAACTATTTCAACTTCAAGCTTACCTGAAGGCGCTGAGATGTATCTTCCTGGTTCAGCCAAGAGTTTAACATTACCAAGCCAATCCTGCAAATCTTTAATATCTAACTTAACTCTTGACATTATTGCGTCACTTGTGTTTTTGTAATTAGCTGGAAATCCGCCTCCAATATCTACAATATCCAATGCTTCTTTTGTTTCTTGTGTTAATGATTGTTTAAGTTCTTCACAAAGTCGCCATTCAGAAACATTTTGAGATTTTCTATGAAAGTGAATCCCTAATTTATTTATGCATTTAAATTTCCTCAAAGTTAAAATCTCTTGATTAATCACTTTACTACTCATTCCAAAAACAAAATATCTACCAGTAAAAATCGTGTGTTCATGCATCTTCATCCGTAAAAGTAAATCAACATTAGTATCAATATTCTCTAAATAACTCTTTAAAACAGTTAAATCATTGACATTATCCACAACAAATTTAGTCACTTTTGCTTCAATTAAACTCCTAACATCACTCTCTTTCCAAGCTTGGGGGAAGAACCAAACTCTACTTTTATCCTTAATAATTCCTAAATTCTTCACATTATGAATGCAGAACATAGAGTTAGTATTTCCTTCTAAAATTGGTGCAATGAGGGGATTTGTTTTAACGCTGTAACAGACCCCAAGCCCCAAACCCACAAGCCAGTTGTATTGTTCAATTGCCTTTTTCTTTGAAATTATAAACTTCATTTAATAATTCCCTCTTCAGCAAGAATATCAAGAGCTTTTGTCATTGCTAATGGGAAGAAAACTGTTGCATCACCAACAATTGTGGTTGCATCAGCATCATCTTTTATCTTTCCCCAGCTTTTAGCTTCATCAGTTGAAGCGCCTGATAGTGAACCATCAAAAGGAGTCATAGTTGTTATATAAACCCCATAATCAAAACCACCTGAGATCATTGTTATTAAGATTGCATAGTGTTTAGCTACTCCTCCCCCAAGAGCGATTACCCCCTTTCTTTCATCCCAAGAAGTGCTAGTCATCATATTCTTAAAATCCTTAATATCATCCACAATAAAATCCTCATGGTTTTGTTGGAAAAAATATAAATGAAAACCAATTGAACCATCTGTTATTGCTGGGCAGAAAATTGGCACATTATGCTTTGCAGCTTGATATAAAAAGGAATCTTCATCCTTTAGTTTTTTCCCAATTTCATTTAATAATTTTGAAGGTGTGATCCTCTTCTCTTTTTTGTAAATATCTTCCAACATTCCAGTAAAAGTATCTTCAAATTTTGCATAAGAATCATTTGAGATTAACAAATTCCCAATTCGGTTTAATCCTTTTTCATGAAGTTCAATATCATCTGCATTAAAGTTTGTAATTAAGAATTTTTCACCCATTGCCCGCATGATATCCTCTTCAATGCCACCAGCAGTTGTAATTATAACATCAATCATCCCCAATTTAACTAATTGAGCAAAAAAGCCACGCATGCCCGAAGTTATCATATTACTTGTAAATGTCACAAAAATTTTAGCTTTATCCCGCTTCATCTTAGCAATAATTTCAGCTGCGCGGGAGAGTTCAATTCCTTGAAATCCTGCCTTACCAAATTGATTTATTAACTCACCAACATTCATACCTTTTTTCCATTTTATATCATTAACAGATTGCATAATAATCACCAAACTAATCTAGAAATACAATATCTATGAACTTGACTTGACTTTGTTCATAAAATCTAGATTTCATTAATCATTTAAAAACCTTTTTAAATGATCTTTAACCAAGCAGGGTTATGGAACTCAGACAGGCCACCTTAGAGGATGTAGAAATAATTGTAAAGATGTGGGTAGAGTTTATGGAATATCATAAGAATATAATTGAAAAAGAACCAAGGCTTGCTGCCTCCCTTGAGAAAATTCCTGATGCTACAAGGCCTTTTGCTGAATGGACTAAGAAGAACATTCTTGGAGAAAACAGCAAGATAAATATCGCAGAGGTTAATGGTGAACCTGCAGGATATTCTTTAATTTCAATTGATGATAACGTGCCTATTTTTAAAATTAATAAAATTGGCCACATAAGAGACTTATTTGTAAGAAAACAGTTTCGTGGAAGAGGAATCTCCTCAAAGTTTAGAGATTTAGCTTATGAATGGTTTAAAGAAAATGGAATCACCCAAGTTAAACTAAATGTCTACCCTCAAAATGACCATGCCCACAATATCTACAAGAAATGGGGATTTTTTGGTTTTCACCTTGAAATGAGAACTGAATTAGAATAAAACTTAAATACCTCTATTTAAATTCTGAATTTACTATCGCAGAAATAACAGATAAGGAAATTAATGAAACTATTCTTGAAGTAAGATGTAGAAATGTTTTGCAGGGAGCCCCATTAATTTCAGTTGGAGGAATTGAAGCCATACTGCCACAGAAAGTTGAAATTGCACTAGTAAAAGCGTTTAAACATCATGAGCTCTCTTCCCTTTCGGAATTATTAAAGAACTATGAGGATTATATCTGGAAAGAACCAATCCCAAAAGAGCTTCTTAATTGGATTACTAAATTTAAGGGCTCGAATGTAAATTTAAGCAACGGAAACGCATCAATATTTGATTTAGAAACAAATATGATGTATTCAAATATAATCTTTGTCCCAAATGTACAAGTTGATTCAGATAGAGATTTATTCCAAAAAGAGTTTGAAGAAGTTAGAAACTGCTGGTTTTATTCATTGGATCCCATTGCAAAGTTTTCTTTTAGGATAGTTGAAGGGAATCATCAACTTGAAGATGAATTAATGACAATTGGAACTCTACCAGTGGGTAGCCTAATTGATTTATATGTAATTCCAATTGGGCATGATCTACAAGGAACCCCTCACCTGTATGCCAAGTCAGTTAAACCCTCTGGAGGATATGACTTCCCTTCAGAGCCTACTCCTGTGGATTTTGTTGCTGCCAAGGGCTAAGTTTATTAACAAGAAAATTATCTTCTTAATATGAACATCACAGAGCTCCAAACTCAGCTTCCTTCCGAACTTTATGCAATTTTAAAAGCAAGATTTGACACATTGCGACCAGCTCAAGGAAAAGCTGTTAAGGCTGGACTATTAGATAAAAAAAATCTACTTATTTGTACACCTACCGCTTCAGGTAAGACTCTTCTGGCCGAACTTGCAGGAATAAAAATGATTCTAGAAGATTACAAAAAAGTAATTTATATTGTACCATTAAAGGCGCTTGCAAGTGAAAAATATAAAGATTTTAAATCACAGTATTCAAAATTATTGCGTGTTGGAATGAGTATTGGAGATATTGATGCAAGTAATCCTCGATTGTCAAGTTTTGATCTAATAATAACTACTCCTGAAAAACTAGACAGTTTAATCAGGCACACTGCAAGATGGTTAAATGAAGTTGGGCTTGTTGTATTGGATGAAATTCATCTACTTAATGATCCAAATCGGGGCCCAACCCTTGAAATTTTAATAACACTTCTAAGAAAGATATTGCCTCACGTACAGATTATTGGTCTGTCCGCAACCATTGGAAATCCCGAAGAACTAGCAGAATGGCTTGATGCAAACTTAATCAAAGACAACTGGAGACCTGTCAAATTACACAAAGGAGTTTATTTAGAAGGAAAAATAGAATTTAAAAAAAAGTTAAAAGGGTAGTTTTACCCCGGGAAAATTCTGAACTATTTCTAAGAACCTTCCAGTTGTTGCAATAGATAATGCCAATGTAAATGCAATTATTAAAATCACATAAGCAATAACAACAGTAATTGCGTCAACATCAAATAACTCCATTGTTCCTTTAACCCATACTGGCTGGCTAACAGCCAAAGTATAAAGCATAACGAATAATGCTAATAGCGGACCAACAAAAGTTGGAATTAAGGCTAAAATTGATGCTATAAGTAGTCCTGTTGAAAAAATAAATAGGCTATAAGCCATTGGCGTTAATGCTGCAAAATAATCTTTCTTTCCAGCAAATATTCCCATAATGTGTTTTAATACTAATGCAAACAAAAGTAGCAAAACATATACTAATATTCCAGACAAAATTGCCACAACAAATATTCCAGGAATTATCTCTCTTTTGAAGAAAAATAATCCTAATGCAAAAAAGATCAAACTTAATGCAAACATAATAACTCCAACAAGTTGCACAAGAAGCGTCTTTTTGATATTCTTTTCTTTTTTCGCTTCGCCCAATTTTTCTAAAGGCTTAGTTATAATATCCCACATATTCACACCCCCTTTTTTAGGTTCCAAGGATTATTTCTAGGTACCAAGAATCATTGATTCCAGTGTGTTTATACAAAATTTAACTTTTATTTATATAAAAGTTTCGTTTTCAACCAAAAAATATTTATACATCACTTAACCAAACTAAGATTAAGATGAGGTTTAGATGTAAAAACTGTAATTATATGTTTGAACTAAAAGAAGGTAAAAGGCTCCCTAAAAAATGCCCTTATTGCTCTAAAGAAGATTCACTTGATAAAGTCAAGAGCGCTCAAGAACTTCTAGATGAAGTAAATCAAATAATGGATGACGCTGAATCAAGATAATTCTACCTTTAATTGGAAAGCGTTTTTATAAGCTGTATGCATTCTCTTTTGTAAGCTAGTTTCACGAGAAACAGTCCCCCTACTAAAACATTTTCCAGTCAAGCCATATACTTTTTCATGCAAAAATGCTTGAGAACTTACACTCACAAAGTCTGAAAATTGTTGTTCTTGATCATCATATTTTGGTTCTCCGCATACTTCAACAAAAATAGTATCATAAATATTATTATGCCCTGATTGTTGAAGCCCTAAACCAATAGTTCTTTGATTTAACGTTATGATCCCAGACTCTCCTTCTCTAAAAAAACTCCTAGGCATTAAAACTCCGTTTGGGCCAGCAACAAATGCCCCCATCTCCCCAACAAGTTTATCTATTGAAACCTTCTGTTTTCCGTCAATAAGTAAAAATTTTACATCCTTATGTTGGATTGCGATTCCACTTTCAAGTTCCTCTATTTGTGATGCTCCATAAAAAAGAACCCCATCAATATCTCTTGTAGTAGGTAAGCCTGCATATTTCATCCATATCTGATAGCCTGGTTCTGCCAATAAGATTGCTACCCATTCAGGCATTTTTTGAAGGGAAGAAAATCTTTTATCTTCCCAACTTAAGAATCCTTGATCAATTCCTACAAATGAAACTCTCATTAAAAATTAGAATTAATAATTGTTTAAAAACCTAACCCCCTAAATCTTAAATATCTCTTATGTATTAGTTTCTTCATGCAAGAGATTGATGGATTTCAAGTATTTGACAAGGAACTTGTTTTTGAAGACTGGTTTAAGGTTTACAAACAAAAAGCAATTCAACCAACAGGCAAGGAGTTTACTTACTGCTATGGCGAACAAAAAGATGGAGTGATAATCCTTGCGTTAACAGCCAAACAAGAAGTTGTTATGATTAAGGAATTTAGAATGCCTTTTAAAAAAACTTTAACTCAACTTCCCTGTGGAATTATTGAAGAAGGTGAAAGCCCAAAAGAGGCGGCTGCCCGTGAACTTCAAGAAGAAACTGGTTATAAAGCAAAAAAAATTGTTAGGCTTACTAGCATGTACCCAACTGCAGGAATGTTAAAATTTACAAGTAATTTGTTTTTTGCCTCTGAATTAGAATTTGTTGGTCAAAATTTAGAAGAAGAAGAAAATATTGAAGTAATTCTAATCCCATTAGCTGAGTTTGAACAAATGGTAAAAGAAGGTTATTTAGAAGGAGGAATGATGCTAGCATATTATATCTCTAAAGATAAAGAGTTATTTTGAGATTGAATCCCTTACCACATTAGCATGCTGATCTAATCTTTTAAGATGAGATGTAAGCTGGTCTCCATGGGACTTAATTACTTTTTCATAGTCATCAACACAAGCACAATACCATGAAGCCATCTGATAAATTCTATCAAATCCTGTACTTAATACTTCTTCTTTCTGTTCTGTTAACTTTGCAAAATCATCCTGAACTGTTTCAGTAAAATCAATACTAATATATTCCAAAGTTCCTGGAAAGCTTGAACTAAATCCATATTTTGATTCTGCAATCCCCAACATTTTTTTAAACCATGGTGCCCTATCTTCAAGAGATAAAAAATCTGGTTCTCCAGGATCATAATCCATTGAAATACTGATAAATCCATGGTAAGGTGTGGCCCCTGTCTTGTCAGCAAGAGTTCCAAGATGAAGCTCTGCTACAGATATTCTTGCACCTAACTCACTTAATCGTTCATTAGTCTGTCCAACATAGAATTGAATTCTTTCTTCTAATACTTTTTTTGGATTAGATTCTTTCACTGACATAATCACTAAGAATAAAACCTCCCTTATAAAGATTATTGTCAACAAACTATATAAATAACTAACTTAATCATAAAAATAATGGATTTAGAAAAAGAAATCAGAAAGTACGTGCTTTCTAATGCTATTAAATATGATGGAAAGGCTTCTCAAGGCTCTGTTATTGGGCAACTTTTAGGCCAACATCCAGAGTTAAAAGCTAAATTTAAAGAAGTAGCGCCCCTTGTTGGAAAAACAATTTCTGAAGTTAACAAACTAGGGTTAGAGAAGCAAACAGAAGAACTACAAACACTTGCCCCAGAACTTTTAGTCCATAAGAAAAAAGTTGCCAGAAAGTTAGAATTAAAAGCCTTGCCCAATGCAATAGATGGAAGTGTTGTAACTAGAACTGCCCCAAATCCGAATGGTGCAATGCACCTAGGAAACGCACGAGCAGCAGTTTTGTCATTTTTATATGCAGAAAAGTATCACGGCAAATTCATTTTAAGGTTTGATGATACTTCTCCAAAAACCAAAAGGTCTAAAATTGAAGCATACAAATGGGTGCAAGAAGATTTAGAATGGTTAGGCGCAAAAATTGACAAGATTCATTATGCTTGTAAGAACTTTGAAAGATATTATGAAATTGCAGAAAAACTAATTGGTATGGGTCAGGCCTATATCTGCAATTGTGATACTGAAGAGTGGCGTGAAAAGAAAAATAAGGGAATTGCATGCCCCTGCCGTGAACTTCCACCAAAAGAACAAATGGAACGATGGAAGAAGATGTTTACTGTTTACAAAGAAAATGAGGTTGTATTAAGAATAAAAACTGATTTGCAACATAAAGACTCTGGCAGAAGAGACTGGTGGGCTGCAAAGGTAATTGAAAATCCAAATCATCCAATTACAAAAAATAAATACAGAGTTTGGCCTAGTTACAATTTACAAAGCGCTATTGATGATCATGACCTTGGCATGACCCATATTTTAAGAGGTCAGGAACACAGTCAAAATGAATATCGTCAAAAGTATGTCTATGATTATTTAGGTTGGGAGTATCCAACTGCGATTCATCATGGGCGCGTTATTCTGCCCGAAGGAGGACTTTCAACTTCAAAAACTTCTGAATTAATAAACAAAGGAGAGTATTCAGGTTGGGATGATCCTCGGTTAATTACATTAAAAGCAATGCGAAGACGAGGATTTTTACCTGAAGCAATTAAAGATATTGAAATTTCAGTTGGAATTAATACCAATGATGTAATTTTAAGCTTTGATAAGATTGCTTCATTTAACAGAACATACATTGACAAAACAGCTGACAGATACATGTTTGTTGAAGATCCAGTCAAAATTACAATTAAAGGAGCTCCAAAAATTATTGCAGAAGTAAGATTCCATCCTGAAAAAGATAAAGTCAGAAAGATTGAAACAAATGGAGTATTTTACATTACAAAAGCAGATTCTAAAAAATTAGAAAAAGGAAAGCTCTATAGATTAATGGATTGCTTAAATTTTATTGATTCCACTTACGAATCTGTTGGAATTGAGGATTACAGGAAAAAGGGAAGGGGGATCTTCCACTGGGTAACAACTAAGAATAAAATTGAAGTTTTAATGCCTAACAACACAACCACAAAAGGTTATGGCGAAGATGCTCTAAGAAATATAAAAATTGGTGAAGTAATCCAATTTAACAGATTTGGTTTTTGTAAAAAAGAAGCACAAGGCAAATACATTTTTACTCATGATTAATTGTCCTACTTAAACTAGAAATTTTTTCTTGAAGTACTGCTACCTGTTCACTATCCCCCATTGTTGAAAGTTTTCCTTCAAGAAGTAATAATTTTCTTTTTAACTCTTCCCTCCTGTCATCCTTATTAATTTCTTTTGCTGCCTCACACATCTTCTGAGTAAGGGCTGCAAGTTCATATCTACCAAGGTGTGAAAAGCTCATTTATCAAATTCCCTCTTAATTCTATCAAGTGTTTGTTTTCTAACACGGTGTTTTGGATGAGTGGGAGGTTTTGGTACATCTTCTTCAACAAGATCAATATGCTCAGGTACTCCTTTTACAGAAAGTTCAACTGCATTTAGTTTTTCTGATAAACTAGTTACTGCATCAGTTAATTTTACAATTCCTTTTGCAATAACTGTATTTTCATGAAGCAGTTCAGCTAAACTTGCTTCCATTTTAGAAATTTCTTCAGCAACATTTTGTTGAGCCCCATCTTCCATAGCATTAACTCCACCTTCAAATATGGATAATAATTTATCAACAGAAGCCTTCAAGTCTGGAGGAGAGTCCCTTAACCCTTTAATCTCTTCCTTAAGCTCTGTTATATCCTCCTCTTTTTCCATGATTAATAAAAAAACGAGAATTGATTATAAATAATTTTCGGTGGGTTCAACCAAAAGGAACTTCTTGAGACCTTTTTTGTTCATTAACAATGATATCATCAATTCTTAAAATCATTGTTGCAACTTCAAGTGCAGATGAAACAGCTTGAGTTTTAACTTTGAGTGGTTCGACAATACCCTTAGTTAAGGTATTTACTACTTCCCCAATTTCAACGTCAATTCCAGCATATTTATCTTTCCCATGGGCATTTTTTAGTTTTGCCAAAACATCAATTGGATCAAGCCCTGCGTTTTCAGCTAAAGTTACTGGTATAATCTCCATTGCTTTTGCATAAGCTAAAACAGCTAACTGTTCTTTACCTTTTACTCTTGCTGCATAATCTGTTATCTGCTTATTTAATTCTATCTCAGGAGATCCTGCACCCCCTAAGACCTTTCCCACTTCAATTACTGCTGCAATATCTCCAAGCGCATCTTCAATTGCACGTTCAACTTCTAAAATAACCTGATTGGTCCCTCCCCTAAGTAAAATTGTTGCAACAGGACCATCTCCCTTAACAATAGTTGTTTCTTCATCAATTTTAACTTCTTTTGATCTCCCAGTATCCTCTTTTTTAATGCCCATAATATCTGTTACAATTTTAGCTCCAGTAGATTTTTCTAATAATTTCATATCTGCGTGCCTTACGCGTCTTAATGCCATAACTCCCGCACTTTCAAAGCTATGTTGCGCCGCATCATCAATTCCTTTCTCACAAAATATACAGTTAGCGCCAGAGGCCAAAATTCTCTCAATTAAATTATTTAGCATGGATTCTTCTGCCATTACAAACCGTTCCATTTGTTCAGGAGAACTTATTGTAATTTTAGACTCCACATCAGTTTCTTTTGGTTCAATTGGAGAATTAATTAAAGCAATTCTAGCATTTTTAATTATTCTTGGCATACTCTCTCTTACTGGAATTTTTTCTAAAACTACACCAGTTATTAAACTTGAATCACTAATTGCCCCACCAGGAATTGGAATAATCTTGATATTTTTTCTTTTAGTTTCAGTTGCAAGAGACGCCTCAACACATATTTTTGCAAATACCTCTTTATCCTCCTCAACCCCTTTGCCAGTCATTGCAGTTATTGCAATATCTCTCATAACCTTATTTTTATCCTTAAATCCCTTGGCTAAATTATTTAATACTTCAGCTGCCTTTTTAGTTGCTAATTTATAACCCTTAATTATGACTGTTGGATGCATACCTTGATCTAGCAACTCTTCAGCTCGCTTTAAAAGTTCAGACGCAAGCACAACAACAGTAGTTGTCCCATCTCCCACTTCACTCTCTTGAGTTTTAGCTGATTCTGCAATCATCTTAGCTGTAGGATGTGGAATATCCATTGCTGCTAAGATTGTTGCGCCATCATTAGTTATAGTTACAATTCCATCACTACCAACAATCATCTTATCCATACCTTTTGGTCCAAGAGTTGTGCGAATAGTCTCTCCTAATGCTCGCGCTGCTAGAATATTATGACGCTGCGCCTGTTTACCTTTACTTATTTCTAAGTTATCCATCCCCATTAAAAGGAAATCAAGCAGAATTAAATACTTACCGGCTAAGTAACTGTTACAAAGATTTTCTGAGTAGAATCATATTTAGTAACTATTGAACTTTCATCACATGAAACACCTGAAAATCCCTGACTGCAAGCATTAACATAAATTACATAATTACCTGCCTTTGCACTTTTTGGTGCTTTTACTAAAATCATTGTTTGAGAGTCCCCATTGTTCTCAATATCAAATTCACCCTTATCATAAACAATCCCCAATTTATTCCCTATGGTGCCTGGACAGCCAAGATTTAATGAATCAGTTCCAAACTCTCCATACTTAGCGCACCAAGCAAAAACTTTAAATCTCTCTTTATTGGGATTAGTATTCATTATCCCAAGACCAAAACCAACAGATTCTCCTTTTTTGATTGTTGCTTCATTAAAAGCAATTGCAACACGTTTATTACCTGAAACCATCCTTGAGAGTTCATCGTGAATTTTTGCATCAATCATAGGGATCATCTCCCTAGTATTCCCAACCATATCAGAAATAAATTTAATCCCTAAACCTAACACAACTACAGAAATAATAATAACAACAAGAAAGTTTATTGTCAACTCAAATCCACGCTTATTCATTTTTTTATTTCATACTCTTTAATGAGAATTGCGCTGAAAATGAGAAGGATAATTGAACCTGCAATTATTACATAAAAACCTTGAAAACCTTCAGAGCTGTAAAGTTTCCAAGCCCCAAAAGCAACAATTGCAAATCCCAAAAGGAGGATTTTATCGAGTACTAATTTTAGTATATCGAATTCCTCTCTTCTTGATAACCTCTTTTTCATCATACCACCTGCACAAAGAAGGTCTTTGTTGCATAATCAATCATGTCTCCTGTTACGGGATCTTCGGTTTTAAGCTCAAGTTTATACAAGTACGTATCAAAAGTACTTGGAGGGAACAGCTTTATTCCAATAACCTGATCTTTTCCTGCTTGCAAGGTCTGAAGCCCGTTATCCCAGAAAAATGCTGCACATCTTGATTGAGATTTAGTGCCAGGAGAATAATAATTTCTTGCATCATCAAGACAACCCCAAGAATTCCCACTCTCATCAACCGATAAGTCTCTAATTTCAACATGGTATACTAAAGCAATATCTCCCATATTTCGAACCCCTATCGAGATAATCTCAGTTTTCCCCCGATTCATTTGAATCTCTGGAGTTGGAAAACTTAAAGGCTTATCTCCTGTTCTTAAGTCTTCTAAAATTTGATCTTTAATTGCGTCTGAAACTGCTGTACTTGTTTCAGTAATCTTTGAAATTTGGCCTCGGATAAATGTTAATCCTAAACCTAGTAAGGTCATTGCGAGCACAATAATTACAATAGCATTAATAGAAAGTTCTAACGCACCTTTATTATTCATTCAAAAGCACCTCGTTTTTATATTAATTCCTTATTTAGTATTCTGGTATATAAAATTTACTATTAATTCAAAAAATTTAAATACCTAATGCCCAATAAGTATCTAAAATGAAATCTATCCCTTTACTTTTGATAATAACACTTCTTTTTGCAACAGCAGT
>JAFCCU010000001.1 GCA_017610005.1 Candidatus Woesearchaeota archaeon | reverse complement strand
TGCATCTGCAGGACAGACGATGCTTAGCCCATATTAATTTGTGAGGGAGATCATGCCATCCGGTCTATAGCGAAGCGGTGACCAGTGGTCTCCCGAACCATGAATTAATTGACATGAACCTAAGGTTAGGCATTTTTTTATTAGCTATTACCCCTACTGCAATAAGTTCTGTTATAATGGTTGATCTTATTAAGGGCCATAAGGAATTAATAATTTCACAAGTAGTATTGTACAATATGTTATCTCCTTTGACATATTCTATATTGTTGCAAGTTTTTTTTAATACTACTGGATTAACAATTCCTACCAAATTAATTTTTTTCAAATTAACTACTATGATTTTTATTCCATTTTTATTATCTTTAATTGCAAGGAAATTTATCAAATTAAAAACTAAGTTGTTAAATATTTCAGAAATTGCTAGCCCAATTGCATTTATCTTTGTTATTGGTGTTGCTGTATCTTCTGCATCGTTAAATTTAAAAGAAATTGGTATAATGAATTTATTAATGATAACTCTTTTTGTATTCACATTGGCTGTTATCTTATTTTTAATAGGATTTAATCTATCAAAAAAAATAAAGATAAAAAAAAGCTTAGGCATGGCATTTAGTTATAGAAATGGCACTTTAACAACTTGGGTTGCTTTAACAAATTTTGCACCACCTGTTGTAATTCCTATGATTATTTACATAGTTATCCATCATGCAATTAACGGTTTTTTAATTCATAAGTATGGAGATCATTAGAATTATTATCCTTCGTAATTAACTTGCGGTTGAAAGGAGCCACAAAGAAATTGCTAAATTCTGTGAACTTGTTAGAAAAACAACTAATAACATAAAATTTACCCTTAAAACCTGTTAATCAGAACACCATATAGCGACGATAACCTTGCTTGAAATAAGTGCTTCTTAGTCTTTATTTTCAATCATTGTTCCTTGAAACAACAACCTAATGAGTATTCTAATGTCCGGGTTATTAAATGTTTCGGAGTTCTACGTGGTTATACGATATAATGAGCGAAAATATAAAGTTTTGAATATATCAATTGTTTTGTCTCTTTAATTTCCAATTTTATAGCTCCATTTCTGTTCAATACTTTTCAAGTCTTAGGTCAAGTGAGAGTCTAATTCTATCTTAACTATTTTTTCTCATGCATGGGGTGTTTGTGCCCTAATTCTTTCCTTAAGTTCAAATGTTCAAGATGTGCAATCTTTTCTTCCAAGAAATAATCAATACTAAGCTTATTTTTCTCTATCATTGTTGAGAAGTGTTTCCCCCCTAAAAAATGAGGCATTATGACATAAGTCGCACCTTCCCCATAAAGTCTTTCAGCTTCGTTAATCTGATGAGAAACAACTGCAATTATGGCATTTTTATTGGCTTCGATTACTTTCTTGATTATTAGTAAATTTGTATCAAATAATGGAATCGTAGAAATAACCATCTTAGCCTTGTGAAAATTTATTTCGTTTAAAAGTTCAGAATCATTTGCATCCCCATATCTGCAGTCATAACCTTCTTTAGAAAGTTTGGTGATAGTCTCAGGATCATAATCAATAACTAGAAATTTTGTTTTTATCTTCTTTAAAGATTGTAAAACATCAAATCCAATCCTGTTATACCCAAAAAGGATTATTTCATGGTCATTTTCTTTGTAGTATTTATGTTCATCTACTTTTTTTCCTTTTCGTTCGAATATTGAGAGATATTTTGAAAGAATGGGATAAAGTTTATGTGAGTAAAGAATCATGTAAGTGGATCCAGCAAATGTAATTAATCCCACTGCAGTTACTAAAGACATAACTTCTTGAGAAACATGACCTACTGATACACCCATTGCCACAACTATCAGAGAAAACTCACTTATCTGAGCAACTGTAAGGCCTGCTAAGAAACTGTTTCTTTTAGTATATCCAAGAGAGCCCATTAAAGCCATAACAATTAAAGGGTTCCCAATCAAAACAAATAAGGATAAAATTAGAATGATTCCGATATTTTGAAGGATATTCGAAAAAATCATCTGAGATCCAAGCATTATGAAGAATAATATCAAAAAAAAATCTCTTAAAGGCTTCATTTTAGAACTGATTTCAAAGTGATATGGAGACATTGATAGCGAGATACCTGCAAGCAATGCACCTGCTTCAATGGACAAATTGAGATAATGAAAGGCAGAAGCAATTGCAAAGCACCAAGTTATTGAAAATAAAAGCAAAAATTCTTGGGACTTTGCAATAACTTTAGTTAATTTAGGTAATACATATTGAGAGATAATAAATAAAATCAGTATTCCTCCAATTCCCTTGAGAATTGTTTCAATTGCTAATGAGGCGAGGTTATCTCCATTCTTTAAAGATGAAATTACTAGAAGAATCAGGATTGCAACAAAATCTTGAATAATCAAGAAACCAATGGATATCCTTCCATAAAGAGATTCAAGGTCTTTTTTGTCTGATAGTAATTTCATTATTATAATTGTGCTACTAAACGCCAATGCAATAGATATGTACAAAGAACTTATTGTTGAGAATCCCAAAAATCTAGCAATAATAAACCCAATAGAAGAAGTGAACAGTACTTGTCCAAGCCCAGTAATTAATGAAATTTTTCCAACATCTTTTATCACTTTTGGATTTAAATTAAGACCTACAAAAAATAATAACAAGGCAATTCCAATTTGTGAAAAAGTTGTCAACGTATCGGTAGCTCCAATAATATTAAATAAAAAAGGCCCTGCCAGAATCCCACTTAAAATATAACCAATTATCGCTGGTTGTTTTAAGATTTTAATTATCCCTGTAACAATAACAGTAATTACAAGTATCTTACTTAATTCAATAAATATTTCTGGATTCATTTTAATAATCTCTTAATATATTAATAATACTGCTAGGAGTGATAACCCCTATGACCTTACTACTTTTATCAACAACTGGAATATATTCAAACCCTTCCTGAAAACAAAGCTCAATTACTTTATTTATGGGAGTCTCTGGGTTTACAATTGATTTATGACTATTAACCATCTCTTTTGCAGTTTTAAACAAAAACTCTCTTCTATAACCATGATTCAAAATTTGAACAAGAGGTTCACATTTAACTTGTTTTAAAAAGAGTTTTATAATATCATTATCACTTATTTCACCAAGAAATTTCTTTTCTTTTGTCACAACAATACATGCATTTATATGCTCTTTTCTGAGTTTCTTTAATATTAATTTTACACTATCATCTTGATATAATAAGATCGGCTTGGTCATTGCGTCTTTTGCATATAATTTCTTTATGGAATTATCTGAATCTAATAATTCTGCTTGTGTTTCTCTTAATTGATTAACTTGTTTTTTTGATGTCATAATTATCAGCTCCGAATATCTTCTCTAGTAAATTATTCTTCATAATTATTTTACTTAACTCCATTAAAATAAATCCAAAGAAGGATATCCCAATAATTCTAAACCAATCTAATGGTAATAACGCAACAGTTCCGAATATTCTTTGGAAGGGAACAAAGTAAATGATACTTATTTGGATGAGTATTGAAAGACAAACTGCTCCAAATAGCCACATATTTGAGAAAGGATTTAGATGTTTTAATGAGGGATATAAGGTTCTACTACTCATTACAGCAAACATTTGGAACATTACAAGAGTTGTAAAAGCAACTGTTTGAGCTTTACTAAGATCTATATTTTTATAACTCATAAACATTAATAAAGTCCCAAGGCCCATAGTCAGACCAAAAAGTAATATTATGGAAAAAGTTTTCCTTGTAAGAGGTTTTTCTTTCGGATTTCTTGGCAATCTCTTCATAATCCCTTCTTCACTGGATTCAAATCCCAAACCTAAGGCTGGAAAATTATCTGTAAGCATATTCATAACTAAAAGTTGAAGCGGAAGGAGAGGAAGAGGAAATCCCAATAATATTGAAATTAGAACAACTGTAATCTCACCAAAATTACATGATAAAAAGAATTTTGTGGATTTTATTAATTTATCATAAATATTTCTACCTGTCTCTATTGCGCTAACAATTGAGGCAAAATTATCATCCACAAGAATTGCTTCTGATACTTCTTTAGCAACATCAGTACCAGTTATACCCATGGCTATTCCAATATTGGCTTTTTTTAATGCAGGAGCATCGTTTACACCATCTCCTGTCATTGCAACAATATGACCTTTCTTCTGAAGGGCCTCTACGATTCTTAATTTCTGAATAGGCAATGCTCTTGCTATTATTCTAATATGATCGAGCTTTTTCTCAAGCTCTAAATCAGTCATTTTATCGATATCCTCTCCAGTTAAAACTATATCTCCCTCGTTAAACAATCCAACATCGATAGCAATTGCTTTTGTTGTTATTGCATGATCTCCTGTAATTATTGTTACTTTTATTCCAGCTTCCCGACATTTTTTTATAGCATCTTTTACCTCTTCCCTTGGAGGATCGATCATGCCAACTAGACCTACAAATACTAAATTCTTTTCCACGGCCTCTACAGAGTAATCACAAGATTCTGAAGTTTCTTTATAAGCAAAGGCTAGAACCCTTAATGCTTTTCCTGCAAGATTCTCATTTACACTAAGAATCTTTTTTCGATCATTGTCTGAAAGCTTCCTAATTTGACCATCTTCAATTATCTTGTCACATACTTTTAATAAAAAATCTGGAGCACCCTTAACATAAGCTTCTGTTTTATTATTGAGATTATTCTTAAATATCATTGACATTTTTTTCCTTTCAGAATCAAAAGGAAGTTCTTCAATAAAAGAGAAATTATTACGAGGGTCATTAAAATTGCCTTTCTTTGATAAAACTTTTAAAGCTCCTTCTGTAGGATTCCCTAGAATCTTATACTTTCCTTCCTCTTCAGATAATTTTGCACCATTGCAAAGAGAACAGATTCGAAGTAATAACTCCAATTTTTCAGTTTTGATTTGTTCTTCACCTAAGAAAAATTTCCCTTGAGGTTCATAACCTGTGCCTGTTACAGTTATTATTCTATCATTATAAAAAATTTCTGTTGCAGTCATCTGGTTTTTTGTTATTGTTCCAGTTTTATCTGAGCAAATGATTGTAGCAGAACCCAATCCTTCAGCAGCTGAAAGTTTCTTAACAAGCATGTTTTTTTTTGCTAATTCCTTAGCCCCACGTGATAAACCTAGAGTTACCACCAAGGGCAAAGAATTTGGAATTGTAGAAACTGTTAAAGCTAAAGAAAATAGCAATAATTTTGCAAATGGCATTTCTCTTAATACTCCTGTTATCATTACAATTGCCACTAGAAACACACAAATTATTCCAATTTGTTTTGCAAGTTGAGCAAATTTTATTTGCAATGGTGTTTCAGATATTTTTGTTTCCTTAAGCACTTTTGCAATTTTTCCAAATTCTGTATTAATACCTGTACTAGTTACTATACTTTTACCTTTTCCATACGTAACAACAGTTCCTTGAAAGGCCATATTAAGTTGGTCTGTGATAGGTATATTTGTATCTAAAATTTTTTCAAATTTCCTTGATGGTGTAGACTCTCCAGTCAACGAAGCTTCATCTATTTGTAAACTTGTAACTTCAATTAGCCTTGAATCTGCAGGAATAATATCTCCTGTAACTAATACAAGAATGTCTCCAAGAACAATCTCTCTTACAGGTATTTTTTGTTCTTTTCCACCCCTTAGAACATTTGCAATCGGTGCTGAAATTTTTTCTAATGCTGCGATTGATTTCTCTGCCCTGAATTCCTGGATGAATCCTAACAATGCATTTAATAGAACAATTGCGAATATGGCAATTGCTTCCACAAACTCATGTAAAAGCAAAGATAAAATTCCAGCAAATATTAACAATAAAATAAGAGAATCTTTAAACTGATTAATAAATATGGTAATGGCATTGAACCTTCTAGCTTTAGGCAGTTCATTAGGACCATATTCTTCTAACCTTTTTTTGGCCTCTTCATCGGTTAATCCAGAAATAGAGCTGTTTAATGAAGTAATTGCATCCTGAAAGTTATTTGCATAGTAATTTTTCATGGTGTTTTTTCAACGCTCCTAGTTAATAATTCAATGAATAAAGTATATACCGAGAAAGCGAAAAATATGAATCCTATTAAATAATAAATTCTATAAGGATGAAATGCATTTGGCTTGAAAGCCCAAAGGATACAAGCTGCTAGGTAGAACAGGATATAATTGGATGATATTATAAGAGCAATTATTGAAAAAAGACTATCGTAGCTCCCTCTTTCTTCCAGACTATCTTGATATTTTGTTTTCACAATTCTGGTAAGATAGAATTTATTTTTTAAATGAGAGATACAAACTAGGAAAATAAAAGGGAAAAAGAAGGACAACTAGAGTATTAAAGAATTTCCTCGTTTTGTTAGTTTAAGATATTTATTGTTACCTATTTCTTCAGAAATGATATGGCCTGATTCAATTAAACTCTTTACTCTTTTCTTACATGTTGGCTTTGTAATGTTTAGAGAACTTCTCAATTTTCTTTGATTGATTAGCGTTCCTTTGGTTTCTGCAGATTTAATAGCTTGTAATATTAACATAAATTCCTCAGGAATTAATTTATTTATTTTTCTTTGATGATATCCAAGAGATGTTTTGGTAACAATATAAAACATCAAAAAGAACAAAAAGATTTGGATTAAAGAGTGTAAGATGGAATTCCCTAGTAAATGATCAAATAAATCATCAATAATTTCTGTAATAAAGAATATTGAAAACAAGATATATATTAAAGATGACTCTGGTCTCCTTTTGAAAAAATCTTTAAACATGATAAATCACTGAATTAGCTTTATTAATAAATCTTACTACATTGGTTCTTTCAAAATTACAAGTAATCGGATTTGAATAAGAAAGTTGTATTTTTTACTTACATAAAGCGAAAAGGAAGATCAATATCTAATCCTAATTTCCGTTTAAAATGCAAAGACTTATATTCTATTGTCCTTTTAACGGAAATATGCAATTATCAAAGACAGAAATATTACTACTTGAACAAGTAGCTAAAGGTAATAAATCCATAAAATCATTAGCTACAGCTCTAAATGTTAAAGAAAGAAGAATATATGTTATTATTAATAATCTAACCAAAAAAAGCTTTATTAACAGAATAAATGGCATTATAGAAACTAAAGAAGCATTACATATCAAACTATTTCTACAAGTATTAATAGAATACCCTAATCTAGCTCCTGCAATATCAGATTCAGGAATCCCGATTCTCACAGCATTACTAAAATCTTCAACAATTGAGGAAATATCAAAGGAAACAGGATTTAAAAAAACAATAATCTATACTAAGCTCGGAGAAGCTAGAAAAAGAAGCATAGTCAGAAAGACACATACAAGATATAGCTTAAATGAAAAGATATGGGCTAAATTAATTGATTTCTTAATGGAATTAGATAAGTATGAATCAATGACAGATGCAAGGATTCCAGCAAGTTCAACAATATACTATAAAAAAAATAAAGAGATAATATTTGCGTCAAAAGAAGAAACAAATGCAGAAAAAACAGCATTCTCAGCGTATGAAAAATATGGAATTAAATTACTTACAGTTAAGAATTATTATTACTTACCTAAAAAAACACTAACTAAAGAAGATGTATTAAGACATTCACTTTACATAGTTGAAAAAGAAAAAGACATTCGAAACCTAATATTTATTGCATTATTTTATGCAAAATTCAAAAATGAATTTAAAATCAAACACGAAATACTTATGAACATTAGTGCAGTTCTTGCAAAAGGTAAGATCAAAGGATATCCAAACTATCAAGAAATTAAAGACAGAGCTGAAGTATATGGCATCAAGGTGTAAATAAATGATAACAAACTACGATGAAGTTGAAGAATTATTCAAGGGAATAAGTAAAGCTATTGAAAAGAAAATAAGATTGTTTGTTATTGGCGATGCAGTTCTATTAAAACAAGATCTAAAAGATGGAACAAAAGACATCGATTTAGTTGTAAATACAAAAGAAGAATTTATGGAACTTCAAAAAGCATTAGAAAAATTAGAATTTAAACTTAAAATTCCTGGAAAAGAATATGAACATATGAATTTAAATCAAATATTTCAAAAAGAAGATTTTAGAATTGATTTATTCTATAAAGAAGTGTGTGGTAAATTTTCATTAACAGAGGGTATGATGCAAAGGGCAAATCTTGTTTTAGATTTAGAAAAATTAAAAGTAGCTCATTGTTCTAATGAAGACATATTTCTATTTAAGACAATGACTGAAAGAGAAGGAGACTTAGATGATTGTATAAGATTAGGGGTTCCAGGTCTGGTCTGGATTGGAAGATAATAATAAAAGAACTTCAAAATCAAATTAAACAAAGTAAACAAGATGTTTGGATTACTTGGGTTGGAGAAAGACTTGATCTTCTTGAAGATAAAGGGTTGGAAATTCCAATCATGAATGAATTTGATAAATTGCGAAACAAATACTTTAAAGATCTTGAACAATTATAATTTTGTCCCTATTTACGGCCTCTTTTGTCATTCCTATTTATTTAATCCTTTGATCTCTTTATTATTATGGATAAAATACTAACAATTTCAAAACTACAAACTCATCTGCTTTCTCAAACACATTTTTTCTTGCCATACTTCTCACCTATGTTAGAAGCACTTAAAACGCAATGACAAAACATAGCGCAATTGCGGACACCAAGCAAGAATTCCATCATTTATGTATTTACACGGTGTTAAATACTTTTCCCATACGTAGTGTGGGAAAATTTCGACCGAAAAGTAAAATTTGAGTTTCCAATCAATCGAGCCGAAGGTGAGACTATATGTGCGTAGCACGGGGGGTTCTCTAGTTCAATCTAATGAGCGCCAGCGATATCTTAAGAACAAGTAATCAAGGGGACACACTTTTATCTATTATGAATTCCTATCTCATTATCTATTTCTCCTGCCATCTTTTCAATGTCTTCAAACGTTGATAGTACATCTCTTCTCATTTCTATTACTGCTTCTTTAAGGCTTCCACCTTTGATAAATATCTGTTTTTTTTTCCGAATAATAATTCCCGAATCAATTAAATTTCTAAGATGGTGATTTACAAGCCCCTGCTTTAAACCTAAATCTTTTGCAATCTCCTCAGAAAAAACTTTTTCATGTTCTGATATCTTATTTAATATATCTGAAATGATTTTAGTTGATGTAAATTCTGTATCTCTTCCAGAAGAAAGGCATAAGCTGTCACAGAACCAATCAATATCTTTTTCAACATCTCCTTTTTTTGGTTTATTTATTTTTTTTAGCTTTAGTTCTGCCATTTTAATATAGGGTATGATAGCTTATATATAAATATTTCGTAAAAATATCCACATGATATAAATATAATTGAAATTATATATTTAAAAACAATAAAATTTAAATATAAGTTATATTTTACTTATTTTAAGTTGATCTAAGATCGACGAAAATAAACCAATACTCGGAGGTGAAGAAAATGTCAAGCATTTGGGATGAAATGAGGAGAATGCAAGAAAATATGGATAGTTTGTTTAGCAATTTCTTCAGCACAGAACCACTTATTGGACATGAGTTCTTGCTGGAAGATAGCTCTGGCAAAAAAGGAGATTTGGTAACAAGTAACTATAGGGCACCAATATCTGACTTGTATGAAACAGAAAAAGAAGTTGTTGCAGAGCTTGATCTGCCTGGAGTTAATAAAAATGACATTCAAGTGAATGTTACAAAAGACTCCATAGAAATTAAAGCAGAAAAAAAGAATGAAGTAAAGCAGGAAAATAAAAAGAAAGGTATGTTTCGGCTTGAAAGGAGTTTTGCAGGATTTTGCAGAAAGTTTGCTCTACCAAAAAATGTAGATGCAGATAAAGCAAATGCAGAATACAAGGATGGTGTCTTAAAGATAACTGTACCAAAACTCAAGGTAGAGGAAAAGAAAAAGAAACTGCTTGAAATTAAGTAAATTTTTCTTTTTTTTGAATTTTTTTGAGGTGGCTAAAAATGAAACTATCCCCTGATTTAATTCAAGAATCATTTTTTGAAGCTACAAAAAACCTTACTTTGAAAACTGTAAAAGGAGGTGATACAAATGTTGCAGGACGAAAAACTATGGTGGGAAACCTACAATTTTGGTGACCACTTAGCAGAATTTAAAGATAAATGGATTGATAAAGAATGGATAATGTAATTACAATCGAGGGTTCAAAAGGAAGGATGACAGTTGATCTGCAAAAGATGCTGATGGATTTTGAGAGTCCAGCAGTAAGCTGTTGAGGTGATTGTTATGATATATGAAAAAGGATACAATAGAAAATTAGTTGGAGATTTGTATGACTTTCGGATTGATGAGTTTATGCACGAAGTTGCAATAGAAAATTAGATGTAGGAGGTGAAAGAAAATGTTATACCAAGACAAATATGGAAACCTTATGCATCCAGAGCAAGTGGAAGAGCTATCTCCTCATGAAATTGAGGAAAAAGGTTTTCATGTTTACGATGAATCACTTTATGCAGTAGCATAAATTATTTTTTTTCTTTTTTTAAGTGTGTCCCCTTTAACAATAAATATCTACGAAGCAGACTAAATGTCCGAAGGACTAGAGACCCCCGATTCTAAATATGGAACCCAAATTTTATTGTATTTAACATCGCGATTAAGAGAAGTTTTGCCGTAGGCAAAATTTGGGGAAATTTTCTGCAAGAAAATTTACCTCTTAATCGCTGTTATACCGCTTCAGACACTGGCTTTGAAGAATGGGAGTTAAACATTTGGAAAGGTAAAAAATAGCATATGGCAGGTATAATGGTGCTTAAAATGAAGGGTGAAAAGATAATTTACCTTAATGAATATTGAAATACTACTTCAAAATAGCTTTTCGAAAGTTTTATATAGTAATAACTATTTTTAAAGGACAATAAAACAGGCGAGGAGGGCTCTCAAAATGGTTAAGTTTTTCTCTAAAATAAAAGAGAAGTTGAATGATCTTATAAGTAGTGAAGAAGAAGACAGGATGTTATCTGATGCAGATCAAGATTACGTTGAATTAGATACAGCTGCGGTTGTCGAAGGTAAGAAAATTACTGTTAGAACCTATAACATAGCTGATTTTACCGACTTAAAACCAATTTTAGACCATCTAAGAGAGGGTTCTACTATCGCTTTAGTTAATATTAAAGAATTAAAAGATAAGGACCTTGTGGAATTGAAAAGAGCCATTAACAAGCTTAAGAAGACCACAGATGCTCTTGATGGTGACATTGCAGGTTTTGGGGAAGATTACATTGTTGTAACCCCTGCTTTTGCCGAAGTGTATCGTGGCGAAAAGAAAAAGTCTAAGGAAGAAGAATTAGCTTAGAGCTGCTTATCAAGCTTTACAGCAATTTCTTTTAAATTACTAAATAGTTCTTCAAGCTCATTATTGAGCTGTATTACAACTTTCTCTAATGATGGGTCTATTAAGAAGTATCTGTTATCCATCACCCTAACAATGCCTGAATCCATCAATCTATTTAAATGATGAACAACAGTTCCTCGCGTTAAATTAAGTTTATAAGCTAATTCCTGAGAAGAAATAGGATTTTTTACCTTTGTTGTTTTTACAAGTTCAATAAAAAGCCTATAACAACTGCTATCTTTGTCCCGCAAGCCAAATAACCCTAAACAAGTGCCAAAATATTGGATTTGAATGTTTATATTGGTGGATTCTGGCTTTTCTTTTGGGAACAACACAAGTTTTCTTCGACGCGCCATGTTGACTTAATATGAACTTCAATATATATATTTTTTGCTAATAATAGTTCTAAACTAAATTAACTTTTTTCTAATTAAAATTTGTTTTTACCCTAATTTTTCCAAAAAGTTTATAAAGAAAGACCTTTTTGTTGATGTAAGATCAACAGGAAGGTGTTTATTTAAGATGAAAAAAGGGATAACAAAAGCTGAACTAACTGAGCTACTTAAAAGAACTCAAGCTGAATTTGAAAACTATCGGAAAAGAAATGAAGCTGAGTTTAGAAGTTTTGCTGAGTCTGCATCACTTAATGTTATACAAAAACTCCTTCCGGTTTTAGATAATTTTGAACTTGCATTAAAAACAGAAGGCCATGATGATTTATTAAAAGGCTTTGAGATGATTTATTCCCAATTCAAAACGCTTTTAGAATCAGAAGGATTAGAAGAAATAACAACAAATAAGATTTTTAACCCAGAAATTCACGAAGCAATCCTAACACAAAAGTCAAAAGAACCTGAAGGGACTATTTTAGAAGTATTCCAGAAAGGTTACAAAATAAAAGATAAAATACTACGGCATGCACGAGTGAAGGTAGCAAAATGTTAATATCAAAAAATACTCCAAAAAGTGAAATGATTAAACATGGAAATTGCAAAACTTGCGGGCATTGTTGTTATTTTACTTCAGGGATTGTTTTAGATGAAGAAATTCCACAATTGGCAAATGAGTTCAAATTAAGTGAAGAGGACTTTAAAACTAGATACTTAGAAGAGTTTACTAAATTAAATACACAAAAACATAGATTTAAACAATTAAGACAGGGTTCGGCTCCTCATGGAAGATGTATTTTTCTTAATGTTGAAGAAAACAAATGTACCATCCATAAAATAAGGCCACTTCATTGCAAAATATCAACTTGTGACCATCATGGAGAAGATGCTCAAAAATGGTTTGATGTTAAGCATTTTTTAAACACTGAAGATAGAAATTCAGTAAGAGAGTACGCAATTTACACTAAATTAAAAGAACCTCTACCTGGCGCTAGTCTTGAAGAACTTGTGCCTAAAGAAAAGTTAGAGGAATTTATCGGAGGTATGGAAAATGACTGAATTTTCAAAAGTAATCGGAATCGATCTTGGTACAACTTTCTCTGCTGTTGCAGTAGTTGAAGGAGGAAAACCAACAATTATCACTAATAGTGAAGGAGAAAGAACTACACCTTCTGTCGTACAAATCAAAGGCGATGAAGTAGTAGTGGGTAAAGTTGCTCGAAATCAGGCTATAATGGATCCTGAGCATTCTGTAAGAAGTATTAAAAGACATATGGGTGAGCGTGACTTTTCAGTGTTAGTTAATAATAAGGATTATTCACCACAACAAATTTCAGCAATGATTTTACAAAAGCTTAAGCGAGATGCTGAAGCTTATTTGGGAACTGCAGTAACTGATGCGGTAATAACTGTTCCAGCTTACTTTGAAGATGCTCAACGGCAAGCTACAAAAGATGCAGGAAAAATTGCTGGATTAAATGTATTAAGAATAGTTAATGAACCTACTGCTGCTGCATTAGCATATGGTCTTGATAAAAAGAAGGTTGGAAAAATCCTAGTTTTTGATTTTGGAGGAGGAACTTTTGATGTTTCTGTTTTAGAATTAGGCGATGGAGTATTTGAAGTAATTTCAACAGCAGGAGATAACCACTTAGGTGGAGATGACATTGATGAATTAATTGTCGATTTTTTAGCTGATGACTTTAAAAAAGGCCACGGTGTTGATTTAAGAGCAGATAAACAAGCCTATCAAAGGTTAAAAGAAGCTGCAGAAAATGCTAAAAAAGAGCTTTCTACTGCTACAAAAACACAAATTAACCTTCCATTTATTACAGCAACTGACGCTGGGCCAAAACACTTACAAAAAGAGATCACTCGGGCTCAATTTGAAGAGTTAATTAGTGATATTTTAAAGAGACTTGAGGGCCCAACAAAAAAGGCTCTCGAAGATGGTAAATTAGATGAAAAACCACTTGGTCAAGCGATTTTGGTTGGAGGATCTACAAGAATTCCTGCAGTTGAGAAGCTAATTAAAGATATAACTGGTAAAGAAGGAGAAAAATCCATTAATCCTGATGAAGCCATTGCTCTACTTAAAGGGAGAGATTAAAGATGTATTGCTTCTTGATGTCACTCCACTTTCTCTTGGTATTGAAACCTTGGGAGGAGTATTTACTAAAGTTATAGATAGAAATACTACAATTCCTATTAAGAAAGCTCAAACATTTTCTACTGCAGATGATAACCAGCCAGCAGTTAGCATTCGAGTTTTTCAAGGAGCAAATTGAAGTAGGATTTGACATTGATTCAAACGGAATTGTACATGTTTCAGCAAAAGATTTAGGAACAGGCAAGGAACAGTCAATTAAAATTACCGGAAAAGAAAGTTTAAGTGATGAAGATATTAAAAAGATGACCGAAGACGCTAAAAAGTATGAAGCTTCTGACGCTAAGAAAAAAGCTGAAGTTGATTTAATTAATCAGGCAAATGCCATGGTTTACTCAACTGAAAAAATGCTTGTTGAATTAAAGGACAAGGTAGATAAAAAAGAAGCTGAGCTAATCTCTGGAGTGAATAATGACCTTAAAAAGCTACTTGAAGCTGATAAAAAGGATATTGATAAAGTCAAACAAAAAGTTGAAGAGTTAACTAAGCTCTCTCAAGAAATGTCAACTAAACTTTATCAAAAAGAAGAGGCCTCCAAAGAAAAAGCAAAAGAAACAGAAGGAAAAAAGAAGAAAAAAGAAGATGAGCCAATTGATGCAGAATATAAAGTGAAAGATAAAAAGAAGAAATAATGCCAGATTACTACGAAAAACTTGGATTAAGTAAGGGCGCAAGTCTTGAAGAAATTAAAAAAGCTTATAGAACTTTAGCTAAAAAGCATCATCCTGATTTAAATAGAGGAGATAAGGCCTCTGAAGAGAAGTTTAAAGAGATTAATGAAGCCTATAAAGTCCTTTCTGATCCTAAAACTAAAGATCACTATGATAGATTTGGCAATAATGATTCTCAAGGTTCTTCAGGATTTAGGGGATTTGACCAGGGAGGATACCAAGACTTTGATTTAGGAGATATATTTTCAAGTTTTTTCGGAGGAGGAGGCAGTCGGAGGCCAACTTCAAGAAGGGGAAGAAATATTCAAATTGAGGTTTCAATTTCTTTAGAAGATGTTGCAGAAGGGATAACTAAGGTTATCTCTTTAAATAGAAATTCAACTTGCGATAGGTGTCATGGCACTGGAGGGGAGCCAGATGGAATCCAATCGTGTACAATTTGTGGCGGATCTGGTGTTGTTCAAACAACTAGAAGAACTCCTTTTGGAATATTTGCAACCAACGCCCCTTGTAGAAGGTGTGGTGGAACCGGTAAAATCATTGTTAAACCTTGCGAAAAATGTAAGGGAAAAGGCAAAACTAGAATTGAAGAAGAAATCGAAGTAGACTTGCCCGCAGGTGTTGAATCAGGAAATAGATTAAGGGTCCCAGGAAAAGGCGAGGCAGGAGAGAGAGGAGGCCCTGCAGGAGACTTATTTGTATACATTAATGTTTTACCGCATAACTTTTTTGAGCGACAGGGGATGGATTTGCTTTGCGAGAAGCCAATTAATTTTGTAACTGCTGCAATAGGTGGGAAGATAACAATTCCAACGATAAATGGTGAAGCTGAATTAAAAATTCCAACAGGCACACAAGACGGAAGCTTGTTTAAACTCCGGGGCCAAGGATTAAGGAGAGTACATGGTGGCGGAAGGGGAGATCAATTAATCACAATTAGTATAAAAATTCCTAAAAAGCTTAATCGCAATCAGAAAAATATTCTTATTGATTTAGAGAGAAGTTTTAAGAGTTAGGAGTCTGAAGTCTGAAGTCTGAAGTCTGAAGTCTGAAGTCTGAAGTCTGAAGTCTGAAGTCTGAAGTCTGAAGTCTGAAGTCTAAAGTCGAAAGTCTAAAACAATATTTACCATACCTTAAACCCTCAATTTGGTACTAAGACTTTTGTTCCCCGTTTGCCATTTCCTTCTAAAAGTACACGCAATCTTCCGCTAGTTGCATTAAAACATTTGTATCTAGTGGTTAAAGATATTTTTGAGGTATTAAAAGCGTCTACCATATCTGAACGTATTGGTTGTGGGGCTTTAACTAAGAATACATTATTTGAATCTGAATATTCTTGAATAAAAGAAGATTGATATTTAGGTGTTCCAATAGGTGCGATGGGATCAAAAAAACAGATATGATTAAAAGAACAAGGCATCCTATGAGAATAAATTTTTGCTTCTCCTAAATCTTTGGTATCATAAACATTTTTTGCAAAATCTCCTTTAAATTTCGAAATATCTGCTAAACACTGTTTTTCAAGTAGATTTCCTACACCCATTGTGCCAATCACAGCAACAATTCCTACAACAAATAGCACTAACATATAAACAAATACTTGAGAAATGATCTGTCCTTTTTTCATAGAAGGTAATTTTGAGCTTGATATTTATAAATTGTTGTAACTATCACATAATACCGAAATTATATAAACATTAAAACACTAGAAAATAAAATATGAAGTATTTTGTTTTGTTAATTCTATTAATGATTCCGTTAGTATCTGCTGTTTGTGTTGATACAGATAATGATGGATTTGGGGTTAATGGTGGCTGTCAATTTTCTACTCCGGACTGTGATGACAATTCAAATAGTGTATTTCCAGGGGCTAAAGAAATATGTAATAATCAAGATGATAACTGTGATGGAATAATTGATAATTTGAGAGGAGAAATAGAAATAGAATATACTCATTGTCAATGCACTGAAAATCTTCCTCATGGTGAATATTGTAATGATGTTGATGATAATTGTAATAATGAAATTGATGAAAACTGTGTTTCTATAACTGGACAGATTTCTAAACCCTTAACTGCTTCGTCTAGTATTCTTTTAGGTTTAGTTGTATTTATTGCAAGCAGCTAGATACCACAGGAAAGGAGAAATAATGTATGAGAAGGGGCGATTTGAAAAAGCAAGAGTTTACTATGAACGTGCAGCTGATTTAAGGAGAAGAAATATTTAACAGTCTGAAGTCTGAAGTCTGAAGTCTGAAGTCTGAAGTCTGAAGTCTGAAGTCTGAAGTCTGAAGTCTGAAGTCTGAAGTCTGAAGTCTGAAGTCTGAAGTGAAAAACAATATTTACCATACCTTAAACCCTAAACCCTCTAACAGTCTGGAGAAAAAAGTTGTTTTATTAAGGTTTTTTCTGTGATTAAGGTTTCTTTACCAGAAGTCATGTTTTTGAGTTTATATTTACCTGCTTTAATTTCTTTTTCTCCTAAGAATAAAACATAAGGGATTCCAAGGGAATTTGCATAATTTAGGTTTTTTGTTATGCCTTTGCCCATAATATCAGTTTCAACATTAATTCCTACTTCTCTAAGTTTTTTTGTAAGGACTATTGCTTCGAGTTCTGTTCCAATAGGGATTATGAATATTTGGGTTTTTGTTTCGATTTTTGTGGTTTTTTCAGCTAAAATATCTCTAATTCTATCAAGCCCAAAAGAGATTCCGACTGCAGGATAGTCTTGTTTTGCATTTAAAAAACTTCCAATTAATTTATTATAGCGGCCGCCACCTGCTAAAGAGAAATTGAATTTTGGTGCAAATATTTCAAAAATGGTTGAAGTATAATAGCTTAATCCTCTTGCAAGTTCCGGAGTTATATTGACTTTGATGCCATAAGCTTTTGCATATTTACTTAGCTCTTTTAATTCTTGGAGCCCTTCTTGACCCTCTTCACTTGTTATTTCTTTTGAGAGAAAAGAAAGTGCATTAGTTGGAATTTTCTCAAAGAAGTTTAATATTTTTTCAGCAGTAACAGAACTTATGCCTTTAGCTTTAAATTCTTTTAAAAGGCCCTTTTTGTTTAATTTTTTAAATTTATCAATAATTGAGATTGCATCGGCTGTATTAGAAATTTCTAATTTTTCTAATATTCCATTAAGAAGTTTTCTATTGTTTACGTTTATTACAACTTTGCATTCTAATTTTTTAAAAACTTCATAAGCAATTGCAAGTATTTCAGCGTCAGCTTTCATTGATTTAGCACCAATTGTGTCAACATCACATTGCCAAAATTCTCTGTATCTTCCCATGCCTACTGGCCCATCGCGCCAAACCTTACTTATTTGATAGCGTTTAAAGGGAAATTTTAATTGTGGATTAGAAGCAATTACACGCGCGAGGGGCACTGTTAAGTCATATCTCAAGCCTAATGGTGTATCACTTCTACCTTTTAATGAGAAAGTTTCTTTTAAAATTTCAGAACCACCAGCATATTTAGCGGAAAGTGTTTCAAAAAGTTCGAGTGCAGGGGTATCAAGAGGTCTAAATCCAAAAGATTGAAATACAACCCTCAAGGATTGCATAATATCCTCTCTTATTAACTGTTCACTTGGTAGAAAATCCCTGGTTCCTTTTACAGTTTTCATGATTTTAAGGGCAAATGGCGGGAGTCGAACCCGCTCCTGGACCTCCACAGGGTCCCATGCTAACCGTTACACTACAGCTGCCATACCTCCGTAAAGTTTTTGATTAGAATATAAAGGTTTTGGTAAACCAAAACAATCTGGAGTTTGGAGTCTGCAGTCTGGAGAAAGTATATATCGAATATTGGTTTTAGGAGACTGAAAACTAGTTAAAACAACAATGAAAACAATCACTTTCTTTGTTCATGTTGATGAAAAGGAGTTGATCGTTTATAAAAGTGTTGGTTAAGGCAAAATATCAATTGCAGGGATATCAGAAATTACTTTAAGAATAAATGGATTTACATTTAAGTTCTTTATCTTTTTTACATCAGCGAGCATAAAATTGCTGTGTTCAAATGATAGTTTAAGTTCACCTGAAATGTTTCTGGTAGAGAAAACTTTAAAGTTTATTTTAACGTCAATCACATATTCTGTTTTTTGCCATACAATATCAATAGGCTCACATTTTAAGCCTGTTTCCTCATAAACTTCTCTTTTCAAGGCAATGGCAAGACATTCATTAGCTTCGATATTGCCCCCTGGAAGATCCCACGCACCAGGATAATATCTATCGTTTTCACTTCGTTTTATAAGTAAAATTTTGCCATTTTTCTTTATAATCGCTTTTACTACTGTTTTCATTGTATTTCCTCGAATCTTGGAATTAATTTTCCATTCCACTTTTCAAAAAAACATAGTCTTAGGCCTAACCCATATTGCATCTTACCAAATTTTTCATAGTGGTATAACGCCTTGTAAACAACTGATTCTTCAAGAGTTTCAGAATCATACGTAATTCCTATAAATTCGTAAAATTTACTTTTGTAATGCCTGTATTTCACTTAGATAACCTGTTATAAACTTCCATAATGTGATCATAGAATAGTTCTTTTTCTTGTTCAGGGAGTTTTGAATAAGCTGTTTTAATTTTCCCATACATTTGCCTAGCAGTTTCAATATCTTTATTATGTAATGCACCTTTTGCTTGTTTAATAAAGTCAGCTAATTCATTTTCTTTTTCATGATAAGCAGGAGTGGAACTATGTTTTTTAACCCATAAAAAGGCCAAAATACCACCTAACAAGACCCCTAAACCTATTGCAATAGGTAATGCTTTAATTGTATCTTTAAATACCTTGCAAGGTTCACAAACCCCTCCACAATCAATTCCTTCTTCATCTTGATTCCAATAACCATCATCACAAGTTTCTATTAAAGCGGGAGTTTCTATTACTGGCTCAATCGAAGTTGTTGTAGTGGGCATAATATATGTGCAACTTTGCTTTTCAACAGACGCTTTTTGGCGACAAGCATCAAAACACTCCCTATATTGAGTTTCGTTTTCAAAGCAATTACCCCAAGACCCGCATTGAGGATCAGGCAAACAAAGCGGTGCAATTCCCATTCCAGTCCCTCCACTTGAGCTTCCACTGGAGGAACTAATAGTAGTTGTGGTAGTTGGAGCAGGTAAAGCAATTTCTTTTAAAGCTGAATGATTTAATCCTGATATAATAAAAGTAGAGCCGTTTATAGAGCAGTTGTATCCTGATTGTTCAAGGCCTGTAATGCAGCTTAGTTCTGTCTCATATGTCTCATTGCAATCATCTGACATCTCTGATATGTTTGTTACAAGTGCATCTTTAACACAAACACTATTAGAGCCACCTATACGGTCGACAGTGACTGTTTTTGTATCATTTACCAAATTGATGCCTTGAATAACTAGATACCCTAGGGGGCTTGTATCGCTTTGTACACGAATAGTGATATTTGTTAGTTGAAGCCTTTTACTACTAAAATTGTGATTAAATTTAACAATAGTTATATTTTCTTTTTTGATTTCAACAAGCTGAGTTTTATTTTTAGTTCCATTAATATTTAAACTCCCATTTATTGTTATGTTTAACGCCACATTTGAATTAATTGAAGCAGCTTTTCCAATAATTGTATCTTCAGAATCATTTATTCCATCATCATCTGCATCGGAGTCGCATTTATCTCCCTGTCCATCGTTGTCAACATCAGTTTGCCTTCTATTAAATATGTAGGGGCAGTTATCTTCATCAGTTGGAACACTGTCTAAGTCGGTGTCATTTGCAAGGGCAAATGTAGTGTATTTTCCAGTGTAATCGTAAAATTCAAAACTATCAGAATAAACATTTAAATCATTAGAAACATAATTCCAAGAGCAATTTCTCGATGAAAAATTCCAATCATTACAACCATAAACAACAAATCCTTCCAATGAATGGACAAAAGAGAGATAGTCATTATGCTCAATTGCCCAATTTGTATTATTAAAACTATAATCAGGATTTGTTGCATATATAAAATATTTATTTCCAAAGTTTTCATAGAATTGTGTTTGAGCAGTAAGATTATTAGTCGTATTAGCTAGAATATACTCTACAGAAGTTAAATAATTTGAAGTGTCATTATTAAGAATAACTATGTTGTCTTCAGGGAAATAATAAGTTGCTTTTGATTTATTTGCTACATTATCAAGATCATCATTTAAAAGATTAATTATCTGATCATCATTTACAGATCCATTTTCATCATTTGTGGTAAAACTTCTATTGACAACTTGATAGGTGTAAGATTTTCTAGTGTAAATATTATTACTTTGATTAATATCATCTGGAACATTTGCAACTAAAGTTAAGGTAGTTGTTCCAAGGGTAGTAGGAATGTAATCATAGTAATTATAAGAAGTGTCATCATTATCCACAGTTAACCCCGAGATATTATAAATCAAAACTTCATTTTCATATAAGAACAGTGAACCATTAATAATCTGAGTTGTTCCCACATTATTTAATCTAAGCGATAAGGTCGTAGCCTGAGTATATGAAGAAATATAGAAATAAGGTTCGCCATTTGCACCTGGACGAAGGGCATATGAAGTAAAATATGCTCCATTGTTCGAATAATCAGTATCATCAGAACAATTTGCATATGAAAGCAGTTTTATCTGTCCAAGCGTTGATGGAGTATAACTAATGATTGCAGTATTATAGTTATTAGTTGGACCTATGTTAATTCTTCCAGAAGAGAAATTGCCTTTTCCAAATCCAGGATAACAACTAGAACTCCCCCCAGAATCGCTAAAGAAATAATCTCCATTAGGAAGTTCTACTCCCTGATACCTTGAAAGCATGTAATTATATTTTGTACCATTATGAGTTATATTAAAAATTTTAAAGGTTGAATTATAATTTGTTGAATTAATATAATAAGTTTCAGAATTATAATAAAATGTTCCGCTTTCCCCACAATAGAGATATGAAGTGTTATATTCTTCAAGAGCATACACCTTATAAGAACAATTACTGGGTGCTGTGCCAATATTTTTGTAATTAAGAGAAACATTGGTTGAAGAATTTACAGGTATAAAGTAATCCCCACCTAAGTAAGTATAAAGATTTGGCCCAGGTTTTATTACTTCTAAATTATCATTATAATAATTATTGGAATAATCAACTTCGTCACTTACATTTAAACTAACGAATATCTCATGTTCACCAATCACTGTTGGAGTGAAGTTGAATTCCTTATAAGTGTTAGTGCTAATATTTGCAATCGTGTATGAGGTTATTGTCCCATTGCCAATGAAAAAATAACATTTATCTGTATAACATCGGTCTATAGCAAAGAATAATCCCTCTCCAACCTCAAAATAATCTCCCCATTCATACCCCGAAATATTTAATATTGTGTCATCAAATTTTAATTTTCCTGCAAGGTAACTTTCATTTGAACTTGAATTTAGCGTTACATTAAATTCAGTTCCATTGAATTCAAATATTCTTGAATTTGCAAAGTAACCAGATTTAGATTCATAACTATACAAGTCTAATATGGAAAGATTTGCATTGATTCCTTCAGTTGTACCATAATTATAAAGACTTATTCCTAGTGAATACTCTTGATTTACAAAGGCATCTTCATAGTTATAAAAACCTAAACTTAAATCAGGACCTGGAACTTTTGCAGTAACTTCATAAAAATCAAAGTTATCACTTGGGTCTGCATCATTTGCATCATCCAGTTTAATCTTTAATGAATAATCTCCTAATTCTACGGGTATCCATGTTTCATATTCTAATCTAGAGAACCCTGCTTGAATACTTGAATAAGACACATCTGTAGAGTTAGGAATCCCTAATAAGGATGTTGTGCCATAATCACTCATATAAACTGAGTCAAGGACTGTTCCATCCCCTAACGTAATATTCTCTCCATAAGTTAAATTGAACAGTTCTGAAGTCCCATCATAAGTTACATTGTAAAAAACTAAATTACTACTCCCATTTACATAAATTGAATAGTTATTTCCATTAAACTCAATAATATCAGTAGATTCATAAGAGATATATTCGTCAACATAAGGATAATAAATAGTAAATAACCCTGAAATTTGGCCAGAATCCACATACCCATCATTATAAATATCAATTTCAAGATTAGAAGGAGCATTGTACTCTAAATAGTAATTACTATCTACCATAACTATTAAGTCTGGATTATATGATTTTACATAACCTCCAGTGTAATCATTATTATTTGCCCAATATGAATCACTTGAGGTATTAATAAAAAGCTTTAAGCGATGGTAGCCTAATACTGTGGGGGTCCAATTAAACTTCTTTTCTTTTTCGTCATAACTTGTTAAATTTTCAAGCTCAAATTCAGTTTTTTCCGCAAATCCAATCATCAACGCACAATAATCTGAATATTTATATTTAAAATCAAATCGAGCACCAGTATTAAGTAATATACTTTGGCCTTCATGAAGCGTATAATAATAACTAGTATCATTATAAGTTATGTTGAAATCAACCAAATTTCCGCGGAGTGTAGCATTGACATAATATAAAGTATCATTTAGGTATAGATTACCTTGTTTTCCATAATCTGGATAAGTTGAATCATAATCATAAAAGTCAAAGAAAACAGCAGAAATATCTGTGACATTAATATCTTTATTGTTGCCGTAGTCAATATTTATTTCTACACTTTCATTAATAGCATTACTCCACGAGGATAATGAGATATATCCTTTAATGTCTGCCCCCAGACTAACTTCTGTTTCAGCGTAGTTATTTGTTAAATCTCCATCATCATCTTCTGGTGTTACATAGATTGTAATATTATAAATTCCTGATTCTGTTGGGCTCCAATTAAATGAAACAGATTCGCTTTCTAAACTGGATACTGTAGAAATGATTGTGGAGTTAACTAAAACTTGATCAATTATTAAACTTACATTTACTTGTGTAGACTCATAATCCCCGTTGTTGAAAACTTCTGCTGTAATATCATTAATTGCATCAATTTCTGGACTAAGACAAGTTAAGTTGTTTACAGCTAGATCATATTCGTGCATAACAAGGTCAATTTCAACTGTTTCTGTGACATCTTGAAAAATACCAGTCCCTGGGAAAATTAAAGAAATATTTAGACTATCACCTGTTATTGTATAAGGGATAGTTATTTCAGTAGAAAATTCTCCTTCTTCTGTCCCAGCCCATGAATCATATTTTTCACTTCTATCATAACTAACAAATTGATCATTTAAATAATATGCAAACCTAAGCCCACTGCAGTTTCCACCGAGGTCAGTTATACATTGACCACTGCAAGAGATTAATTCACCTCTGGTGGCTGAGCTTTCTTCACAATCAAAATCAAATATTGGCAATATTGATAGTAAAGAGACAGGTTTTACAACCCAATTGATGGAGTTATTATAAAAATCGATTGCTTCAAATTTTAAATTTATTTCTTCTTCTCCACCATTAGGGATAGAAAAATTTGTTGTATAATTTTCATCAACGTTTGTCTCTACCCATGTGTCATCAAGATCAGTAGAATAAAAAATTGAAACATTGCTAATTGTTGAATCATCAGTAAAATTTAATGAAACATTAATATTTTCATTATATTGGAATCTTGGAGATATATTTATTTGAGTTAAAACTGGTGGTTCTGGGTCAATTGAAGGGTATTCAAAGGAACTTGTAATCATTGTGTGGTTCCAAACAGGGTAATAAGAAGAAAAATTTACAATAACAGTGTAATTTCCATTGGTCAGGTCATAATTTAATTTTGTTTTATCCCAATTATAACCTTCATCAGTTAAGTTTCCAAATTCATCTAAGCTTCCTTCTTTATAAATTTGAAAGTTGGGTTCCAAAAGAGAAACATTAATTTCTCCAGTTTCTGAGTTCCATACATCCTGTTTGGTCCTTCTTGAAATATAAGAATTCCCATTACTCCCCCTTAGAAGATGACTATTTAATAATAAATTACTGTCATTAATTGTAATACTTGTTGGCAAGTACGGTGCGCCACCAAAACTTATTTGTTTGTAAACTCCAGGTATTGGGGTTATTCCATAAAATGCACTTTCTGATAAATAGTGTTCAACTTGCATAACTTCATAAGCAAATTCAACACTTGATTCTTCAGATTTTAGGTAATTAACATGTAAGTAATTTGAGAATGACCAATTTGATCTATAGCTTTGTGGAACTGGATTTTCTCCATACAAATAATATGTTTTTGATACTGGAACATTTATATCAATCCAACTTGACCCTGCACCTGCTGAAGAGTTTTCGTGTATTGGGGCCACCCAAAATAATACTTGAGAATATGTCCTGGGCAATCCTCCTGGATAATTGTATGAATAATTATAAACTGCTAAATCATCAACAGAATAATTAAGGATTTCATTAGTTGAATCATCTACATTATGTAAAATAAAACCTATAAGATAATGGTCTTCTGCAATGGAGTATGCTTTATCTTCAGAAGGGCAACCAGTTAATACTAACATAAATAATACTAATCCAATTGTAAGTAAGGTTTTATGTTCCAATTGATCTACTGTTTCCTCCTGAGGTGTAAGCTGAATCTGTAGGTACCCCATGGTAATTGATTATGATGTCTGTAGTTACTTGATTATCTGGTTTATTTGAAATTCTAATGGTTCTATTTCCAAATTCTGGATCTACAAAAGAATAGCTTAATGTTTCTCCTAAATAATATGAAACAAATCCCTTTTCCCATTTATACAATTTTAACGGTTCTCCTGTCAAAGACTCAGCTCCAACTGTAAACTCCCTTGCATTTGATACATTTAATGTCTTATTAATATGAGAATTTATTGGAACTTCAACAATCCCCATTAGCAAATATTCATAATTTAAGTCTTCTTGATCACCAACTGCGTAGACAGTATAATTCCCAGAAGGTATTTGAAATGTATAAGTATCTCCTTCAAACGCTATCCCTTGGAAAACACCACGCCTAATTGTTAAATTTTCATCATGTATCAATAAATCAGGATAAACTGCTTGAGATCCATTCACAGTAATGGTTAATTGGGAAAGCTTGACAAATGAAAATGGCATTCTTCCAACATAATTATCATAGGTTATATTAATCATACCAAAAAAGTTGCCTTCTGCATTGCCAGTTATATTAATCTCAAGAGTAATGTTAGTTGAATTTCCACCTGGAAGATTTATCGAAGTTGTATTTAAGCTTGCAAAAGAAAATGTATTTGACTCTTCATCTATAACATCTGCAACACTTAATGTTAAAGTTACTGGGGTATTTTTTAGGTTAATAATTTTAAACTCAGTTGCAAAATCGTTATTGTTTACAAAGCCAAATCCCAAACTTTGTGGTTGAGTTGAAAAAGATGCATTTTCAGCCAATAAAACATTTATTTCACCAGTCCCTTGAAAGTTTGGGTTATAACCGAGATTAGTGCTTGTAGTCATTAAAGCTGATTTAACTTGTTCAGGTGTCCAATTTACATGACTTTGAAGCAATAATGCTGCTGCACCTGCGACATGGGGTGTGGCCATTGAAGTTCCAGATATTGCAGTATGATCATTATCAAAACATTGGGAGCTAGCCCATGCGTCTCCCCATTGGGCAGCACAAATTAAAACACCAGGAGCCACAATATCTGGCTTTATGCTCCCTGTAGATGTTGGCCCACGTGAAGAAAAACTTGCAATTTTTTCATCACAATAATAATGGTCCCCAATTTGGGAAGGCTTACAAGTTGCACCCACAGTAATTGCTTTTTCAGCACCACCTGGACTTCCGATACTTTCAGCATAAGGTCCAGAGTTTCCTGCAGCAACAACCATTACTGCTCCAGTTACCGTTGCTGCATTAACTGCTTGAGATAATTCATCATCTGGATTTCCAGAACCCCCCAGGGACAAACTGATTACATCTGCATGATCTGAGTAATCACCATCATTATCTGGGTCTAATGCTCTTTCAATTCCCCCAATCACCCAAGATGTGCTTCCAGATCCTGTATCACTTAAAACTTTATAGGCATAAATTTTTGCATTAGGAGCAACCCCTAACATTGTTCCATTTCCAGCAGCAGTTCCAGCACAATGAGTTCCATGGCCATGGTCATCTATCGGATCAGAATCTTGGTTTACAAAGTCATATCCACTTAAAACTTTACAATCTTCACCAAGACAACCACCTAAATCAACATGAGTATAATCTACTCCTGTGTCAATAATAGCAATAGTTATTCCTTTCCCAGTTATGTTATTGCCTGCATGCCATAAACTTGTTGCATTTATTATTTCAGTTGAATTATACAATACTATATGTACCGGACTATCAAAACTAACTTTTGTAACAATATCTAAATCCTCTAACTCCTTGATTTCAGATTGAGTAAGTTTTGTTGCGACAGCGTTAACTAATCTTAAGTTAGAAGAATCTTTTAAAATATCCATTTGGAGCTCTTTAAGAAGTTCTTCGCGGGACTTAAGGAACGCTTCTTCACTTCCTTCAATTGTCATTAATGGCTGGTTCTTTTCTAAATTTTCTAGTCGTAAATCCATGTATTTACCTATATCTAAGGTTATTATTACAGGAATTTCTTTTTCACGTGTGTCTTCGAGAAGAACTCCTTGAATTTTTCCAACATATGAATTTGCAGCTTCATTTTTTAAATGATCAGAATTTTTCGCTTCGGGAATATTAGAAAGTAAAACTTCTTTCTTTTCGCCTGTATCTGTTGCAAAAGTTACAAATGTTTCACTTGGTGGAGAATCAAATCTATAAGAAAAAAATTTGCTTTTATCCTCATTAACTCCAATTAATTTAACAAAATTATCTAAACTTTTTAATTCTAATGAAAAATCTCCCACTGTAAATTTTCTGGCCGTATTTAAGTCAATATTTGTTTTATAATCAGCAAATATGTCTTGAGTTACAGCTTGTTTAGAACTAGCAATAATAATGATAGGCAAAACTAATATTAAAACTAATAATACACCTTTTTTATTTATACCCATTTCTCGACTATAAAAAATCTTAAGTACTATTTAAAATGTTCTATGAGAAAAATTAAATCTGGAGTACAAAGAGAATTTATAATTTAGGTAAATAGGGTTTAGGGTTTAATGTTTAAGGTATGGTAAATATTGTTTTTCACTTCCGACTTCAGACTTCAGACTTCAGACTTCAGACTTCAGACTTCCGACTTCCGACTTCCGACTTCCGACTTCCGACTTCCGACTTCCGACTTCCGACTTCCGACTTCCGACTTCCGACTT
The DNA here is from genome assembly GCA_017610005.1 of Candidatus Woesearchaeota archaeon. Taxonomy (GTDB): domain Archaea; phylum Nanobdellota; class Nanobdellia; order Woesearchaeales; family B29-G15; genus B29-G15. Next base: position 189,654 of record JAFCCU010000001.1, on the reverse strand, counting down.
CCGACTTCCGACTTCAGACTTCCGACTTCCGACTTCCGACTTCCGACTTCCGACTTCAGACTTCAGACTTCAGACTTCAGACTTCAGACTTCCGACTGTTAATGTTCTGGGATAATTACCCAAGCGATAAGATATGCTAAAACCCCTGCTGCTCCTAAAAAGCAAGATAGAATCCAAATTAATCGAACCACAGTAGGATCAATACCTAGATACTCGGCAATTCCGCCACAAACACCTGCAATTCTACGATTTTTTAATGATCTGTATAAATTTCTTGGCATTTGCTTATAAAACAAATTCTCCTTTTTAAAGGTTTCCTAGCTGTTATGCCTTTCTTCAAGTTTATATTCAATTTGCGACAGTACAACAGAATCAATGGTCTCATAAGTAGAATGAATTGCCATTCTCAAACGGCTTTGCCATTCTGCAACAGAATTAATCTCACTTTGGAAAGTTGGGTAATTGTGCGCTACAATGATTTCTGGATGTTCTTGTTCTAGCCTTACAACACCTTTATCAATTCGAATCCCACAATCCCTCCTAAATTCAGCATCTCGACTTTTTTGGTTATCGGTAATTAATTTAGTCATAAACTGACTGTTTATTGGAAACGAATGATAATAAAATAAGGCATCTGCATATTCTAATGTCTTATCAATGCCCCAAACTTGTAAATGTTCTTCAATTTCGTCTTTAGGCATGCTTTGAGATTCAGCTATTCTTGCCCAATAACCAAATGTATTGTCTAAAAAAGTTCTGTCTGTTAAGATTATATCATATCCTCTGTGGATTGCAGCTTGTAACTGTAATTCTAAGTCATCAAGAATCCATTGCTGTGTTGCAATAGAAGTGCCAATATTTATTGCTTTACCTAGCATATCAGCAATTCTAGCCCCTTCATCAAGATAAAAAACCCTGTATCCTAAAGTTTCTAAGTAAGTTAAAATATTTTTTAAACAAATTGTTTTGCCTGTAGATTCAGTACCTATAAACGGTAAGATATATGATCCACCTTCAGAAAAACTTTTAGATTTATGTGATTCCATGCCAGAAATTATAAATTGATTAAATAGTATTTAAAAACAATTAACCTTTAAAGTATATATTTTAAAATAAGCTTTAAAAAAAACTTTTAAATGATTATTGTTTTTTAATGATAAAAGCAACCAACCACAGAAGCTAAGTTTACTTTATATTTCCATAGATAAATCTCGATAACAATCACAAAGCTTTTAAATACAACCAAATTTTGCTCACTTAATGGTTATTATTCAAACACGATCAAAAAGAAAAGCTACTGGAGGTAGATACCTACAGAACAAGAAAAAAAAACTTGCTGATATGGGTCGAGATCCAACTTTTACTATGATTGGAGAAAGAAGATTAACCAAAATTAGAGGAAAAGCTGCTTTTATTAAAAATAGACTTTTAAGAACCAAAAAAGCAAATGTCCTCGATCAAAAAACAAAAAAATATACTGTTTTAGAAATTGAAGATGTGCTAGAAAATACTGCTAACAGGAATTATGTTAGACGAGATATTATAACAAAAGGCACTATTATTAAAACTAAATCAGGAAATGCAAAGGTTACTTCAAGACCTGCACAAGATGGCACAGTTAATGCTGTTTTAGTTTCATAAAAATTTATAAAATTTTTAGGATGCATGTTTAACACATTTTTGTGCATAATCTTCTTTGTATCTTTATTATTATTTGTTGCCTATCAGTTGCAATTTTTATAGAATTAGCTAATTTTTCTTCATTTAATATATTTTTTAGCCATGGAGAAAAATGGTTTGTCTTTTCATTAAAGTGGTAATCAAAATCTTCATTTGGAATAATTTCTAATTGATGTAAAAATTCTCTTAAGTTTCTTGCTTGGTGCCCTGTTGAAAAAATAAATGGTTGGAATACATGAAACAAATTAAGAGAGTGGAGGTTCTCTAATCCTTTACCTTTCTCTAAATTATCAAGGAGGACAATTGATTCTTTTGTTGTTTCAATTACTCCTTTAATGAGATTGCTAGAAAGAATACCTGCGGGTAAAACTCCTTTTTTAAATTTCTGGGGACTAAAGACTTTTTTAACAGTTTCAACAGCAATTGCAAAATCTCCTGCTTCCCCTCCTTCTATTAAAATTGTTTTAGCTGACTGTAGATCAATTATAGAGCCAATCTTAAGCATTCTAGCTAAGTCATATATTAAAACTGCTTCGCCTCGTAAATTCATTAAACCTAAAACAAAATCTTTTGAATTAGGGAGAGTAGTTAATTTTGTTGGATTTAATACAGCTTTAACTGAGCTGGTTTTGACTCCAAAAGTAAATCCCATAGAATCAAAAAGTAAGTAATTACCGTCTTTCATTTAATTCTCTTGCTACATCTGCTAATTTTTTTGAATTTTCTTCAAGTTGCAATATTAAATCTGAAATTTTATTTAATCCTTGGGAGACTTCATCTATTGAAAATTGATTGTCCTTTGAAATCTTATGAATCTCCGTTAAAGAATGTTCAACAGTCTTAGTTCCAGCAATTTGTTGCTCAAACATGGAATAAACATCATCTACAAATTTAGTGCTTTCTGAGGTGGATCTTGAAATCCTCTTTAGTGATTCTAATGCTCCATTAATAACATTTGTTCCGAGTCCGACTTCATGACTGGTTTTTACCATAGAAGATACTACATCGTTGGTACTTGTTGTAACCTCATCTAATAATTTTGATATTTTCTTTACAGACACCCCAGTTTCTTCAGAAAGTTTTCTAATCTCATCTGCAACTACTTCAAATCCCTTGCCTGCGTCTCCTGCACGAGAGGCTTCTATGGCAGCATTTAATGCTAATAATTTGGTTTGCTCAGAAACATCTGTAATTAAATTAACAATACCTTCGATTATTTTACTTTTTTCAGTCAAAGATTCAGCCAATCTTCTTGAATTATCTACATCTGTATTTATTTGATTAATCATAATTCTAGCATTTTCAGCATTTTCTTCGCCTTTTTCTGCTTCTTGTCTTGCAGCTGTTACTTTGTCTGCAGTTTCACCCACAACATCAAAATTTTCTTTGATTGAATTTGTAAGATTATTCATAACTTCATTTGATTGTGAAATAGATTGCTCATTTGTTGTGGCTAACCCAGATATCTTTGTGCTTGAGTTAGACATGATCATGATTGAATTTCTTATACCAATTAGAGCATTATAAAGATGGTCTGATATGACCTGGATTTCATTGAGTTCACCTTGCATCTTTTCTACTTTTTTATTATTAGAGATGATTATAATCAAAAGACCCAAGAGAAAAACTAAAATTATACCAGACAATATTAAAAAATAATTATTTTTTAATGGGTGCAAAATAATTAAAAAAATTATCAAAATAGCAAGAATAATAGGAATACCTACTAATACCCTCTTTTTTTGCATTGTGTATTTTATAATGTAGTTGTATAAAAATGTTTTGCTATATGAGAATTATAAAATGTCAATATTTAATATATAAAAAATAGAAAACGTTTTTATATCTTTTTTAAAGCTTCTTCAACACTGTTATTATTATAGATAATCTCCTTTAAAGCTTCAAGCATTCCTGCTGGATTATCATGTTGCCTTATATTTCTTCCAACAGCAATCCCTGTTGCGCCCGCGTCTATTGCTTCCTTGACATACGTTAAGAAAGATTCATCGCTGTCTTTTGGGCCTCCTACCACTAAGACTTTGCATTTACCAGCTGATTTTACAGCCCAAGCAAAGCCTTCAGGATCACCATTATATTTTATTTTGCAAAAGTCTGCTCCGAGCTCAAGTGCAATTCTTGCTGCATATGCAATAGTATCTGTAGAAAGCTCATTAATGTCTTGCCCTCTGGGATAAACCCAAGCAATAACCGGGATATCTAATTTGTGAGCTTTTTCTACAATGGCTGAAAACTGTTGGAACTGGACAGCCTCGTATTCGCTTCCAGGATAAATTGTAAATCCTAAGGCAGTTGCACCAAGTCTTAAAGCCCGATCAACAGAACACAGCTGATGGCTCATGGGTGCTCCTCTTTTTAGTTTGGTTTTTCCATTTAATTTAACTATTAAGGGAGCTTTTGTGGGGTATTTTTCAGCGATACCATGCCCAAGAACTATTCCATCAATTTTACCGTTTTCAGCAATTTTTATCATAAAATTAGGATCAATATCTTTTAGATTAAATTCAGAAGGCCCATGTTCCATCCCTTGATCATAGGCTAAAATTATTATGCGTTCTTTTTTTAAGAGTTCACTCATTTTAACACCTCTTTAAAATAACTGAATTGCGACAGCTGCTACCATTAAACAAAGTAGACAATAAAACCAAATGGGATTCTTTTGTCTATTATTTACAACTTTTTTTGGTAGTCCTTTTTTGCTATACTGAATCATAAATATCACTATTTTAAAAAAAATGGTTAACGCTTCTTTAAAAGCTTTTCTTTCTCCGAAACAGTGACTAATGTTTTTAATAAGGCATCGGGTGTAACAGATACTGTATCAATCCCATTTTGCACTAAAAATTCGGTAAATTCTGGGAAAGTTGATGGAGCGTCACCACAGATACCAATTTTTCTTTTATTCTTCTTAGCAGTTTTAATGATCTGAGACACAAGCTTTTTAACAGCGTCATTTCTCTCATCATAAATTTCTGCAACAAGTTCAGAGTCGCGATCAAGTCCCAAGGTTAACTGAGTTAGGTCATTAGTTCCAATTGAAAATCCATCAAAAATCTTGCAAAATTCATCTCCTAATATTACATTTGATGGAATTTCACACATGACATAAACTTCAAGTCCGTCTTCTCCTCTTTTTAATCCATGTTCTTCCATTATAGCTAAAACACTTTTGCCTTCAGCTATTGTTCTGCAAAATGGAATCATTATCTTGATATTGGTCAAACCAAACTCTTTCCTTGCTTTTTTTAATGCTTTGCATTCTAATACAAAAGCAGGCCCATATTTTTCTGAGTAATATCTACTTGCACCCCTCCAACCAATCATTGGATTATCTTCAGTTGGTTCGTACAATGTTCCTCCAATCAAATTAGCATATTCATTGCTCTTAAAATCACTTAAACGAACAATAACATCTTTTGGATAAAATGCAGCTCCGATCATAGAGACGCCTTCAGCTAATTTATCTATGAAAAATTGCTTTTTATCTGGATAACCAATTGTTGAAACATCAATTGCATGTCTAATTCCCTTTTCTTCAATATTTTCATAATTGATTAAAGCAAGAGGATGAACTTGAATATGAGAATTAATAATAAATTCTTCTCTGGCAAGTCCTACTCCTTGATTTGGCATAAAAGATAATGTAAATGCTGCTTCAGGATTTCCAAGGTTCATCATTACTTTGGTTTTGGTAACTGGTAATTCCTTAAGATTAACAGTTTCAATTTCAAAGCCTAAGATACCTTTGTAAACAAATCCATCTTCTCCCTCTGCACATGATACAGTTGCACCTTCTCCATTAGGAATTTTTTCTGTTCCATTAATTGTTCCAACAACACAAGGAATTCCTAATTCTCTAGAAATAATTGCTGCGTGACAAGTTCTCCCACCCCGATTAGTAACAATTGCTGAAGCAATCTTCATAATAGGTTCCCAATCAGGATCAGTCATGTCCGTTACAAGGATTTGTCCTTTTTGAAATTCATTTATATTATGAACATCTTTAATGATATTTACTTGTCCATTGCCAATTTTTGCTCCAACAGAAGCACCTCCAACAAGCAAATCTCCCTTTTCTTTTAATTTGTATCTTTCGATAACATTTACATTCTTATTACTTTGGACAGTTTCTGGACGTGCTTGAACAATGAAAAGTTTATTTGTTTCGCCATCTTTTGCCCATTCAATGTCCATTGGAGTAAAATCTCCTTTTCTTTTAGTGTAATGGTCTTCAATTATTACTCCCCATTTAGCTAGAGTTAAAACCTCTTCATCACTGATACTAAATTTATTTCTTTCAGCATGAGGAACATTTACATTTTTAATGGATTTTGAACCACCATGAGAATAGATCATTTTGATTGCTTTTTCCCCTATTTTTTTTGAAATTAATGAATTAAACCCTTTCTTTAATGTAGGTTTAAAGACGTAAAATGCATCTGGGTTAACTGCTCCTTGAACAATATTCTCTCCAAGACCGTAAGAAGAGGTTACAAAAACAGCTTCTCTAAACCCTGATTCGGTGTCAATTGTGAACATAACACCACTACATGCCTTATCTGACCTTACCATTTTTTGAATTCCAATACTTAAAGCCACATCAAGATGAGAAAACCCTTTATCTACCCTATAAGAAATAGCACGGTCAGTAAATAATGATGCCAAGCATTTTTTGCAGGCTTCTAAAAGGGCGACATCTCCCTTGATATTTAAAAAAGTCTCTTGTTGTCCAGCAAAAGATGCATCAGGTAAATCTTCGGCCGTGGCACTTGATCTTACTGCAACATCAGTCTTATGGCCATACTGTATGGATAAGTGATGATAAGCCTTGGTAATACTTTCTTTTAAGTCATCTGGAAATTCTGCTCGTAAAATATGCTCCCTAATATCATGCCCAACTTGAGCTAATGATGTTAAATCATGAATATCTAATTTTGCAAGCTCTGCAGCAATATCTTCATTAATACCTGCTTTATTTAAGAAGTATCTATAAGCAGTTGCAGTAACAGCAAACCCATTGGGGACATTTACACCCAGTTTAGTTAAATTTGTATACATCTCACCTAAAGAGGCATTTTTCCCTCCCACAAAAGGAACATCGTCATAATTAATTTGATCAAACCATAGTATAAAATCCTCTTTTTTGTTCACTTTTACTACACCTCTATAACTTTTTTATTTTAAATTTATTTTTAGTTTTCAAATGAGCTTTTTCAAAGGTTAATAACCCTCCTTGTGCACCCATCTTAGTAATCACAGATTCCGCATTTGACATGGCTAACTTTAAGGCATATCTGAAATCTTTTGGAACCTTCATTAATGCTGTTACAAAAGTACTCCCAAAAGTATCTCCTGCCCCAGTTACTTCTATAACATTTATATGATGAGATTCTATATGGACATAATCTTTTCCGTTAGTATAAGACGCGCCTTCGCCCCCACAAGTTACAACAATATTTTTAGCACCCATCCGTTTTATTGCCTGAAGTTGCTTTTTCTTTCCTTCAAGGCCGGTTAAAATATATGCTTCAGTTTCATTACAAACAAATAAATCACACTTACTGATTATGTAAGGCATATGGCTTAAATAATCTTTAATCACATAATTAGAGGGGTTAAATGCAACCTTTATTCCATTAATTTTTGCAAATTTAGCCAGCCTTTCAAGGGTTTTAAAAGACTCTTCAACCATGGATGTCAAATAAAACCATTTGGTTTTTAATTTATTTTTATTTATGTCCTTATAATACAAATGGTTATTTGCACCAGAATATTTTAAGATGGTGCGATCATGGATTAAGGAATCTAAAATAATTGCATAGCCAGTTTGATTTTTATCTCTAACACCTATAAAATCTATCTTATTTTTTTTTAATTTTGAAATAACTAAGTCACCATTAGCATCTTTTCCAATTGCACCAAGATAAGCAACTTTTAATCCTAATTTCACCATGGCAAGAGCAGTATTAATTCCTCCCCCTCCAAGTTGAAAATTTAAATCTTTTAATAATAGCTTAACACCAGAAGGATAACAGATATGATCTTCCATATATCTTTTAGTTTTAATTCTTATTAACTCTGAAGAGGTATCTCCAAATACATCAATTGTAGAACTTCCACAACATATTACATCATATACTTTAATCACCTCTCAATAAATTTATCCACGTTTAGAGTTTATATATTTATCGTTAGAGAATACTATGAAAATCAAGAGCTTTAATTGCAATTTTTAAGTCTTTATCCAAAATAGTTGAAAGTCTGATTTTTAGATATTCTTTTTCTTGATTTGTTACTCTTGCCAATCGATCTACGTAAATTAAGCCATATGGGTAGCCTGGAATTTCTGCATCGTTACACAATGGCAAAAGGGAACCAATAAGCTCTTTTAAAGGCCCATGAGTATCTAATCTAAAGATATAATGGGCTAGATTGTGCAATTTTGCGATATTAATGGTGTGGTGTTTTCCCTTAGCCACAGGAGAATATATCCAGGAGTTCTTTTTTGCCTTGGATAAAATAAATTTAATTAATGAATCTCCTGAATTCATCAACAAAGAGCAGGTTTTAGCTAATCCTATAACAGGTATTTGTTTGGCATAAAGTGCGTTAAAAAACTCATCTTCATGAGTAAATGGGGCTTCTAAATTTCCATCTAATACAATTAAGTCACAATCATCCGCAGATTCTGTTGCAATAGTAATTTCCATAAATCTTCTTATAACACCTCCAATTTTACTTATTTGAACCCTGTTTTCACCAGTTTTTAAAGTCTGATCATAAGAAGAAAATGTTAAAGGAGGGAATTTAAAATTATTTTTTATCGGAAAAACTCGGGTTTCATAAGAAATGTCTTTTTCATTTGATGCCTTCGCGGCAACATAAGCTTCAATTTTTTTTGTACTACTCCTTTCTTTCCCCTTAAAAGTTACAGCGATAATTCTAACGAAGTGAACAGAAAGATTTGGAGTAGCAATCAGTTCTGCATTCCCCCCATCAACAAAAAGAATTTTTTTTTCTTCGGACTTTGGAAGTTGCAAAAAAAATTCTTCTTTAAACTCAAATGGTTTGTATAAAGATTTTAAAAGTGAAGGAGTATCAATTTCTGTTTGGGTTACTCCCTTTAAAAACTCAACTATTTCCTCCATAATCTTTTGAAATTACGTAACTTTATTAAGGTTTCTTAGATTCTTTAATTTATGATTAAGGGAGGAATCTTGGCTGTATTTTTAATTTTAAGTATTGTTATGATGGCAATTTATGCAGATTATTCCAATTCTTTATTTCTTAATACTCAAAAATATTTTATTGGAAAAGGAAATCTTTCAAACAAATTTAATGAAAATGAAAAAAACCATTTAAAGGATGTGAAAGCAGTTATTGAACCAATTCATTATATATGGATTATTACTGGCTTATTTAGCCTTTTGTGGGCGAAATCAAAGAAGGTAAGAAAAGACGCTGGAATTTTCATGCTTATTTTTTCTGGCCTTGGAGTTATCGCTGGATTTTTTTTTAATACTTCTTTTTCATTATTTCACAAGATTTTTTTTGCCTCAGGTACATGGCTTTTTCCCCACGAAAGCTTGATTTTGTTAGTTTTCCCTTATGAATTTTTTATTATTTCTTTTATTTGTATTATTGTTGCTAATTTAATTGCAGGGGTTATTCTGAGATTTAGATAATGTCATTTGGTTTTTTTATAGAAGGATCAAGATCAATTACTTCTCCTGTCATCATATTTGTCTCTCTTCCGTATTTATCTAAAATATTTGTTGGAAGATTCATAACAATATTAATAATTGCATCCAGATTATATTGCAGATGGCCAATTAATAATCTATGTTCTTTTGATTTTCTTGAGAGTTTATCCATTTTTTCAAAAGGATCGCTAGGCCTTCCTTTGGTGCCGATTGACTTTTCCTCAATTCGCCTGATCATCTCTTTATAATCATAAATACTTAATTTTAATGCTCCTCTTTGAATCAATTGATTAAATGTTAAACGAGGTCTAGAAATCCATTCTCTATTATTAAATTCATTTCTATAATCTCTAATCAAATCCGTGTCTATTACACTTACTGCAAAATTAATTGTCTCAAGATTATCATATGATGTTAACTCTCCTAGTGAAACTCCCACTTCAATTAAATATTTTGTTTCAGTAACCCCTGGATCTTCAGAGATGCTCATTGCACCAAAAGGCACTATCGAGACTTCTGAAGCAATGTAATTCCCATTAATGGGTTCCAAGGATAATAAACTCCCATGTCCGGGCATACTTTGTACTTTTTGAGCTTTTTTCCAAGTAAAATCCCTTAATGTTTGAATTAAATCATCCTCACTATAGAGTTGATCAAATGGAGTGGGATCTAATAACCACCAACCTTTTTCTGTAGGGTCATATACTTTTATGGCAACATGGGTCAAAGGCCCTTTTTCGTAGTGACCAAATCTAACTATGAATCCTTGGTCTCGAAGTTCATTTGCCATCCTCAAGGAAATATCTCTACAGCTCCACCAGTTATTCATTTTAGAAGTATATTCTAATTGAGGAAATCCTGCACATTCTAATCGAACTTCTAAATCAGGATTTAGAAAAAATTGCCTCATGCCATAATCTTTTCCAACCTTTTCAGTTAGAATTGCATATTTAATTAAAGTTGAAGCTATTAATGCATGAACCATAAACTTTATTAATTTGATTCCCTTTTAAAATCTTTTGCTCCTATAAAGTAACAAAATACCGTAACGTTTATAAATGAGGGGCTTTGTCATAAGAGTTCACGCAATTTAACAGGTGATTTATTATGAAAGGATTAGCAACTTTAGTCGGATTATTAGGAGTAACGCTTTTAACAACTACAGCCACTTTAGCAGATTCAGTAGGTATTGATCCCTATGCTTATAGCTCATTTAATGATCTAAATGGGAACATTATTGAAAATAGAGGAACTTTGTTATTTGGAAAAGAAGAAAATACAACTTTAGATGCGATATTCACTGAAGGAAGAGTCTCTGGATTTAGAATTTCAGGAACTGATAAAAACGAAAACCCATTTATGTTTCAAAAAGGGGGCACTTATGTAATATGCCCAAATTCTGAAACTAATGAAGTTCCTGTTGATTTTTTAACTCAAAATGAATATTTTGTAAAAGATGTTTTTGTTGGTGCAGAAATAATTGAATTTGTTTCACAAAGGGACTTTAGAACTTATTCTCTTGTAACTCAAGGCAATGGAACACATCATCTATATCAATTTATTCCTAATGGATTTGACGGGAAGGATGAAATCAAACATTGGCAGGGTGAAGAACTTAATTTAATTGAATTTCCTTTAATAATCCAAGAAGGTTTGGCTCATAAATTAACTGCCATTTATGAAAGTAGAAATAGTGAATGGGAAGGAGATCAAAGAAGGTTAATTACCACAGATGGAGAAGTAATGGTTATTGCACAACAATTTCCCGGAGGGACAGGTTACGTGGCAATTGATATTTTTACTGGTAACAATGTTGTTGTAACCCCTGATGGCACTATGACTATTGGTGATACAGTTTTCCCAACTGCACTTGGGGAGGTAGATGTTATTAATCTCGCATCAGCGTGCTTAAGATACACAAGAAGCCCCGATGCTTTCACTGATCGTGAAATGTTTTCCATTAATGGATGCAGAGATCTTACTTATAACACCACAATGACTAATCTTGCTGCAACTTCAGAAGCAACTGGCGGGCTAAGAATGTTTCAATGTGATTAAAGGAAAGAATCAAGGCCTTTTTGACTTTGAATAACCCGTTTTACAGCTCTTAATTTCTTTTGTTTTTTATCTCCTAGATTTAATACCCCATATTCCCCATCATAACCTGGTTCTACCATGATTTCCCCCGCTCTATTGTCAATTACTGCTTCGGCGATTTGGGGGGTAGAAAAAACAGCTATTTGGTCTTTAGAAGCATTTAAAAGAATGTTATATTCATTTCCCATTCCTTCAATCATTTTATTATAAATTTCCCATACCTTTTTTGAATTAACTGAAGAACCAACAACAGCAGAAATAATTTCATGTAAGGGAATTAATGTTAAAAAAGGAGGTTTATCTAATAATTTAGTTCCTTCTGGTCTATTAGCAAGTTCCTCAACTCGATTTAAAACACCAATCGTTAAGGGCTTTTTACAAACTGGGCAAATATTATTTACAACACTTGACTCTTGTGGAGACATTGATATATTGCAATTTCGGTGCCCATCATAGTGGTATTTACCATAATTTGGATTAACTTCAATAGTTAACTTTAGTCCTTCACCAGTTCTAATTGCTTTGATAATATTATTATAATTTAATTCAGGGATATCAAAAATTGTTGCTTCCCTTGCAATTCTCCAAGGCCAAAATGAATGTGAATCAGAAGAGCTTATAAGTTGAATTTTATCAAGTTCTTTTAATCTCCAGTTCATCGGGGGATCACTTGAAAGCCCTGTTTCAATCGCATAAATATGTTTAACCTGGTCTAAAAATGCTTCATTTAATGAGTTAAAACCTGATTTACTTCCAAAAACTCCAAACCAGGGAGTCCATGCGTGGGCGGGAATAATCTCAATTTTTTCATTAATTGCTTTAAGTAATTTAACCATGCGGGGTGCTTCCATTCCAAATATTGGCCTGCCATCATAATCAATTCTTCCGATTTTTAACAAATTCTGGGTGATTATATCTACTGTTTTAAAATCAGGGGCTAGCAAAACAATATGAATTTTCCTTCCTTTCCCTCCTTGAGAATACATTAAGGATATTTCAGTTTGCAAAATAAATGGAAATCCGGTTTTAGTACGTAAAATTCCCTTGCCATCTTCAATTAATTCATTTTTTAATTCTTTAATCCATTCAGGATGTGTAAAGTCCCCAGTTCCGAGTAGATGTGCACCTTTTACTCTTGCCCATTTCTCGAGCGAAGCAATGCTTAATTGCTTGCTACAAGCGCGAGAATACCTTCCATGAATATGCAAATCAGCAATTAATTCCATAAAATAAAGAAAGAAAAGGTTAGTAATAAGCTTTTTTATTAATTAATTGAAAGTTTATGAATAAAATATATGGTAAAAAAACCACATATTCCAGCTAATAAAACCTGCCAAAGAATAAATGTGGATGCTAAAACGCTCATAATTGGTAATGTTAATGCACCAATCATTAGCCCTATTAGCAAATAAATTGTATTTATCTCCCATTTTTTTAATATCCAATTTAATAATCTTGAGAATCCTAAGAGGCCAATAAGAGCACCAACCATAAAAACAATGATTGTATTTATTTCAAAATTCTTTATAGCTTTAAGCATATAATGATACTGCCCTAAAAGAAGCAAGATAAATGACCCAGAAATTCCAGGTAAGATCATGGCAATTATTGCAATTATTCCGACTAAAAATGTAATTGGTAAAGAATGAGCAACATTTACAGAGGTTGTCCTAGCTAAAAGATATGCCAAAATTATTCCGACTAATGTAAAAAAATAAGAAACTATTCCTTTAGCTTTGAATTGCTTGAAAAGTAATGAGGCAGAACCTAAGATTAATCCAAAAAAGAAAGCAAATGTTATTCCTGTTAAATTTTCAAGTAAATAAGTCATCACTCTAGACATAGCTAAAATCGCAACCCCAATTCCCAAGGCCAAAGGGATTAATAATGCAAAATCAATTTCCAAGATATTTTTCCAACCTTCTTTGAATTTTCCTTTCGAGAATAGTACTAGAAATTTAAAATCAATAGAACTAATTGCCTTAATTAGCCTTTCATATATCCCTGTTATTAACGCAATTGTTCCTCCAGAAACCCCAGGAATAATATCTGCTATACCCATAAAAAGACCTTTTAAAAATATTAGCAAGCTATCCATTTTCTATTACCTCTACTAATTCTATATAGGTTGCCAAGCTCCAAGCTTGTAGCCATGCACCCTTACTTTCTAATTTGCTTGAAGAGGATACTTCACTAGCGCAACCTAAAGAGCCCATTTCTAAAATATTTTTTGTTGAAGCTTGTAAAATCATCTTAACATATTTAGAAAACCCCTTTTGACGTGACATAGCAATTCCTGCAATATTATTTATAAAAAACCAAGAATCTCCATTGTGGTAACTTTCTGGATTTTCTCCAGTGTGGTTATTGTGAAATCTTGAATCTAATTTATCTATAGTAGATAAACCTCCCCACTCATTCCACAAACTTTTTATTGCTTTTCTATAAATTTTTGCCCATTCTTCTTCTTTTAAGAGTCTTAGTCCAACATAACCAGCCAAAAAAACATTAGGCCTAATTGTTAAATCATTTACTTCATCTTTTAAAATTGCTCCTTTTAAAAATTTCCTTTTAAATTCCTTCACCAGCTTTCTTTCTTGAGTTAAATATGAAGTTTCTTTGGTAATTAACCTTAATAATGCATATAAATTTGTGTCAAGTGCTTGGATTTCTACCCTTGCACCTTCTCTTCGAAGCGAGTCCATCCAGGTTTGGTAATTTGTGGAATGTAATAAATGGTCTTTTTTAAAGTATTTTGTTAAACAATTTGATGCAGTTTCTAAGGAAGTTTGTATTTTTTTTCTTTCTTTTTGATCAAATGCAAGGCTTGTTTCTCTGGATAATAGATAGTAATCAAGAAGTCTCCTAAACAACCAGCCCCCACCATCTGCATTTTTCTCTTGCCCAGTAAAATGATTTACTAAACGCCCATCTGCATGAATTAAATCAAGGTATTTAATTAACCTAGATTTAACATATTCAATTTCTCCTGCTAAATACATTCCCTTAAGTGAAATTAATTCATCACGAGTCCAAACTTGTGTGAACCAAGGAAAACCCGCAATAATCCCTCTTTTTGTACCTAATTTTTTAAGATAATATTTTGAGAGGTTATATGCAATGTTTACATCATTATTTCCCTTATTCTCTATATTAATTAAAAATTCTTTTTCTTCAATTGAAGTTATCCTTTGTAAATTTGTTTCTATATATTCATTTTCTGCAAGTACTTCTTTTTTTGTTTTTTTCAATGTGATAATTAAATTATGCGCGAAAAATTTTCCAGGCGAATATACCCACCGATTATAATGAGGAGAGGATCTATTTTTATCATATTCATATTCTTTTTTATGCCACGTTTCATTAAATTCAATTGGGCAATTGATTGCAACATAACAGTCAAGTTTTTCATAATAAATTACTGTTTTGTTAGAAATAATCTCGATTTTGTAATTTCGACCCCATTCTTCAGCATCATTTAGTTCTTTAATATCAAATAATATTTGTAAAGGGATTTTTTTACTAAGGGAATAAATCATGGTTGTAAAACCATTTGGCAAAAAGAATTCCTCAGCGAGATTTTCTCTGATCACTTCAACCTTATAGCCCTTATGATGGATTGATACGATTCCCCCTCCAACCTGCGGAATTATTTGGTCGACAACCTTAACTGTTTTAGAATTTAAAGTTGTAACAAAACCATCAAATCTACTGGTCCATTTTATTGGATAAGTAAAGTAAGATGGAGAATTATTACAAACAAGTAATCTTTCAACATCGATATTCAATCTTTTAGAGGCAAATTTATGTCCAAGGTGGTAATTTACTTCAACCATTGCGGTAAAACCTCGCAGACTCCTCTGGAGGAGTAGAGAGTATATAATCCCCCGTTTGAAATTCGTAGCCTGCCCAGGTTGAGGTTCTTGGAAAGATTTCTATATGAAAATGTAGGTCCCCCTTACTAGGGGAATTAAAAAAAGTAAAATTAAAGGAATCAGAAAGTTTAGACATTTTTTTTAATATTTTCTTAAGCATTTTTGCCATTGATACAAGTTCCTCATTATTTAGGTTTGAATAACTTTTAATATGTTTTTTAGGCATTAACCAAACCTCATGGGCAAATCTAGGAGAAAAAGGTGTGAAACTTACAAAATGTTCATCTTCAAATACCAACCTATTTGTTTTTTTCTCTAGATTTAAAATTTTGCAATAAGGGCATTTTTTTCCTTTTATTAGATCTAATTTAGCCTTTACATAACTAGGAATAATTGTTTGAGCCACAACCTGTGCATGTTCATGTGCTAAAGATGCACCTGCTTTAGGTCCATGATTTTTAAAAAGAACAACATATTTTATGCCTTTTCTTTTAGATAATTCAATAAACCTTTCTTGATAAACCTTCATCACTAGAACAAAATCTTTAAGCGGGAGTTCATGGATTGATTGTCCATGGACAGGTGTTTCAATAATAACTTCATGAAAGCCATAACCCGGTTTTTGTTTGTAAAATAAAGAATTTATTGATTTCCCTTGAGACTCAACTGAAATAGCAGGATATTTATTGTGGATCCAACGAATCTTCCAAGGCCCTTTTTTTGGTATTTGGCCAATTCTTGTTTCTTCTTCTTCGTTACCTGGACAAAAAAAACATTTTTTATTATTTGTAGAATGGTCTGTTTTAAAATCCATTGGTCTTGCTTTTCTTTTAAATGCAATAACTGACCAACGTTCAAAAAGATAATCCTTTCGTAGTTCTGTACTCATCTTGTCATCTCATAGGCTTTTTGATAGTAAACTATCAAATGTTCCCAGTCAAATTTATTACTAAATCTTTTTGCTTCCATTTTTTGATTTATTCTTTCATCTTTAGAATACGCTGCAAACTCATAAAGTCTTTTTGATAAAATTTCAGCAAATTCGTCATCGGTTGCCTTGCCCCGTGGCAAAACATGGATACCTTGATTTGCTTTTTTTGGATAGTGGCTTAAAACAAACCTCCCAAATCCAGATAAGTCTGTAGTTAAGGTTACATCACCTAGGGCAGCAGCTTCAACCGGAGTGTAACCCCAAGGTTCATAAAAAGAAGGGAATATCCCAAATTGGCAAGCTTGTATGCACTGATAGTAATCCATATCTAACAGTCCATCGGCACCAGTTAAGTAAATGGGATAAAGGAAAACCTTAACAGCATTTTCTGCTGAGTTTGTTAAACCTGCCTGTTTAAATCCTTTTAGGATGGCATCGTTATCTTCGTTTATTATATGTGAACAAAGTTTAGGTGATCCAGCTTTTTGAAACCTATTAATCTTTCTTTTAAGTTCTCTTAAGGTATTATCATCAAATAAATCAGATTTAATTATTTTTTTATTAGCTAAAGTCCTGTAGAGCAACCTATCTTGAACCTTTGGCATTGAAGAAACAATACTTTCTCTAATATCTTCAAAAAAAGTTTTATTTTCAAGTATTTCCGGATCAATACCATGCGCAGAACCTGTAGGAACAAAGAAAAAATTAACCACTGTTTTTCCCTTAAAATTTTTTGTTAGTGCTAAATCAAGCTGTTTTAAGGCTTTGATATACACATCAAGTCCTTTCCCCCTAAACTCGTACCTTGCTGCCGTAAACATGATTATTGTATCATCAAGGTTAAATGTGTAATAGGGAAATAAGGCATATTGAACAAACTCAAGTATATTTCGTTTGAACAATTTATGTTTTATTGATATTTCTTCAAATGTAGGAAAATCTCTTAAATCTAGCCCATTAGGTAAAATAACATCAGGTACTCGTCCAAGGAAGAATTTTGCTTCATCCCCTGTTAATTCAGAAACAGTTGTAAAAACATCACAAGTTTTTGCAATAGCTACCTCAGTTTGATGTTTAGTATGAACACCTAATCTTTTTGCTTCTTCCAAGGGGTTATAAGTTTCTAGTTTATTATAAAAATCGTGTTCAACAGAAGCTAAGGTTCTACCAAGCATGGTTGCATGGGTTGTAAAAACAACTTTCACTCGCGAATCCTTTCCCTTATGGTACAAACCTGCTCCAGAAGCTAACCATTCATGACAATGCACTATCACATGATCTTCTTTGTGAGAATTTGCATAAACTTCTACCATCCTCCCAACAGCTGTACTCCAAACAATAGGTTCATCATAATCATGGTAAGTTGAACCTAAAGAATCAATACCAAATTTTTCGTAAAAATCTTTTTTAATTTCATTATTTTTATGTGAATAACCAGAGTAATCAACTAAAATAACATTAGGTGATGAAGGAATTAACCATTTTCCAAAGTGGCACAAAATACCCTCGTGTCTTAGCTCATCAAAAACTAATTTAATATCCTCTGGAGGTAACTTTTCTTCAAAAGCAGCTTGTTTTCCTTGTGGAAAATAAGGTCCAACCAAAAAGAAGTTTTCTTTAAACATGGATTTCATGTGGGCAGCTTTACTTTTTAGAACAGTGTAAATCCCCCCTACCTTATTGCAAACTTCCCAAGATGTTTCAAATATCGCACTCTTTTCCATATTAAAACCTATATTGATTTATTTAAATAACTTTCACACTACTATTAAGTTAATATTGAAAGTTGATGTATAAAGTTGATGTATAAGGTAATACAAATATAATAGGAAAGTTTAAAAAGAGAATAGAACCTTTGAATATTTATAATATTTTTTTGACAAAAAAAGGGGAGAAAACAACTTTGAAAGTATTAATGTTTGGATGGGAATTCCCACCTTTTAAAAGTGGAGGTTTGGGTACTGCTTGCTACGGACTTACTAAAGGACTTTCTAATTTAGGTGTAGAAATAAAATTTGTAATCCCAAAAGCCCCTTATGATATCAATGGAGAATTTGTTGAGCTTGTAACTTCTGAAAAATTTCTAACATCACATATTTCCGAGATAAAAATACCCTCCAGATTGGTCCCTTACCTAAATGATGAAGGATTTAAAAATTTACAACCTTCTGAAAATAGTGGGATGCCCAATTATGGAGACAATTTATGGGCTGAGGTTGAGAAGTATGCTTTGCTTGGGGGGGAGATTGCAAAAAAAACAAGGTTTGATGTAATTCACGCTCATGATTGGATGACAGGTAAGGCAGGCATTAAAGCTAAAGAAGCAACTGGAAAACCTCTCGTATTTCAAATCCATGCAACTGAATTTGACCGAACTGGGGGAAACCCCAATCCCGAAATTTATGCTATCGAAAGGGAATGTTTTGAAAAAGCAGACAGGATAATTGCAGTTTCTAATTTAACAAAACAAATTGTTGTTAAACATTACGGAATTGCCCCCGAAAAAATTGATGTTGTTTATAATGCCGTAAATATGGAAGAAGGGTCAAATAATGAAGAGGACGTTAGACCACCAAAATTAGCAGTTGAAGATAAAATTGTCCTTTTTTTGGGAAGGGTAACCATTCAAAAGGGACCCGGGTACTTTCTTGAAGCTGCTAAAAAAATTAGTGAAATGGATCCTAATGTTAAGTTTATTGTTGCAGGATCAGGTGATATGATTCCTAGGATGGTAGAAAAAACTGCTGCACTTGGACTTTCAAATAAGGTTATCTTTTCAGGATTTTTACGGGGAAAAGAGGTGGACACTGCTTTTAAAATGGCAGATGTTTATGTAATGCCAAGTGTTTCTGAGCCTTTCGGGATAACTCCCTTAGAAGCTATGAAGAACGGCACCCCATGTATAATTTCTAAACAATCAGGTGTTTCTGAAGTTGTAACACACGCCCTAAAAGTTGATTTTTGGGATATAGATGAGATGGTTAATAAAATAATGGGTGTTTTGAATTACTCACCCCTTCATAAAACCTTATCTGAAAAAGGATTTGATGAGATTATGAGAATGAGTTGGGATGATTCGGCTGGAGAGTGTATTAAAACTTATAAGAGGGTAATTTAAAAATGGTTTCTATTTGTTTTTATTTTCAAGTTCATCAACCATTTAGGTTACGTAAATATGGTATTTTTAATATAGGGAATTTTCATAATTATTTTGATGATAAAGGTAATATGGAAGTGTTGCAAAAAGTGGCAAAAAAATGTTATTTACCTACTACAAAGCTCTTAAAAAAATTAATTGAAAAACATCCTGAGTTTAAGATTAGCTTTTCTTTATCTGGAGTGGTTATTGAACAATTTAAAAAATGGGCTCCAGAAGTACTAGAAAGTTTTAAAGACCTTGCAAAAACTGGTAATGTAGAGTTTATTTCTGAAACATATTACCATTCATTAAGTTCGGTTTACTCCAATAATGAATTTAAATTACAAGTTGAAAAGCATAAAAAATTAATTGAAAAAGAATTTGGAGTCATTCCAAAAGTTTTTAGAAATACTGAATTAATTTACTCCAATAAACTTGGTGAACAAATAAGGGAACTTGGTTTTATGGGGGCAATGGCTGAAGGAGCCGATAAAATTCTAGGTTGGAGGTCACCTAATTTTATTTATAATCCTCCAAGAAGTGACTTAAAATTATTATTAAAAAATTATAGACTAAGTGATGATATCGCGTTTAGATTTTCTAATAAAGACTGGAAAGAATATCCATTAACTATAAAAAAATTCACAACGTGGGTTGATAAAATAAATGGAAATGGTGAAATCATTAATTTATTTATGGATTTTGAAACCTTTGGGGAACATCAATGGGAGCATACAGGCATTTTTAAATTCCTTGAAAATCTACCTGCTAGTATTTTAAAACATCCTGATAATGATTTCATAACTCCTAGTGAAGCAATTGAAAAAATTGATAGTAAAGGTGAATTTGATTGTCCTAAGATTATTTCTTGGGCAGACGTTGAAAGAGATTTAACTGCATGGGTTGGAAATGATATTCAAAAATCAGCTGTAAAATCTCTTTATGATCTGGAAAAGGGAATTTTGGAAACAAAAGATGATCAACTTATTGAAGATTGGCGGAAAATGCAAACAAGCGATCATTTTTACTATATGTGCACAAAATGGTTTAATGACGGGGATGTTCACAAATACTTTAATCCTTATGAGAATCCATATGATGCATTCATTAACTTTATGAACATTATTAATGATATTATTTTACGAGTAGAAAAGATTACAAAAAAGAAAATTAAAGGATTTGAAGAAATTAAGATTAGGGGTGTAAAATGAAAAACGAGAAATATTTCTACCTTGAAGATGGGGGGGTATTAAAAAGTGTAAAAGAATTTGGGATGAAACTAGATGAAATTCCAAATCATGTGTTTAAATTACACGTTAATGCTCAAAAAAATGACTTTGCCCTATGGGTAGAACATGTGTTTAAGCAAAAAAAACTAGCTGATGAACTAAAAACAACTACCAATAAGCTTGAATCTCAAGTTATTGTTTTAAAAAGGTTATTAGCTAAAAAAACCACCAAAAGTATTAAAAAGTTTAAATGTAAAAAGTGTGATAAGGCCTTCACAAGTAAAGTAGGCTTAAGTGTGCATGATACTCTTGCGCATAAAAAAAGGTGATTATGATGGAACTTAGAGATGTTAATCCTGATGAGAATTTTACGATTTGTGATGGAAGAGTTCTAAAAAACTTGTTTGAACTTGAAGAAGTTCTAAAAGGAATGGGTGCAGATATTTACAAACATCATGTAACTGAATCAAGAAATGACTTTGCTTCCTGGGTAAAAGGTGCCGTAGGCGACAGTGTTCTTTCTGATAGGCTTATTAGAGCTAATAGGGCGGACAAAGCTTATAGACTAGTTCATCACAGAATCAATGAACTTGCTCCAAAAGTGACACAACAACCTGTAGAAAATGTTGTCGGAAACTTTGCAAGTCCAAAAGAACTTAAAGGAGAATTTGTTGATTTTTTGCTAGGACTTGTTATTGGATTTATAATAGGTTTAATTATAAAGAGTTTATTCTGAGAATTGATTTTTTTCTCGGAATAGTAATTGGATTTATATTAGGTTTAATTATAAAGAGTTTATTTTGAGAATTGCTTCATCATTTGCTGGAGCTTTTTATTATTAGTATTACCTCCTTTAAACATTTTCATCATTTTCTTAGATTTTTTATATTGCTTAATTAATTGACGAATTTCAGCAGAACCCCTCCCAGAGCCTTCTGCAATTCTTTCAACCCTTTGATTGTTCATTAAACTAGGATCTTCTAGTTCTTCTTGGGTCATAGAATCCATAATAAACTTCCATTTTTTTAATTGGCCTTCTTGAGAGTCAAGCACCCCTTCAGGAAGTTTCATTTTAGACATTCCAGGAATCATATCCATAACCTTACTTAATGGACCCATTTTTTTTAATGCAGACATTTGTTCATAAAGGTCAATTAAATTAAATTCTCCTTTTAATAGCCTTTTTCCCATATCTTCTGCATCTTCAGCAGATATTGCTTCTTCAGTTTTTTCAAGCAATGCAGTTAAATCTCCCATACCAAGCAATCTTCCAACAAAATTTTTAGGCCTAAATTGCTCAAGATCCTTAATTTTTTCACCAACCCCTATAAAAATCAAGGGAGTGCCTGTAGCAGCACATGCAGTTAATGCTCCCCCTGCCTTGGCAGTACCATCCATTTTTGTGGCAATAACCCCAGTTATATGACAACTCTTATGGAATTGTTCAGCTTGAATTTGTGCAGTTTGACCAATATCTGAAGAAATTACTAAAAAACGTTCATCAGGCTCAACTATTTTTGCTAAACTTTCAATTTCTTTAACTAATTCACCGGACAATGCATCTCTTCCTGCAGTATCTACTATTACTAAATCATATTTCTTTAATTTATCTTTAAAAGCATTGTAAATTTTTTCTGGATTTTTCTCGTTTTTTACACCAAAAAAATCAACTCCAATCTTTTTAGCAAGTTGCTCAAGTTGTTCATATGCCGCGGGCCTCCATGTATCAGTCTGCATAACAGCGACTCTGTGCCCTCTTGTTTTGTAATAACTGGCTAATTTTCCTGCAGTAGTTGTCTTTCCTGACCCAAATAAACCAACAAGCATCAATTTTGTTGGCTTTTTTTTGATTTCAAGAGTTTTTTCTTCTTTACCCATTAAGGATATTAATTCTTCATAAACTACTTTTACAAGATAATCTCTTTTGGTGACAGTAGAAGGAATTTCCTCTTCAATCATCCTTTTTCGGATATTTTCAGAAAGATCGAGCACAAGTTGAATATTGACGTCAGCCTCAATAAGTGCCTTTTGAATATCTTTTATTAGCTCATTAATCAGCTTTTTATCTACAAATAATGCCTTGCCAATTTTATCTAGAGTGCCACGAAGTGAACTCCCGAGCTTTTCAAGTACCATTTTTACTTCTCAATAGCTAGGGATTTAAAAAGTTTGTCTAAAACTCTTTTTCTTTTATTTCTTTATTTAATTTCTTAACAAAAGTACTAGTTTTTACGCCAAACTTCTGTTTACCTGTCCTATCCCTTATTGCAATTGTATTAGAATCAACTTCTTTTTCGCCAATAACAAGCATATAATTGACCTTATCCAGTTGAGCTTCACGGATTTTTTTCCCAATTGTATTGCCAGACTCATCAACTTCTACACGAATATGGGCATCAAAGAGCTGTTGACGTACCTTATATGCATAATCATTGAATTTCTCAGCTATTGTTAAGATTCTAACCTGGTTGGGAGCACACCAAAGAGGTAATTTACCTGCAAAATGCTCAATTAAAATACCAATAAATCGCTCAAATGAACCAAAAACAGTCCTATGAATCATTGCAGGCCTATGATTTTCAGTACCATCATCTCCCATATAAGTTAAATCGAATTTCTCAGGCATTTGGAAGTCAAGTTGAACTGTTGCACATTGCCATGTTCTTCCCAAAGAATCTCTAATATGGAAGTCAATTTTAGGTCCATAAAAAGCCCCATCGCCATGATTTACAACAAACTTTTTCTTAAGTTTTTTAAGTGCCCCAGCAAGAGTTGCTTCTGCTAGATCCCAATCTTCTTTTTTACCCATGAATTTTTCAGGTCTTGTTGAAAGTTCAATATGGTATTCAAAACCAAAGGCCTTGTAAATTTTATCAGTTAACTCAACAACCTTGATAATTTCATCTTCCATTTGTTCTGGAAGGCAGTAAATATGGGCATCATCTTGCCAAAAAGATCTTACACGCATTAATCCATGTAATACTCCTGACATCTCATGCCTATGATCAAGGCCTACTTCTGCCCAACGCAAAGGAAATTCCCTATAACTATGTTTACTATTCTTGTAGATTAAGATTCCTCCAGGGCAATTCATGGGTTTAATTGCATAATCATCATTATCTATTTTTGTAAAGTACATATTCTCCTTATAATGGTCCCAATGCCCAGACTTAAGCCACAATTCCTTTTTTAGAATAATTGGAGTCATGACCATCTCATAGCCTGCAAGCCTATGCTCTTCTCTCCAAAATTCCATTAAAGAATTGTAAATAATCATCCCTTTTGCATGCCAGAATACAAATCCAGGCCCTTCGTCCTGAAACGAAAATAAATCCATTTTTGCACCTAATTTCCGATGATCTCTTCGTTCAGCTTCAACAATTCTAACATTATATTCTGTTAATAATTCTTTAGTAGGGAAAGCAATCCCATATATCCTAGTCAATTGAGCTTTTTTTGCGTCAGCTCTCCAATAAGCACCTGAAAGCTTAGTCAGTTTTATAGCGTGAATTACCTTTGTGCTAGGAATATGTGGGCCTCTACATAAATCAACAAACTTGCCGGTTGTATATGTAGAAATATCATCTAAATCCTCAACCATTTCAAGCTTGAACTTGTTATTTTTAAATAATTTCTTTGCTTCTGCTTTTTTTATTTCAGCTCTAAGAAACTTATTATTCTCGTGAATAATCTTCTTCATTTCTTTTTCAATCTTAGGAAAATCTTCATTAGAAATCTTTAAATTATCAAAATCATAATAAAACCCTTCTTCTATTGGGGGGCCAATTGTTGGTTTGGCATTTGGATATAATCTAACTATTGCATCTGCAAGTACGTGAGCAGAAGAATGCCAGAATATTTCTTTTCCTAAAGCATCATTGAATGTTAGAAGCATAAGTTCTCCAGAATTTAATATTGGCTTAGTAGTTTCGAGTGTCTCAGTACCTACCTGCACAGCCAACACACTTTTTTTGTCCAGTTTTAATTTCTCCATCACATCCAATGCAGACACTCCCGCACTGAAACTGTGACTCTTCCCATTGTATTTTATACTAATTTTCTTTGCCATAACTTATTTTTAACCAGAATTCTTATTTAAAGGTTACTAATAGTCTGAAGTCTGAAGTCTGAAGTCTGAAGTCTGAAGTCTGAAGTCTGAGGATTTATAAGTTGATTAGAAAAAAGTGCCGGAAAGGCGCCCCTTTCCGGCAGCTGGGGGATGAATTCGTAAGAACTCATCGATTAAAAAGTCGAAAGGAGGGTGGTCCTTCCGACAACTGGGGGGATGAATTAAAGAATTCATCGGTTAAAAAAATTAGTTAGTTTTTTCCCTTAAGATGCTTGAAGTAATTGTAGTTTCAAGGTTTCCTGTTTTTTGCCGTGCAATGTCACCTGCGATCTTTCTTTTTTCAACCTCAGGTAGTTCTGCTAAAGGCTTTGTAAACTCAAAATTTGGATTGCTTTGTTGCCATTCCACCAATGTTGAATCAACTCCTGAACTTGACATATTATCAATAGCAAATGATCTAACCATTCCATCTCCACTTTGATTTGCGTAAACTTGTCCTTGCAAGATATCCCCTTTTGAAATTGGCCCGTCAGTAGGCAAGTATCTCTCCCATGCATCTTGACCATAACCAGCTGAAGATAAAATGTGTCCAGCAAATAATGAGATATCTCCTGTTAAATCCTTAAATTGGGCTGAAAGGGATTCTTCTGCTGCACCTCTGGCTGCTTCATAAATTTTAAATTGAACTTCTTTTCCGCCTTTCTTTAAGTCTTTTAAAGTAATAGATTTATCTACACCAATAGAACTTGAAATACCTTCTTGCGCACGCCACTGCATTTCTTCTGTATAATCTCTTAATTTTGCTTGTGCTTTAGCAGCGTCCACCATATTTTCATATTTTTTTAATCCAGCCATGTTATTCACCTCAAGTTTTATCCCTCCAATGGAGATGTTGTTACTACTTAGTTATAACTCATCATTTATAAAGCTTTTGGTTCCGACGAATGGGAAATTTCGAGGTTTTTAACCCGAATTTTGTCGTCTATAATTTTCGAATTATAAACTAAAACATTTTCCTAAAAACTTCAGACTTCAAACTTCAGACTTCAGACTACTTTACCCAAAGGTTTATATAGCGTCGATATTTCCAAAAAAACATTAAACCCAGGAAGGTGACTATTAATGGTTAAGAAGAATTCTAAAAAGGCTCCAGCAGACCCTAAAGTTCAACAAATGTTAGACAAATTACCTAAAGATGCCCAAGAAAAAATCAAGAAATTAAAAACTAAATTAGATACTTTCAAAACTCAAGTACTAGATAAATTTGATAATTATGTTGTTGGGCTTGCTTTATTACCTCCTCCTGAAATGGCAGGAATTAGACCTCCGCAAGCCACCCCTGGGATGCCACCACCTCCACCTGAAAATAAAGATCAAGTAAACATCCTGGTATTAATTGATGATTCTGATAGTAAAACAATGACTAAATATGAGCTTAAAGCAAAGCTTGCTCAAATTATTGATCAAATGGCCCAGAAGATCGACAAAAATATTATGCCACAAGTTATGATTTTAACTGAATTATGGCAAAATTGTATGGACCAAAAATATGAAATCTTAAAGTTAATTGCTTTATCTCAAATTCTATATGATAAAGGAACACTTGCGGCAGTAAAAATATCAGAAATTCATAAAAATATGGTGCTGCAAAAGTTTGAAAGATATATTGTCTCTTACGTGCTTGCAGGATCAATTGTACAAGGAAGAGCTACTGCAGAATCAGATGTAGATGTCTTTATTGTAATAGATGATACTGATGTTAAACGCATGACTCGTTATGAATTAAAAGAAAAATTAAGAGCGATAATTATAAGCATGGGTATTGAAGCAGGCGAAGTTACTGGTATTAGAAATAAATTAAATATCCAAGTGTACATATTAACTGACTTCTGGGAAAGTGTTAGAGAAGCAAATCCAATCATCTTTACTTTCTTAAGAGATGGTATTCCTCTACATGATACAGGTACTTTCTTACCTTGGAAACAACTATTAAAGCTAGGAAAGATTAAACCATCACCTGAAGCAATTGACCTATATATGCACTCAGGCGAACAGATCATTACAAGGATTAAAAAGAATATTAACACAATTGGAATGGAAGACACATATTGGGCAATATTAACCCCAAGTCAAGCAGCATTAATGTTGTATGGTGTCCCACCTCCAACGCCAAGGGAAACACCTGAATTAATGAGGCAACTATTTGTTAAGAAGGATAAGATTCTTGAGGATAAATATGTTAAAATATTAGAAGAGAATATCAGAATTAGAAAAGACTTAGAGCATGGCAAGATTAAACAATTATCAGGCGCTGATGCCGATAAACTTGTTACTGATGCTGAAGAATATCTAAAAAGAATTAACAAACTCTTTGTCGCAATTCGTGAACAAAAAGAGAAAGAAAGTGTTAAAAAACACATGGATGATGTAACTTCCGTTGTAAGAGATGTCTTAAAAATTGAAGGTGTTTCTTATGCAAAAGATTCTGATCTTGTAGGCTTGGTCAAAACTACATTAGTTGATCAAGGTAAACTTGAGACAAAATATTACAGAAAGATTAGTGAATTCTTCAAGTTTTTTGAAGAGTATAAAAAAGGCAAGTTTACTAAGGCAGATATTGCAAAAGCTAAAAAAGCCAGATATTCAATATTCAAGAGACTTTCTGAATATATTCAAATGGTTCAAGGAAAACAAGTTGACAAATGTAAAATTCATGTCAAGCATGGTAAGAAATTTGGTGAAGTGATTATGCTTGAAGATAAAGCATTTATTACATTTGACCTTGAAGCAAAAGAAAAAGAAGTTTCAATTGCCAAGATTAAAGATGGAAGAATTGCAAACATTAAAAAATCATCTTTAGCAGCTCTTGACAAGGCATTGGTTGATGCGAAATTCCCAGATAAATCATTCATTAAAGAATCTTTATTTGAAGATTTAAGAAAGTTTTTTGGTAAAAACGTCGAAATTCTTGTTCGGCGTTAAATTTTTTCTTTTATATTCTGTAATGCAACAATCTTTTAAAAGTTAGGGGTCTTTTTGCTATTTATGAAAACTGGGGTGAGTGTTGTAGATGCTATGACTCACAGTCCTGTGACTGTGATGCCAACAAAGTCGCTTGAATTCTGTGCAAAACTTATGAAAGAGAAAAATATTGGTTCTTTAATTGTTGAACAAGACAAAAAACTCCTTGGGATAATAACTGAATGGGATGTAGTAAGAAAAGTTGTTGCTGATGGCAGAGACCCTAAATTCATGCGCGCCGAAGATATTATGGAAAATAAAGTTGTTACAATTGAACCTGATAAAGATGTTTTTGAAGCACTTGTTACCATGAGAAATAGCGATATTAGACATTTACCAGTTGTTAACGGTAGTGAACTTCTTGGATTCTTAACTCTAAAAGATGTTTTGAAAATTCAACCAGAACTCTTTGATATCTTGCTTGAAAAAGTTGAAGCTGGAATTTCTCTGAAAGGACTTTAGGAGTCTGGAGCGATACATTCTCTCCAAACTGCAGACTGCCTACTGCAAACTGACAAGAGTCTGGAGCTAATAGGATCTTCATTGTGGACTTCAAACTATTATCCTTTTTGCTCGAAAAGTTTATATAGCGAATAGTGCAAGTTTAGTATATGGCTGAAGTTGAAGTAACTGTTCCTGAAACAATTGTTCCAGTTAATACAGATTCTTTTCATAACCCTGATTTTGTTATAAGATACAAGGGTGCTGTTGATTTTGATGGGCTTTATAATATGATTTGCAAATGGATGAGGTACCGTAAATTTAAGGTTTATGAAGTTAATCACAAGTTTAAACCACCTGAAATTGAAATTGAATTAGACGGAAGAAGGAAAAAAGATGCCTACAAACGAGATAGAATTTATATTCATTTTCATATGTTTAAAAATAAAGATGTTGAAGTGTTAAGAGGGGATAAAGTAATTAAGATGATAGAATTGAGAATGAAAATACTTTTTAAAAGTTATATTGATACTAATTACCCTAATATAATTGGGTGGCAAAGGTGGAAATCATCTAAATTTACTCTTTTTTTACAAAACTTTTTTAACAAGTACATTATTAAAAAGGAAATAGACTTGCAAGATTCCGATGTATTGTATTACGAATTATATGAACTTCATGCAAAAGTCAAAGAATTTTTAAAATTAGAATCAAGAGGTAATGCTTACTAAAATGGCAGAAATAAATTTTGTTGCAAAGAAAGATTCACTTAGTTATGATGGAGTTTTAAGTATTCCAGAATTTTATTTAACAATTGATACTTGGCTTAAGGAAAAAGGATATGATAAACTAGAAACAAAAAATGAAGAAATAGTTGAAAAAAACGGTAAATACGTTGAACTCATACTTGAACCATGGAAGAAACTAACTGATTATTCTAAATCTGTCATAAGAATCCATATACGTATGCATAATATTACTGATGTAACTGTTGAAATTGATGGGAATAAAAAAAACCTAAATAAAGGCAAGGTAGTTACTGAAACCGAAGGATTTATGATGAATGATTATGAAGATAGATGGGAGTCACACCCGATGTATTATTTTATTCGTACTATTTTTGACAAATTCTTTTTTTCAATTTATACAAAAAAAAATGCAGATCATGTTGTAGGGGATGTCA
This sequence comes from Candidatus Woesearchaeota archaeon, assembly GCA_017610005.1. GTDB lineage: Archaea > Nanobdellota > Nanobdellia > Woesearchaeales > B29-G15 > B29-G15. The sequence continues at coordinate 160,268 of JAFCCU010000001.1, read as the reverse complement.
AAGATCTAAGGGCCACAATTAAGTCATTTTTGAACTTATACAGAATTAAATTAGAAAAGTAGCCACAACCTTTATAAACTACTCCAAAATTAAAATTCCGAGGTGAAACCCAAAAATGAGTATTAAGCATGAAGTACTGACCTCAGTAAAAAAAGGAAGCAATGTCGTAATTGATGGAGTCGCTTGTAGAGTGTCTGATATTCAAATTTCAAGACCTGGAAAACATGGCCACGCAAAAGTGAGGCTATCTGCGTCAGGAATACTTGATGGAAAAAAGCGAATCATTGTTAAACCAGGTCACGATAAAATTGAAGTACCAATAATTGATAAGAGAAATGCACAAGTGCTTTCAATCCAAGGAGATAAAGCAAATGTGATGGACTCTGAAACCTTTGAAACCTTTGATCTTGAGATTACAAGTGAGTTTAAAGATGAAGTCAAGGATGGTGCGAATATACTCTATTGGGAGATGTTAGGACAAAAAATACTAAAACAGGTAAAATAAAATGGCAAAATTCCCAGAAGCAGAAGCGCGTATGTTCCACAGAGTATTTGTCTGTAAAAAATGCAAAAGCAAAATTAAGGCGCCAATATTAAAGGTTACCGAAGGACAAATTTCTTGTAGAAAATGCGGGAAAAAAGCACTAAGACCAATTAGGAAAAAATGAGCTTTCTCGAATTTATAATTCAATATAAATGGATTCTCATTTTTTATATAATTTTAGCAAGTTTAGTTTTTATTAATAAAAAAAAATTTGATGTTGAAGCGAAATTCTTTTATATTTACAGAACAAAATTTGGACTTAAAGTTATTGATTCTCTTGCAAGATTCAAAAAAACAATTCATTTCTTAGGAAAAAGTTTTGCAATCATTGCATTTTTTGGTGTATTTTATATTATTTATTATTTAGGTACAAGAGTTTATGAAGTAATAATTAATCCCTCCACTCCGGGTATTGCTCCCGTTCTTCCAGGATTACCAATTGCTGGAACTGGAATGGCATTTCCATTTATTATTGGATGGATATCCTTATTTGCCATAATTGTAATTCATGAATTTTCTCATGGAGTTGTTGCAAAAGCCTACAATATTCCAATTAAATCATCAGGAATTGCATTTTTCGGACCAATATTAGGTGCTTTTGTTGAACCTGACGAAAAAAAGCTTGTTAAAGAAAAAGCCTGGGTTCAAAATGCAGTTTTCGCTGCAGGCCCAATGTCAAATCTAATTACTGCTGCAATTTTTATTCTTATTTTAGGGTATTTATTAGTTCCAGCTGCCGATGCAATAACAATTAGTGATGGTATAATTGTTAGCCCTATTAATGGAACTGGCGCTAACGAAGTTGGAATGCCAGAATTAGTTGAAATTGAACAATTAAATGGGGAAAAGATTGATAGTTTAATGGGATTTTATGACTTTTCAATATCTTTAAAACCGAATCAAAATGTAGACATATTAACACTTGATGGGGAAACATACTCCTTAACCACTGGGGTTAACCCAGATAATGAATCTAGGGGGTATATGGGTCTTTTATACAAAAAAGCAATACTTAGGCCAAAAACACCAGGTTTTTTTGGTAAAGTGGCATTTGCCTCAGTTAATTGGTTAAGTGAGTTATTTTTCTGGCTGTATTTGATCTCTTTTAATTTAGGATTGATTAATTTATTCCCAATTTTTATTACAGATGGTGCAAGAATGTTACAAATATCGAGTCCATTTGTTTTGAAAAAGAGAGCCCCAGGCATTTGGAAATTAGTTAATCAAATATGTATTTTAATGATATTAACATTAATTTTCTTACCAGTTTTAAGAAGTCTCTGGCCTTTTTGAGAAGAATTCTTCAACATTATCAAGTCCTAATGGCATAGCCATTTTTCCAAGCGAATAAAAAACCTTTTCGGCAGTGCTACCCCAACTATAGTTGCCTTCAATACCTTTAACCCTTTCCATCTCAAAAATTCCTAGTTCAGTACCCTTATTAAGATGGTAATAAACTACCCTCATTGTAACTTCAGGGAATATCTGACAGTAAATTTTATAGATTTTATAGCCATAACTTTTTCCTAAATAATGCAGAATTTCTACAATTCTTTGACGAATTTCACTATTTGGAGGTCTTCCTGCAGGCATTTTATAATTCCTCCAATAAATCATCTTTTAATAAGTTCAATACATTTTTTAAATTAGGGTTAATAATTTCGTATTTTAAGAATATTTTTTCAATTTTTTCTTTTGAATTTTCTGATTCTTCCATAATATTATTAAGCTTTGGTTCTTCCATAACATCTACAATTTTAGGGTTAGCATTTATATCTACAACTTCCCCCATATTGATCGTGTCTTCTTGGTTTGGCTCAAGATCTACTATTTTCTCATCAATCTTTTCTTCTTCATTAGGGGGACCCCCTATAAAATCCCATTCTTCCATCTTATTAACAGGCCGCACATTTATAATATATATCTTTCCATTAGAAAATCCAAATTCTAGTTCAATGTTCCCTAAAATATTCTTTAATGACTTAAAAGTTTGAGCAAGATTTAATATCTCTCTATCTTCTAGCACTTGAGACTCAGCAGCTCTCGCAGGCAAACTTTTTTTAACAAATGATTCTTTTTCAAGCATGTACATATAGTTTTGAAGACCAATTTTCTTTGAAGATATCTGAGAATTATTTACAAAATAAGTATCTGGATTTAGTTTTGAAATAAAACCGGTTTGTCCCCAATGTGCCTTAATTTTAATAACTCCAGAATCAGAGAGCATAATTCCCGCTTTTTCTGTTAACACCATTTTTTGGACAACTAAACAGTTATGTCCAAGTGATTTAGTTCTTGAATAAGAAAAAGCTTTTGGCTTATAAAATGAGGCTAAACATAGTTTTATTGCCCTAATGAGTTCATCTTTTCCTAAAATATTAGTATATGTATCAATATAAGGATTTGGGTCTGAAGCCCTAACAGCGACAAATGTTTCTTTTTTTACCAAATCAAAAACACTTCTAACCACCAGAGGGTTATTACTAAGTTTTAGGTAATGTTTGTTAAGTTCTTTAATAATTGGTTCTGGGACAATAAATTTTTTTATTAATGAAGATAATTGGTTTAAAACTTCAATGGAACTTTCTCCTTTTAATTTAGTTTTTAAAAAATCCAATTGATTTTTAGCGCCATTTAATTCTACTAATGAATCAAAAAAATCCTGAGAGATTACAAAAAATGGTGCAACATTATACCCATTATCTAATACCTTTTTTAATAATGCGGCTTTTTGCCCATGACTTTCTTTGATATTACCTAACCCAATAAATTGCATGAAGATTATTTGATAAAAGAGATATTTAAATATTGTTGTGATAAAAATTGGACATTAAAATTAAGCGTAATAACCACAATAAGCTTTTTAAAGGTGATAGTAGTCACTATTTAGTAGGAAGAGGTCTGGATTGTGGCAGGACTAGGTAGAAATTCAAGAACTGAAGTAATAGTTGTAGGAGATGACAGTTTTTTTAAAACATTAGAAGGAAGGTTAGAGACAAAGAACCCTCCAAATAGAGAAAGAATTCTTTTAGCCCAAGAAACTAATTTAGATGCTATAAGGGGGTTAAGTATGGCTGACGGTGGAGATGGAGCCTATAATGTAGGCATAGTCATTGTAGACATGCGAGAAGGATGGGAAGATAGACTCTATAATTATTCCCTCCAAAATTCAAAAATAAAAATCCCACTTGAAAGCGTCGATCAAAAAACTAAAGATAAAAAAGTAAAATTTTATCTTGAATCATTGTATTTTGATGTAGTTCGCCATAGTGGTTCTCCAATTCAACTAATGGCTGTTGTAAATGAAGAAATTGCTTCTCATGATGATACATTCAAAAGGCGTAAACGTAAGACTATGGATAATATAATTGCTGGGATGATGGAGAATGAATTAATTTACCGGCAAGAACTTGGAGAAACTTCTTCAACCAAATATAAGACAATATGCCAAATTAATCCTGTAATTATAGGGGGAACTGGGAAAGCGGGCCGAGCAACCGCTATTGCCTATCTTAGGAATTTTGATAATGTTGGAACTGTTACCATTTTAGGAAGAAATGAAGATTCAGTAACTAGGACAATCGAACATATTGTGGTTGCACTTGAAGATGATATCCCAGATATTCGTGATAAACTTGTTGGGAGTACAAATCCTAAAGATGTACACAAGTCAAACGTTGCAATTGTATACGCTAGCGAAAATATTGATTTAGAAAACATCGAGCCTAAAACAACGCGGGAAGTTGAATCTTTTCTTCATTTTGGTACAATATTAGAAATAGGAAGAATACTTGCTGATTATAAGGGCCCAATTGTTGTTGGGACTAATTCTGTCTCTAGCTCCTGCAATACCATTTACAAACTCAATAATGATCCTAAGGCCTATGAAAGAATTTTTGGAGTATACCCAGAGGTGCGGAGATTTTCAAGGTCTATTGAAAATATTGTGGGTGATATAATTAAATCTATGGGTAAATTTCGAAAATTAGGAAATGGAAAATATGTCCAAGTTATTAACCCACTTGTTTTATTACCCCACTCAAATTTGGCAGTTCCTGTTTATAACCAAGCAGTCCTCCATTTTGAAACTGAGGACGGAAGAACTATTGAAGTGGGTTTTGGAGATAAGATCGATGATTTCCCTGGACTTGAGGAGAAAATTCTAGAGTCAAGGGGGAATATTACCGAATCTATGAGAATCCAAGGTTATAAAGAGGCAGTAGGGCTAAAAGACAACAACTATGCTGCAGGAAAAGAGGTTGCTGTTTTATTATCCCAATTATTTCACCCTTCTGGTAACGCTACAATTTGTAGCACAGTTTTAAACCCTGGAACAGTTAAATTAAAGGGCCTTAAAGAAAGGGAAATTTGGGGGGCATGGCCTTTTAACATAGAAATAGGAGATGATAATGTTCCTAGAATCATAGAAATTTTAATGGACGAAGATGTGGGGAAACTTAGGGAAAAAGGTCACAAAGGGAAAAAATTGCATGATGATTACACCTCGCCAAGAATTCACCTTGCCAGATTTTCATTGGTTAACCACCTACTTGAAACAGATGAAACAGCTGAGCGTTATTCAATTTTTGAACAAGTTCAATTACCCATGAGTCATATTTTATTTGGGGAAAGTAATGTTGCAGACTCATTTGAGAAATTTAAACTTTGGGAAACGCTTTATATCCTGCTGGAGGGGCCATATGGTCTGCCACGATCACAAAATAAACAAAAGCCCACTCCAGTAGAGAAAACTTTAAGAGAAACCCATTTAATTGAAAGCTACACCAGATTTGTTGGTCAAATGCAGGATTATTTTTCAGTTAGGAAAAAATCAAGCGTTACAACAGACCACATGGATGTTTTTAAACAAGTTTTTGTTGGATACCTTTTTGCCCAAAATTGGGTTGTTGAACACAATAAAGAAGATAGAAATGTTTGTAAATACTTATTAAACAGATTACTCCTTAAGGGAGGAATTGAAATAAATGGAACTGTTAGAGCAACTGAAAAGTTTTTAAGTGTAATCCAGCAAATACATCAGACTGCGTTTTTCACAATTAGCTATGCCCAAACTGATGGCCATATTCTATTAAAGGATGAAATTGGTAGAAATCCTGCATTTTCTCATATTTATTCTGAAGCACAAGAGTTAGGGATTCCCCACCATCCTAAACCCTACGAATAAAAGTAATACTTAGTATTACCTTTATTGTCTATTCCTAGACAACTCATTATTATATAGTATCTTTCATCAAAAGTTTTTAGGTTACTACCTGGAGGCGATAAAGATGGAAGCTGAATACCAAGAAGACACATTAGAAGATATTTATTCTGGTTTTGAAAAAGGGCTAGAAGATGATGAATGTACTGCTGCTGAAGCTGCCTTTATTCGCGGATATATGGATTACGACGATAACGAAGAAGAATTATAAAACTATTTTTCCTTTTTTCTAAATGATTCTATGGAGTTTGATTTATTAATGATTATTAATTTCTTTTATTTATGCACGAAGAGGAGATTTTAACGTTTATTTCTGGATTACCAATAGAAGAAAGGGTAACTTGGGCCATTTCAAATCCAGATCAAGGAAGAGTTTACGTTCCCTCGGCACAGGAGTTAACTGGGGGGGATTTTATAAGTTTTGAAATAGCAACATCCAATTGTTTTGGACTTACAGCATGGACCTTTGGCCTCGAAGAAGAAGTTATCCCTCTTCAAAATCTCCACAAATTAGGATTCCAATACAAGGTAGACTTCTTTTTATCTAGAAATAGGAAAGGAGATGTCCCCTACCTGGGTAGAGAAGCATTTGAACATATTCTCCATTCACATTTTTTAGAAGGAGAAGTAAAAGATATTGGAATTCTGGCCCTTTATTATCCTGAAACATATCATAGTTTTCAAAGGAATCCTGCATTAGCCTTACAACATGCCTTGATCATTACTGGAAACTCGCTTGTCCTTCACCAAAGAGGAAAGCATTATCCTTACACTATTGGAAAATTTGATGGAATCAATAGGGTTTTTGAAGATAAAACTTTAATTTTCCCTGAAGAAGGACTTGTTACAAAGACCTATGTTCTTAGATAATTTCCAAAAAATCTATAAATAGATTATATTCTTAAGAGAATATGCAAGAAGATGATAGAGCAGATCATATCCAATTGATAATATCGTTTATTCTTAGAGGGATATTAACTACTGCTTTATGTTACGCAGTATTCACATTTAACTGGACAATTGCTTATTCTTCTGCTCTTGCCCTGTTTGTTTCATTACTGCCATTGTTTATAGAACGGAAAAAAGTTTTATATTTACCCATAGAATTTGAATTAGCATTAACTTTATTGGTTTTTGCCGGATTCTTTTTAGGGCTAGGGTTTGGCTTTTATGAGATTTTTTGGTGGTGGGACTTGATGCTTCATAGTTTATCAGGAGTAGCAATAGCATTTGTAGGCTTTTTAATTGTGTATTTAGTATCAAAAGAACAAAATATTAAATTAACCCCTATATTTGTTGCGATATTCTCTTTTTGCTTTTCTTTGGCTTTAGCCGTTATTTGGGAAATTTTCGAATATATCATGGATAAATCTTTTGGTTTAATTATGCAACGATCTGGAATTGTTGATACCATGGAAGATTTTATTGTTGCAACAATTGGAGCATTAATTGTTGCAACTATAGGATATTTCTATGTAAAAGGAGGAGATTCACTCTTATTTGACAGATTAACTAGAAAATACGCTAAAGTTAATGAAAGGATATTTCCAAATACCTTAAAATTCTTCCGGAATAAGGCAAAAAGGGTTCTTAAAGGCCGTAAGTGATGCCTTTTTATGAGCTGGGTAGAGAAATTACTTTTAGAAGAACTTGCCTTTAGAGGGTATTCTAAGCATACTATCGCCATATACAGGGCGCAATTAAGAAAACATGGTGTAAATGGAGATAATCCTGCCGCTAGATTCATAAAAAAAGAGTTATTTGGACAGTTTAAGCTTATGCAAGAGTAATTAAAATATCTACTGCATAAGCAGAATCTTTAGTTGCAATAACCGGATTCATTTCAATTTCGGCAATTTGTGGCATTTCTAATAACAGAGAGCCAATTGCATGCACAAATATCCTTAATGAATCAATATCTACCTTTGGTAAATTTCTAAAACCCTTTAAAAGTTTGCCAGTTTTTAATTCATCAATCATTTCATCTACATCCCTATTTGTTATGGGCGGAACTCTAAATGAAATATCTTTTAGAAGTTCTGTTAAAATTCCCCCTATCCCTAAAGTTACTACGCTTCCAAATGTTCTATCTGAAAGACCCCCAATAATTAGTTCAGTGCCTAAAATAAACTTTTGAGCACAAACTTTGGATTCCTTATAGTTTTTGCAAGCTTCCCTAAGTCTGGTAAATTCTGCTTTTAATTCCTGGTCACAAGTAATCTTTTTTGTAACTAATTTCTCTTCAGTTTTGTGCTGAGCGAAGGGCGAGTCCAATTTTAAAATAATTTGATTATGCTGGTTTAAAAAATCCAAATGATCCTCTAAATTATTTGAAAAAATCTGAGGCGCTGTTTTTAATCCAAGTGCACTTAATATTCTAAAACCTTCCTCAAGTGAAAGTTTCTTTCTCTTTTTATCTAAGATTTGCCTAACAATTGCTTTATTAAATATAATCTGTTTAGGTATTTCACTTTTTCTTTTTACAAATTTATTGAATCTGGCTAACATTTCAATCCCATTTACTGCACCTTCAGGAAATTCATAGTTTGGGACTTCAGATTCATTTAGAATTTCTTGAGCAATAATCATTTTACGCTCTCTTCCAATAAAATTAGTTATTATCTCTTTTTTACCTTCGAGTTTAATAATAAGTTCAGCTGTTTCAACAATATCAGTCATACTTTGAGGAGTGACAATTACTAAGATTACTCCAACAGCTTTATCTTTAATTGCAATATCAAGTACTTTTTTAAAACGATCAACTCCAGCATCTCCAATTACATCTACGGGATTATTAACTATGGCATGGCCTGGTAAAAATTTTCTAATTTTTTCTTCGTGAGAGCTTGCAAGTTTAGCAAGAGGAATTCCAAGTTTCATACAAGTATCAACAGTAATTACTCCCATTCCACCACCATTTGTAACAATTAATAAATTATTATTATCAAGTTTGGTCATTTTCGAGAATAACTCAGCAGCATTAAATAAGTCCTCAAGACAACAAACTCTAATAACTCCAGATTGCCTTAAAGCTGCTTCAAATATTTGATCTTTGCCTGCCATTGCACCAGTATGCGAGGATACTGCTTTTGCCCCTGCTTCAGTTACACCCGCCTTAATCATTACAACTGGTTTTTTATGTGCAACTTTATTTGCAACTTGCATAAACCGCCTTCCGTTGTTTAATGATTCTATATATATTAAAATAACATCTGTTTGAGGGTCGTCACCTAAATACTCTAATAAATCACATTCATCTAAGTCAATTTTATTGCCAATACTAATAAATTTTGAGAACCCAAAATTTTCTTCAACTGCTAATGATAGAATTGAGGTGCATAATGCACCTGATTGAGAGATAAATGAAATATTTCCTTTTTTTGGATTAATCGATGAAAATGAAGCATTCATATTATTATGAAGGTTAATTACTCCTAAACAATTAGGGCCAAGAATTCTTACATTGTACTTTCTTGCTGCAGCCATTAGTTCATCTTGCAATTCTAATCCTGCTTCCCCCACTTCTTTAAATCCTGCAGAAATTACTATTGCATTCTTAATTTTTTTAATTCCACACTCTTCAATAGCACGTACAGAGAACTGTGCCGGAATTGCAATAATTACAAGATCAATTGGACCAGGCACATCAAGCACAGTAGGATAAGCCCTCATATTAAGAATGGTAGGTTCATTTAGATTTATTGGATAGATCTGTCCTCGATACCCAAAGTCTCGCAAATTTCTAAGAATATTATTTCCAACTTTCTGAGGGGCATTTGATGCACCAATCACTGCAATTGCTCGTGGATTAAATAGACTATCTAAACTACCCCCTTTTGCCATGGGTTTAAAGAGAAATAAGTAGTATTTAAAATTTTTGATAAGAGGGAGAGAATCATAGAGATTTTTATTCTTGATTTCGAGAACCCCCTTAATGGAGCAGAAATTGTTGAGCTCAACAGATTGCTATAAGATAAGGCTCTGGCCGTGTTTTTAAGTAAGATCTAGCAGTTTGGTAAAGTGTAACTGCGCCCCATGTAGCCTGTTCAGCTATTAGAACAGTTCTACTCCCTAAGAGTTTATAATCACTTGGGGGTAGACCGATGTGTTCATGGAGAGTTTTTCCTGTTAAAAATGGAACAATTATTGCATCAGCTGTAAGCGCAATCCAAGCTACGGCGAGTACACAATCCAAATCTTTGTTCAGAAGGTTGAATCATAGTTACTTAATAGTAACAACATTACTTATAAAGTTAATGGTCAAAAAATCCTGCTTCTTTCATAGCATCCATTGCAATTTTATTGCTTGGGCCATCTCCTCTTGAAACATTAACGCTAACTTGGCCATTAAGTAAGGAAGAAATTTCCCCAACATTAGAATTTGTAAATCCCGGACATAAACTTATTGCTTGTATGCCCTCTTTTTCAAAATATTCTTTTGCAACCAGTAATGCCTCTTCTTGGTTTTTAACCATTACAGAAAACATTTTATACATCCCTGTGTCGATTACACTTTTATGTATTCTATAATCTGCATCAGGTATATGTGCAATGAATAATGCTTTGAATGCCATGTTTAATGTAATTAATATTTAGTACTTAAATTTTGCGAAGATTAAAAAAAATATTAATAGGGCAAAAAATTTAAATTATTTATGAGCTTTTTTATTATTATCAGGGGACCGCTGGGATCAGGGAAGACAACAATTGCTAAAGAATTAGCGGAGAAGCTAAATGGAAGCTACTTTTCTATTGATAAGGTAATGAAAGCTAATAACTTAGATGTTATCAAAACAGAGTGTATTCCACTTGAGAATTTCATTAAAGGGGATGAGATTGTCCTTCCAGATATATTAATTGCACTTAATGCAAGGAAGATAGTTATTATTGATGGCTGCTTTTATCATGAAAAGCAAATCGAGCATCTAACTTCCTCAATTAATTTCAAAAATTATGTATTTACTCTAAAAACCTCCTTACAAGAATGTATAAAAAGAGATTCCTTAAGAAGTAAAAGTTATGGAAAAGAAGCTACAAACGCTGTTTTTAGTCTTGTTAATGATTACGGAACTTTAATTGAAACTAAAGGCAGAAGTGTTAATGCAGTTATTAATTCAATCATTCTAATGATTCAAGACGATTTATAGCCTCTTCATACCAAGGCCTCGCAATTTCTTTAGCTTCTTTTAAAGATATTCTATTAAACATCCAATCAAATTTCTCTTTAACTTCATCTTTACTTGTTCTTTTCACCATAACTGTTACGAAGAAATCAATGTTTTTTTCAAAAAAACTTAAGCTATCAGCATCTTTCAAAATATTCTGATCTTCATTTCCTCCTACTTCATGTCTAGATACAAGCATCTTTACTCTTTCAATGAATTCATTAATTGCATTAATCTTCTTAAGAAATTCTCCAATAATTTTTGCACTTTTATCTTGATGGGCCTTAAGATAGCTTGGGTCTTTAAACCTGCCCTTAAATTGTTTAATTTCTGTAAAAGCTCTTGCAATATCATGAGAATATGCTGCAACTAAAAATGCTTCATCTGCATCTTGATTTAATATCTTTACAAAATGGACAGTTCTTTCAAAATGAATGATTTGGACAGTATTTGAATCAAAAGACTCATTTACAAATTTTACAACCTGAGGGAATATATGCATAAAATAGAAATAATAAAAGAATTATTTAAACCTTACTTAAATTAAAATAAATTCTTCTACTTTTGCAATTTTTTCTAATCTAAGCATTTGTTTTAGGATATGGGGGATCTCTGGTATTTTTGGTTCAAATTCATCTAACTTACTTATTTGTACCCAGTTATATTCTGAATATTCTTCATTTAAAGTAATTTCTCCACTTTGATGGACTGCCAAATAGTGAGGTAAAATCAAGGAGTTTCCATCTTTTTTTCTGTAAAGATAGTTTACACTGAATGTAGGGTAAATTGATATCTTAAAATTCTTCTTCATCTTTTTCTCTTTTTAATCCTTGAAGGATAGAATCATCAGTGGTTTCCATCTTCCCACCAATAAAAGTAAAAATTTCATTGAGCTCTGTTTCTCCCTGCCTTTTACAAAGAAGCACCTTGGTTTTATCCTATTGATAGAACAATTATCTTTTGACAATATTGAAATTTATATTCTTCCATTTTAATTAATAAGATAAAAAGCCTTTTACTATTCTACTATTAGTAAAGAACTATTTAAATTTTTTCCCCATTATTTTTTGGTTCTTTCTAAACCGCAGATTTAATCATTAAAAAATCTTTTATTCCCTTTCCATTATGGTTTTACACTTTGGGCATTTAATCGCATGGCAAGGGGTTCCTTTTTTATGTTCTTGCTTATATTTACATTTAGGACAAACACAATAGCCCACTGGGCCTTTACCCCGTGCTTCACTAATTATGCCCTCAAACTTTCCTTTTTTTTGCCACTTTAAACCTCTACTAAAACTAATTTTAGAACTTATCCTTTTAGGTTCAAATGATATATCTACCATTTCATGAGTTTCAATTTGAATAGCAACATACTCCAGTAAATCTATTTGGCTAATTAATTCAGCTTTAAGTTTTCCAGAGATTTTTGTAGCTTTATTAACGGTTATATCTTTAGGTAATTTTATTTCAAGATTTGCTGTAACTACAGAACCTTTCTTTTGTGTTTTTAATTTACTTATTTCTATATTATTTTTTTCTGCAATCAATTTTATTTTATTTTCAATTTCTTCTCCTGCAGAAACATCCAAAAGTGAATTTGTTGCTTCTTTTCCTAGCTCAAAAGATTCTTTAATAATATATAATGCTATTAAAAATGCCAGAACTGAATCAGTATAAATCCAAAAAGGCATTGCGAATATTCCTATTAAGACTGCAATCGACGCATATACATCAACCCTGTCATGAACACCATCGGAAAGAAGACTTAAAGAATTTTCTTTTTTTCCATAGTAAATTTTTAATCTAGCCATAATTTCATTTAGAACAACTGATAAAAACATCACTCCCAAAGCAAGATAACTAATCGAAATAAAATGGGGATTAATAATTCCTTTATATGCTTCATAAATCATCCATAACCCTGCAAGAAATAAGAACAATGTTATCATTAGCCCTGATAGAACTTCAAATTTATAATACCCATAAGGGTGTTTTTTGTCTACTGGTTTTTTGGATATTTTTATCCCCAATAAACTTATTCCCGAGGAGATAACATCCATTCCTGAATGAATTCCTTCAGCTAGAACAGAGGTAGATTTTGCTAAAAGCCCAACTGCTATTTTTCCAACTGCTAAAATTAAATTTACAAAAACCGAAATCAATGCTATTTTCTCTTTCATCTTATACAAGGGATAAGAGTATTTCTAACCTTAATACTAAATTGCAGAGTTTATTAATCCTTTTATTTTATCGCATGATTCAGTTAATCCTTTTTGCAATATTTATCATTTGGAAGCATTTTTGGAACTTTAGGGCCATGAATATCAACCATCTAATATGCCCACCTTAAAATCCATTTGCGATAAAGCATATACTAAATTAACAGCTAGGGTAGTTTACCTAGGCCCCCTTTTTCACTTATAACTAGCAATTTATTTTTTATGTTATTCATGGTATTTAAAGGATACTTTTAGATTTAATCTTATTCCTCATAAATCCTTTTACCATTTTTGATTACAAAAGCTTGCCCAACAAAAGCATAAAAATAATTTAACATTATATTAACAATTAGAATTTCGTAATACAAAAGAAAATTAATCCCTTTGCATTTGCTTTTGTTTCACAAATATGAGAAAAAACTGGTTTAAATTATTTACGGGAGGCTAGCCATTTAAGTTCATCAATCTTTCTATCCACATCAGCTTGAATTTCGGCTGCAAACTTCTTATTGCCCTTAAAATGCCTGTATCTTCCTTGGCTATCAATCCATTCAGAAATTGGTTTTTTCTTTTTAGTAGGATCAAAGTTTAATGTGTATTTGCCGTTTTCATACTCAAATAATGGCCAAAAGCCTGTTTCAACAGCTAACTTACACATTGAAATTGTTAAATTTGCAGGGAATCTCCAACCTCTTGGGCACGGTGATAAAATATTCATAAAAGCAGGGCCTGGTGTGTTAATAGCCTTTTCAACTTTTTTCATTAAATCAATGTAGTTTGCAGGGGTTGCTGTTGCAACATAAGGAATATGGTGCGCAATAACAACAGCTGTTAAATCTTTTTTAAATTCCTGTTTTCCTTGTATAGCTTTTCCTACTTGACTTGTATTAGTCCATGCACCTCTTGGGGTAGCTGAACTTCTTTGAATTCCAGTATTATGAACTACAATTCCATCTGCAACAAAATTATGTTCACCTTCAACCCTTAAATCAAGAGTGGGTTCTTCTTTTACATATTCAATAGAAGTTATTTTTTCAGTTGCAAAATTCTCATTTCCTGCTAAAAAGTTTCTTTGTTTTACTTGTGATTTAAATTTCTTTAAATCAGCCCCTTTTGGTTTACTAAAACAAATGTACCCATAAGTTGAGTCTTCAAGTAATTGCCTATAAACAACAAATGTTCCTTTTTTCTTTTTTTGTTGATGGATCTTTCCAACCCTATACTTTATAGTTTGCAATAAAAGTCTTAATGTTTTTAATAAATCCATACTTGCAGAAACATATCTAAGGCTCTTTCCAATGGTATACCCATCAGAAAGCATTAAGCCCTTGACAAATGCTTCTTTTTCGTTATCAGGCAATGTAAAAACCCAAGGAGGAATTAGTTTTTCGCGAGCATTCTTTCCAAATCCTAAAGAATTAATGAATCTTGCTGCATTGACTGAGTATAAATAGATATAATCATGAAACTTATTACTTAATTTAGCTTTAAAAATTGATTTTAGCAAACTTTCAGCCCGGTTCCTTCCTTTAACACCCTTGGGCAAAGCAAAACCCACTTCCCCTTTTTCTTCCCTTATCCATCCATCACCAACATATAACCCCAATAATTCCATTAAATCCGGGCTTGTTTTCTTGGGGATAGAAACTAAATTAAGTCTGTTTACTTTATAGTCACCTTTCTTTGAAATATTTACTGGAGCCAGTTTGAAACTTTTCCCTTTCAAAGAATTTTTTAAAACAACCACTTCATCGTTATTTTTTAGTTTTTCAACGGTTTTCCATTCAAGTTTCCCATCTTTTCCTCTTCCTCCCCTTTTTACAACAAGGAAAGGATGATTGGCTGTTGCCTTGATAGAATGATGTAAGGTTTTTAATTCGTACACTTTCTTAACTCCGTTATCAAAAACTCCTGTGCACTTTTTAATTACTAGGTCTCCGGTTTTTTGATTAAATGCATAAACTGGGTCTCCGGTTTTTATATCAGTAATTTTTTTTAGACCATCTTGAGTCATAACAAAAGTATCTCGGCTGAGACAATTCATATAAGCTCCATTATCGTAGCAAATATACAGAAAATCATGACCTCGCTCTAAAGCCCCTGAAAGACTTTGCAGGCCAATATCATATGTTCCTCCATCTCCACCAAAAGCAATGAATTTAATATCTTTTTTTATCTTGCCTTTCTTTTTTAAGGCTCGATACATTGTTTCTACACCAGAAATTGTTACTGCTGCGTTTTCAAATGCATTATGAATCCAGGGAACTCGCCATGAAGAATATGGATAAATTGTAGTTGATACTTCTAAACATCCTGTGGCGTTTGCAATAACAACATCTTGTTTTATTGCTTTTAATGTTTGTCTTACAATCATTGGAGCAGCACAACCAGGGCAAAGCCTATGGCCTGGCGCTAATCTTTCTTTTCTTGCAGCAATCTCTTTAACGTTCATTTTCATCCCTCACTCCAAGATAATTTTCTGCTTTTGCTGTTCCGTTTTCTAATTCTTCAAAAACCTTCTCAATATGTTCAACATTGATGTCTCTGCCTCCAAGTCCATAAATATAACTTACAACCTTGGGTTTAGCTTCTGTTTCATATAATGCAGATCTTATTTCATGATAAACTGGGCCAACAGAACCAAATGAAGCTGATCTGTCAAGCACTGCTACACTTTTCTTACCTGTAAGCCATTTAGCTACTTCTTGCAATGGAAAAGGTCTAAACATTCTAATCTTTAATGCCCCAACTTTCTTGCCCTCTTTTCTTAATTTATCTATAGTATGTTTTACAGTTCCTGCAGTTGAATTAAGAGAGATTATTACATACTCTGCATCATCAAGGTGGTACTCTTCAAGAACATCATAGTCTTTTCCAAGTAGTTTGCTTAGATCCTTTACTATTTTATGAAACTCAGGAATAACCTTAGTCATTGCTTCAATTTGTTGTCTTTTATGCTCGAAGTAATAGTCAAAAAAGTCCAGAGGTCCTGAAGTTATTGGCTTATCTATATTTAATAAATAATATTTTGGTTTATAAACCCCTATATAATCTTTTACTGTTTTATCATCTAAAACCTTCATACTTTCAACAGCATGACTTGTGATAAAACCATCTTGGCAAACCATTACAGGAAGATTTACTTTTTCAGCTAATTTTAATGCAATTAAATTGTTTTCATAAACTTCTTCAGCATTTTCTGAGTATAATTGAATCCAAGAAGTATCTCTACAGGCCATTGTATCAGAATGGTCACAGTGAATATTAATTGGCCCTGAAAGCGCCCTATTAACTACATTCATAACAATAGGCAAACGACTAGAAGCTGCAATATAAACGATTTCAAACATTAATGCAAGCCCATTAGCAGACGTTGCAGTCATTACTCTTCCACCAGCTGCACTTGCACCAACACATGCACTCATTGCAGAATGTTCAGATTCCACATTGATATATTCAGTATCAACATCCCCTTCAGCAACAAATTGAGAGAATTTATGCATAATTGGTGTTTGAGGAGTAATAGGATATGCTGCAACTACTTCAGGGTTTATCTGACGCATTGCTTCAGCAGCTGCTTCTGCTCCAGTCATTGCTTTTTTCTTAATCATTTTTTCACCATTTTTATTGCTTTTACAGGGCATTCTTCTGCACATACTCCACAACCTTTACAAAAATCAAGATCAAATTTGTCTATTTTACCATCCTTAACTGAAATTGCGCCTTCCGGGCAAATAAAATGACATTTTAAACAATTTACACACTTATTCTTATCATGAACAGGTTTAACTGAGGCCCAAGCACCAGTTTTAAATTCAATAGAGTTTCCAGCTTCAACTATTAAGCCCCCTTCTGGCATGTTTTTCCAAGATTTTTTCATTCTTTTACCTGTTTTGCTGCTTCTTCCATAGCTAAAATATTCTTGTTAATTACTTCAGGCTTTAATTTGTGCCCCAATTCTTTTTTAAATGCTTTTTCTAAGGAATCTAAAGAAAATAAATCACTTACAGTTGCTAATGCTCCAAGCATAGCAAGATTTGGAATATTTCTGCCTAAATGTGCTAAAGCAATTTTGGTAGCATCAACATAATGAATGCTAGCTCCTTTTAATTTTCTTTTTAATTTTGAACTTATTTTTGGAGCATTAACAATAACTGGCGACCCTTTTTTTACTCCAGCCATAACATCCAATTCATCACAAAGTGATTCATCAATCAAAATTACAATATCAGGGTTAGTTACACCAGAATGAATTTTTATCGATGAATCAGAAATTCGTGTAAAAGCAAATACTGGTGCTCCTTCTCTTTCAGGTCCAAATTCAGGGAATGCCTGAACCTGTTTGCCAGCTGCAAAAGCAGCTTCAGCAGCCAAATAAGCCGCAGTCTTACCACCTTGCCCCCCTCTTCCTATAAACTTTATCTCTATCATCTCTTTTCCCGCAATTTAGTAAGACAATCTCTATTTAAACTTTTTGGAAGTGTGCAATTAATACAACAAAAATATAACTTCTCGAACTTTGACCTCCTGACTCCCGACTCCCAACTTCTGACTTCAGACTTCTTACTTCAGACTTCAGACTTCAGACTTCTTACTTCAGACTTCAGACTTCAGACTTCAGACTTCAGACTTCTTACTTCAGACTTCAGACTTCAGACTTCAGACTTCTTACTTCAGACTATTAAGGTCTAAGCCATGCACATTCATAATATGTTACATCACTTTCATCATCTACTATGCCAATAACAAGTTTTTTCTTAGTAGAATGAGCAACTCTATTTTTTGCTGCAAACTCATGCCATGTTAGTTTTTCAGATTCATGAACTGCATATAACACCCATTTAGCATGGTCTTCTCCTGGTTTTACACCACGATCATAGACTCTAAAGTCAGCGCCAAATTTAAGTGCTGTTTTACAAATATACCCTCTATCCCTAATATCTTTAAATACGCAGAATCTAATATAGAATCTATCATCTTTCTTTGTAACAATTTTTAAAAGTTTTTCATAATCAAGAACCTTTCTCCCATCTTTTATTGCGATTTTTTCAGCTTGGATTAGATATAATGCTTCTAGAAGTGAAATTTGGATTTGTCCTGAAGCTATTTTTTTCCCAAAACCAGATTTATTTAAAAGTTCTCTCGTTTCATCAGAATCTTGTAATAAGACTCTTTCTTTTGCAAATAATCCCATAGCTAATTTTTTAGACATTTGAATTAATTATTGTAGGCTTTTTAAATAGTTTTTGATTAATTTTATAATTTAAGCTAAACCATAAATTATATTAATAAAATATACACCTTCTATTTTATGGTTCGCACACCAGTTGTTGCTGGGCAATTTTATGCTGGAAACTTTGAAGAGCTAGATGTTCAACTAAAGAACTGTTTTGTCGGGAAGAGGGGGCCTGGAGTCTTGCCTGGGCCAAGAAAAGGAGAGATTAAAGGCATTATTGCACCTCACGCAGGATATATCTATTCTGGTGCTTGCGCTGCATGGGCATATAAAGAACTTGCAGAAGCTGAGTTTGCAGATATTTATATTATTCTAGGGCCCAACCATTCAAGTGTTGGAAAATCTTCTACAATGATGGATGATTGGAAAACTCCTCTAGGGCTTGTTAGAACTGATAAGGATTTTGTTAGATTATTAGTTGAAAAGAGTGATTTAGAATTAAGTAATATGCCAGGGGAACATTCAATTGAAGTGCAGCTACCTTTTTTACAATATGCTTGTAAAGACCATCTAAATGATATTAAAATAGTTCCAGTTTTACTATCTAATGATTTAAGCATTACTAAATTTGCTCTCGACTTAAAAGAAACGATTTTAGAATCAAGAAAAAGAGTTGTAGTCATTGTTAGCAGTGATTTTACCCATTATGGGCCAGCTTATGGTTTTATACCTTTTGAACTTGATAAAGCACAAAAAATGTATGATCTTGATGCTGGAGCAATTAAGCTTATTAAAGCGCAAGATATGAATAAATTTGTTGACTACATTGAAGAAACTGGAGCTACAATCTGTGGGATGATGGGCATTGCAATTTTACTTGTTTTACTCCCAAAATGTGATATTAGATTATTAAATTACTATACTTCTGGAGATATTTCTAAGGATTATAAGAATGCAGTAGGATATGCTGCGATGGTTTTTAAGTAATTTATCAGAATTGTATTTACTCTCTTAAACTAAAGAAATAATCTAATTTTTCTCATCATAAATAGGCATAGTCTAATATTCTCGTGAAACAATTTAAAGATGCAACTTGCTAATTGGAATAAAGGTGAAAAAAATGCAAGAAACAATATTTTGTATCGAACCAAGTGAACGTGAAGAGCTAATATCTGAGTTAGGAGAAGTTGTTTTTAATGATGAACTTCCCTTAAAAAGATGGTATTTAGTGGGCCAAGGCAATAATTTGCTTGTGCAAAGGAGAGTTGTTGGTGGAAGAGAAACTTTAGCAGAACTTGTGCAAGATGAAAAGCATATGTTGTTTAAAGTTAATATTACCTCTGCAACAAATATTGCGAGATTATTAGAAATAGCCTATAATCATCAATTAATGGCATAAACTTTTTTATTTATGAATTTTTATTTCAAGGTCGCTTGGAATCTGTGCATTGAGGGTAACAATTGTTCTTTCACGAATAAGGCCATCTTTAAGTTCCCCAGTAATCCCATCTAAATCTTCAACTTTTTCTATCTTATACCCTGCGTAATAATATAAAGTGAATCCTTTCCTCGCATTTCCCCGCACCCTCACATGCAAGGGTTGCCTTTCTAAGGCTAATCGGAATTGATTCCTATCTGTTTCCGAGGATAAATCAATCCAATGACAACGATAGAATCTATCTGTCACTTTCTTGGGTTCAGCGATCTCTTTAAAAGTAATACCACGATCAATTAGTGTTGCAGAAATTTGGTCATACGTTACCCCATTAAATTGGTAAATGACCATTGAATTAGTTACTGTTAAATAATCACTTATAAAGCTAAGGGTGAAAAGTTTTATATACTAAATAACTCATCTTCGGTCTTAAGAGGTGAATGATGCAATTTATTGAGCAGAATATGGATCTGTTTATCAAGATCTTAAAAGCTTTTTTAGTATTTGCAGGTGGGTACATATTCATAGTTATTCTAAATAATTTTGTGCTTGAAAAAGTAAGAGATTGGAGAAAATTTGATACCGGAACAGCTAATTTTGTTTTCAGGATCCTTAAAATTGTTGAATGGTTTGTTGTTGCTGTTGTTATTCTAAGTGTATTTGAAATTAACTTAGCCCCATTTCTAGCATCTTTGGGTATTGCAGGTGCGATTATTGGTTTAGCGTTAAAAGATGTATTTTCTAATTTTGCCTCTGGAATAATGATAATGGTGTACAAACCATTTCATGTAGGAGATTACATTCAAGTAGGAAAAGAAATTAAAGGAACTGTTAGAGATATTGGAATTTCAGCTCTAGAAATTAAAACTTTTACAAACGAAAAGATAGTTGTTCCCAATTCTTCTGTCTGGGGAAATGCGATAGTAAATTTTACAGCTTATTCCACTCGAATGATTAAATTTGAAGTAAATATCCCTTATAAAGCTTCGCTTGATAAGGCCATTAAAATCATTTTAGAGATTCTAAAAAAAGATAAAAGAGTCTTAGATGAACCCGAATATAAAGCAATTGTGTATAAAATGAGTGATTCAGCGATGGTAATTTCTGTAAGAGGATGGACCAAGAAATCAGATTATTGGCATACAAGGTTTGATCTAATTAAAATAATTAAAGAAAAGCTAGCCAAGTCAAGTATTAACATTCCATTTAATCAGATGGATGTGCATGTTAAGAAGAATTAATCTGTCCCACCACAAATATCATAATAATCACACTGGCCTCGGCTCCATTTACACAAAGGTCTTACTCCCTTAGGATAATCATCCATACTGCCAGTTTTTGTCTTTGAATGAACATAAGCTAAGTCTTTTTTAGCATCTTCCACCATTTCCATTGTTGCAGGAAGTATGGTTTCTCCAAATAATAGAAAATGAATGCCCACTTCATCAGGTAATTTCCCATATTTCTCTTCATACATTAGGGCGTATATTGCCAATTGTCTTTTATAGCCTTCACGCATTATATCCCTTGAACTTGTTTTATAGTCAATAATTTTAACTTTATCAGAATCAAATATTGCGTCTACATATCCTTGCACTTTGTATTCTTCACTCTTAAAATAAAGTTCAGTTTTAGGTTTTGCTGCATTAAAAGCTTCAACAAACTGCATCTTAGGCAGAAGATGTTTTACTTTATCTGCAAATACTTCTGCAAATTTTAATATCATCACTTTAGAACTTTGAAAAAAGCCTAAGCGTTCATCTTTACCCATTCCTAAATCTATTATATTTTGTCTATCTTTTAACCATTTCTCTTGAAAATCCTTCATCATGATCATTTTCATCTCCATAACAAATCCTTCTGGAGATAATTTGCTTGGATCAAGTTCAAAGAAATCTTCTAAGACTGCATGCACCATTTTTCCCCTAATTAGATAAATGCTGGGTAAAGTTGGTATGTCTTTAATGTACTTATAGAAATATCTTCGAGGACATTCGAAGTAAGTATTAGTTGAAGAAGGGCTTTGTACCCTTGAAAAATCAGTTTTATCAAGGGTACTCTGCTTAGCTCCCCTTTCAGGTTCGCTTTTCTTCATGTCTTCTAATACTTTTAACAGTTCATTCATTTGTTTAAGATACCCTCCTGGGATCTTGAACATTAAAAATTCCCTCAGCTTGTTGCTGTGGGGATTTTTATTTGATCAAGTATTTATTACCTACAAGATCAGTGAAATGGTCGACAACTGAGGTCAATCTTGCTGAAGCAGTTTTCTTAAAAGCTAATGCTTCAACTCTGCATCCTGAGCTTTTTAGATACTCAACAAGATCTCTAAAATCTCCATCACCTGAAACAAGTACCACTACATCTAATTTTGGTCCTAGCCTCATAGCATCCATTGCAATTCCAACATCCCAATCGCCTTTCTTGGAACCATCAACAAATATCTGAAGATCCTTTGTTTTAACTTCAAATCCAATTTTTTCTAGAGCTTCAAAGAAGTTTTCTTCCTCTTTAATATCTGCTTTAATTCCATAAGCAATTGCTCTGATTAATTGTCTGCCATTAACAGCATCTTCTAATACTTGTTTGAAGTTAACCTTGGAATTAAACAAGTGTTTTGCTGAATAATACATATTTTGTACGTCAACAAAAACTCCAACTCTTTGTCCAGGAAGAGAAAGTAGCTTCTTATTAGCTTTTGGAATTCTACTGGATCCAAAAGCACTTCTTCCTTCATTAGCAGCAGTAGTTTCTTTCCTTGTAACTTGCAATCGCCTTGTATCTCCTGTAGGTTTAGGTGGAGAAGGGGCATGCGCAAGAATAGGTCTAACATTTACTGCTCTGGGTGGCCTAAAATTAGCAGGATTTCTGTTATCTGATCTGGAAGCTGGTCTTCTGCTATCTGGACTTCTAGAATCAGGTCTGCTAGTTGGTCTTCTGTCATTTCTTCTATAATCTTGTCTGGGAGTAAAAGTTCGCCTTTCTTGTGGTTTTTTACTCTCATCTATTTTTCTTATCTCTGCAAAAGAGTCAGTGAACTGATCTGCAGCAGATACTTCGTTTTCAAAATCTAGGGGAGAATCCACAACTTTCTTGGCCTTAGGTGCAGCTTTCTTTGCAGTAACTTTCTTAGGTGCAGCATTTTTAGTTGCAGTTATCTTTGCAACCTTTTTTACGGCCTTTTTAGGTGCAGCTTTCTTTGCTACAGCCTTTTTTGAAGCTTTAGGCTCCTCCTTTTTTTTGGTTTTCTTTCTTAATAACATTTTAAATCACGATATGGGAAAATAGTATGGTGTTTTTAAAACTTGTGACTCAAAAGCGGAGAGGTTTGGGGTTTGAGCTTTTTACTTTAGACTGTTCTGAAGTTACTTTAGCATTTTTCGTTTCTTTTGTTGAGGCAGAAAATTCTCATTAAAAATTGTCGATTTTCCTAATTTATTTTCAACTACTTTTCTTGCATCTCCTGTAGCATCTCCACCATTTTTGGCTGAATCCTTACATTCAACAAAACCTTGAGAATCACGATCTTTTGTTATTTCTGTGGTGTTTTTTCACCCAGCATTGTAAAAATTAACTCAAAATCACTCATGTTATCTCTTAAGTTTTGATTTTTCTTTTTTAATTGTTTAAATTCTTTATATTCACCTACTGTTTTTCCAAAAGTTGCCTTAGATATCTCATTTATTAGAATTGCAAATTCATTTTTGGCTTCAATTTCTCTGTTTTTCCATTCGCCAGTTAGATCTTGTCTGATTACTATTCCTCTCAATCTCTTATCGATCCAGCCTTTTGGATAACCTTTTAGTTCGTAATATCTCTTTACGCTATCCTGAGCAAGTTCTGGATTTTCAATTTCTTCTATTCTATCATATCCTACTTGCGCGAGCCACTGTTTGAAAGGCTCTGCTTTTTTGGAAGGGACTGATTGGATTATCCTAAACAGAGATTTTGTGTTAGCACAATCTGTCAGATAAAATTTTCCGTCAGAAGCTGCCAGTTTCAGTTGTACCCAAATTGGGGACAACTCAAGGCTTTTAAACTCTCTATCTTTAACCTTCCCCAATACTGTCTCGGAGTGGGGCTATCTGTAAGTGCCGAAATAATATCAACAACAGAAAAATACCATTCTTCCTTAAACCAAACTCTCCTTATTTCCATATCTTGAAAAACCACAAGTTTATTTTTTTCCTCCATAAAATTGATTATGTTTTCTAACTTTAAAAACTCTCTGCGCAAATGTCCAGTGAGATTTTCAAGAAAGATATTTATAGGGTAATCACGAAATAAGTTTTATGGGTGATTTAACTAATAGAATTATTAAAGTTCTTAAAGAAAACCAGCTTGAATTCTCTAAATTCTCACATGACGCAGTTTATACATGCAAAGAAGCTGCTAATATCCGAGGGTTAAAAAGTGAGAAAGAAGGAATAAAAGCTATGCTTTTTAAAACTAATAAAAGAGGATTTTTGCTTGTGCTTGGACCAGGAACTGAAAGGGTAGATTCTAAGAAGATTTCTAAGCTTGAAGGCGTTAAATCATTAAAATTAGCTTCACCCGATGAAGTTAAGAGAATAACGAGTGTTGAGATTGGATGCGTTGCACCTTTTGGATATAAAAGTGAGATTAAGACATATGTGAATGATATACTTTTTGAAAATGAGTTTTTATACTTTAACCCAGGAAGTCATACAATGACAATAAAGATGAGATCAATTGATCTTCTGAAAGTTTTGCCTCACGCTGTGCGCTTTAAGGGATAAATATATAAGCAATCTTCGCCCTTTTGTTCACTATGGTAAGTATTGACTTTTATCCTCTAGATGCAGTGCAAAAGCTCGAAGGTGATTCCGCTGTGATCTATATCTATGGGAAATCTAAAGATGAGAGAGTGTGTGTTCGTTACAGTAGTTTTATTCCTTATTTTCTCGTCATTCCTAAAAAAGGGCAGGAAGATGTAGTTGAAAAATATCTAAAGAATTTAACGCTTCAGCTTGAAGAGCGTAAAACTGGTATTGGAAAGGTTGAAAAGATAAAAAAGATACTTGGCACAGTAGAAGTCACATGTTTCAAATGTGAAACCCCCATTCCTAAAGATATTCCTAAATTAGCTTATGAAATAAAAGAAAATGAGTTAATTGAACATGTATATGAAAAAGATATACATTTTATTCAAAGGTTTTTAGTTGATAATAATATTATTCCACTAGAAAAACACACAGCTAGTGGAGAATTTATCCCTGGCAAAAACCGTGCAAAAATCTTCAAAGCAGATAAGATTGAGCTTGCATCTGATGAAACCTACTCAAACTTATCTATAATGGCAATTGACATTGAAACTCCTTCAAAGGATATTGATCCTAAAAAATATCCAATTTTGATGATTGCAGTTTATTCACAGGGCATTAAGCGGGTTTTAACCTGGAATAAATTTCCAGTAAAAGGAGATTTTGTTGAATTTTTACCAACTGAAGAAGACATGTATAAAAGATTTGCAGAGATTATTAGAAAAGACGACCCAGATATAATCTGTGGATATTATTCTGATGGCTTTGACTGGCCTTATATAAAAAAACGTGCGGATCATTTAGGTGTAGAATTTAAACCAGGCCTTAATAATTCAGCTGTGCGACTTACTGGGACTAAAGTTAAAAAGGCATACATTGAAGGATTAATTCATGTTGATGTCTTTAAATTTATTAGATATATATGGGCTCAAGGGCTAAGCACTACTTCATATGATCTTGACAGTGTTGCAAAAGAAATCTTAGGTATAGGGAAAATTGAAGTAGATATTTCACGCTTAGGTAAAATCTGGGGAAGTGGGGACAAAGAACTAGGAAAATTTGCAGAATATAATCTTCGTGATACTGAAGTAACCTACAAACTTTGTCAAAAAATATTACCAGATATTGTGGAGTTTGTGAAATTAACAAGATTAATGCCTTTTGATATGTCAAGGTCAAGATTTTCAAAACTTGTTGAAGGATATTTAATAACAAAAGCATACAATGATAATATTATAATTCCAAATTTACCAGGCCATAAATCAATTGCTGAAAGGCGCAGAAGCTCTTTTCAAGGTGCTTATGTATATGAACCAACACCTGGTCTTTACAAAAATGTCGCTGTCTTTGATTACCGTTCTCTATATCCTAGCATAATCTCCGCCCACAATATTTCGCCTGAAACATTACAATGTAAATGCTGTAAAGATACTGCAGAAAAAGTACCAGGACGAGATGATATTTGGTTTTGTACAAAAAAAGTGGGATTTATTCCAGGAGTAATTAAAGAACTTATTACTCGGAGAGTACGCTTAAAAGAAATAATTAAACAGCAGGAGACAAGTGCTGTAATGGAAGCTCGCTCTCACGCTCTAAAAACCCTTGCTAACGCAATGTGGGGCTATATGGGGTACTTTGGCTCAAGATGGTATGCGTTTGACGCTGCACTTAGTATTACGGCCTATGGCAGGCATTATTTGACAGAGGTTATTAAAAGCGCAGAGAAAGCTGGATTTAAGGTAATTTACGGAGATACAGATAGTATTTTTCTTGATTTAAATGGGAAAACATTAGATGAAGCAAAGGATTTTGCAATAAATATTAACGATACCCTTCCAGATATTATGGAATTGCAGTTTGAAGGGACCTTTCCAAGTGCTTTATTTGTCAGCACAAAAACCTCTACAACTGGTGCAAAGAAGAAATATGCTATGATTTCTAAAGAAGGCAAGATGAAGATTACTGGTTTTGAGTATGTGCGGAGAAACTGGAGTTTACTAGCACGCGAAGCTCAAAAACATGTTTTAGAGATAATACTAAAGGATAATGATGTTAAAAAAGCACAAAAGTACATTATTGATCTTGTAGCAAAAGTAAGGAAAAATGAAATAGAAAAGAAAAAAATGATTATTAAAACCCAGCTAACAAAATCAATTAAAGAGTATAATTCAATTTCTCCTCATGTAGCTGTTGCAAAAAAGATGATTGCAGGAGGGCAAACTGTTCAAGTAGGAGACATTATCCACTGGATAGTTCAAACTGGTTCTGGAAAAGTGGGAGAAAGGGCAATTGAAGCTGATATGGTAGAAAAACCTGATTATGATACTGATTATTATGTAAACAAACAGATAATCCCTGCTGTTGATTCGATTTTCTTAGAACTTGGGATAAAACCTGATGAGATATTGGCAAAGAAAGATCAAAGCGCTTTGAGTAAGTTCTTTTAAAGAAAATTTTAAATACAACCCATTATCAAAACTAACATGATAGTCACAAAAAAGAGGCCCCTCGCAGAAATTAAAGAAGAGTTAGAAAAAAAGCCAATTTCTATTGTAAGTTGTTCTGTGTGCGCTTCTATTTGTAAAACCGGGGGGCTAAGAGGAGCAATTGAAATTAAAACTGCGCTAGAAGAAGAAGGATTTAGCGTGCTTGATGATAAAAGTATTGTACCTGTGTGTTCTAGGGATTTAAAGGAAAGAATGCAAATGCCTAGGGGTGAGCAAGTAGTTGTGCTTGCATGTGACGCAGGGATGTTAAATATTGAGAAACTTTGTGCGGGCAAAAAGGTTATTTCTGGAAATGATACTATAGGGTTAGGAATATTTAATAAATCTGGAGAAATAAAAATAGTTAGGGAGTTCAAATAAAAAAGTTAAATAATTTCAACAAGTTTTATATGAAACTTCAAAGTTTTCCCAGCTAAAGGATGGTTTAAATCAAGTTTGATTGTGTCTTTCCCAACATCCATTACTTTTGCAGGAAACTTTTGGCCATTTGGTAAGCCAAGCATTAAGGTCATACCCTTTTTTAATTCTTGTTCTTCAGGCATACTTGGCTTTGGTACATCTCTTACCATCTCAGGATTAATAACCCCATAACCATCCTCAGGTTTAATTGTAACATCTTTTTCTTCACCAGGTTTCATACCAATTAATGCTGCATCAAAGCCTTTAATGACCATGCCTGCACCCACTTGGAATTCTAATAGTTTGCCTGCTTTTTCTGAAGAATCAAAAACCTTACCGTCTGTAAACTTTCCTTCATATTCTACACTGATCATATCATCTTTTTTAACAGGGCCTTTTTTTTTGCTTTTTTTCTTTTCTTTGTCTATTCCTACAAGTTTATCTAAATCCTCAGCCATAATGATTCACCTTTTCAAGCATGATTAAGCTTTATTTATAAGTGTTCCTAGTGTTTATTATGTATAAGTACCATTTCTAGTAAAATCACCTTAAGATATAATCATTATCCAAAATATATTTTGTTAATTGAGATAGAATATCAACCGAGTCGCACATTACCATGCTCCGTCCAGTACTGGCGTAAACGACCTTCATAGTTGATCCTATTCATTGCTCCAATGTCATGTACTAGATGAGCGTACGGCTTGTTGTCCCGAATTAAATCCCGAATAGTGGATGAATGAATACTTACTCGGAATTCTGGTTTAAAAATTGGGTATTTTGCATCAAAACAAAGCACAGTTGCTGGATCCCCAGTTACAATTGCAGTTTTCCCAGTTATATCTGGGAAAATACCTTCAACATGACTTGAATATTCTAAATTATTATTAATATCAGGTACATCTTCAATTTGATAATCAATCCCTTTTTCTGCTTTAATTTGCTCAAGTAAGGGGACCATTAATTCTCTAACTTCTTCAAATGAGAATAGATAGCGATGCTGGGGATCTTCAGTATTCCCCCTTGACCCAATTCCAACATAAATCTTCTTTATACCAGGATGCTCTGTTATTTGCCAAAACATATCTTCATGGCCTCTCGCAACCATTTGGAATCTACCAATAACCAAGGCTGAATCAGCTTCAGTCAAATGCGCCTTACCATTTCCATAATCCATTGTGACTTGGGGAAAAGGTGCAGCGGCTCTCTTGTGAGCAGTTGTTTCATGCAATCTCTTTGCCTTTTCTATCTTTTCAAGTGCAATTCCTGTAATTTTATTGATCTCATTAGGATTATAACCGTTTAAAAAACCGTTTATGATTAATTCTGCTTCATCATAGCTAAAACCTAAATCAGCTTCATCAGTCTGCCCGGGTTCAAGTCCTGCTGTTGGAGCCCTTGTCAAGATTGATTCTGGCAAGTTTAGATACTTTCCAACCTGATAAACCATTCTTTTTGTTAATTGCAGTATTGGTTGGATGTCTGCTGCACCATCTCCTCGTTTTGTAAAGTAACCTAAAAAATATTCATCTCGGTTGCCTGTTCCAAGTACAATCCCTCTGTGTTCCCCTGCTTCACCACTGAGTTGCGTCAATCTTACAGCAGCTGCTGCATTCCCCCCATGAAATGAATTTTTAAAAGTCTCATTGCTTTTTACAAATGCCTCCATAATCTCCTGGATTGGAATATTTTCATAGGGAATATCTAAAAATTCAGCTAATTCTTTTGCATCATCCTTATCTGATTCTGCATTGGTAGATGTAGGCATAGAGTAACCTCTTAAAGTTAAACCTCCATGTTCATCAAAAGCTCGTTTTGTTATAGCTGAAACAACTGCAGAATCAACACCGCCAGAAAGTCCAATAACTGCTCCTTTTAATCCAGAAGAAATAACAGTTTCTACAATAAACTGCCCAATTTCCTTAACTACAGTTTTAGGGTCTATTTCAGCTCTAGTTATCATTTTTAACGAAATTTAGAAAACGTCTCTTACTTTTATTATTTTTGCTTTGTAACAGGATTTCTTAAAAGAAACAGGCGAAATAGAAAGAGTGCACCGGCCGGCGATGCTTTATGAGTTTAGAGAAAAGAAATATGTTAGATTCTCTTAATACCCTCTTTCAATCTTTTTATTGCTTCAAAATCTGTAAAATCGGCCTTACAGGGAGTGATTGTTATTTTATCACAGATATGTTCTAAATCATTTCCTTTTGGTTCTTTTGGGGGCAGCATTTTTCCCCACTCAATAAAAGAATCTTCTTTTAGAGTTATTTCTTCATTTTGCCAATGCCAGCTTCTTTCCATAGGAACAACAATCACTTCTTCAGAGGGTTCTTTAGGAAAGTTAACATTCCAAAATTCGGCACCAGACAAACCATTTTTTATTGCGTATCCCACAATTTTTGTTGCAATTTTTCCAGGGTAATCTTCCATTGAATGAAGTTCTGATTCATTGTGGTTATGAAACTTATGGGCTTCATCTTGAGGTACCATAGATAATCCAATCCCTGGAATACCAAAGGCAGCCCCATAAACTAACGCGGCCATTGTACCAGACATATGCACTGCAACACTTCCAATTTGTTCTCCAAAATTTATTCCAGAAACAATTAAATCAGGTTTTAATCCTTTAACAATTAAAGCCATTCGAATAACATCAGCAGGAGTACCATGTACTGCGTAGCCTTTAATGCCATCTAATTCATATTCTGTAAATTTAATCTCCTCAGAAAATGTTACTTTTCCTCCAACACCGCTTTGTTGTTCATACGGTGCGAACAAATATATTTCTGAAGCAAAAGGTTTTACCGCAGCTAACGCTGCTCTTATGCCAGTTGATTTGTAACCATCATCATTTGTGACTAAAATTTTCATAAGAAATTAAAATAGCAAGATGTATTTAAGGTTTACTTGACAACCAGATAATTGCCAGTGAGAATTAATATTCCACCAAGGCCTATTAACCAAGTAACTGGTTGAGACAAGAAGACTGCAGCAAGTAATGTTCCTGAAAGGGGTTCAATAAGTAATATTACCCCAGCATCTGTAGCTGAAATTTTTTGAACTGCTTTATAGAATAGTAAATTTCCTGCAACATTAGTAATAAACACATATAACGTTAAGTAAACCCAAATTATTATAGGAAAAGAAAAGGAAAGCGACATGAATTCTGGCATATTTACATAATTCTTAACAATTGGATATGAAACTACTAAAAAGAATAATGTTGATATAGAATACCCAAATCTAATTGCAACAGGATGGTATAACTTTCTTCCAACAACTCTTCCAAGAATTACCCAAAATGCAAGAGCCACTCCCCCTAAAAGTGCTAAAATTACTCCAGGGATGCTTCCAAAATCAGTTTCAGTAAATGGATTAATCAATAATAATACACCAATAAGCACTGTTATTACGGCAAATATTTTCTCCTTGGTAATAATCTCTTTTAAAAAAACCTTATCAAAAATAATTACCCATAAGGGCATAGTGTAAAGCAAGAGGACTGAAATTGATACAGGAACCCCTAAATTGACTGCCCCATATTGAGAAAAACTAATGATAAATCCAATAAAACCAAAAAAAGGTATGTATTTTAAAAATCCTACTGGCATTCTCCAAGATTTCTTAAAAATTACTAGGGGTGCCAAGCCAATTGTTGCTATTAAGGAAGTTCCAATCATAATTTCATAAACAGAAAGCCCTGCATTGCCAAAGATTTTAGCACCAAAAATGATAAAACCAGCGAGCAAGCCAGCCACAACCATCATCCAGTGTTCCTTCTGCATTTAAAAATAAAATTAAAAGAAGTTTAAAAAGTTATTGTGGGGCTCCTGAGTAAGCTAACTGTAATCCTTCAGATATAGGAATTAAACCGCGCCTGTTAATTACCTTCGTTGAAGGCAGTGGAAGGTTTGCCGCTGAAGCATATACCCTTCCTGGTCCCTTTTTATCAAAAACTGCTATTTTATGAGCTGAAGCATAACTTGGATGATTATGATCTTTTCTAGATTCTTTTAACCAATCCCTTGCAGCGCTTCTCAAAGCTCTTTGAATATCAGGGAAAATGGGTTTTTCCTTTTCATCAATCCTACCCACAAGCAAGGTAACTGCCCCTTTTGTAACCAGATGATCCAAACCAAGGTCAATAAAATTCTCACCATAAATTTCAACAGAAGGGAATTGAGGCACACCTTCATCATTATATTTAACTCTTTTATGTGTCCAAAAATCTGCTCTTCTACCCATCCAGGATTCAACACCAAATGCTAAGCCTTGGGCATTAAAGTAAGGTTTTAAAGTTTCAACTTCATTTGCTGTTAATTCATCTCCAATCATAACTTCTAATACATCTTCCATTATTTAACACCTTCACTTCAGTTTTTTGATAAAGGGAGTTATTGTAAAACCCTTCTTTACCTGCGTTGTTTTCAAATTAAATATTGCAATTGGTTTTTTGCTTATTTTTTGCATTTCACTAAAAGTTTTTCCAATGTCTCCACCAGATGTTGCAAAGAATGCTACTTTCTTTGGTTTTTGTTTTGTTAAAAAAGTTCTCACTGGGCTTGCCATATTACCTGCCCATACAGGGGAACCAATAACAACTAAATCGTATTCCAATTTCTTTAAAGGCTTAATCTTAGGGGTTTTACGCATTACTGCTTCAAATCCCCCTCGAAAAAAACCAAAGAATCCCTTAAATTCTCGTTTAGGAAAAATCTCTTTAATGTCACTTTTTAATGCTTTAGAAATTGCTTTTGCAACTTTCCTAGTAGTGCCTGTCCTTGAATAAAAAATAACTAAGGTTTTCATTGTTGTATATATCTAGACAACACACAAATAAGAGAAGATATATAAACTTTTGCCCAGTCGGAAGTCTGAAGTTAGAAGTCTGAAGTTAGAAGTTTGAAGTAAGAAGTCTGAAGTAAGAAGTTTGAAGTTAGAAGTTTGAAGTTAGAAGTTTGAAGTAAGAAGTTTGAAGTAAGAAGTTTGAAGTCTGAAGTGGGAAATGAAGAATACCTTCACATAAACCATATTACCCTACACTTTAAGGTTCTGAAGTGAAAGATATTATCCAACAAACCTCAAACCCTATATCCTAAACCCTATACCTTACACCTTCTTTACAGTAAAGTATATAAAGTTCTTTTACCTAAGAATAATAGCTGAGGGGAAATTGTTTAATAATTATGATTCTATGGAATTTTTAGAGCCAAAGTGTCCAAAATGTGGCACATTAATAGAGTATGGAGTATCAACCACATTTGATGAAAAGAAAAATACTCATGTTTGTAATAAGTGTAAAACTTTATTGTAAAAATTTATATACCACTTGTTCTACAATTAAAATATGCTCGTAGATGTCCACTGCCATCTTGACTCAGATGGATTTAAAGAATCAGTAGAAAAGATGGTAGCAAATGCTGCTAGAGCAGGTGTTACTGCAATTATC
This sequence comes from Candidatus Woesearchaeota archaeon, assembly GCA_017610005.1. Taxonomy (GTDB): domain Archaea; phylum Nanobdellota; class Nanobdellia; order Woesearchaeales; family B29-G15; genus B29-G15. The sequence goes on along the minus strand of JAFCCU010000001.1, from coordinate 127,366 downwards.
AATTGTGGTATTAATATTGAAACTAATAGGGCAACTAAAGTTTTGGCTGATACTTATCATATTGTAAAGGCTGCTTATGGGATCTACCCTACTGAAGCTGAAGATATGACCATTAAACAAATAGAAAAAGAAATTGAGTGGATTAAGACTAAAAATCCGATTGCAATTAGTGAAATTGGGCTGGATGGAAAGTATGGTAAGGATTTTAAGAAACAAAAAGAAGTTTTTAGTATGTTTATTAAACTAGCAAAAAAACTTGATGTGCCGGTAGTTGTGCATACAAGGCAGAAAGAAAAAGAAGTTATTTCCCTTCTTAAAAAACATAATGCGCCAAAAGTAGTCTTGCATTGTTTTACTGGAGACTTAGAGCTTGTAAAAGAAGCAATTAAATTAAAATACCATTTTTCAATCCCCCCAATTCTTGTGTTTAATGAAGGATTTCAAGAGATGGTTAAATTAGTTCCAAATAACTTGCTTCTAACCGAAACTGATTCTCCGTATCTTGCACCCAAAAGAGGCGCAATAAATAATCCTGCAAATGTACAAGTAACAGTTAATAAAATTGCAGAACTTAAAGGATTAGACCCTATTGAAGTTAAAAGAATTATTTTTATGAATTATCAGCGATTATTTTTATAAGTCCCACTTCTTAAATTCCTGTTCCATTGTTTGCCTTAAATGATCTTCGGGATTAAGAATTGTAATCCCTACTTCATAATGGACACCGGCTCGATTATATTGTTCAGGCGAAGGGTTAATACCAAGTAAAGATTTTGCAAATGTCCTATGAAGTCTTGCAGTACAATGGTTAGTCAATTGTTCTTTATCTGCTATTTCAAGCAATCTAATTGCATCTTTATAAATTGGCATTCTTTCGCTTTCTTCAATTAAACCTGCTTCTAAAATTAAAAGATTTGCATCCAAAACATCAGTTTTGGTTACTCCCATCCTTACTTCGGAATCTTTAATTCTATCAGAATGGACATAGCCGTTTTGCCTTGCCATATTAACAAATACTCTTGCCCGTTCAAGAACTTCTTTTCTCAAGAGACCATCCATTACATTTTCACTCTCTTGATATAATTCAGAACAAATTAATCCTAAATGATAAGCGTTTCTCGGAAAAATTGCACTGGGAGGCAAATTTCTTCCAGCTTTATCGAAAAATATATTTTCATAAAATCTAAAAAAAGAATCTTTTAATAATTCTGTTCTTGAAGAACTAGAAATTCCCGGATATCTTGTTGCAACAAGAAACTCAACATCTGAAAGTCCAATTTCCACATTTCGCCTTGAAGGCGAAAACGTATCAGTTTTTTGAATATTTCTTATATGAATTAGTAAAGGGAGCAATCCTTCTTCAGATGAATTGGTGATTAAACCTATTGCTTCAGAGGGAGTTCTTGTCTCTTCTGAAAGTTTAACAACCCTATCAGCCAATGCTCCCATACCCTCTTGTGGAAGAGATATATCATAATATTCTAACCAAGTCTCAATTATTTTTAAAACAATCATAAATATAATGAATAACTCATTATTTATAACTGTTTCGTAGTAAACTAAAGCCTTTTAAAACACCTCTTGTTTTTAAATTAAATGAAAACGCGTTTTCACTCTTGGAGTATCAATGGGCTCCCTATTGGCTGCAAACAGTGTGTTAAGGGTAGAAAGTTGGTTTTATTTGTAACTGGCATTTGCCAAAGAAATTGTTTTTACTGCTCAATTTCCGATTATAAATTTCACAAAGATGTTACCTTTGCAAATGAACGGCCAGTAAATGATGTAAAAGATATTATCAAAGAAGTTAATGCAAGCGGTGCTCAAGGGGCAGGATTTACTGGAGGAGACAGTTTATGTAAAATTAAAAGGACTGTAAAATACATTAAAACTTTAAAAGAAGAATTTGGCGAAAAGTTTCATATCCATCTTTATACTATTCCAGAAGGAATTACTAAAGCCAAACTTAAACAATTATTTGATGCTGGTCTTGATGAAATAAGACTGCACCCAGATCTTGATGAAAAGAAAAATTGGCCAAAATTAAAATTGCCTAATGAATTTAACTGGGATTATGGGCTGGAAATTCCTGCAATCCCAAGGTATGATATAAAAATATTTGAATTAATTGAGTATGCAAAAAATTGGATTACTTTTTTAAATTTAAATGAACTTGAAATTGCTGATAATTCTTTTAATACAATTAATAAAAAAGGATTTTTTACTAAATCAGATAAATCTTATGCAGCTAAAGGTTCACAAGAAACTGCCCTTAAGGTGCTTAAAGGCTACAAGGGTAAGCTAAAAATCCATTATTGCACTGTAAAACTAAAAGATAAAGTGCAACTTAAAAACAGATTAAAAAATCAAGCTAAAGTAGTTAAAGAAAAATACGATAAAGTTTCAAAAGATGGCACATTAATTAGGGGGGTTGTTTATTTGCCAGGCTTAGAACCAGGTGCCAAGTATAAAGAAAGAATTGCAAAAGCTAACAGCACAGTTATTTATCATCAATTAATAGAAATTTGTGGTGGTGCTAGATTTTCTACTTTTAAACTTGATAAGAAACTTAAAAGGGCGATTGTGCCCTTAAAAGAATTAAAGAAAAAAAATGTTAAACTGCTTGGAGCCATTCCTGCGATTGTCGAGGAATACCCCACAGATGATTCCTTTCTTATTGAAGTTGAATTCATTTAAAATATTCCTTCTGTGGTAAAATGTAATTATTACATTCCATTTTTGAAACTCCTGGCGGTCTTGTAAATAAGCCAAGAGCTTTAGTAACTATTTCCACAAGATTCATTTTAGCCTCCCCGAATCATCCTATAACTCTTCCCCCTAGGCAATTGAAGATCTCTTGGTTTCCCAAGAGTCTTAACTGACTTATAACTTTGTGAAAGTTCCCCTACAACTAGTCCAAGGGTGTTTTGGATCACTTCACCGCTAAGTCTTACAAATTCATTTAATGAAGCACTTCCATCTGCAAGAGCTGGCAAAACATCTCTTGTCAACTTTAATTTTTCTTCAGAGTTTTTAATAGAAGTTTGCCAATCAAGAATTCTTTGTTCAGCGTAGTCTAAATGACTCAAGATGGTACTTCCAAATTCTACTCTTTCTTTATGCCCAATTAAGTTCTCTTTTGCTCTTACAGCTGTGCTAGTGCTATTTATCCTCTCTCGCTCCGCTTCAATTGTCTGCATCATATTATCAAAGTATTCTACTGGTTGCTCACTATCACTATAAACTTCTGCAGTAAGTTTTAACACCTTCTCAGCTGCAGCTGAAGCAGTAATTAAAGATTCCCGCTCAACAGCGTCCATTTCTAATGGTGCTTCACTTAATTCTCCCCAGTAGGTTTCAGCAAATGCTCTTGCATCCTGAATATCCGCTAGAACCGTTGAAAGCCCTTGGCTAATATAACCCATATGGCCTGCTTGTGCATTCATCAAAGTCTCTAGGTTATGACTTCCAGGAGATATAAAAACGCGGAATCTTGCACCAAAAACTTGCATTGCACCTAAATCCTCAAACCCTTTTCTAACCCCTGATTCAAGGGGATACTCTCCACTGGCTGCTTTTGAAATTACTAAATCTCTAATTCGATTTTGATTTTTAGCAATTTTAATTGCAGCTTTTGGAATCTTAGTTAAGTCAATTTCTTCTGCAGGCATTAGCTCCACCCTTGGAGATGGGGCTGCAGATTGAATAATTGCGTACATTTCTTCTTTAGTTGGCATGGTAACCACCTCAAGCCTAAAGAAAAAACTAGCTTAAAAGAAAGTGTTGTCAAAAAAACCGGAAGATTTACAACAAAAACCCTGAAAACACCGCTTTTACAAACTCAGGATCTTTTGGAGGAAGCCCAATTGACTGTTCAATATGGGGCATGTTTTGCAGTGGCCCATAATAAGAATACAATTCATTTAAGTCAACTGTTCCTGCAAGCTCCTTTATCACTTCAGGACATTTAACCCAATCTTCATTAAGTCTTCCTGAAATTCCAATTAAATTTAACCCATCTTGTTTGGTTTCATGAAGGTCAAGCACAAAGGTGTTATAAGGCAAGCCCTCAATTTCAATATCTTTCTTGATTAAACCGAAGAGAATTATTGTGCCTCCTTTTTTTGTTGTCTCAATTGCTTGTTTATATGCGGGATATGCTCCAGAAACTTCAACCCACATCTCAGGGGAAATTTTTGGCATTTCACTAGGTTTGTAAACTTTGGCAATCCCAAGCTTATTCATAAGTTCTATACGCTTATCAGAAACTTCAAGTGCAATAATTTTTTTGTACCCGTAATATTTATTTAAAATCAACATAGCAAGCATTCCCTGAGGGCCACACCCACTAAATACAATTTCTTTGTTTTTGTCTGGAAATCTTTCTTTAACAGCTGTTGCTAACCTTATTGAATTTCCCAGTGGTTCCCATAAGCTTCCAGGATAATGGTAAGCTAATTCATTAGGGATTTTATGGGCATATACCGCTGGAACAGAAATATATTCGGCCCATGTACCTTGAGGTGGTTTTCCTTTTGGAAATCCCCTGTATCCTATTATTGCAAAATGTTTATCTTTATAAGCATCGTTACCATCTTTAAGCCATTCTTTTCTAGCCCGATGAGATTCAAAAGCAACTTTCTCTCCAGTATGAAAACCTTTTACATCATTACCGATTTCAACAATTTGGCCTGCGCCCTCATGGCCCATAACCTTCCCTATTAAATGAGAATTATCAACAACTCCGTTTAGAAATGGATAATCAGAACCACATACGCTTGCCCATTCAATTCGGACTAATACTTCATCTGGACCAGGTGTTGGTTTTTGTACATCACTTAATTTTAACCCATTTGGGGTCATTACTATTGCTTTCATGAAAAATCACCTTTTTTCCATAGTATGATAACGTAATACTTTTCGTATAACTAGTATTTAAACTCTTCGATTTTCACTAAATTTAAGCAATAAAAGATTGTTCCTTGTTAGTAGTAAAACACCAAAACGTTTATAAATAATGAATTCCTCTGGCAATTATGTCAAACCCATTTGGATATACAGAATATGTTCCTGATTCTCTTTATGGTATTGATGCGAATGAATTTGACACCGATATTGAAGGATTTAATTTTCCAGGCAAAATAGCTTTACTTGAAATGATTGCATTTCATGTTTCCATGAAAGAAATAAAGGCCAGAATTACCACTTCTGCAAGTAAAATTGCTTATGGTTCAGTTGTTACACCTAACGGAAGAGGTTATAGTGGAGATGATATAGTTGCAAAGGTTTTAGCGAGTTCACACCAAGAATCGGAATTAAAAAATATTGCTGATGGAAATCAAGATTATTTTACAGGAATTAAAAAACTACTCGGCAAGCATTGCCAAGACGACCCGGAGCATAGAGTAAAAGGCACTTATCAAAGAGAAGGAGAAAGAACTCCCATTTATGTAAATATAAGATATGGACTCATTGATCAAGAAGCGATGCCAACAGAATTTGACAAGCCCAGTCATGAGATTTATGATGGATTAAATGATTTAGAAACAGTTGCAAGCATGTCTCTTTTAAGTCTAGCTTACAGATTCAATAAACATTCCGACGCATTAAAAATCCTAAGAACTCATGTTGAAGAAAAATTTGATGATGATCATGTCATTGGTGGATTGATTAACTTTCTAAGGTCTTATGTTATGAAACCAGGGGGACTTGGAAATGTCTTTAGGAACCAGGGATTAATGCTTGACAGATTTATTCTAGGTTTATATGGAAAAGAAAAAATTGAGGAAAGAAGCGCACTGCTAGATTCAGGACCTCTTCCAAATCTTGAGTCGGGAGTACAAGGCACTTGGGATGCTCAAAAAGGTCTTTCTGAGAGGAAATTATCTGATGCTGCCATGTTAAAAAAACTAAGTGGAAATGGGGCACAGATAATTAATAGAAAATCCCAACCTTTGCAAGTTAAAGAAAAGAGAACTTTAGTTACTTCAGACGACGCTTCAATAAAGGGCCTTAAAGCACCGGTTGCGAAACCAATGACCCCAATAAAAGAAGATAAAGCCCCATTATTAACTCCAGGAATGCCCAAACCTGGGCCAGAAAGAAAGTTAGATCTCTCAGGTAAAAGACCTAAAATTAATTAGAAAAAATATTTATAGTGGTTAATTAATTGTTTGCCTATGGATCAACTAAAATTAACTCTAGCAAGGGTTATACAAAAAGCTACCAATCAAAAAGGAATTATCGATTTGTTTTCAATTCCTCCTGATTCAAGCCTCGGCGATTTATCCTTGCCTTGCTTTAAATTTGGTAAAAATCCGGTTGATGCTGCCAAAAAACTAGCTAAAATTAAACTTCCTAAAGGCTTTGACAAAGTAATTACAAAAGGGCCTTATTTGAATTTTTTCTATGATAAAACCGAGATTATTAAATCTGCTTTAGAATATAAAGAGATTAAACCAAAAAAAAATGAAAAAGTAATGGTTGAATACTCTCAACCAAACACCCATAAGGCTTTTCATATTGGACACTTAAGAAATGTGGTTTTAGGAGATGCAATTGTTAGAATATTAAGAGCAAGTGGTTACAAGGTAATTGCAGCTAATTACATTGGTGATATTGGCACCCATGTTGCTAAGTCATTATGGTATATTGATAAGTATTGTAAAAAGCTCCCAGATAAAGACTATGGAAATTGGCTAGCAGATGTGTATGTAAAAGCAACAAAAAAGGTTAGTGAGAATGAACGATTAAAAGAAGAGATAAGTCAAGTTTTGCAGAAATTTGAAAAGGGAGATAAACATTTCACTGCGCTATGGAAAAAAACCTACAAATGGTCTATGGATACATTTTATGCAATCTATAAAGAACTAGATGTTAATTTTGACATTTACTTTTTTGAAAGTGAAGTTTCTCATGAAGGTAAGAAAATTGCATTAGACTTACAAAAGAAAGGGATTGCAAGAAAAGATCAAGGCAGTTTACTTGTGGATTTAGATAAATATAAATTAGGTAAATACTTGGTATTAAAATCAGATGGAACCTCTCTTTATTCAACAAAGGATTTAGAACTAGCTAAAAGGAAATTTAAGAAGTATAATATTGATCGAAACATTTATGTTGTTGGTTCAGAACAAGAGCTTTACTTTAAACAACTCTTTAAAACATTAGAATTAATGGGCTTTCCCCAAGCAAAGAAATGCTATCATCATAGTTATGGCCTTGTTCAATTATCTTCAGGAAAAATGTCTTCAAGGCTTGGAAATGTCATAAGTTATGATGAACTTAAAAATCAAGTATTAAAAGAAGCCATAAGTGAAGTTAAAAAACGGCATAAAGATTGGAGCAAAAGAAAAATCAAAGATACTGCATTAAAAATTTCAATGGCCGCCCTTAAATTTACTATGCTTTGTAAAGAACGAAAACGAGTCATTGTATTTAATGTGAATGAATCACTTTCATTTGAAGGAGAATCAGGCCCTTATTTACAATATGTATATACAAGGATTAAATCAATTTTTAAGAAAGCAAAAGTCAAAGAAATAAAAGCATTTGATGCAAAAGTATTAACAACACAAGCGGAATTTGAGCTTGCAAAGTACATTTTAGAATTTGATTCTTTAATTAGTGAAATTGGGGAAAATTACAAGATAAATATGTTGCCACGATATTTACTTGATTTAGCACAAGCATTTAATTCTTATTATGTCTCAACAAAGGTTTTGGGCCAAGGTGAAAACCTAACTAATTCACGGTTAAAACTAATTGAGAATGTTGCAAAAACTATAAAGAGGGGATTAAACTTATTGGGGATTGATGTCGTTGAAGAGATGTAAATTTTTAATTTTCTTTTTAGTAATTATATTAATTAGCTGTGCCCCTCAAAATATTAATCTTCAATATGGGTTTGGTTCCTGTAACCAATCCTGGGGCTGGACTCAAATTACATTAAATGGCCGCGGGGATATAGATATCTTAGTATCCCATGGCAGTGAGAAGCTTATTAAAAATGCCTCAATTTCAAGACAAAAAGTAAGGGAAATTATTGGATTATTAGATGAATATAATTTTACTTCTTTAGAAGATTCCTACATAAACAAGTATGTTATTGGAGGGATGTGTACAGGAATGTATGTGAAAACAGATAACTATGAAAAGAAAGTAGAAGTAGCCAATTCTCCTGTACCAGCAATTAATGTTGTTTCAAGTGTTCTTATTAAAGCATTAAATAATGTTGCGCCGGAATGGTATAGCTAAAAAATCTAAGTACTTTTTTCACAACCTTTTTAAACCCTTGATTTATCCCGATATTGGGGATGAAATATAAAACTACAAAGGATATAACTGTAAAGAAGCGAATAGTTGACCAAATCATTGGTCAAGAAGGGGCTGTTGAAATTATTAAAGAAGCAGCATTACAACGAAGACATGTTTTACTTCTAGGTAAGCCAGGAACAGGGAAAAGTATGCTTGGAATGGCTCTAGCTGAACTTTTGCCCAAAGAAAAACTTAAGGATGTGTTATCTTTTGCAAACCCTAATGATGAATTTGCACCATTGATTAGAGAAGTTAAGGCTGGCCAAGGAAGAACTTTAATTGGGCAAGCAAAAGCTCAGGGAAACAATATTTTTAAATTTCAAAATGTTATTCTATTTGCGATATTAATAATTGCAATGATTGCTCCTTGGTACTCATTTAATTATTATTCAGATATTGAAGGAGGTTCAATGCTTCTAGGAGGAATAATGTTTGTAGGTATTTTTTTAGGAAGTATGGTCTTTTTAGGTGCATTTATGATGTTTTTATCGTTTGGAAAGCGCATGTTTCAAACTAAATCAGTCCCACCAAAGTTAATTGTTGACAATCATAAGAAAAAACAAGCGCCATTTCATGATGCAACTGGTGCTCATGCAGGAGCTCTTCTTGGCGACGTACTTCACGATCCATTTCAGTCAGGAGGCCTAGGCACACCTGCAAATATGAGAGTTATGGCAGGAATGATTCACAAAGCCCATAAAGGAGTTTTATTTTTTGATGAAATTGCAACCCTTACACCAACAACCCAACAAGAATTACTTTCAGCCATACAAAATAAAGAATTTTCAATTACTGGCCAATCTGAAAGATCAGCAGGTGCTATGGTTAAAACTGAACCAGTACCTTGTGACTTTGTATTAGTTGCTGCTGGAAATGTTGAAACCTTAAGAGAAATGCATCCAGCGTTAAGATCCAGAATAAGAGGATACGGTTATGAAGTCTTTATGAATGAATCAATGAAAAACACTCAAAAAAATAAAGACAAACTAGTAAGATTTGTTGCTCAAGAAGTTATTAAGGACAAAAAAATTCCTCATTTTGATAAATCAGCTGTTGAAGAAATAATCAAAGAAGCTAAAAGGAGATCTCCTCGAAAAGGCCATTTTACTTTAATGTTAAGAGGACTTGGTGGACTGATTAGAGCTGCAGGAGATATTGCAGTAAAAGAGAAAGCAAAGTTTGTTACTGTAAATCACGTAATCTCAGCTAGAAAAACTGCAAGGCCAGTTGAACAACAGATGGCAGATGAATATATAGATAGAAGAAAAGAATATGAAGTAATTAGGACTAGCGGTGAAAAAGTAGGAAGGGTCAACGGGCTTGCAGTCTTTGGTTCTGACCAAGCTTATTCTGGGATAATCCAGCCAATTGAAGCTGAAGTTACTCCAGGGGGCAAGGAGAAACGAATTGTTGCTACAGGTAAATTGGGAGAAATTGCTAAAGAAGCAATAATCAATGTTACTGCAATTATTAGGAAGAACTTTGGAGAGGATCTAAAGGATAAATATGATGTTTTTGTACAATTCTTGCAAAGCTATGATGGCTTAGAAGGTGATTCAGCAAGTATTGCTGTTGCAACTGCAATTATCTCTGCATTAAAGGGGCTACCTGTTAAACAAGGTGTTTGTATGACTGGTTCATTATCTGTGAGAGGAGATGTTTTACCAGTTGGAGGAATTACTCCAAAAATAGAAGCTGCTATTGAAACAGGAATAAAAGTAGCAATTGTACCAAAATCTAATATTGAAGATATTGTTATATCAAAAGATAAGGAAAATAAGATAAAAATAATACCTGTAACCCACATAAGTGAAGTGCTTGAACACGCCCTAAATTGGAAAGGGCAAGAGAAAGTTTTAAAAGCTCTAAAACAAAACAGAAATTAAAGAGGTGGCAAAATGGAAGTAAGGCTTAATAAAAAACCAAAAAACGTAACTCTCATTGAAGGATTTCCAGGTATTGGACTGATAGGGACAATTTCTACTGAATTTTTGATGGAACATATGAAGTTTGAACAGATTGGTAAAATTATTTTTGATGATGCTCCTGCTATTGTTGCCATTCATAAAGGTAAGATTATTGAGCCTCTTGGAATTTATTATAATAAAGAAAAAAATATGGTGATTGTTCATGGCCTAAATATGATGTATGGGAATGAATGGGAATTATCTATTGCAATTTTAGAACTTTATACTAAACTTAATGCAAGAGAAGTAATAAGTATTGAAGGTGTTGGTGCTCAAGAACAAGAAATTGACGAAAGTGTAAAAGATGGATCTGTTTTTTACTATACAAACACCCACGCAATTGAATTAAAAATGAAACATCTTGCATTGAATAAACTTCAAGATGGAATTATTATGGGTTTAACCTCTGCTTTAATTTTAAAAAGTGGCAAAATCCCATTAACATGCTTCTTTGCAAAAACTCATACAAAACTCCCTGACAGTAAAGCTGCTGCGGGAATTATTATGGCATTAGATAAATATCTAGGGCTTGCAGTTGATTATGAACCATTATTAAAACAAGCTCAAGAATTTGAAGATAAATTAAAAAATATTCTAATGAAAGGCAAGATGGCATCTGAAATTCATGAAAAGAAAAAGCTGGACTATTTAGGATGATAGAAATAAGAAAAGCCAAACCTGAAGAATATCCCATCTATGATCAATTAGGGAAAAGTTCTTTTCCTGATGGCCATGGAGTTTTTTCACAAGAAACACCAGAAGTACTTACCTATCTTAAAGATTATGAAAAAAAGCATGGTAAAACTGGTGGAGTATTTGTTGGAATTGATAGAGAAATTGTCGGTGGAGTCTGCATTAGAAAAGTAACGCCTAAAGAATTTAGACTTAACCATTTAGTTGTAAGAAGAAACTATCAAAGAAGGGGAGGAGGTAAATTCTTAATTGAATTTGCTACTAATTTAATTCTAGAAAAGTTTCCAAAAGCCAAAATAACTGTAAAAACTGATTCAGATTACGCCCAATTATCCTTATTCTGGGAAAAATTGGGATTTGAACTTGTGGATACACTTCCTCATTGGACTAAGAAAAAAGAGGAGATTTTCTTGCTTGAATATCAAAAGAAAGAGTAATACTTTTGGCTAAATCTTTTTTCTTTATGGATTAAGAAAAGGGGTTGCCATTTACGTGGCTGTTCTTTTTGGTTAATATTACCTAAATGTTTTTTTAATAAGAGTATTAAAGATCAAGGGCACTGTTGGGCTTGTAAACTATAATGAAGAAAGGGCAGTGCCTGGGAACGTTTCATATAGGGGGTGCAAACGCTAATAGAAACTCAGTTAGATCACTCTTATACCAAATAAAAATCCTAACCAGAAACATAAGCTTCCTTAAACCACTTAGGAATTAACCTAGAATTTTTTAGATTATCAAAAGCAGAATCTAAAATAAAGGTTTCTGCCCAATCCTCAGTAGACCTCACAGAACGACCAGCTGTTTGAATCAAACTTACAAGAGTCATCCATTCGTACCAAGATCTATCATTTTTCATCCTCCTCATAATTTGGGGATCTCCCAAGAAAGGATAGGGAACTTTTACCATCACTTGAAACCTCGATAGAGCTTCTACTAAGTCTACTCCTTCTTTCATACTTGGAGAAAGAAGAACAGTTGGATCAGATGAAGTTGTGTGGATCTCCATATTGCGAGGTATCTGTTGCGAAGAGGTTGGAAACAAGAGTCTGCTTCTTGAATGACTCGAAACTCCAGAATAAATTTCTTTTGCATTTTGGTAAGAAACTGAATGAATTATTCCTTTTTCATGAGGATGTTCTGTAATTATTTTATCTACTTCTTCAATTAATCTTGGCATTGTTTCAGTTCTAGATTCTCTACTCATACTCCCAACATATCTTAAATGAAATTTTCGCTGGTCAGGGGATATCTGAGCAGGCACCTTAAGAATAGGTGCAACCTCTCTAGGGTCAAGTCCTAGATACCTCTGGAGCATATTTATGTTAAGTATTGTTGCAGACATAAGCAAAACACGCTCTCCTTTGTTAAACAAAAGGTCTTTAGTATAATTAGAAATTTGTAAAGGTTTAAATTCAATTCCTCCATTAGTATGAAGCACAACCCAATTTTTAGGATTGCAATCAATCCCATCAGCAACCATTTGGGTTTTACCTAAAAGTTGTTCCAGTTCATTAGCTCTTTCTGGATCAACTTCAATATCAACTAATTGCCTTAAATTATCAGCAAGAGTATCTAAGACAGTTCTATACCTAACTGCCTCTTCAACATCACCCTCAATTCTAAGTCCACATTGTTTAAGTGTGCGTGCATCAACTTTTAACCCCACATATTTCATAATCTCAGATTCAATGTTATGAGCCTCATCACAAATTAGTAAGTCACGTTTTCCAAAATCTCCAACATGTTCTGTTTCACCAATAAAGTAAGGATAATTGTGGAGTGCAATTTTGGAATTCATAGCGCCAGTTTTTTGAGCCCAATAGGTACAGTGTTCTTTTGATTTCCAAAATAAAGGCCCACGGTTAGCTGAAATTGCTGCTAAATCCTCTCCTGCAAGTCCTGGCTTTAAAGAGCAATCATATTTAGGATCAGTAATACAAGGGGCCCTAGAAGTAGGAACCTTTGCTTGATCAATTAAAACATTTACTGCATTGCAAGTAAAATTTGCCCTCCCCTTGACTGTTCTAACATCATTAGGAAAAGTTGAAAGATATTGTGTTTGAAGCTGTTTTGTAGAGGTTAAGATATGGGTCCCATTCCCTTGATCTCCGTAATAATTCCCCAAAGCCACTGCTAAGGGAGATTTTCCAAAACCAGTTGGTGCTTCAAGAGGGACATATTTATACCCAGAATCAAAAGCTTGAACAATAGCCTCTAAAAACTCTGCTTGATGAGGCCTTAATACAGGAAATGGGAAATAATTTACAACATTTGCCATTTTTTAACCATTTTTCTAAATATTGACTACTAATTAGTAAATAAAATAAAAAACTTTAAAAACCTGCCGGTACTCTCTGCAGATAATGCCAATTATTAATGACTCCATCACTGTGCATAAAGTGAAAGGAGAAGACAGAAGAGAGGCTCTTTTTACATTTAGAGATGAAACTGGCCCGGTTTGCACGTTAAGAAGCTCAATTCCTCCAAACTTAAAGAGTGCTGCTAAAGTGTTATCCTGGGAATTAGGAAGCCTTGAAAGATATGTTCAAATTAATCCAGAACTATTAAAAAAAGTAGCTGAAAATCCCAGCCAAAATATCCTAGAATGGAGCAGGACAGGTATAAATTTTGCCCCAAACACAATATCTGTACTTGAAGAGGATGTAAACCTCTTATCTAAAAATCGAATTTATATGGATACTGAATTTGCTTTCTTTAGTGATGATTCTCCTCCTTCTTTAGAAAATCCTGTTTTTAAAGAATGGTTTAATGAGTATTTTATACCTAAAGCCATTTTATTGACTCCAGAGCTTGAAGGGGCCACAGAAAAAGAAATATTTGAATGGGCAAATGTTATGTTGCAACATTCAAAAGGCCATATGAGCCATAATGCATTGATAATTAAAAGAGATGGAAAATATGAAGGCCATCTTGGAACAACAACCCCTTTAGAAGGAATTCTTAAAGCAGAAGGAGTAGAGTTTCAAGTGCACCAATTCTTAGCAACTGATGAAGCAGTTGAAGCAAGATTTATTGAATTTCAAAAAGCCCTAAAAAGAAAAGGTGCAAAAAAAGATCGAGTTTATGAAAGGTTTGGCACCATATATGATGAATTTTCCCAAGCTATTGAAAGTTTAGGGGAAAATATTAGTACATATTCTCCCTCAATTTTCCCTGCACTCTCATTGATATTTGCAACCCACCATGAACGCCAAAAACAAAATCTAAAGGCTGTAATTTCTACTATGGAAATGAGGGATTGGGCCAGAGACATTTGGCATAAAGAAGCACCTTTTTCATTTATTCTTCATTACCATGGCTACGACTTTGAGGAATTAAAAAAAATACAAACAAAATTGCAAAAAGATAATTCTTGGGCAGATTTGCACAATAGAGGGCCAAGAAAGTCTTCAATAAAAAATGGAGATAGTGAATTTTTTGTCAAAGAAAGATTTGCTGATGCAATTATTATTGATCCACTTTATATTGCATTTAATTGTATTCCTCAATTTAAACGCAGAAATCTTGAAGCTATTTGCAAACAACTGGACATCACTTTTAAAAAAGGTTTACCTAGAGACTTTCTAAACTATCTAAGTCTTCTTGCTGAGCTTGGTGATACTGAAACAATAAATCTTATCGGCCAATACGCTATAGAAGATACTGCAATCATGATTGCAGTAGATAATAAGATTGAACCTCAAAAACAAAGCCTCCAAGAAATAGCAAATCTAACTGGCATTCCCTTGAAAAATCTCACACTAAGAAGAGAAGCACTTACAGAACTTATTGATAAGAGGTTTTATAAACGATATGGAAGGCATAGAATTCCTGATATTATCTTAAATCCTAAAAAGAAAAAATTAAAAGAAGACGGGAAAAAATTAAGGCAACTTCCAACAGAAGAATCTGCAGGCTCACGCCACCTTGCTTACGTTCCTTGGCCACTTTTTATTGAAGATGTTATTGTTAAAAGAGTCCCTGAAACAAAAGCTCTTTTTGAGGCTTACAGAACCTCATTAGATAGGGGAAATGACTCGCTCACATTTATTAGATATTTAGAACCAATTGCAGAAAACTTACTTATTGGTTTTTTATACACTGAAAAACTCAATCATGATTATTCAGACTTATTTAATTATACAGGTGTTTCTCGAGATGAATTTAGAGGTTTACATGAAGAATTTAGCAAGGATTGGGATCAAAGAAGAAAGATTATTAATCAGTATAGGGTTGCATTAAAAGAGATTGTTTTATTGGCAGAAGAGGGAGTAGAAGAATTACTCTTAACAAAACCTGAACTTAAACGCAAGATTAAAAGAGACTTATTAACAATTGTTAAAAGAGACGAAGGTACATTTTTTCAAAAAGAATTCGCTCTTGCTTATCATGGCAACCCAGTGCTGGCTGTTGCTGCAGAAGAAGTTGAAGGGTTTGAAACAACTAGATATGAACAAGCAATAGCCAGGTTAGACAAGAGGATACCGGAGGATATTAAAGAGTTAATTAATGCCCAAAACTTGTCCACTGAAGACTTTTTATTCTTAAGTTCACAGAGGCAGCATCTTCAACGAAATGCCAAAGCTTTTTTTTGGCAAACAGGCATTTTAACACAGGAATTTGGACCAATGATTGAACAAGGGTATTCACTTTTAAAAGAACAGTTATCAAGTAATGGCTTAAAAGTAGTCCACCAAAGGGGAAATGTATTAGAGATAGTTGACCAGGAGAGCAGGGATACGGGAGCAATAATAAAAGAAATGAGCCAAGTTCTTTACCTTGGAGAGGATTAAATTGATCTGTTATTACTGATTAGTAACAAACAAACCAAAAGACTTATAAATGATGAAATCCTAAGTTTTTCTTAATGAAACAGCAAGAAATCCATCGGATAAAGCTTGAATCAAGGGATAGAATTTTAGAAACAATCTTAAGTAAATTTGCGACTGATCCCATACTCTCTGAAGCCCTTGTCCTTCGTGGTGGAGGAGCGATGCATTTTGTTCACGGTTCTCCAAGGTATTCAGCTGATCTAGATTATGCTTGTGCAGATTTTGATACAATTGCTCAATCAATTATTGATGAAACTACTAAACCAATAGATATCGTACAATCACATAAACCAGATGCTGGGCCAGTTTTTTGGCCACTGAAGATTGAAGTACAAAAAAATGAACCTGATTTTCTTAGAGTTTCATTTGCTCTTGCAGAGCAAGATTTACAGGGAAGCGACTTAGACCATATGCCTTTGCGGGAATATGGTCTAGATGATCTTCTTGTTAAAGATCATGGAGAATCTCATTTAGGGGCTTCTCGAGTTGTTGTTGAAATAAAAAATGTGGCTGTAGGAGACTCAGAACGAATTGAAGGAGAATATGGAAGTTTACTAGTAACCCCTATTGACGAATTGTATGCAGACAAACTTAGTGCATGTGTCTCACGAATGATTGAGTGGGATGGTGTAATTAAAGGAACAGATTTATTTGATCTAGAATATCTTGCTAAACAAGGTGCAACAGGGGGTTTAACTGAATTACGAGAGAAAGCGGCCCTAAAGGGAGAATCAGACTTTATTACAGTAGAAAATCTCCAAAGACTAATTACAATAACTCAAGATCCTCGTAATCAAGATGCTTATTGCAAACAAATTAAGAAAACTATGGCCCCAATTGCTGCAGGAAATATTTCTTTGAGCAGGAGATACATTGACAATGCTGTTCAGAATCACTTAGTGCCAATTCTTGAGGAATTGCAAGCAGAAACTCCTAATAAATCTAAATACACAGTTCCTGAACCTGTTTTAGTTATGTAAATGTTTTTAAGAAGATTCTTTTTTAAAATATTAGTAGATTAGAATCAAATATTTTTAATAGTTATAACAAAAATCCATCTTTTTTCGGGGGCCGCAATAACCCAACTTTTAAGTTGGGGATAGGTCCGAGTGATGGATTTTTGGGATTAAAAATTTCGGACTGAAGTCTAGGGTATTAAACCCCAGTAAAATTTCGGAAGAAATTTTAAATAATTATTAACTTTTAACAAAAACCTTTAATTATTTAGCTTTTTATTTTAATCAAAACCTTTGATTATTTTTTAAAAGTTTATAGTATGAAAATATTTAACTTTTAATCAAATCTTTTGATTATTTTTATAAATAATTTAATAATCAAAACCTTTGATTATTTCTTAAAACTTTCTACAATGAACTTATTATTAAAAGCTTTAGCTTTTGGTTAAATCTTTTGATCATAGGTATTTAGAAAGCAATTATATTTTTTACAATATTGAAAAGAATTATATACTTGTTTTAATACTTTTTTTCCAAAGATCTCACTTTTTGTTGTTTTATACAAAAGTTCGAAATACAGAAGTTTGTTGTTTTATTTTTATTTTTTCCAATTTTGTTAAAATTTGATGATAATTAAGAAATTCTACTTTTTAATGAAATTATCAAAAAACCCACTTTTTTTGGTTTCTTACAATTTTGATTATTTTTCAAAACAACACATCTTTTCAACCCTTCTTTTATTCCATTACCCTAACCTTTTTAGCGTAAATATGGGGCTAGAATGGCTTCTCCGACGACAAACGAAAGTATTAAATACTAAACGTTCGTATAATGACTGTTACACGCGTGTTATCACGCTTGGAGCTATAAAAGAGGTGAAAAATGCTTGAAAATTTAATAACAGAATTAAAATTAAGGGGTTTTTCTAAAGAAACAATAAAATCCTATTTTTATCATAATGTAAAATTTCTGCATTTTATTAAAAAAACTGAAAATGAGATTTCTGAAACTGATGTTAAAAATTACATTGCTTACTTAATGCATGAAAAAAATTCAAGTGTAAGAACTATCGCATTAGTTAAAGCTGCATTGAAATTCTATTTTGATGAAATTTTAAAAAAAAATGTTGTTACATTAAAAACTCCAAAAGCCCCAAAAAAACTCCCAACTGTCTTATCTAAACAAGAAATTAAAAATTTAATAAAAGCTGCAAATTATCTTAAAACCAAATTAATAATCAAATTTCTTTATTCAACAGGCATAAGAGTATCTGAATTATGCAATTTTAAGGTAAATGAACTTGAATTATCAGAAGGTATTGGATGGGTTCGTAGTGGTAAGGGTGCTAAAGATCGCCTAATACTGCTCTCAGAATGTCTTCGCACCGAAATTGAAGAGTATTTGAAAGAAAATAAATCAATTTATCTATTTCCTGGCCACAACGGGCCAATAAGCCCTAGAAATATCCAAGAAATAATTGCCAGAACTGCTAGAAAAGCAGGTATTATGAAGCATGTAACACCCCATACAATGCGCCATTCTTTTGCTACCCACATGCTTGAAAACGGTACAGATATCCGTAAAATACAGGAATTATTGGGCCATTCTAACCTCCAGACTACCCAAATTTATACTCAAGTAAGTACTAGTGAGCTAAAAAAATTAAGAAGTCCACTTGATGATTTATGATAGTTTTTAGACGAGAAACTAGTTTTTGAGGAATGGTTAATATTATTAATTTTTAATTAAATCTTTTAATTATAATTAAGGCTAATATTTTTAATTATTTATTAAAGGTTTTATTATATTATAAAAAACAATATTATTAAAAATAATGTCTAGAAAGATAGTTTTATATTATATATTTTAGAACACTATAGTCTATTTTAATATATATTTTAAAGAATATAAGTCTAGGTAATTCTTTTCAATATACACAAGAATTAAAAAAATCAATAAAAAAGTTTAAAAGTGAGGATTCAATTAAAAATTTGAGAAATATGGGATTAGCAACACTAGAACAATTACATACAATCTGCGAAGAAGTAGATTTCGAAACAGATAAGGTATATGGAAAAGTAGATTATCTTAAGGAATTAATTAGAAAATATGATTTAGGGGGTGCTTCTGGGCCTGAAATAGGGTATTTAAAGCGATTATTTGTTGTTGTTAATGATAAACCTGCGAATATTACCTGGTTTTCTGAAGCACCTACCCTCGAAGACACTATCACTATGGTAAATCCAGAAGTGAGACTTCAGGGCGTTAGGTATCCAATCTATGAAAGCTGTCAAATAGGATATAGTGGATTTAAATTAAGAGCATATAAAGTCAATGTAACTTTCCAAGATATTGACGGAAATGAGTTTCAAGCTGAGATGAAAGGGAGATTAGCCCAATTTGTGCAGCATGAGTTTGACCATTTAAATGGAATCTTAGTTAATAATTTTAAACCCTTACAAAGATTAATTAGATGGTACAGAAGTGTTGCATCCCCTATTGTAAATGCTAAGAATTAAAAAGAATTAAATTTTTCTTTAAATTTATGGGATTATATATGGGGCAAAGAGGCTACGGATACAGTCGCCAAAAAGATTTTTACAGGCATATTTCACATAATTTTCACACTCCTGCCCACATTGTGAAGATGAAATATTAAATTTATTAAGAAACAAAGATCAAACCAGAAAAGACAAACCGCTTTCTCTTGAAAAAAGACTTTAAAGTGAGTGTTGCCCTTGTCACAACAGCATTTTCTTATATACTATATTCACTTTATCCTTAACTATGGAATTCAATCCGTATCTACCACTTGATCCAAGAGGTATTAGAATAGAACAAGACAATAGAATGGAAGAACAAGCAATTGAATTGGGAATATCTGATGCATTGTATGGGTGTCCTGGTCCACGCACTTTTGGCTCATTTATGGCAAAGGAGGCATATCGGCAATCTTATTTCGAGACAGCTACACAATTAGAAGAAAGTGAAAGGAAAAGAAATGCAAATCTAGCTCAACAAGAAATCTTCACTGAACAAAGAGAAACTCAATTAAACATACAAATTGCAGCAATTACAAGAAATCCATTAAAAGTACCAGAAATTGATCTAACGCCTACACTTGGACAAAAAAGCTTAACAGAAAAACTTGACGCTATGAGCCCTTATAAACTCGATTAATTCAAGAGGCCCTCCAATAGCTTTATATACGATCTTAGCCTTAAACAATCTTAAGGAAAGTTACCTTTACAATTAAACGGGTATAATGTATGGGAATAAAAGAAATTAGGAGATAAAAATGGAATTACTAAGAGATAAACGAGGATTTATTGATCATGGAGCAATGGAAATGTGGAATTATCTTGATGGAAAAAGGGACGCTTCAAGAACTCCTGGAAATCGAGAAGGACCTATGTGGCCTTCACAAGGTGGATATGATATAGGCATCAACGCATATCGCCCAATGCCTCCTGTAAAAATTATAAAATTTCCTAAATAAGAGCAATATTAAAAATATGCTTAGAAATGGAATTAACTTTTATATTTACTAGACAAAATCTTTATTTAAACAACTTACCAACTTCTTGACCAAGTACTTGAAGAATATATGCTCCTCCACCAATAAAAGCTGAACCATAGATTACTTTTTCTGTAAGCCGCGAATATACCCTAAACCTTGGTCTCCCATCACTAAGGCCAGCAAGAGCTAAAGAACCTAAAAAAACAGCTCCAGCAATCCAAGTAATTTTATTTGGAGCAGGCCATGAAAAACCTGCTTCTTCAGCAACTGCAGGTGCTGCAGCCATCATATACATGCCTTTATTTACGGTTTTTTCTAGTTTTCCAATAAAATCATTGTCCAGCCTGCTGTCAACTGAGTCTGCAAATACTTGGTAATGCTCTTTCATAGAGAGAAATAAGGGTTTTTAGTATATATTGATGTGCTGCGGTGCTTAGGGCAACAAGCCTGCAATTGTCTTTAAAACAGGCTCAATAACATTTCTATAAAATGGTTGGCATTCCATATTATAATCTATTCTTAGTGACGTCTGATTCAAGAATCCAACGTGCAACCTGCCCGGAGTAGTTTCAGAATATGCTATTGCGCAGAAGGGGATCCCTTGTATTCCTCTTGAATATTCACCCCCTTCACAATGGATGTAAGAGTCAAATTGCTCACGATCTAAGCTAATTATAAACCGATTTGGATGGTTGGGCCCCTCAAAAGTTGCTATTTCTCCTGGTGCGAGGGTTGCCTCTACAAAATGGCACAGTCTTCTAAATTTATTTTGATTAAGAGGTGCTTTAATTGAAATAAAATCCATGCTTGGAGCAGTAAAACGCGAACCGAACTCTTGTCTTTCAGAGTGAATACTTGGAAAGGATATACCAGAATATGCTCCCTTATATCTTTCAAGTAAATACCCCAATTGTGGATCTTCTGATATTGCATCAAGATCAAAAGATTCCAAATGAATATTATGGGAATTTTTTCCCCTCACCTGACTACATCCAGAAACATATCCAATAAATCTTGTTATTCCTGACGAAAACATCTGAATTTTTTCATCTTTTATTGGGATCTCAATACCTCTAATTTTTAATGCATCCAATAGATGGGGGTAAAAGTAATACTTTGGTCCATCTCTTAAAAATAGAGAAAAATCTCCGTCTTGCAAATTTGCAATCTCTGGGAATAAAATGGATAATGCGCTTTGGCCTTCAAGAGTAACTTTTCTTGGGGAATTTCCTGTACAATCATCTTCAGGATATTTGCTTAAAAAACCTTGATCAATTAACTTATCTACAAATTCTGAAGATACTAAATCATAAGTAGACCTATCTCTGATAGGGGTTTTATTCAATACTGAAATTGGGAAAATTCTATTCGGTGAAAATCCCCTTGCTATAAGTTCTTCAATTGCCTGAGTTGTTCTAGTAAAACCCATTGAAGTAATGTTTGAAAATGGAGTCGAGACATTTAATGGAAATAAATTAATATCCCCTCCATAAACTGCCCTAAGAGGATCTATTGAATTTGCTAATGTATTTTCAATATCATCCATACCTGAAGAATCAATTATTAAGAAATCAGGATCATCCATTTGGTCTAATGCTTCCCCTAACTCGCAAATCCTATCTTCATGATCTCTAAAATGGCCTAATGGGAACAAGGCAACGCTTGTCTCAACCTTAGGAACTTGAAACGTAATTCTTTGCCCTTTTGATACAAGTCTAAATACTTGAGGGTCAGCCATTGTTACTTTTTCAGGAGCCAAGTATTCAGATGGTCTTAAGCATTTGATTTCCCTCCCTAGGAGAGTTGATCCCATAGCTCCTTGAGCGTCCATATCAATTACTCCTGTTTTATATCTTTGAGATAATGCAAATAGAAGTTCAACTAGTGTAGAAGTCTTACCTGAACCCCCTTTTATTTGGGTGTTGAAGATTACATTTAGCGTCATAAAATAATACAAATACAGATTATTTTAAAAAGGTTTGGATATAGAACCACTAATTAGTGGTCCTATTTTTCCAAGAAAACCGTCTGCGTTGGATAAGCAAATTCGATTTTCTTCTTATCAAAGTCTCCCTTAAGTTTTAAGATTATTTCCTGGTGAATATCCATATAAACTGCATATTCTTTTGTGTCAACATAGTAGACTATTTCAAAATTTAATGAATAATCCCCCATACTAGCAAAATGCACTCGCTCAAGTTCAGTGTGCTTAACTTTTTGAATAATTCCTTTTATCATTAATGGAACTTTTGCTAAAGTTTCTGCAGTGGTATCATAAGTAAGCCCTATTGAGAATACAACACGTCTCCTATCCATCTTTTTGTAATTATTAACTCGAGTGCTTGTTAATTCTTGATTGCTTACAATTAACTCCTGACCCTTTAAAGTCTTAATTCTTGTTGATTTTATGCCAATGTGTTCAACTGTTCCAGAGTCTCCACCAATTACAATATAGTCTCCTACTTCAAATGGTTTATCAAAATAAATTGAAACACTTGCAAAGATATCACTTAAGATTCCCTGCAATGCAAATGCAATAGCAAGTCCTCCAATACCTAACCCTGCAATAACAGAAGTTACATTAACTCCCAGATTTTGAAGCAATATTAAAAGAGCTACAAGCCATAATAATCCTTTAATAATATTTTTAATAAAATTAATCATTGTAGGGTCAACTGGCCCTGCTTCCTGTTGTTTATGTAAAATTTTGCCTGATCCCCAAGCAACTACAGAAGTTGCAATTTTTGTAGCATAGAAGATCAATATGACTAAACCTAAGTAACTTAACACTGTATAAACAATTGGAGGTTCAATTGTGAAAAATAATCCCATATAAACTCCAATTAAAAAGTAAACTGGCCACCCGATACTATCGATTATTCCTATAATTAAATCATCTAACTCTGTTTTTGTTTTTCCAGATAATCGCAGTAGTTGCTTTACAACTACAAATTTAATGAATCTTAAAATAAATAATACTCCGATAAATGCTAGTGTTGCAAAAAGATAAGTTTGAAGTGAATTTCCGAAATAGACTGATTGCAGGGTTACCATTTATTTATTCATAAGAAAATAGTATTTAAGATTTATGGTTTATTCCCATATTCCCAAGGTAAATATGTTTAACCCCAGTTGCATGCGCTGTCTTTTCAACTTTTCTCATTATTTCTAAAGGTGTTGGGTCTTTCCTTTTCAGTTTATAATGGGGGAAGAAGCGAGAAATATGCCAGGGTATTTTAGGATTAAGGTTAGCAATAAATTTGCCTATGTCTTGTACATCTTGCTCATTAAATTCAGGTATTATAAGCGTGGTTATTTCAATATGAACTTTGTCATGAATGAGTTTAATTGTTTCTAAAACTGGTTTAAGCTTTCCACCCATCATTGAGTATGCCTCTTCAGAAAAACCCTTTAAATCAATATTTGCTGCATCCAAATAAGGGAGAAGTAAGGTTAAGGGTTTAGGGTTTATGAAGCCATTTGTGACCCAGACATTAAGCAATCCTCTCTTCTTAGCTTCTTTCATTGTATCGAGCCAGAATTCATAAGCTATTGTTGGTTCTGAATATGTGTAAGCTATAATTTTGCAGCCTGTTTCTTCTGCTTTATCAACTATATCCCTTGGGGTAACTATTTCTCCAAATACAGGAAAACCTTCTTCTGGTTTTTGAGATAATGTGTGATTTTGACAAAATGGGCAAGCTAAATTACAGCCTTCTGTTGCAATTGAAAAGGCTTTTTCGCCTGGATGAAAATGATATAAGGGTTTTTTCTCAATTGGGTCTATTGCCGCTGTCGCTAACTTCCCATATGTTAAGGCAATTAATTTGCCTTCTTGATTTTCCCTTACTCTGCACTTGCCTCTTTCTCCTGGCTTAATTACACAATTATGGGGGCAAAGCTCACACTGAACTAATTTGTTTTTTAATTTTTTATAGAACAGTGCTTCTTTCACAAGCCTTAATTACTTTTGAAGTTTAAAAACTTAGGGGAGGTTATTAAAAATATAAGTTGTCAAAAGGCTATCATAAGAATCTACAACATAATCAACATAATCTGCAATTGTTGGTGAATCACTAGTAGAATCTACTCCTATGCTACAAAAGTTTTTATGCATCCTTCCTTCAGTAGATTTAGACAAGACAACAAATAAATGAGATTTAGCCATACCTAATTCTATTCCAAATCCAACCTGGATAAAAGAAGTAATATCACTAAGGGTATGATGCAAATTTTCATTTAATAATCTTGAACAAAGTCTATTTGGTGTTGCATAAAAATCCTGCACACCATGCCCCACATATCCTGTTGTTTTTGATAAAAAGGCTTCATTTAAAGGAGTATTTTGAGAGACCGGAGATACCTCTGCCAAGGTAGTAATTGCTTCAATTAATCTTGATTTTAATTGATCTTGCATAAAACTTTGAATATACCTATATTAATAAACCTTAGCAAAATTTATATAGTAAATCTACGTCTTTACCCTCTATGAAGCTAGGACTTGCTCTTGGCTCAGGCTCTGCCCGGGGTTTTGCGTTTGTACCAATATTAGAAAGACTTTCAAAAGAGGGGATTTCTTTTGATATGGTTGCAGGAACTTCAATTGGAGCCTTAGCTGCAGGGATTTACGGATTAAATGGAACATTACACCCAATGGTAGATGTTATTTCTAAATTTAGTGAAATGCAATTGTATATGAAACTGGCTGATTTAAGGCTCCCTGTAAAATCTGTGTTAAAAGGCTCAAAAATAAAGAAATTTTTAACAAAATATTATTTCGGTGATAAAAAATTTGATGATACTATCATTCCAATCATTATTTCTGCAACATCCCTCAACCAAAGAAAAACAGTTCATTTTGAATCTGGGAAATTAATTGATGCAGTAATGGCATCATCTGCAATCCCTGGATTTTTGCCAGCCTATAAATTTCAAAATAATCAATATATGGATGGATGTCTCCTTGAACCCCTTCCAGTCAACTACTTATTAGAAAAGGGGATGGATAAAGTTATTGCAATTGATCTAATGGATATTGATCAACCACTCTCTTCACAAAACTTGTTTAATTCTATTGCAACTGTTTTTGCAATTGTAATAAATGCACAATTGCCTGAATTTGATCAAAAAAAAGTTTTTGTAATAAAACCTAAATTTGATAAGGATTTTTCTGAATCTCCCAAATTTCACGACTGGAAGCATTATGTAAAGGCAGGTGAAATAGAAATTGAAAAAAAGATTGAAGATATTAAGAAATGGTTAGCCCATACTTCTTTTTGAGTTTTGTAACATGGCCTTTGAAACTTCCAATCTCTCTTCTTAACTCAGTTTTTCTATCTAATAACTCCAAAAAAGCGCGTTCTCCCCTAACCCCTCCAAGTTCAATTGCATCAGCCTTAGTTAAAGTAGAATCATCCATTGCAAGGTAAAATAAATCCGCTGATCTGTAATTTATTCGCCCATGAGTTGCATATCCTCCCATTGTTCCAAACCCATGCTTAACTGCCCTTCTTTTAACAACATGGAAAGGAAGGTCCATGTACCACGCTCTATCTTTAATAGATAAGTTTGAATTAAATGCTAAAGCATCTCTGATAAACCAATCAACTGATTTTGGAACTTGTCTTAATAATCTCCTCCCAGAAGGAAGATCTTCATTCACCTTTACATAATAATCTTCAGCAGAGTGAACTGTAACACTTAACCCTTCTACTAAGTCCCTTAATCCTGGAGGTCTCCCATTAGGTTTTATTTGATTCTGGGCTTCTTTCACCCTAGTTATAAGGATCATCCCCAAGGATAAATTAATCCCAGAATTCCTCCCCCGAGTAGAATATGCACCCATAGCTTTTGCAACAACACTCCCTTCTTCTGCCTTATGCCTTGTATATGCCCACAAATCTTTTCCAAATGAAGTTAAGAGATTGTGTTTAAAAACACTTCTTGGAGGTTGTTTTTCAGCTCTCCTTATTTCTTGCCATTTATTAATGAGCTTTCTTCTTCTTAACTCATGATGAATATTTTGGGATTTTAGTCCCAAAAGTAACTCCATTTCCCCTAAATTTAAATTATAATCAACCATCTGCTCAATTCCAAAATAAGGATCAATATCTTCAGATAATAATATTTGAAGGTTTAAATCACCAAGAAGAAGCTTTGCTCTTCTTTGACTCCCCAAACTTGCAAATAATTCTTGTTTTGAAATTGCCCCTTCTTCAGGATGATGAATCTGTGCTGCCCAAGCTAAAGCAAGGGTAATATTCCTTGAATATCCAAGCTCATCGACAACCTCTTGCCAATTACCATAATGATTAAATGTTTCTCCTTCTATTTCATCAATTACCATCAAGTAATTCATATCAAAGGTTAATTTTGGATCAATTATTCTGCCGTCAAATTCAAAATCAGGGTGTTTTTCACCAATAATATCAATTGTTAAAGGAGAAACTCGTTTAAGATAAGGAAGCATCTTATGAACTTCCAATGCATTTTTAGCGCCAGCAGATAAAGAATCTTCAATTGCCCATAAAACTCTTTGATAAAGTTTTTCGGCTGCTGTAAATGACGAGTTGATTCTACCTCCCCTTAAAACATTTAATAATGCTGAGTTCACTCCCATAAAAGAATGGTAAAACTAATAATTTAAAAATGGAACTGTTTTAAGGGAAGTATTTGTCCCTTAATCCTTCAGCTGCAACTTCAAACTGTGCAATATCTCTTAATATCCACCCTTGGTTTTCTAATATATAGTTTGCTTGCGTATTGTATCTAATGTTAGTATCTCTCATTACCTTAGGTACAAAATCACAAGCAACTAATTTTACTAAAAAATCATTGGCTTTTTTATAAGATATCTTGCTAATCATACTAGTTCTTGGTAAAACTACAACTCCATGGCCTTTTTGATTTGTTAAGTGGTGGCTTTCATATCCAGTAAAGTGCGCCCTATCTGCAAGAGATAGTGGAGAAGGAATTTGGTTGATTCCTCTTATATATTTAATTTCATAAGGTTTAAATCTTCTTGCCGGAGCATGTCTCCTACCTGCTACATCCCTCATAACCCTTGAAACATATTGAACTGTTACTTCAAGACCCTTCCCCAGTTCAGATAATGTAGGTAATCTATTATTCGCCACTGCATCAAGATGTCTTGAGTAAATTGTAGTTAAAGTACCAATATTATGTTTTGCGTTTTTATGCGGGTGCTTTAAACAGCGCAATATTGTAAGTTGCATTGCAGGCTCTGCATTTTCAAATGCAACAATAACTGCCTTTTTTGCTTTTAAACTCCTCTTTTTTTTGGCTTCTTTTGCCAATGTGCCCTTTTCTCTTCGTAATAGCTGCCTATTTCGCCTGTAAGTTTTCCCCCACCCATTGTCATCTATTAGATTTCTTGCCCACTCATCACTTATGGAAAGCTCTTCTCCAATTGACCTTAAGCTCATTGGCCTTTCACATGTGGCTAATAATTCTAAACGTTCAATAACTTCCATTAAAAATTGCGAAGAAATGATCATTTAAAAAGATACAGGGGTGTATCGTCATTCTCTAATCGATTCACTGAATAACCACCCACTCCTAATAGACCTAAATCTCTTAGTCTAACTGAAGCCACATCCCACAGCAATTCAAACCTTTCATGCACTATTCTTACAAAATCAGAAAGGGAAACATCATCAAATTGTGGATCAAATCCAAGGGTTACTAAATTTGAGAAAGTAGATGAGATAAGAGGGTTTTGACGAAGAACGTTTAATCCAAATTCCAAATAAAGTTCTGACTCCTCCCCCCCTCCAATAACATATCCCATATAATATTCTGAACCGGCTCTTGCTTCTTTACCGATCCTCTCATAAAATTCAGTTTCTAAAAATCCTTTTGTAATTTCAAAAATGTGGTTATAAGCCTTACTCACATTTAGAGGTTCTCCATCTTCCAATGTATGAACAGCCATGTTAACAAGGGAACCATCTAAATATTCCTTAGCTTCTGGTAAGGGGAATAATTCAGAAAGTTTTTTTTCTTGAGCAGAGACTGGTGCTAGCCCTACTTGTTCTGCAACTAGGGCAATTAAACCTCCCTTAAAAGCTATTTCATCCATGTTGAATAATAATAAGAAATGATTAATAAAGCTAACCCTAAATATATCTGGTAATTGACTCGTTAATATTTACAAGGTTCTCTTTTGTCTGAGCTTCTCTAAATGCAGGGTCTAATGAAACTAGAATTTCTCTATGCTGGTATTTTTTAACAATGGGGACTCCTTTCTCAATTAGGTTTGTTACATAAAATCTCACTAATGATAAAGGCAAATTTAGTTTTTTTGAAATGTCACTATATGTGATGAACTTTTCAGTGGTTGAATATTTGTATATTGCTAAGAAGACTTTCTTTTCATCGTAAGATAATTCAATTTTACCTTCTGCTTTGTCTCCTGGGTCAAGTTCATTAAATCTTAACATTAATGTTTCAATTTTTTCAGTTAATTTGTCAAGCTTTGATTCTAAATGGTGGAAATATTCGTAATTTGATTGGATTTCATTAGTATTTTCATTAATTCCTTCTAAATGCTCATCCATCTGATCTTTAATCTTATTAAAGGCGACTTTAATCTTATCAAAGTCTTCTTTTGTAACAGAACTTTTAAATGGATTTTTAATTGCCAACCTGTTAAAATGGAAGTTGAGATTGTATAAATACCTTTCGTTAAAAGAAGATTAAATTAATTGCAACTAGAGCAAGCATAATTAGAATTGCTTTTTTAAAGGTTTTACCTTTAACTTTTCTTAATATCCTTCGCCCTACAAATGGGCCAGTTACGCCAATTATTATTAATGGGATTAATATGGGGATGTGGGCTTTTGTTACAAGCTCGAATCTTGAATAAATTACTGCTTTAATAGTTAAGAAGATAAAAGCAGAAACTGCAAATGTGCCTACAAATCTTTCTTTCTTTAACCCTACATGATGAAGCATTGCAGCTTTTATTACTCCTCCCGTACCAATGATTCCAGAGAAAAACCCATAAGCAGTTGAAATCAATGCTATGAGCCAGCCTTTTAATTTAACATTTTTTGTTAAGTTGAAAATTGAATTAATAACGTAAACTAAAACTACTACTCCAAGCAGCCTTCTTAATAAAAGCTCAGGAGCAACAACCATTAAAAATGCGCCTAATAGTAAGAAAGGTAAGCCCCCAAGTAACATCCATCCAGTTATTTTCCAATCAATTTTTTTTCTGTAAATTATTACTTTAACACAAGAGTCTGCTAAGAAGAATAATGTTGAAATTGCTATTGCATTTTTAATTGGAATAAAAAATGTGGATAAGGGAATAAGAAACATTGCCCCCCCAAAGCCCACTGTTGAAGAAACTAAACTTGAAAACATTGCCAAAAGAATAAATCCAATTTCACCAATCATTACAATATTCTTTGTCAATTAGTTTATATTATTTTAGGCTAATGTTTATTAATACCAATTATATTATTAATAATATGCCTTCAAAATCAGAGCTTGCAATAGTATTATCAAAACTTAAACAGTTTGATAATCCCAAAGTTGTACTTGAACAATATTCTACTGATCCAGAAATTGCAGCGCAAGTTTTATGGTCCTCTTACATGCAAGGAGATATTGAAGGAAAAACAGTTGCAGATTTAGGATGTGGGCCTGGAGTATTTGGAATTGGAGCAGCGCTACTTGGTGCTAAGAAAGTGTATTTTGTTGATGTTGATGATTCTGCTCTAAAAATTACTAAAGAGAATATGGGGGGTGTTGGAGTTAAGGGAGAACTTGTGTTAAGTAATGTCAAAGATTTTTCCAAAAAAGTTGATACTGTCTTAATGAATCCTCCTTTTGGGACCAAAGTCAAACACCATGATAGACTATTTTTGGAAAAAGCGTTTTCTATATCTACAATAATATATAGTATACATAAAATTACAAGTAAGAAATTCATTAGCGAATTTGCAACGGATTCTGGGTTTAAGGTTGAAAGTGTTGAAGAATTTAAAATGAAACTTGTTAGAACCATGAAGCATCACAAGAAAGGACGAGTAATTGTTGATTGTGGTGTGTGGCGGATAAAGCCAATTGCGAAAAATTAATAAGTTACTAGTCCGTAAAACATAATATGGATGAAACAATCCTTACTGAAATTGGTCTTTCTGCAAATGAAAGCAAACTTTATCTGGCATTACTTGAGGCAGGAATTTCAACTGCAGGAGAAATTGCAAAAAAAAGTCATGTTCATAGAACTAATACTTACGACTCACTACAAAGACTTGTTGAAAAAGGACTTGTAAATTATATTGAAAGAGATCAAACAAAGTATTATGAAGCGGCGCCCCCTAAAGATATCTTAAGGTATGTTAAAGAGAAAGAGGAAAAATAGCTAGAATACTTCCTGAAATGGAGGTTTTATCTGGGATGGCTGAAAAACAAGGGCATACTCATGTTTACGAAGGGACAAGAGCATTTATGAATATTAATTCTGGGTGGCTTAAGAAAAAAGATCCAATTTATGTTTTTGGTGGTCCTCCTGCAAATAATCCAGCATTTTTAAAGTATGAAATTCCAAAATGGCATAAAAAGAGAATTGAAGCCAAAGTAAAGATGCTTCATATTTACACTAAGGATAATACTGCTAGAATTAAAATGCTAAACAAAATGGATTATACTAGCGCAGGATATATTCCAGGAAAATTTTCTCCAAATATGACTACTTCAATTTGTGGAGATGAAATAATCTTAACTTTCTGGCACAAAACAGCGCTCATTATTCAAATAAAAAGTGAAATTGCTGCACAAACATATAAAGAATTTTTTAAGGTGCTTTGGGAGCAAGTGGTTGTGCCTGAGTGATTTCTAATTTATGTTGGAAAATGAGTTCGGAATCATGAGCGATTAATTTAAGAAAAGTCGTTTTCTATATCTACTATAATATAGTATACATAAAATTACAAGTAAGAAGTTTATTAGCGAATTTTCACAAGATTCTAGGTTTAAGGTTGAATAGTGTTGAAGAGTTTAAAATGAAACTTGTTAGAACCATGAAGCATCATAAGGAAGAAAGGATTGTTGTTGACTGTGATGTGTGGCAGATTAAAGGAAACATAAATTCTAATAATCATTAACAATACTTCCTACCACCATGACCCCTAAAACAGCATACCCCAACATTACTCCTACCGATCCAATCAATGATATTTGATCTCTACCTATCTGATCAAGAGTTTGTTTACTTAAATCTTGAAGTCTTGGATCTGAATATTTCTCATTTAATTCATCTATTTCAACAAATAATATTCTAAGTCCTGGCCCTGCAACAGGAGTCACATTAGATCCAACCCAATTTAAAAATAATGAATCTAAAAACATTTGTCCAGAAGTGGATAATTCTTCAAGTCTTCTTTTAAATTCTGGAATTTTTAAATTCTCAATATAATAAGAATCTATTCCTTCCATGAGATTCCCCATAGATCTTGAAGGATTTAAATTGGCGATTGTTAAGAGTTGTTGATAAGTGGTTTCTGCTTCACTAAAATTGCTGTTTGATACTTGGGAGGCCAGTGTTAAATAAAGATTTCTAACTTCTACAGTTGGAGAAAATGTTTCAATAAAATCTTCAACATCAGATATGGCCTCTCTTGATGAGCGAGAGGTTGAATTGTCATCAATTGCTTTTAGTGAATCAAGGATAATTTGAGCAGAGGATAAATCTGTGTAACCGGGATTAGATTTTTTAGTAATGGCGTACAATTCTCCCTCAAGTTCAGGAAGTAAAATTTGATGGTCATAAGTTATCTGTATTTCGCCTAGGAGAGACCTAATCTCTGGCCCACCAATCCTTTGCCTTAGATATGCAGCATCTTCCAAGATTCCCTCTAACTGGCTCTTGGTGAGAGCGATATAACCTTGAGATAATGAATCTTTAATTAGGTCATACTTTGCCCTGTAAGCTTCTAAAAGTGCATCCTGAAGGCCTGCTTTTTCATCGATTTCTCCAATAATAACATCAAGGGATTGTATCCCAAGTAAGGTATATTGATTTTGTGATCTCTTTTCAATTTCTACAAGATAATACTCTAAATTTGCATTTGAAAGTAATTTTTCAATGTTTCCTAAAAGCTCTGAGCCTTCATCTCTTGCCAATTCTAATAATTCCGGACCGCTTTCCCTAATAAGATCATAATGCTCTTGTTCAAATAATAAAAGTAACTCCCTATATCCAGATTCGATTGGGCTAAATTGAGGGGTGGCAATTGGACCAATCAATGTATCTATAGGGGGTGCTTCTTCAGTAGGGGCAGTTATAACAACTGGATCTTGAACAACAGGTTCTTCTGGTCTTGTAAAATACCAGGCAGAAACTGCAACAAGAATAACTGCAGGAATACCTGCATAAAATCCTAGGTATTTCCACCATGGTTTTTTTGGAATTCTCAATAAATCATCCATTTTTGTTCTTACTTGATCATCTATCATTTTTTAAACATCCCCACAATAAATCTGATCTTCTTTTGGAATATTACTTCTAACTTTTGTTCCTCTAATTTTTGGTTTTTTCCCCTCCCAATATATCCCTGCACCAAAATGACCTTCATTATATTCTATATCTCCCCCTTCAAAAACAAGATTACAATCATCTAAGAAATACCCTGCACCATGATAGGATCCATTTCTCTCAACCCTTACTTTTACAATTTTTCCATTTACATTTCTAAGGCAAAATGCACCTCCATCAAACTCTGAATGATTTCTTCTATAAACTCCTCCCTCTACTAATATTCTTAAATTCTCAGCAGATACCGCCCCTCCCATCATAGCTCCTTCATTATCCAATAACTCGCATCCCAATAGATTTAATGAACCCCCAGATGCACTTAAACCGCCACCCCAAAGCCTACTTCTACTATTAATCAATTTAGTATTTTTAAGGGTAGTATCACAATCATCAAGCCTCAATGCTCCTCCAATTCGCCCAACGCATCCATCAAATAAGCCTCTTTCTACTAAAACTTTTGAATCATGTCCATAAATTCCCCCGTGTCCCTCCATTTCCCCATTTTTAGTCATCCATTTTAATGCCTCACCTTTTGTGAAAAATTTAGGATCATAGAGATTTACTGTGGCATTAAACATGGCTAATGCATCTTGCGAAAATCTTCCAAGCGTAAATGTCACATCTCTTAAATCCACTTCAGCATCTTCTATATGGAGTAACCTTTGAGGCATTTGAAAGTTCCTAACATTCTTTGCGGTATATGGGCTAAACCTAGTATCATCAGTAAAATCAACATGCTGCAAGAGGTATTTTCTTTGGCGCCCATTTAACCAAACCCCCTTGAAGTTCTTAACACCCTTCATCGGGGCAAACAATACTCTTCTTTCCGGAGAGCTTAAAACTTGAACTTCACCATCTGAAGTTAAACTAAACATATCATCAAAAAATAACTTGGCTCCATCTTCAATTGTTAATTTTCCTGAACTTGCTACTACAATATTATAGTCTATTGGATGATCTCCTGCAGGAATTGTTTCATTACCTGTGACAACATAAGTGGGTAAATCAAGGGTATGTTCTATCTGTGAATCTATTGAAACCTGCTCAGTAAATGACCATGTTTGTATGATTAGGTCATGACTCCTCCAATCATTTCTAACTGGTTCTCTTAATAGATCATCCAGTGTTTTTCTTACTGAATTACTCATCGGTTATTCCTCATTTTCATTGTCAAATTTTCCTCTTCTTTTCTATTGCTCCAAAAAAATCTTTTCTATGTGCAAAATTATTTGAGGAAATTGCCAAATAGTTTACATCTTTAAACGAAACAGGGGTCCAATCCCCTTGCCAAAACACTAAATTTCCAGATTCCTTAGATTTATTTTCTCGGTATTTTCCTCCTTCAACAATTAATCCTCCACTTAACAAGTATGCAATTCCTCCATTTGTTGCATTATTGCCTCTTCCAGTACATGAAATTAATCTTGCATGGCCCCTCTCATCAAATTTTTCTTTTGGAGTAAAGCCAATGTAAACTACGCCTCCAGATTCACTTTGATTTTTAATAAAATCATCTTCTTCAAAGAAAGCATGTCCATTTTTAGAAACATAAACCACTCCCCCTTCTTTAGAAGAACATTGTTCATACCTATTTCCTCTTGATTTTAATTTGCCATCTGAAACATAAAAAACCCCTCCATAGTCATCAGAACTAACTCTAAGAAAGGTGTTACCTGTAGCTGTGAGAGTTCCAGGCCCTATGGTGAACCCTCTCCCTAATGAATTTGCAATAATATCCCTAAAAGTGCTAGATTTTACTTCAGAAGTGCAGTTAGTCAAACTTGCTAACCCTTGCCCTTTAAGATCTCTAAATAATGCCCTTTCAATTTGAAGCCTAGAATCTTTTCCAGCCATTCCAATCAAATTAACTCCTATGGGGGCTGGCCCTCCTACTATCCCTCCTCCCTTGATAGCCAAATGAGAATCTTGTCTGAAGTCAATTCCCTTGCTACAATACTGTCCTAAAAAAATAGTTGAATCTTCAAATATCACATGAGCCTCATTAAGTTTAACTAAAGGGGGAGTATGCTCTACTATATGTTCAAGCTCATCTACAGGGCCAAATGAAATCTCTTCACCATGAATCTCAGTATGTCTCAACACAGAAGTTTCCTGATTTCCAAAAAATTTGATTGAGGATCCTTGTCTAGATCCTTGCATCCTGTATATTTCAACAGGATTATCTTCTTCTCCATTAGAAACAATTTTTCCATTATTTACTTCAATCCCACAAAGTGATGCGAAAAAAATTCTGGCTCCAGGATCAATTGTTAATACTGCGCCTTCTAGGACACTAATGTTATAATCGAAAAAATGATCTCCTGCGGGAATTGTTTCATTTCCTCTCACTGTGTAGGTTTTTGCTTGCCACGAGAAAAATTCTTCTTCTCCTTTTTTAAGAGACCAAGTGTTTAATGCGCTATCATGACTTCTCCAATCTTTTCCAACTGGTTCTCTTAATAAATCATCCAGTTGTTTTCTTACTGAATCACTCATTGGTTATGCCTCCTTTTCATTGTCAAATTTTCCTCCTCTTTTCTATGGGTCCAATAAAACCTCTTCTGTGGGCAAAATTATTTGGGGAGATAGTCAAATAATTAACATCTTCAAAAGCAACAAAGGCTGGGTCTCTCCAATAAGCTAAATTTCCTGCTTCACTAGCTAAGTTCCATCTATATTTCCCCTGTTTAACAATTAATCCGCCACCTTCTAAATACCCTATGGCTCCCATTTTTGCATGATTATTATTTCCATTGCAAGAAATTAATTCTACTCTTCCCCCATCAAGCTCTTTTGAAGTATACGATACATAAACAACCCCTCCATTTTCTCCCCGACTTGAAAGAAAATCGTCCTCTCCAAAGTATGCAGACCCATTTAAAACATAAATTACTCCCCCTTGTTTAGAAAAACACTCCTCATAAGTATTCCCTCTTGATCTTATTGTTCCTCCAGCTAAATAATAAACTCCCCCCATACTATTAGATCCATCCTTAACAAATGTTGAATCAGTAACTGTGAGTGTGCCCTTTCCTACATGAAATACTCCTCCCCAAAGATTTCCTCTTAAATTTTCAAATGTGCTTGATCTTACTGTAGTTGAACAATCAATTAGATTTGCAAATACATCTCCATTAATATCTTTAAATGACGCCCCATCAATTAGTAACCTTGACCCAATACCAGATATTCCTCTTACTGTAGCTCCAAGTGGAGTCTTGCCTCCTACTATTCCTCCTCCTTTCATTTTTAGAACAGATCTTGTGGTTAAATTTATTGCTTCATTACAATACTCTCCCATAAATAGAGTGGTTTCTTCTAGGTCTACATGCGCAACATTCAATTTGATTAATTCAGGAGAATATTCCAAAATATGATCAAGGTTATTTTCCGGCCCAAATGATATTTCTTCTCCATGAATCTCAGTATGTCTTAATAAAGAAGTTTCTTTTTCTCCAAAAAACTTTATTGCAGAACCATTTAGTGATCCCCTCATTCGATATATTTTGACCTTATTATTCTTTTCACCCCTACTAACAAGCTTCCCATCAACTACTTGTATCCCACATAAAGATGCGAAAAAAAGCCTTGCGCCAGGATCAATTGTTAATACTGCGCCTTCTAGAACACTAATGTTATAATCGAAAAAATGATCTCCTGCGGGAATTGTCTCTTCTCCCCTTACAGTATAAGTATCAGCCTTATAAGAATAAACTTTTCTCCCACCTTTTGTAACATCCCACGAGCTAGTAGTACAAGGATGACTTCTCCAACCTTTTCTAATTGGGGCCCTTACAATGTCATCCAACTTCTCCCTTACTGAATCACTCATTTCGTTTTCCCCATTTGCTTGATAATTCTCATTTTAATTCCCAGGGTAATTGGTTCCCATTTCTTCTCACAATATTCTTTTAGTCAACATCCTGTGATAAATGTCTTTAACTTGATTTTTCTTAGGACCTCCCAGTTATTCTTTCTATAGCTAAGATTTCACCATCTATATGTACTGAATCTTCCAACTTTGGAGGTTTTCCTACAAAACCTATTGCTTCTGCAATAGGGGCCCTGTTTTTCTCATATCTAGTTGTTCCTTTTAATCTTAATATTGACTCTTGCAAATATGTTCCTGCAGCAGCCACTTTTGCATCATTACTTCTTACAATAGTGTCCAACAATTCAACCAATGAAT
Organism: Candidatus Woesearchaeota archaeon; assembly: GCA_017610005.1. GTDB lineage: Archaea > Nanobdellota > Nanobdellia > Woesearchaeales > B29-G15 > B29-G15. The sequence goes on along the minus strand of JAFCCU010000001.1, from coordinate 90,328 downwards.
TTTCTTCAATAGATAAACCAGCCCCATAACGGGCACTATTTTCCGCTATAATAGAGTCCTCCATTAATAATTGACTAGAATACACACGCAACGCGGTTGTTCTTTGAGATCTCAGATGAGCTCTAACAATTTCAGCTTTCATCATCGCAATTGATAACCCTGAATATTCTGACCTATTGTTGTACATACCAAGCTCTTCAGCAAAAAGACTACCTCGGAAGAATTGTAAGATTGGACAACCAACAAATCCACCATTATTATGTGCGTTTACTCTCATCAACCTAACAGTTGAACCTTCTCCATCCATTGAAATATACGCACTTTCTGTAAACTCGGTGTCTTTTAATGACCCATACGAACCAATCATTTTTAATCCTGTTTTGCCAAGTATTCTTGTTACCCCTTTAACAATATCAAGCTTACTCATTCCAATAATCTGGGCATGTTCAAAATGCACAACTCCTTCCCTAACGACAATGCCCTGGCAATATCCCATTGCTGGTTCAACTATAACAGGATTATCTTCTGTACCCAGGAAGATTAACTTTCCTTCAACATTTAACCCTCCTTCTGGACCAGGGATTAAATGTGCCCCTGCTTGTAGTTCAAGGTTTCCGTTAACATTTATAATATGATTAAAGATGTGATCTCCTGGGAGAAGAATTCTTCTGCCTACTTCCTTTTTACCATATGGTCCTCCTGGAGATATATATTGCGTAGCTGGTTTTGAACCATCTAAGAGTCTTTCCCTTTCTAAAGGCCTCTCACCTCTAAGAACTCCTTCTTTAGCTGATTCTCTTAATAGATCATCCAGTTGTTTTCTTACTGAATCACTCATTTCTTATTCCTCATTTGCCCCATAATTCTCATTTTAATTCCCAGGGTAATTGGCCCCCATTTCGTCTCTTATCTCTCTTTCAGTCCACTCCTTATTTGTATAAACTGGGTCTATAAAGTAAACAATTTGATTATCTCTATTAACATCTATTAAACACACATCTGACACACTTCTTGGATAATTTGCCCTAATCGTATCATTATCGACCCACTCAAATGGTACAAATTGAATAACATCACACGAAGCTTCCCCTTCCCTGCTATCCTCAACTTGGTTTATCATATTTAGAATTGCGGAGTTATCAACACGGTCCCTCCCATCAATATCAACAACAATAAAATCAGAAAAATACCACCCCTCATTTGTCATTCTTACAATTGCAACTCTTGAGGCATCAGGGGAAACCCCATACCTGCAAGGAGTTCCATCAAAAAGCTCAATTTCTCTGGAACCAATTATTGAATAAAGACCATCTTGTCTCTGTTCAATGTTTGGGTAAATGGTGCCTTGGTTAAATGCGCTAAGGAACCTAAGATTAGGCATTATTATTTTTTCTAATTCATAAGAAGCCCGTTCTATTGTGTTTATTTCCGCAGTACTAAGGCCGGGTTGGCCATCATAGGCCACAATTGCCTCAGCCAATCTCTTAGCATCATAAAATTTTAATATAGCCAAAGAAGCACCAAACTGCCTTCCCAGATCGATCATCTCTTTAGAACCATCAATATCTTCTAAATCAATATCCCAATTATCTGGGTTAACTGTTAAAATCTCTTCAATGTGATCTTTATCCCCCAAATCAAAATAATTCCAGTCACGACCGTAATGTTCTTCCACAATGTCAACAATAGAATTATTTTCAGGATTAAATGTAATTAAATATCTATTAAGTCCTGCTGCCATCCAAAACGAATTTTCACTTTCCCAGGAAATCTCAGGAATATCCAAGTCACCAAATAAGGCTCCTTCTTGCCAATTGTAATAAGTTACAACATCTCTACCAATACTTCTTTTAACCAAATTGCTAAAAAGAGACGCAATAATATTTATCTCATTATTCCTAAGAGACCCATCAGCATCAGCGATTACAAAATTTTTAAACATATAAGGGTTAAAGATATATCCAGATCTATTTGGATCTGATAAATAGGATTCAGATAGAAGATTACCTAAAATAACATGAGACTCACCAGGAGAAACTGCAACCATGCCGGGCAAGAATAAAGATACTGCTTTTGGAACTCCGTCCACATTCGTCCACATACTTCTTTGTCTAATGGAAAGAGAAATATCATGATTTCCAGTGTCTGCCCATATTTTCCTTGAATAAGCGCTAATAATTGAAGCCCTTTGGGCACCACTTGCTTCCACCATTTGATCCCTAAAACTTCTTATCTCTGAGCCATCTTCTATTTTGCCCAATTCTTTCTCCAAATTATAATTTGCTTGCAAGGCATTAATGACTTCCCCTTCAGCAAATAATTCACCAATTGATCCCTGCGCCCTTGTTAAAACGTCTCTTAAAAAATTTGCCTCTGCAAAAGTTCTCATATTTTTTCTAAGGGTGATTGCATCTATTGTATTAATTTTAAGTAACTCTGTTTCTGCCTCTTGAAATCGTTCATAAGCCAAATCATAATTCCCTGCATTAGATAATGCATAAACCATTTCCACAGTTTGAACAACATCACCTAATGCTTCGACCCTCAAGTATTCTTCTTCAGCGGAATTGATTGAATCAACTAATTGGTCCAGTTCTTGAGCAAAAGTGTTTAATATTCCAAAATTATATTCTTGTCTAAATGCCCTTACTTCTTCCACCATAGAATCAGTCATTTCCCTTGCCCTATCAAAGTTGTTAGCTGGAAATAAGTCTTGATATATTGATCCCACTATTGCTCGATTCATGGGGACAAGATAACCCTCAAAAAAGAATGAACCTGTTTCTAGGGCAAGAGCAACAAGCTCAGGGGATTCGCTCATTGATAAAAATTGATATAAGGATTCAAATTGTTCAAGCACATCTTCGTAACGCCCCCCTTCAGCTTGATTTTTTAAGGCAATTAGGCCCCCTTCCCCAATGGGAATCTCAATTGAATTTAACTGGTAAGATTGTGCTTCTTGCAATAAAACTTTAGCAGGGAGGTAGTCCTTTTGATTAATAAATAATTGAATATCTGTAAGTAATGTTGATGAGAAAACTAATGCACTTTTGAGGTTGTCATCATCAACCATTTCATCTAGGGCTTCAAATCTATTTTCAAGAATAGAATATGGAATAGTTAATTCTCTTAATTGTGTTATTTCAGATTGGATTGTTAATAAATTTGGATGTTCTCCAATATCTTCTTGCAATCTTTGTTCAAGCGAATCAATAGCCAAATTTGTAGCGTTAATATCATCAGCTTCTAAATGGTCTCTTGCAGTTTGTAGGTCAGCAAGATAACCAGGTAGAGTTACTCCATCAAACCACGCAGTTTCAAGTCCCTTTGTTAATTCTTGGTATTCTGGTTTGAAATTGATTTGGCTGAGAAGAGAATTATAACTTGCCTCTGTTACTGTTCCTGATAAAATTCCTGTTTTAAAATTATGAACTTGAGTTGTAAGGTCCTGTAATTCATTTTCTGTTCTTACATATGGGTCAACCTCATAAGTTTCTGCTGGGAGGTTTATTAAATTAGTTTGGCTTAACCTTTTCATAATGCCAAAAGTTCCCCAGAGCAATAATCCCACTGTCCCAACTGCCAATGCTGTAGAAATTTTTGGATATCTTTTAAAAAAATTTTTCTTTTGATATGGTGGAGTAACATGAGGACTACTAGCTATATTATCTTTAGAAGGTTGAGCAATAGGAGGGAGACTAACTAAATCATCTAAATCCTTTCTTACTGAATCTTTATTTGTACGGCCCATAATCAAATCCTCCAGTAATTCCTACTTCTACTCCAAACTTAGTAGGGATGTTCTCTTCGCCCATAGTCCCATTAAATAATTCCTCTAAATTTCCAATCTTACTTGCTTCAAAGAGCACTCCTCCTACTTTTTCTGTTACAGTATTCCTATCAATGATTGTCCCTTCAAAACTATAAGTACCATTTCCAATTCCTTTTATTACAACTCCTCCACCACATTTTGCTGAGTTTCCAATTATTTCACATCCAAGAATTTCAGCTCTGCTTGTGCCTTCTTTTCCTAAATCTAAATAAACCCCTCCCCCATATTTTGCTCTTCCATTTGATCTGATTGGACACTCAGTCAACACGACTTCTTGAGGGCAAACAAGAACTACGCCAGATTTTTTGTTTCTTTTGATAACAAAATTTTTAATATTAAAATCAAACCCCTCATAGACAAATATACCTATTCCGTTTTGTCGGGAATTTCCACCCAAAATTGCCCCAGAAGATCTTGAATAAACAATTCCTGCGCCTAGACATTCTGTAACATCAATATTTTCTATAAAAACTGCACTTTCAACTGCAATAAGCCCTTGTCCTTCCACCAACCTAATTAAACCATTTTCTATATTTACAGTAGATTGGTGGATACTAATCCCTGCACCATTGTACTTTGGAGCATTTGAAATGTCTCCTCCTCTCAGGACTTGCACTCTTGTCATTTCTCCTTTTGATCTTAAAAAACTGATGGAAGAAACCCCTCTCCAGTCTTCAATTTGCACATCCTCCAATTTGGCTTTTGAATCAACAACATTAATCGCAGAATCTCCTATAAATCCATTTAAGCCTTTAATCCTATATCGATGTAAAATTGGATCATTCCCCCCACCTATGATTAAATGTTTTAATTCTGAACTTTTAGCAGCTTCTCCGCTAATTAAAATTCCAGGAGCCCCAGTTTTATTATTTTTTGAGGGAAAGAGAACTTCATTTTCCTCTTCTCCTTTTATAAAAATTGGGCCTTCTGCAATAATCCCAGATTTAAGGCCTCTGTGAATTACTGTGCCTCCAAGAATTGTTAATGATCCTGAAGGTGCAACCCTAATAGGATTTGCAAGATGATACTCATCAATTGGAAGTGTAATATCCTTTGTAATTGGAGAAGATAAAAGATCACTTGCACTACTAACTAAGTGATCCAACTTATCCCTTACTGAATCATTTTCTGGCATTTTTTATAACCTTTCTTGTAGGATGAAAAATCCTTTTAGCAGCATAAGCAATAAAAGGAGCCGCTGGCTTAATTACACCGTAATACCAAAGGCTAACAACAATTGCACCAATTGCTTGTGCTTGCTCTTCCCCTTTTCTTGATTCTTCAGCCTCTGTTTGTAACTGTTTGCAATAATCATTTAACATAGCATAATATTCTCTGTTGGGCCAATTAGGTTTTACAATGGATGGGGCAACATGTTGAGTATTTGCAATTTGTTCAATTTGAGATACTTCTGGGATACGTAAAAGATCATCCATTCTCTGTCTAATAGATCCTGAATCTGTCAATTTATTCTACCCCCTGTAAAGGAATAAACTAACTCCGCCGGGGCCTTGATTGGAGGGAAAAAAGGAGAGGGATGCGCTCTTATTTGTTTATTAGTTACCTTATCAGATTTAATTAAATTACTTACACCAACACCCCTCATAGATAATCCAAAATCATAACCTTCATAATGCCCGAGTATTCCATCAAAAGAAATTCCATGATAGAAACTAACAGTTGCCTCATGTTCCCAAAAATGTCTTTCTATTGATCCCTTCCCCATTACCTTGAATTGTAAAATATCCTCCCCCATTATGTCAAGTGTTTGCTTTACTAAGAATTTCCAAAAAGGAAAATAAACAACAATTCCTTCGCCTGGCCTAAATCCAATTCTCCCATTGTCTTCTATTGTGTTTGAAAGTAAAGAAAGTTGGTCCATCATTGCACCTGCAATAGCCAATGATCCCATACTTTCTGAAAAACAAGTTTTTTTGGTTAATATTTCGTTCTCATATGAATGTCCTAGACTTGAGGAATACTTTTTTTGTGTATAAAGGTCAACCACTTCAATTCTCCCAGAAACCTTTTTAATGCTCACTGGATGAAATTCTAAAATTGCAGGCAAGAGACCAATACTTGAATCAATGACTTGTAAATCATTTCCAAAACTATCTTTTGGAAGTTCAAGAATAGGATATTTTGCCTGAACGTTTAAACAAATTTGTTCTCTTGCAGCTTGTAATAATTTTAATATATTTCTTTTCTTTGCAAAATCTACAGAATTAGGCAAATTTTTACCATCAAGTAAAATCTCTTCAATTGTTTTTGATTTAACAATAGGTTTAACTAATGCACTCCCATGAGGTAAGGAGATTACTCCATTTTCTCTTGAAAACCCTTCGGGAGGGGTATCTCCAAAAATGAGGCTCATTTCAGAAGAAACCCCCTCACCAGGAATTTTTAATAAATCTTCAACCCTTCCCCTGATACTATCATCACTTGACATTATTCTTGTATCCCTCCTATGATTGTAGCTTGTTTGCGCTCAGGATGGTGGAAATAATTTCTACCTGCAAGTTTGCCTGTATTCCCTTTAGCTGTACAATTCACAACCTCATGCAAGGGTCCTTCTGAATCAGCCTGCAACCATAATGCGCCCCCTCTTTCAGAGGCATATCCTTCAAGAAATTCACAATCTTCAAATCTAACATGCCCCTCTAATACATGAACTGCTCCACCATTTTGAGCCTTACATTTTCTAAATTCTTCATCTTTAAATGTCCCTTTTGAGAATCTTGTTCTTACTCCTCCTCCCCGATTAGCACGACAATTTATGTACTTATTCCACTGGAAGGTAAAAAAAGGAACTTGATCTAATGTTATCCCCCCAGGCCTAGAATTTCCATCAACGATACAATCCTTAAATGTATTATCTTCTGCCTTAACATTGTATTTCTGTATATGAATAAAACTTCTTTGGCCTTCATAATCTTCTACTACGCTTCCAACAAGTACTAAATTCATTTTTCCAGAAATTGGACTTTCTCTAAATCCCTTAAACCCAGTTTTGTAAATTTCTGCAGATGAATCTTCTCCTAAAATTCCATAAGGTTTTCTTTCTTTTCTTGAAGTGGAAGTAAGTTGTGAATTTCTAAGAGACATCCCCGACTCGTTGAGTTTAACTGCTCCAGCAACCAAATCCCCTACAAAAATGTTGACACCATCTAAAGATACGTAGGAATGATCCTTAAGCCTTATCATGGCCATATTAAACTCCCTATCAGAAGGATTTTCTTCCACAAATTGATTCCCAAATGTTTCTCCAAAAATATCACAATTTCTAATGATAGAATCCCTGGATTTATCTTCAAAAGATAGTCCTAAAAAGTTTCTTACACCCGTCATCGGTGCAATAATCACTTTATTTTTAGGAGTACCTTCGATTTGTAGAGTCCCTCCCCTAACACAAATTGATTTCATCTCTCCCTCATATAAATGTGCACCTGCACGTACCTGTAAAAATCCTCCCTCTTCAATTATAATATCAAAATCAATTTTGTGTTCGCCTGCTGGAATTACTTCATGTTTTCTAACATAATAAACTGGTTCAGTTTTCTTAAATTGTTTAGTTTCCCCACCTGGCGACGTCCTTGTATACGTCCAAGTAATCTCTTCAAGGGGTCCAGATCTCCATCCATAATCTTCTGGTTCTCTTAATAAATCATCCAGTCTTGGTCTTACGGAATCGCTCATCTTGTTGCCCCGTAATCTTTATTTAAGAAATCACTAAATTCACTTTTAGTAATATAATTTAATATCCCCAATTTCAATCCCCGTACCACCACAAAGTACTAACCAGCAATGCCTTATAAAGGTTTTGCACATTTGGCGTCGGAGAAACAAAAAGAAAAAAATTATTTGTCAGCCAGCTTGCTAATCCAAATTGTTACAAATATCGCAATAATTGTTACAATAACTGCATAAATTAACATGGGCCAGATACCATCAGAATTACCAAATACTGCCTTGAATATTGCCTTAATTGTATCATTCCAAGCCAATGCAGCTACAAGCCCAAATGCTGCAGTTATTAGAGCAGCAAGTTTTTCGTAAACTTGTTTTTTCAAGTGCTTCACCTCCTTAAAATTATTATTAGGAAGGATATAAATAAACTTTTCGTTGAAATTTAAAGAAAAGTTAATAAATCAGCTGCATATATAATTACCATGGATCCAGGATTCTTCGAAGAAATTGGTTTTTCACCTAATGAAGGCAAAGTTTACTTAACCTTGCTTGAAATAGGTTTAGCAACAGCAGGAGAGGTTGCAAAAAAAAGTAAAGTTAATCGGAGTAATGTTTATGAAGTTCTAGAAAGGCTTGTAAAAAAAGGGCTTGTTGCATACACTACAAGATATGAAACTAAATATTTTGAAGCAGCTTCACCAAATAATCTATTAAGGTTTATTCAAGAAAAAGAACAATTAATCAAAAAACATTTACCTCAATTAAATTTACTTTCTGAATGTAGGGAAAAACGTGGAGAGGCGGTTGTTAGAGAAGGAGTTAGAGCATTAATGTCTGTTCTTTATGGGTTTTTAGATTATAATGATGAAATTAGAGTCTGGGGCGTTCCAAAAAAAGCAGTTGATGATTTTATAAAATTTGAAATTCCTCACTTTCACAAAGAAAGAATAAAAAGAAAGGTAGTTATGAATCATATTTACAACGAAAATGCAACAACTAGAATCAAACTCTTAAATAAAATGCCTTTCACAGCTGCAAAATTTTTACCTGAAAAATTTAATTCTAATATTTCTACCCATGCCTGTGGGAAAGAAGTTGCAATGTTCTTTTATAGTAAACCTCCATTAGTAATCCAAATATTCAATGAGAGATTAGCAGAATCTTATAAAAAGTATTTTGATTTGATGTGGGAAATAGCAAAATAGTTAATTTGTTGCATATGCATCTATTCTCTCTAAAGCTTTCGCAATAATTGGTTCATTTTCAGGACATTCTCTTAATTCAAGTTTCATTATTGGAGACGCAGCTATTAATAAAATCCCTTTTCTTAATTTCTGTGCAAATTCAACTTCATAAACATCACTTGGGGGAGGGATATTGCCTAAGTGGCCAATAAATGTTTTTAGCCTACCAATATAAGTTCTATCAGTACCCCCATCTAAAGTATAACTAAGCCTGCTTTGAAATCTATTTCTTGGCCTTAAATTTGAAAAGTAAGTTGCTGCACTTAATTCAGAAGGTTTTGGTGTGGATAATGCATTAATCGTTGCTTTTGTTGCAATAACTCTCCCTTCAACTTCCTCGGGAAATGACTCATAAAATTTTACTACTTGTTCAAGCCCTGGAATGTCCATTTTTTCAGCTAAGGATTCTGAAGTTACATCAAGGATTTCAAGGGCCATATTTTTAATAGTTGCAATTTGACCTTGGATTTGTCTAACTTGGGATTCATAATCTCCAATAGACGCTGTTAAGTATTTATTCCCTCTAGAATCTCTGAATCTTCCGGATAAATTTTCAGTGGTATTTGCTAAATCAATTATTCTGGTCATCCTTTCAGCTGAAATACCATATTTATCAATATCCTCTCTTAACTTTATTGTATCTTCTAGAATTTCTGTTGATGCGTTATACGAAAGGTCAATGGTTCTCTTTTGATCAAGAGTAGTTGCAACTTCTCTTAACTGATCAAGCTTTTTTCCTCTTAAACTCTGTGTTTTCGTTAAATAGAGTTTATCTCCTAATAGGGAGAAATGTGCAGCAAGTCCATCTAATTCTTCTACCTGTTCATCAAGAGGAGTTAATATTTCTCTTAATTCTCCCAAATTTTTCGCCCTTAAGTCACCTGCTAAAATCTCTGAATATTTTCCTCTTGTTAATTCTTTTGCATTAGTTAATACCAACGCAAGGGCTTCATCAAACTCTCCTCGTGCCGCCTTATAAGCTGATTCTTCATTTACAAAATAATCAGTTTCAATAGGAGCTTTTGACGAAACCAATCCCTTAAACGTATTAAAAACACTTTCTAAATCTTCAAGAGTATTTCCCCTTGCTTTAAGCATAGATATTTTTGCCTTAAGGTCTATTACACCTTCTGTTAATTCTGCCCTGTATCCTAATAAATCCTCATGATGTTTTTCAATCTTCTCAAAATGGGATTGGTAGGCTTGTACATCTCTTAATTCTCTTGCAAAATAACTCTCGCTCCAATCAGGGTTGCCTTCTGAAACTAATTTTTCAATTCTTTTAACAAGTAATTTTACATGGTCTCCTTTTGCAAGTGTTTCAGGGAAAATAGATTGGTCTCTCCCTAATGCCAAAAGTTGTGATTGGATATCTTCAATTGCTTCTTCTGATTTAAGGTAGAAATCTATTCTTTCATTTGGGCTACTCCAATCGGGTAATTTAGCTCTTAATTCCTGATACAAGGATATTGCTTGAGAAGGTCTTATTCCTTCTGTTATCTCTTCTACATAATTTTTCTCTATTCTTCTTGCTAAACTTTCTATTTCTATTCCAACTTGTTTTGTAATTAAGGGCAAATTTTCAACAGCATCTTCATATGTATCTAATCCAGCACGAATATATCTTGCATTTTTTTCATCTCTTTCCCAGAAGTCTTGTACATTGCTTAGAGATTCATAATCTGGTAAAATTTCTTCTGCATTTCTTATTTTTCCAATAATATCAACTAAGGTGCCAATTGGGTCTTTTGAGGTACTAATTCCTACAAGGGCGTTGAATTGAGAAACTGACACGGCCGCCCTTAACACAGGTGCATCTAAAACCCATTGCTCAGATTGCAAAATCCCAAGTAAGGTTTTTCCTCTATGAAATATTTGATTTCGCAAGTTCTTTCACCTCTCCTGTCAATGGATGGTATCCAACAACTACTCCATCTTTAATTTGTCTTGTAGCCCATTCTTTAGCTTTATTTGGGCAATATTGCTCCATAAAAGCATAACCTTCGTCCCATGCTTCTTGCCAATCAATTTGTTGATTAAAAACACTCAAATCTCCAATTTGTCTATAATGTGGAGCCCCATATCCATCAACTCCTTCAATCAAATTTGCCCTTTCTAGACTATCTATTGTCTTTTGGACAACATCCTTTCTTATTGTTGGAATCTGAGCTCTAACTCCTTCAAAGATGTTTGAAAAAGAATTTTTATCAATTTCTTCGGGGTCTAATAATTCTAAGACTTGTTCGCCGATTAAAGGAATTCCTAAAAGTGATTTACAAAACTGATGCCAAGCAAGTTCGTGTACTGCATATGCATCTGAAAGTTCTACATATGTAATTCCTTCTGATGACAAACGGTCTGAATAATGAAAATGGCTAACTGCCTCGATCATACCAAAATAATAATCATCATAACTTCTAGCCTTCAACGTTAAGGGGATAAATGCTTGGAGATAATCCGCAAATGGAATCTCATATTTCTTGTCGCTAATTTCTAGACAAGCAGCTACATGTGATAAAAGTTCTGTTCTAGTTGTTGGGTCCATTGCAAATTCTCCTGCCAAAACTGGATGCCTTTTCATTAAAGTTTTACCAGCAATAACTCTCTTTGTTTGTTCCTTAGAAGGGTCAGTATATTCTCTCATAAATCTTCTTGCAGTTTCTGTATCATACTTGTAAGCATTTTCTACAGCCAAAGTAAAAATTATTCCCTTATCTCCCTTGATTGTTCTTTTTCTAACCTTCCTGCTTGGATCTAAAGAAGTAAAATCACTATCTTTTTTTTCAAAAAGATCTTTCACAACATCGATTATAAATGGGTCTCTAGAATTCATTGCTTTTTGTAACTCAGGGATATATATTATTTTAGTTTTATTAACATTAATACTATCATAATGCATTGCTTTAGGAGATTGCAACCCTACAACATATACTGCTGATTCTGGAAGCATTTTCATTAAAATGTCAACTGACTTACTTTTCCCGGAGCCACTTAAACTTTCAACCCCTAAAGGAATCTGATGAATTGCTGCAAGAGTTTCAACTAAAGCCAATCTTTCTTCACCAATTAATCCTTCACTACTAAAAAACTCAAGAACTGCTTGAAAACTTGATTTTGTAACTTCTGGTCTTCTTAAGATTTTTTTTCCTTGAGGAGTTCTTTTTGTAACATCTACGTGTCCAGAAGAGAGTTCTTGCATGTATTTTCCTATTGAAGATTTAGGACTAGGGCGCATAACCTCTTCTTCTAAAACTGAAGGGTCGCCAAATAATGGGGGCTCTTCCAAAAGCTCTTCTAATGGTAAATCCTCAAGAGATCTTAGCTCTTTTAATTTTTCATCAAGTGGTCTTTCTTTTGGAAATTCACAATTTAAATCAATTCCTAATTCTCCAGCAACTTCCCATAAAAGGTTATATCTATTTGGGTTTAAATCTGCTGACTTTGGCAATTCTTGTAGCTTAACACCCAATAGTCCAGCCATCTGTTTTGACAATGTATCCACCTTATCTACAACACCCAAAAGCCTTTTCAAGTGGAATGCCTGAGGAGTTGGATTAAAGTTCCATGCGTCTCTCATTATAAAATATGGATGAAGTTCTTGTCTTATCTCATCTAATTCGGCAACCGTTCTTGAAGTTAAGATTGCCTGATAAACATCTTCAACATCATTAGCAAAAGTAACCAAATCTGCCCTGTCAGTTAAGTAACGCTTTGCCCAGGTAGTTCTCCCTTCCGCAGTTAGATCATGCCTCATTTCTTCCCCGCTGTTTTATACAATTGAATACCTTCAATAATTTCTTTTGTTGTAATAGGAGACCAAATTCCTCCAGTCTTTTCGACCATATCACATTTTTCCGAGAAAACATAAGATAAGATTTCACCTACATCTGCACCAGTAGTCATTTGGTGAAAAGGTAACCTTTCACCAGTAGCCATTTGCGAAGCAACTTCAGTATATGCATCAAGTTTTTCTCCAAACAAAACCCCCTCTCTTAAGAGCACCTGATGGCCTGGTGCTAATTTCTTTAATTTAGGTTCATTGGAGGAAGCCTTCACAAGATCTGCAATTGATACACTTGGATCAATTGCCAAGTATTCTGTAACTTCTGTATTAATTCTTCCAATTAAACTTTCATAGACTTTTCCCAAAGTTTCATCATTTGGAATTCCTAAGTTAATCACATATCCAAATCTACCACTTCGTATTTGAGACCAATCCATCATTTCAGGATGATTTGTTGCTGCAACATATATTACACCTGGAACCTGATTTTTACCACTCATTGCAAGGTTTAGAATATTTACATTCTTACCTGATTCTTGGTTTTGAGAACTTCTTTGAGGGACAACTACCTCAATTTCATCAATAAAAATTACAGATCCTTTTTTATATCCTTTTTTTACAGCCCTTGTAGCATCATCTATTCTTCTTTGCAATGCTAAAGCCGTTCCATCTTTATATGTTGACGCTATTTCTCCAAGTGAGATCTCATAAAAATCAAGCCCACTCATTCTGGCAAACAAATTTGCCATGGTAGTTTTTCCTGTCCCTGGAGGTCCAACAAGTAAAAAAGCTGAAGGGACATGTTTTGCAATCCCTCCCCTTGATTCATAATATTCTTTTGGTCTTTTTAGCCTACTTGTCCATCTTTTAAGCCAAACCTTTGCTTCTTCATACCCTCCTACATGGTCCCATCCTTGGGACATATCCTTTTTTTCTGGGATAGTCAGGTTATCTTTTCTTTCATAACCTGAAAACTCATGTTTAGGTGGGCCTTCTAAAGTTATCTTAGACGCATAAGCTCCCCTTACCAACGCTTCAATTTCAGGTGAGTCAGATGTGTCTCTTGCCGCTAAACTTAACCAACTGAAATAATCAAATAGTGTATTTGCTCCAGGTTTTTTATTATTTGAACTAAGTACTTGGCCTAAGGAATTTACCATAAAAAGTCTCATTGCTGTACTTCCTTCCCCAAAATCTACTTCCCTATCTGAAAATAGATTTTGCCCATTTTCAACATGAGTTAAATCTTGTTCCACTAAATCTTCTAAACAAGCTTCGGCAGCAATAAATGTAGCATAAGAATTGACAAACTTATCATTCTTAGAGTAATGTTCGTTTAATACTTCTGCTACTGTTTGATAAGTTGCAACAAAGTTTACAACTATATCAAACAAACCAGACTCACTTTCTAAGTTCTCTTTAATTCCATACAAACCCTTACTCAGAATTGGGCGAAGATCTCTTCTTTTAGAGGTAATCGCCCTATCTGAAATAACTATTGAATTCATTTCGTTCCTCAGTTCTGTGGAGCATATCTAGTCAATATGTCAACTGGATTTCCACTCATTTCTGATTGATCTCTTTGTTCAATGTATGTGTCCATCTCATCATCAAGACCTTGTCTTGAGTCAACATGTCCATCATTACTAGCTACAAGAACTTTCATAAGACCACCTAATTTAGGGTTACTTCGAGCAATAACTTCTTGAGCGATTGCTACTCTGGGGGTCTTTAATACTGTTCCAAGATAATCTGCCTTATATCCGGTTGTTTTCTCTAATAAGGCTTTATTTCTTGCAATAGCTTCTCTTGAATCAGTTTCTTCACTTAGACAATTATTAATTAAGCCTTGCAAATCTTTTGAAACAGCAGGTTGAGTGTAATCACTAATGCCTGCAGCAACTTCAGTTATTCTTGTAATCATTTCATGTAAAACTGCGCCATGAACTTCACCAAAATCCATTGCTAAGTATAGCCCATTTAATTCTCTATTAGCAGAGTATAATGCATCATTGGCATCAGACTCTCCCCTAAATGCTTCAAACTTTGCAACAAATCTGGCCTCTTGGATACTCTTTCCTTTTAGTTCATTTCCAATTTTTTGACCATACTCTTGAGAAACTGCATCCATTGCCTCTTCAGGAGTTTTTCCCCCCTTGATTATCCCTGCATATTTAAAACTTGCAGCTTTTAAGTGGCCATGAAATCTTGCCGCCTCTTTATGACTTGCCCTCTCTTCTCTCAATTGGTCTTCTCTACCAGCAAGATTAGTATTTTCTTTAACCTGGCCTTCATATGCTTCCCAAAGTTCTTCTTTAAGGCCTTGAAGTTCACTTTCTTTTCTTAGGTTTTGGCGGTTGTTTCTCTTTGTTTCTATTTTTATTGTATCAACACCTACTGCATTTAAAGCAAAATATAATCCTTTTCTTAAAGAACCAATTGTTGCTGCTTGAGCTTCTTTGACATTATCACTATAAGTTTGTGAAGCCTTGTCGTTTTTTTCTCTCACCCTTTTAGAAGGGTCAGTGCCCTTATCTTTTGACAACCTTTCCTGGACTTTAACATCCAAGGTTTCTCTATCTTCCTCAAATATAGGTTCTTCTCCGATTCTTATCTCTTCATCTTGTTTGACGATTGTTCCAATGTTTGTTCCATCTGTCATTTTTTTCCTCCGTAGCTATCGCTACATTAATTAATTTTAACTAGTCTGAAAATTTAGTTTTGATAAACTAACTCTGCCAAGTTAACTTGCATTTCATGTGTGTGATCAAGGACTTGATCTAAAACCGCAATATCTCCCTTAGCTTGTTTTAATGTATCTTCTAGTCCCAAAACTCTTATATTTTCAACAGAGATTAAAGCAAATTGCTTTTTAAGTTGACCTTCTAACCTTAGCCTATAACTCTTGATTTGTTGAAGTCCCATCCCATCAATCTTACTTGAAAAGTCCAAGACATGCCCCCGGTTTTGAGCTAAAAATTGTTCTCCATCCCCGGAACTTAAAGCAGTTTCATAACCTCTCAAAAAGCTTGCTTCCTGTTCCATTTCATGAGTATTTCCTCTTAAGATAGTTAATTGAGTTCTATCATTCTCCAAATCCGTGGCATAATTTTCTGTAAGTTCAACAAGGTGATCGCGAAAATCATAAAGGGCTTCAACCCCTTTTTCAAGTCCAGCTTTTTGTCTCTTTATCATCCTATCAGGACCGATTAATTTTTCTAAAAACCTATCTGTAATGGAACTTTTTCCACTAATGGCTTTTGGAAGAGTCAAATAACTCCCATCATGTAACTTTAGACCTTCTCCATCTCCACCACGATGCAAGTCCATTCTTGCAGACAACACTCTTCCTTGTTCGTATATTGGGCCATGATCATCATCTTGTACTTTTTCATCTATCATTTTATTGCCTCCGTTATTCTTGATCTGCTTCCATTGCTAGTCTTGATTGTACTTTTACTATTGCTTGATTAGAATGCTCAAGCATTTGATCTGCAAACATTATTAATCGTTCATACATAATCATCTCAGATTTTGAAATATCTAGATTTTCTGGATCCTCTAATTTTATCTTAACTAATCCCATATACTTTTCACGGATTTTATCAAGCCCTCCATGAAATGTTTCGAGTCTAAAAAACAACCTAGTTATTTCATTTTGTTTGCTGGTTAGTCCTAATATATATTTTAATTTAACAACTGGATTAGGAGAAAGGATTACTGAGAGTTGTCTATTAACTCCCTCAATAATGCTTTCATTATTTCTAATTCCAATTAATGACTGGGGGGAAAATTGATCTTTCATTTTTTTAAATCGGCAACTGCGTGATATGCTTTTGTTCCGCTATAAATCCAAGGCAAAACAGAAGCTATATCACTGATACCACCTCCATAAATATTTAACAAAACCGCGCCTCCTGCCACAATTATTGCCTTGCCAGCATTTGCTCTCCAAGTGTTATGATTAGCCCTGTACTCGCCATAATTCTTTAATACAATATCATTAAGCTTCCTTTTGACGCCCCTTAATGGGGTTCTCCCCATATTTTTGTGAACATGATATGTTTTTATTGCTGCATAAGCCCAAGGTAATGCTGAAGCGATATCACCAACAGTTCCACCTTTATAATTAAGAAAAACTCCCAAGGCTGCTGCGGCCACTCCCTTTAATGCATCTTTTTTCCATTCGCCCCTTCTTGGTCTGAAATTAATAATTGATTTCTCTAGGAAAGATACTGCCTTTGTGGCTCCATTTTTAACAATTCCTTCGATTGACATAGAAAGATTTAAGCAAAGAAAGTATATTAGTATTAGCTGCTCACGCATTGGCAACGGTTGTTGGTGCTACAACAACACATTCACACATTATTAATATAAGAAATTGGTAGCTATCTCCTGGGGCTTTTAAGTTTAAATGAATAAAATTGACCAAAACCATCAAAGATAATTGTTCCAGAAATATCATGCTTTAAAGATTGGTCTGAAACCACTGAGCTTAAACCAAGCTCTTGAAGAACAGTTAAACCTATTTTTGGACAAACTCCAAGAGATAAACTTGTTTGGATATAATAAAAAGGGACATAAGTTAAAAATGCGCCTTCTAACCGAGTAACCCCCTCAGATATTAGTAAGAAACATGTTTTTAAGCTAAGTGCAGCAACATCAGTAGGACCTGCTCTTCTTATTAATTCAATTGACTGAGCTAGTCTTTCTAACTCTCCCCCGGGAGTTATATCTCTTCCACAACTTAAATTCTTATAATGACTATTTAGTATATTGCCCCCCTTCAAACTTATGCCCTTAAAAATTTTCCCCAAATATAGATCATTTATACATAAATCTCCTTCTGATATTAGAACTTCAAATGGATGATATTTCAACATTAATTCAGATAGTTCTAAATCTAATAATTCAATATCCTGAGGGTTTGTGCTAACATTACCTCCAACAATATTTACTGTTTGGGTAAATCTATCTTGAACAACTTGAGAATATCCATTCGTCGAAATATTTACTACTCCTCCATTTATCCCCACTGAATCTATCCCCCCAGAAAGGATTTGGGGTTTAAGTTCAACTTTAATTAAGTTTAAAATTTCTTCAACCGTCGCAGTTGGAGAAATTATTGAAGTTCCTTCTGGGCTTTGAACTTGATCATTAACTATCTTAAATCCTTGTGGTAATTTCCCCACAATCAATGGATGAGAGATTCTAATATCTAATAAAGAGTCAATTCTTCTCCTTACTGAATCATCTTCATTCATTAAATTCCTCATACCTTTTTAATCTCAAAATTTGGGGCCACTGAAATTTTATTTTTTTCATCATAGAATAAAATATCCACACTTGAAGAATGATAGCTTCCAAAAGAATCAAATACTAATGTACAGGCAGAAGTAATATCTATTCCTGCTCTCCAAAGATCAGATTCGCCGCCAAGATCAAATAGCATACTCCCCATTTGAGAAACAATTGCTGGAAATACCCAAAATCCCAAATAAACGCTTCCTGGTTTACTGTGAACAATAGTATCTGTTGACAAATCAATTGAGTTCACTGCTAATCCTATCTTAACTGCTCTCTCAACTGAGTCATCTAAACTTGTTGGTTTTTCTAAACTTAATTTTCTCCATTGTCTACTGGTTTTTTCATCTTCAACCAAACCAGCATAAAACCGATCATCTGAGATATCCACATCAACTGCCCTAAACTCAAGTACAGGGTTGCCAAGGACTACACTATAGGCAGAATAATCTTTTCCAAATTCTGATTTAATTATTCCTCTCTGTAATGCTAACTCTCTAAACCCGCTTTCAACTGGATCTGGATAAAGTTCTGTTTTAAGATGGTCAACAAGACTTGGGGGGATATTTCTACTTCCAACATATTCTTTTATTTCTTGAGCTGTTATTGTTGGAGGGATGATCAATATTTGTTTCGATGAAGAAAGGGTTGTCCCAGCTAAAGAAAAACCAGGAGGTAGTGTCCCAATTACCTTTCCCTCAACTACCCTTAATAAATCATCAATCCTTCCCCTAACTCCCTCACTCATGAGATTACCCCATTAGCAGCTCCACGATCAGAAGACATTTTACCCCCATAAGCACTAGTATCGATCAATACTTTTGAAAGTTTACATCCTTGATATTCTCCAAATCCATTAAATATAAAATGACCCCTTAATGTTGCAGGTACTTTTTTTGACTCTGCATATCCTGCCGAGGTACTAACCCTCCATGCTAAGTATTGTCTTATTTCAAATGGAACATTAAAAAAGGGAACATATAAGATTTCTTCTTTTGGTTTGGTTTTTAATCCCTTCACACTTAAACCAGGAGTTATACCAATTCTATCTGGATGAGAAATATCTGCCGAAGCGTAAAGTATCGCACGAGCCATTTTTTTCTTCCTAACTTGGAGTGTTAAATTTTGAAAAGCACAGCTCCTAAGTTTTTGCATTATCTTAATATAATTTGTTTCTTCATCTGTGTAAAGGTTATGTGCAATATATAATCCGGATTTTTCAAAAGTAATAAAAGGTTGAAACTCCAAAGTGGGATCTTCCAACTTTCTTTCTAAATCTGTTTGAATAACAGTGTAACCGTTGGAGACTCCTAGAATTAGGGATAATTCTTTAAAACTTGATGCTACAGACATAGTTGCATTATTCATTTCTGAAGATTCAATAAGCTGTTCTTTTATTCCTAGAGGGTGCCTTCTTCTACGTTCTATTAGCTCAACTAATTCTCTTGGTTCCACGGTTGGAAGGATGAACTTTGATCCTCTTGGGGCAATTAATTCGTCTCCCTCTAAAGAAAAATCTTCTGGAACATCTACTTCAACTCTTAATAAATCATCAATCCTCCCCCTTATCTCCTCACTCACTTCTAATCACCTTAAATCCATTTGGCACATTTTCAGGTAAGGGGTTATATGATTCTCGTTGATGGAATAATGAAAAAAGTAAGTCTGCTTTTTGGGGATCTTTTTCTTGCATTAGACTGATCATTTCAGTAAACTCCTCTCCAGCCATTCTTGGACCCCAGAATGCCAAGTGATACTGTCCGATTAAGGGATATCCTCCTGTTTGTTTCAATGAATACCAAGGGTTATCAGGAACTATTGGATCTATGTTAGGATCAGTTAAAGAAAAATAATAAAGAGATCCAAAAATAGCATCTGTAGTAAAATATCCGGGGATTGAAACAGTCATTTTCTGTTGCCAATCTTGGGATTGGAATGTCTCGCCATAAGCAAACCATGCTTGATTTTTAACACTAAAGGTTCCATGAATTAACATAGGATAAGTGTAAAACGGCACCCATAACACTTCTTCATAATCAACAGGTATTGAGGCAGCCCTAACTAAAATATCTTCAGGAAAAGTAGAGGATATACGGTTCTCCCACCTTGATGCAACAACACCCGAAATAAGTGAACATTCTCCCTCAACTCGAATACTTTCTAAAGTTTCAGAAGGATTAATATTTTGTCTTTCAAGAAATTTATCTAGAAATAAATCATGAAGCGTCGTTTTTAAGCCCACTGATGAACTTACAATGCAAGGGTGATATTCCAAAACAGGATCTCTTAATGTTGGTTGCACAAGGGAAAATTGGGGGGCAACTAAATTTGTTTTAAATGGGGCATTTTTTTCATTAAGTAAATTTTCCTTTAATTTTTTCCTTTCATTCCTAAACTGCTTTAATACTCTTTTATATTGACTGCTCCCTCTTGCTATTTCTAATGCTTGATTTATAATGTTACGTTCTAAAAATTGTTCCTTCAATTTCAAACTATCTACTGCGGGGCGAACAATACTTTGCCTTTTTAAGCCAGTTGCCCTCCCTTCAATAACCTCTAATAATCCTCCTGAAATTACTACATCTCCTTTAATTATTTCCAAAAGAGTATCAATTCTTTTTCTAACTGAATCATCTTTACTCAAAAGGAATCACTCCCTTATCACCCTTAGGAACAATACCTTCCCAGTATCTAATGTTATCTGGATTGTTTATATCCAAAACTGGACTTTCCATTTGTGTTTGAGTATATTCTCCAAAACCATTAAATATAATCCTAGCAGAATAATCTCTAAGTAAAATTTCTAAATGATCCTTGGAATCTTGGACTGAAACATTTCCTACTGTAGTTCTAATAGTAGTTGCAACAGTTAAGAGGCAGGGTATCTCCCAGAAAGGGACATATACCATCATTCCTTCCACTGGAGGTACTTTCATAAAGACCATACCGGAGGTTTGCTCAATTGCATTGCAAGTCTCACCATAGGCACAAGCAGTTACTAATAATCTTGGAAACTGATTAGGAGTTTTTTCTAATGAAATATGCCTTAAAACTGAATCATCCAAAGGGGAGGGGAATAACTTTCCTTCAAATTTTGTTTGATTAATTAAATCTAAAAATGCCTTTTCTTTAAGTCTTTGATAAGGTCGAAAGGAAATAACAGGTTCATAAAATTCAGTTTTTTCCATACTACGCATACCTCTAGAAAAAAACTTTTTATATTTTGGATCCAACTCACTATAGTCTACTTTTTCCTTGGAAGGTACTTTAATAATATCCTCCATTGCAAACTCATACCCCTCCCCTGTAGAAAAAGTGGTTTCTAAAGAATATGGCAATTGAGTTTTTAAAAGTTCAACTAATTCTTCCCCAGTTACAGTAGGAGGGATTATTTTTACTCCAGGAGGCGCCCTTATTATCCCTTGAGATCTAATAAATCCAGTAGGAAGAATTGAATCTGTTCCAACTAACGAATCTAACCTCCCTCTTACTGAATCTTCATTCATCCTCATGTCTCCCAATTAACATTTAATCTTGTATTTTGCTTTTTCCTAAAATTTGTGGGATTAGTTTGATATCCTCTTGCGTTTTCTAAAGACTCTCGAACCCTTGCATTTGTTTTCTTACTATTTCTTTTTCCTATCCGATCATAACTCCTAAAAATAATTAACCACTCTTTCTTATAATCTGCAAATCTAATTTTTTGAATATTTTCTTTGACAAGCTCCCTAACATATCTTATCTGTTTCTCAGAATGGTTGGGAATAAACTCAATGGAATCTCCTAGACCAAAAGCCCTCACCTGCCCGTGGGTAGTATATACAAACCTTTCTTCCCAAGTGTTTACATATCTATCCACATCACTTTTATAATCGGAACTGATGGAAGAAAGTAGCTGTTGAGTAATTGTTACTTCTTGGCTGATTAGGGGTACAAAAGTAATTTCTCCCTCAAAATTTGGTTTTCTAAATATATCACTAGTGCTTTTTTGCACCTGATTTGAAAATTTACCTCCTTGATTTGCCATTGACATAAGCATCGCAATATTTGTTTGTGAAAAAGGAAAATCAGTAAGGGCTAATTGTCCTACAAGAGATTCAACAGTTCCAACATATTCATGACCTGCGACTAAATCTTTTATTTTTAATCCCTCTTTCTCTGTAGATATTGAAAATGGGTGATAAGTGACTGACCGGTCCCCTAAGATAACCTCAAGAATGGAGTAACTTGGCGCAATCAAATCAGTTCTTTCTAATTCTCCATCATCTTTAATTAATTGGTCTAAAAACTTCCTTCTTAATCGCCGAAACTCAGAAAGTGCAACATTAAAAAATTCATTTTTCCTTAATTGGCTTTTTAAAGCAGTAGATACTTTTCTAGGATCAGACAATGCTTTCTCAATTTCAGATAATTTAGGAAAAACCGCACTAGTTCCTTTTGGTAAAAGATAATACTCTCCTTCTTCCCTTATCCCTTCAAAATAGTCTTCTAAAGAAGGTTTTATTCCAAGAATCTCATCAATTCTTAATCTCACACTATCTCCTTTTGTCATCTTGGCCTCACCACTCCAGAATATGATTCCAACTTCGAAGCGCCATATCTACTTAAAACTGGATGAGAAATAGATTGGGAAACGAATTCTCCAAATGGATTAAATAATATACTACAAAGAAAATCTTGACATGCAAAATCCATAATCGGAGCACTTGGTGCTCCGACAATATTTCCAACATCTATTGAGAGACAACTTACTTCCTTAACCCAAAATTTAATATTCCAGAATGGAACATAGATAGTTTCCCCACCTATATCTCTTTTAGGAAATTCCATTCTTGGATCAAACTCAATTGCGTCTAAAGTCCTGCCATGATCTATTGCAGTAGCTAAAAGGCTTCCAAATTTAGGCTGCCCCCCAGTCATATTAATTTGTTTATATGTTGAATCTTCATTGGATAAACCTATTCTTTTAGCCCTAAAATACTCTTGAGTTCCACAATTTTTTAACGAATCAGGTTCAATTGTAACAAATGGAAAAAACCTTAATATGGCTTCTTCAAGTTCAATGGATACAACCCCCCTTTCCCCCAATTTAAAAACCCTTAAATATCTCTCTTCTATACCTTGATGTTGAATCCTTACTCCATCAAATACGGCAGTAATTGTTCTGTTACCACTAAAAAAATCATTCATAGCATAAGGAAGACTGTTACTTAATGATTCCATTAATTCTTCTACACTAACAAAAGGGGGCAAAATTTTTACTTGATCCTGGGCGAAGATTACCCCATTAGAATTTACCAATCCTTTCGGGAGGGCAGGAACTACTTTAAGAATTGAATCTACTCTATCCCTTATGGAGTCATCTCTTGTCATTACCTAACCCCTATACTCCCTAGCATAAGTGGTGTTACCTTCAATGAGATCATCAAGCGTTGCATCAAAATCTAATGGTTCATAACCCCATGCAGTCGATAGATTTAAAATCTTAATTGCTTCTGGGACAAAGTAAGTGTTAAGTTGAGATATAAACTCGCTGTCACTCATATTTTTTTTCTCCTCATAAAGATTATCTATAGCCTTATCCCTTCGCCCCTTATCTCTTTTCTTTAAAGCTTTCACTGCCTTTTCAGCTTCTTTCATTAAAGCCTGAAGGTCGGAGTTACCCTTTAATCCACTCTGTTGAGAGTACCCCTTCAATATTCCAAGCTCATTTCTAATTGCAAAAATATCAGTAATTTTTGCGGCCCCATATTCTCCTTCTCCCTTGTAACCTTCTTCTAAAAGATTATTTAAATTGGAATAACTAGCTTCGAATCTTCCAGGTAGTTGGTTTGGAGTGGGTTTATCTTCTAAGGCCCTTACAACCCGATCTGGCCCATCTGGTCTTTTATTTCTATCAGATTGAGTTAACCACTGGATCAAATCCACAATTGATCCAGGAGTTCCTGGAATAAATTCAGAATTAGCAATTGCTTTTTGCATCTTTCTTCCATTTCCTGCACTTTTAAATTCATAGTATTTTTGTTTATCATCATCCCAAGGCAAAATAGGATCCACTAAAACACTTACCCAAATCTCCAGCCCAAGTTGATAGAGATCGGTTTTCTCATCGTATACAAAATCATGGCCCTCTAATTTGTCACCAAAATGGGTTTCAAGTGCCCACCAAATACTAGTTCCATGTGCAGATGTCGAGTTTTTATGAGAAGATAATTCGCCACAATCACCAGTTAATACTCTCCCTTCAGGATACGACCTATTCTGAACCATAATTCTATTTCGTGGCTTAAGATCTCTATGATAAACATCAATAGAGTGCAATTCTTCTACTCCTTTTGCCAAGTGAATTAAAAGTGGGTGAATGACTTCCCAAGTTCTTTTTTCTTTGAACTCCTCTTCAAAATTTTTTAGAAAATAGTGATATGAACACATTCCTTTCATAACTAAAATTGATGGGAGGTCTGCAATCCCGGGTTCAAGAGGAAAAACAGGCAAAATATATTCTGGTTTTCTTCCATGTTTTTTTAAGAATTTTACAGGCACACTTAGTTCCCTATCAAGCGAGATTCTATGATAATCAGTAGTGTCTGGAGCCATTTTTAAGACCCATTCATTCTCGGGGTGGTCTCGTTCGTGAACCACAAAAAGATTTGGGCGTTCATCTCCATTTCTCAAATCTCTAATATGAACAAATCTACCATCCCTTCGAATTTTATCCTGTAAAGTCCTTTCTTGAACTCCAAATGGTTTAGCCATATTTCTTACCCTCAATCATTTGAATTAACATAAATGTTGCATCATCTCGTCGCCCCATCTTCTCTTGAACTTCTCTTAAAGAATTTTCAGGATATTTATTTTCATGTAACCACGATGCCATCAATCCAGGTTCCTTTACTAATTTGATAATTCTTTTTTTCATTAAATTAACATCGTTTAAAGCACAAATTTCTTCTAATTCAGCCTTATGAATATTATTTGTTACCCCGTCAGTAGCCATGAAAATTAAATCCCCTGGCCCAATATCAATAACTCCAGTTTGAATGTGTAATTCTCCAGATCCAGTTCCTAAATATTCAGTCAAGCGATGTTCAACTAGCGCGTGGTATCCTCTTTCTTCCTCATTTAAACCAGGAGGAGTGGGGATGTTATCAACTGTTAATTGATCAAGTCCTTCAGCTGAAAAATGGTATATCCTTGAATCTCCAACATGAGCAAAATAGGCTTTATTTTCAAAAGTCATGCAAATATCAAGAGTTGTACCCATAAACTTCAATTCTCTGTTGTACGCCATATCAGAAATATCTTGATTGACTGCTAAAAAAGCATTTCTAACAAATCCTAAAAGAGCCTCCGGGTCAAGTATTGGTTCACCATCTTCTTTATCTCTTAATGCCTTTGCCAAAACAGAACATTCTTCCCCAAGATAACCTACTGCTTTTCCTGCTGCATGGTATCCAAATCCACCAGATGTCATCCCATCTGCGAGAATATACAATCCTAAGTGAGGCAATGGTAATTTTTTATCATCTCCAGGGATGTGTTTTTTTACTTTTTTTTTAGCCTTTAAACTTCTTGAACGTACAATCCCTCTAAGTTGTTTAGTTATCAAGAGGCCCCACCATTATCATTTGTGAAAAGGACATGCCCTGAGCATTAATAGTGTAAGGTTTTTGTTTTACATGCTCTAAAGATACTGCACTTATTACCCGGGATAAGGCGCCATTTGCACTTTTTACAGATGCGCCCTCACTAAAAGCATGTTGAAGAACATATGCAACTTTTAAATCTTGGACCAATAATCTCTCCACATCTGTAAATGAAGCTTTTGTTGTCTTCATCTCAATTCCTTCTTCTTGCATCCCAGAGAAAAATTGACCAATTGAACTAGCTGAATATACTCCCAATTTATTTGCTAGAACCAAACTAGCAGAGACAAACCCTTGGCTGCTATTATGAAAATCAAAGATTTGATTATTTGAGGAAATCCCAATTGACTCTCCTTGCGCGTTAACTAACTTTACAAGTGGGGAATCTCCATGAGATAAGCCCCTACCATGACTTGTTGCAAAGGTAAATCTACTATTTACAGGATCATATATTTTTAATGTAGGGGGCATTATTGAAGCAACTTCTGCTTTTCTATCATATTTATAAAGACAATTTTCTTTGATGAGATATATCTCATTCTCTCTATATTCAAACCATTCCATTCCTTCTTCAACTGAAAGGATATCTTCTCCAATTTGACCGTCAACAATACTGCTTACAGTAAAATTTTTTTTATAATCATAACCTACTAACAATGTCCCATCTGGTGCTAAGGCCATGGAAACTACTGAGATTGGAAGCCCATTTCTAATTAATGGTTGAGAAGGGGTTAAGAATTCTCTGGTTTCACGATCAAAATTGGCTATTCTATAAACAAAATTTGGCCCCTTATGTTCTTGATCAGAGATATTGTTTCTTGTCAAGATATGAATAAGTTTGCTACCTCCTTCAAGGGAAACTACAGAATCCTGTTCCTTTTTTAGGTAAACTCTTTTCTTGCCAATTGTAATTTCTTCTCTTTTAAGACCAATTGGAACAGGATCACGAGGGCGCTTGTCTTTGCCGGGAGTCACTTCAAATAAACTTTTTAAATCTCCGTTATGAAGGCCATTAGAATAAAATGTGGAAGTGCACAACTTTTCAATGGAAGGAATAGGAGGAGTTTTAAATGCCATTGGAAGTATTTTTTGAAGCAAGTCAGGTCTAGCATATAGTTTCCTAACACTTGAGGGAGTTTTTCCGCTCCAGTTTCCTCTTCTCATTAGGGGTCTACTAAAACCATTGGTTACCTCTGGATGCCTATCAATTAATTGTTGAAGATCTCCTTGGATACTTTCAAATTGCGCGAGGTCATCACTATCTGCAACAGCAAATAAATCACTTCTGTAAATATGGAGATCATGGCAGATTGCTGGTTGCGCTAATGGAAGGACTCTTCCAGTATCATCAATTATGGAGAAAATTCCAGCATTAACAAACCTATCTTGATTAAGCAAAGCCTGAAGGTGCCATAATATTGCACCCGCAGGATTAGTCTTGAGTAGTGCTCTTTCCCCAGAATCATTATAGTCTTCCATCAAGGCTCTTGCTCCCTCCATAACTGCGTGGGAGATTGCCTCTACTTCTTCTTGAGAAAATTCTACTTTGAAATGTTCCCT
Source organism: Candidatus Woesearchaeota archaeon (assembly GCA_017610005.1). Classification (GTDB taxonomy): domain Archaea; phylum Nanobdellota; class Nanobdellia; order Woesearchaeales; family B29-G15; genus B29-G15. The sequence goes on along the minus strand of JAFCCU010000001.1, from coordinate 63,271 downwards.
TAAGTTTATTTTAGAATTACTTTTTGGATCAATAATTGCAGGCACCCCATTTAATACTGCCCGAGAGTTTCCATGGTATCCTAAGTTAAACCATTGTATTTCTTGTAAAGAACTCATTATATCTTCTAAATCCTCAGAGGTTTGTGACTCATCCCAAGCAAGATTTTCAGCAATCTTTCGCCTTAATAAGGGTCGTGCAAGAGCATCTAACCTTAAATAATCCAAATGTGCAAGTCCAGAAAATTGGCTTAACTCCATGCCATCAAGAAGCAGTGCAGCCCTGTACATCAGAGCAGCAGGGAGATTTGCAGCCATTAATAAATGGCCTGGCATTTGGTTCCCAAGAGATTTATAGAAATCATCTATTAATTTAATATTTACCCTTGTTCTCTCTTCTCTCGCTGCCTGAGGATCTGTAATTTCTGAATCAATAGGCTTGCCGTGAGTGAAAACTAAAATATCAATTCCCCCCATATCAGAAGCAACACTTTCATATTTCCCATAATCTGTAGAAATAATTTTTACTCCTCCAACTGTTGCAAATTCAGATGTTTGTAAGGTCCCAATTAGATGCCTTCTATCTGCTTCAGCTTCAGAGGAATCGCTGCCCACAAGAACTATATTTTCGATGTTAGTGTTCCCAAGAAGCTGATAATTTTGGTCTGTAAATAGATGCTCTAGAGTAAATTTACAAATCTTGCTTATCCCCCACAAAGCTAGGTTAACAGGCCGGTTTAAGCCAGAACCACCTACTCCCCTCATTATGGCGTTTACCCCCTGCCTTCCAAACCTATCTTCTTCTGCACCCATTAAAGTGTCACCCAAAAGTACTAAAGAGATTATTTTTATAAACCTTTGGTATGCGTACGTGAACAGCAATATTGTCACCACCAGTAAGTCGTATAAAGGTAGACAACTCATGTTTAAATAAAATAAAAATAAATTACTACTTGTTGGTTATTACATTATTATTAACAAGGAACAGAAATGAAAAAAAGGTTGAGAATTTCAAAGATTCATAATACTCTTAATAAAGTTGTTACAGAACTTGTGGATGGAGCAGTAGAAGAAGCTAATCTATTAAAACAAGAGATCTTAAGATTAGAGCACCATATTTGGTGGCTTGAAGAAGATAGGAATTACCTTTTTATTTTGCAAGGAGCATGCACGAATTTTACAATTGATAAAAAAGATTTAAATGAAAATTATGGTTTTTCTGAATTAAAAAACATTCAGTCTATGTCTCCACGGCAAGTGAAAAGAAAAGAACTTCAAGTCAGAGAAAAGCTAATTAACAATCAGAATAAATTAATAAAAATAAGGGGGAAAATCTCAAGTGTAAAACTTGAACTAAAATCTCTTGAAGATTTACGCCCGTTTATGGAGTTAGTTCCAGAAAAATAATTCCTTAGACATTTTTAACACCTTTTTATATTCTCGACGACAAAGTTTGTCTACCTTGGGTAGACAATCCCTAGAAACCTTTATAAAGAATAGTTCAGTTACTACTCTTTATGGATACTGCATTTCTTGAGGATATCGGATTATCACACAACGAGGCCTCCATTTATCTTGCATTACTCGAAACAGGACTTGCAACAGCTTCTGAAATTGCAAAGAAAAGTCGCGTCCATAGAACTAATGTTTATGATGTTTTAGAAAGATTAATTGAAAAAGGACTAGTTAGTTATATTACGCGATATAAAACTAAATATTTTGAAGCAAGTCCACCCGATAATTTAATGAGGTATATTAAAGAAAAAGAAGATGCCTTAAAAAAAGCAATCCCTCAATTAAAACTAATTGGGAAAATCCATGAGAAAAAAGGTGAAGCCCATATCTTTGAAGGAGTTAAAGCTTTTATGAATATTCTTTATGGATTCTTAGAACAAAAAGAAGAAATTTTGGCATATGGTATCCCTAAAGAAGTTGTTGGAGATTTTTTAAAATTTGAAATTCCTCATTTTCACAAAGTAAGAATAGAAAAGAAAATCTGGATGAAACATATTTATAACCATGACGCTTTAAAAAGAATTGAACACCTAAATAAGATGAAGTACACTTGTGCAGGATTCTTGCCAAAGATATATGATACTGAAGTTTCTACTATTGTTTGTGGAGATGAAGTAGTATTACAGTTTTGGATTAAACCTCCAATGATGATTCAAATTAAGAATGAAAAGATTGCAGAAGCCTACCGCCAATACTTCAACTTACTTTGGGACCTATCTAAAAAGCCTGGATTTAAACGTGAAGAATAAAAAATTTACCTTTCTCCTAGTTTCTTATTAGCCTCGTTTAAAGGGAGTTCCCTTACAATCTTAAGTACTTTTTCAGCTGATTCCTCTTCCTCAACTTGTTCATGGACAAACCAATCAAGCATACCTAATGTTTCTTGATCACCTTGTGCTACACTTACTAGATTATTAATCATACCCGTTACTGCTTTTTCATGGGCTAAGACATGTTCAAAAACTGCTTCTACAGACTCCCAGGACTCTTGAGGAGCTTCAATTGCCTCCATTGTAATTCTAATATTCTTGCCTGCGAGGTACTCATAAAGTTTCATTGCATGAAAATATTCTTCAGCTGCTTGTTTTTTCATCCAATTGGAGCCTCCTTTTAACTTCTTTGAATCTAAATAAGCTGCCATTGACAAGTACAAGTAACCAGAATATAATTCCCTGTTAATCTGATAGTTTATTTTATTTGATAAAGTTTCATCCATTTATATCGCCTCATTACAAAAATTCCATTCAACTATAAATAATTTGTCAAAGATTCCTAAACTTGCCTTCCTTATCCCACCAAGAATATCCCTTCTTCCAAAGTTCTACAGGATATTCATCGCGGTTTACTTCAATGTATTTTGCAGTTTCAGGATAAAATTTTGCAGTTTCAGCCCATAGCTCCCTAGCAAATTTAACATAATCTAAATGCCCTACTTTTGGTCTTGATCTAATCGCGATTATATAAGACAATTGGTTTAATTGCCAAGTTTGCAAACTTCTATATTTAAATCCCCACGGCACAAGTTTTTCAGCAATAAATTTATCATAACTTCTTGCATTTTCAAATATCTCTTCAGCAACCTTCATAGACTCAGCAAATTCAGTATCAATTCCCGCAAGCTGGAATAATTCAGGGGTTACAAAACCTAACCTTGTACCTAAGAGTTGCCTGCTCCTGCTCCCCCTTCTGTGCCTCAAAATATCTCTATTAATATGCCAAGGCAACATTGTTTCAGCAATAATTCCTGAGTGAACTAAACTTGATGCAAGTCCTTGGCCTGGCGCCCTATGTTTATGGATTAGATGTAATATTTCACTTACATCACTATCCTTAAGGGTTTTGAAAATCTCATCAATTGATGCCCCCACAAATGGGAAGACAGCTAAAGCTGCCATAAATTTATCACTATACATTTCTGAATTTTTTATTAGTCTTACTAATTTATGTTCTTTTTTTGGATGCATTAATTTAGGGAACTTCTTCTCCATTAAAGTTCGAAGTTCAGTTTCTGTATGAAGTTGCCATTCATCAATTCCAACTGTGCCTTCAGACCCTAAGATAATTGGAGTAATCTTTTTTGCTTCTTTTAGAAGTGTATATCCTGCTTCCTGATCCTCTTTTCTAGGCGTTGAGATCATACTTGTTATCATCTCACCTAAATTTCTAGCGTTCATTGCAAAACCAACTGAGGTTTTTACACCAGCTATTAGATAAACACGTGCATAATCCAAGACAAAACGCTGAATTTCTTTTTCAACTACTTCAGGATCTGAAGCGATTATATGTTTTTGCCGTTCTTTTTCAATTTCTTCTTTGCTTGGTTCTTTTCCTTCTCGAATCAATTTTTCAGATTTGATAAATTCTGCAACATTACTTTCTACTACTTCACTGCTTTTTATATGCTCAACAAATTCACCTGTAAAGCGATGTCCTTTAACAAATTCAGTTAATTGTTTAACAGCTTTTACATAATTTTTATTCATAAGTTCAATAAACTCTTTATTTTTATTTGCATTAGGTAAAGAAAGGATGTCTTTATCTGCCTCGGGAAATGTTCCATCCCAAAATATATACCTACTTGATTTAGCAAGAGGAGAACATAATGGATGACTCCCAGTTGATGCATGATGCATAAAATCAGAAATATTCTCCATATAACCGAAAAACTGCGCTTGTTCTTTGATTGAATTGTGTTTGTAAAAAACAGCCCAACGCCTGTTAAATAAAGCAGTTGTCATAGGCACCTTTAAAGTGCCATCTTCTTTTCTTGATAACTTAATTAACTTTGGAATAATAGGTAAAAACTCTTTAACTGTTTCAGGTTTATCCTTATCAAGGAACATTAACACCTTATCCTGTAAAGGCATCTTAGATCTAGAGTAAGATGAGATAAAAGGCAGATGTTCTTCGTGCCCATATAATGATTGAGGGTAGATAAATGAGATATCTCCATGAGGATTAGTAAAAATAAATTTTCTAATAAGCTCTTGTTCTTCAAAAGTAAAATTAGACATGATATGCATTGTTATCTACCCCAATACTAAAATCTAGAAGTTTTGTATTTAATTATTATTGTTGTGAAAAGTGTAGGTTAAAATGCTCACAATTTTAGATATTCTTTAAGCTTCTCTAAAGCCACTTTTCTGTGGCTTATAACCATTTTTACACTTTGAATTTCAGCAAATGTTTTATCATAGCCTTCTGGCTTAAAGATTGGATCCCAACCAAAATAATCTCCCTTGGGGCTGACAATTTCTCCTTTAACAATCCCTTCAAAAAATTGGATATTATTTGGATTTTCTGCGTACCCAACCATGCACTGAGCATATGCTTTTTGGGTGTTTAGCCCTTTTGCTAAATCCCATAGGCCTTCTCTACCAAGAGTTTCTAAAAACCACTTAATAAATGGCCCGGGTAATTTTTTTAATCCTTCAAAAACGAGAGAGGTATCTTCAACAATAAAAGGGCCAGAATGGTGTTTGAATGCTTCACAAAGTTTTTCTTTTATTATATTTTGGGGGTTTAAATCTTGAATTTCAGGTAAAGAAATTTCCAAATGCTCCAGTTCAGGAATTATTTGTTTAGCTTCTGAAAATTTATTCTTATTTCCAGTAATAAAGTAGATTACCATATAATCTCTCTTAAGGTTGCTAATAAAAACTTTTCGTTTTGTCGCAGACAAAGGGGTTCGGAGAACCCCATTTTCGATCAAACTCATAAAGAATCGAAGATTTTTAGGACACAGAAAATCGAAGATTTTCTCGTGCTTTTCCAAAGGTTTGAGGGGAAACATTTTTAAATACCACCTTCACTCTTGAGATAAAATGGAAATCAAGATTATTGAGGATAAAAAAGACAGGATTACATTTGAGCTTCATGGTGAAGGCCATACTCTATGTAATGCACTAAAAAATGAGCTTATCACAGATAAAAATGTTGAATTTGCAACATATAATATTGCACATCCATTAATTGGAATTCCTGAAATGATTGTTAAAACTAAAAGCGGGAGTCCAAGAGATGCTCTTAAATCAGCAGTAGACAGATTAAAGAAAAGAAATAAAGATTTTGTAGGTGCTTTTGACAAACTAAAATGATTAAAAACGGCAAGTTGCTATTAAAGCTTGCAAAAGAAACTGTTTCTGGTCATCTTACTGGAGAAGCTCCTAATTTTTTCAAAACTAAAGAATTATTTTCATTAAAACAAGGGGTTTTTGTAACTATTAAAAAAGATGGAACTTTGAGAGGATGCATAGGGTTTCCAGTTCCATTATATCCTTTATGGCAGGCTACAATGAAAGCTTCACTTGCAGCAGCATTTCAAGATCCTAGATTTCCACCAGTAACTAAAGAAGAACTGGGAGATTTGAGTTTTGAGGTTTCAGTGTTAAGTGTTCCAACTTTTATTAAGGTTAATGATCCAAGGGAATATCCAAAAAAAATTAAGGTTGGAACAGATGGATTGATTTTAGAGAAAAACTTTCATTCGGGGTTACTATTGCCCCAAGTGCCTGGGGAATTTGGATGGGATTCACGCGAATTTTTGGAACAATTAAGTATTAAAGCAGGATTGTCTAGAAGTTCTTGGCTTGATAAAGATTGTAAAATCTATAAGTTTCAAGCAAATATAATTAAAGAAAAAGGTTAAAAAAAGTTTATTGTTCTTTTTTGTGTTGAATTGCAATCTTTACAACAATTGCAGCAACAATTAATACTCCAACAATAATTAAGATTATTGGAATAATCCAATTGGGTTTTTCTTCGCCATCTCCACCGCTTGTAACCTTCCTTCTGCCACCAGTTTCATCTTCTTCTGTTTCTTCTGTTTCTTCGGTTGAATCAACAACCGGTTGTGAGACGCCATCTTCAACAACAGTTCCTTCAGGTATTGTTTCCTCTATCATTTTGAAGTCTAAGTCTGCTGTTAATACCCCTGAAGCATTTGCAATTCTATCACATCTTAATTGAAGATCGTAGATATCATCTGAATCTAAATCAATCTTAACACTGCTTCCTTTTTGAACAGTTACTTCAATTGGGTCAGATGTTATTTCAACTGTGACTTCTTCAGAGGTAATTCCCAGCACTCTTGCTGTGTGAGGAGAATTACCTGCTGTGAATGACACGCGGTCTTGAATTTTTAATGCAAACATTTCCTGTTTTAAGGCCATGGAATAAGTACCATAAGCTGCAGGTGCTGCGCCAGCTCCGCCTCCTCCTCCGCTAGAAGCAGTGCTTGTGGTTGTAGCTGCAATGGATGTTGTGGTTGTTGAACTTGATCCATCACTCTTCACTTCAGTAGCAACAGTATCATGTTGAACATCTCCAATATACACAGTTGTTGTATAATTATCAGCTTCGTCAAATCCAGTTGAACTTGTCCATGAATAACTTGCTTGTGAATTAGCACTAATTGTCGAAGGATAATTTAATTTACTACCTGAATTTAATTTTAATTTAACACTGTTAGCAGTTGTTCCTCCAATATTTGTGATCTTTACATTAAGAGTTTCTCCATCCGAGTATTGACTTGGAGGAGATACATATTCCACTTGCAACTGTGCAACAGCTACAACTTCAATTGTTGTTGAATCTGCTCCAATCCAGGCTTCTGTACCATCAGATACCAAACTGTAAGCCACAGCATAAGTATTTGGAGTATCTCCTGTTACGCTCCATTCAACTGTATCACTCTCGGTATCTCCAAGACTTGATGACATGCTTGAAGTTGTTGAAATAGATAAACCAGTACCTGGATTTGGGTTTGGAGTAATCTGTATGTTACTTACAGTTCCCCCTGATGCAGTACATTGAATTTGAACCGATGTACTTGAAAACTGCGCAACTTCAAGTGAACTACTTGTTGTCTGTTCGCAGGTAAGAGTAGCTGCATTTGCCAAACCCATTGCAAGCACAAAAATTAATGTAAAAATTATTGTTGTTTTCATTGCACATCACCAACACATTCAGAATCTAACCAATGACACCCTAAGGAAGCTTCGCACGGCCCTTCACCAAATGCAGTTATCTCAAAGCAGGGTACGCACTCCGCAGGGTCCTCTCCTGGAGGGTCGGCCCACCCACAATCCGGTGCAGCCTCGCAAGAACCAAGGTCACCAAAATCACACTGTGCGCCTCCTTGAGTCACATTTACTAACACACCAATGTTAAACACCTCAACCTGAAGTAAAGCATTATTTAAAGCAGAGGTTCCGAACACAACTTCATTAAATGGAATTTCAAAAAATAAATTGAATTTAAGCAGTGCTTCTCCAAGTATGGTCGGAGTAAAGGAATAAAATGGTGCCTCTAATCCACCTCCTGAGACCGGAATCCCAGTAATAGAATCATTAAAGTCATCACCTACTTCAGAAGCATTGAATTCAAATGAAACATTTATCTCGTAAGTTTCTGTGTTATTAATTTCCACGCTGAAGTTGAGTTCAGTCCCATTTTGAATTTGTGCATACCCTCCTCCTACCATTTGCTCTCCAATAAAAGGGAATACATACAAGTGAGGCATAAGCACATTCATGATTTCCTCTCCTTCTATAGTTAAGTTATCAATCAAAATCTCAATATCCTCAAGCTCATGGTCTGCAGGCATATAAATCTCAATGTCATAGACTCCTTGCTTTAAACCTTCCATTGAAAAATCTCCCTGGGCATTTGTTTGGACAGAAACCACAAACTCGCCATTAGAACGGTTATAAAGGTCAATTTCTGCGCCAACAATAGTTGAACCGTTAACCTGGCCTGAGAGCGAGTAACCTCCTACTGTACACGCCGTGGTGTTGAACCCGCATGTAGCATTGCAGCTCAAAGTACCTCCGTTAAAAGCCCCTTGGAAGATTCCAGAGTTGCAGTTCTCATTGCCAAGGTTAATGCCATCGCACTCTTCTCCAGCTTCAACAATCCCATTGCCACACACTGCGCAATCCCCTTCAAGTATGTACTGGATATTTTCAACATTCCTCACTGCCTGCTCATCCTGGCCATCCCCATATGAACTCTCAAAACTCACTGTTATGGCTTCACACAAGGAAGCATTCACATCCGCCCTCAATACCGAGAGGTTGATGAAGTCAGTCTCACAAAGATAAGTGTAGTTAACCTCAAAATCTTCAAAGAATCCCCAGTCACTGCCAGTCCATGCATCAATATATGCATTTAAGTTGCCACCGGAATCTGATTCAAAAGTAATTGCATAATCATAAGGAATTAAGCAATCCGGATCATCGCACCCCTGCCCAGACACAGTATCAAGGTACACTTCCCAATAAAGGAAGTTAGCCTGATCTATCTGTTCATCACAAAATGGTGCTACTGAAAGATCTTCCACATAAATCTCAAACCATATATTAGTGTCATTGTTGCCAATGTCCACTTCTGCCGCAGAGAGATTTAACTCTGGATAACCTTCAACTTGTGAACCAAATGAGACTTCCCAAATAACGTTGTCATCGCTATTCATATCATCTAATTCAATTGTGTAATCTCCATCAAGGAAGGTAATTGCCGAACTAGTTGAGAAGAGTCTCCAGAAGCCATTTTCATTATTGAAAATGTCAATTTCTTGTCCATTTCTAGTTAAGTTAAATCTGGATTTACCAATATCAGTTAATATATAATAAATACCTGGAGTAAGTCCAGTTCCACTATTGCCACTCATACCATCCATATCAGCTATTGCATTCCACTCTGGAGTGTCGTTGACTGCAGCTAACCAGATATTTCCAACTTCTCCCTGCATATTATTTGTGAAGTTCCACATGCACCATGAGCCATAGTTATCTTCATTCCATATACACCCAACTCCATCCATCTCTGCATCAGAAGTATCACAAGAAGTTTGATCATAACAGTCAAAGCAGACATTGTCACATCCATTTGGTTGGAAGCATTCTCCCCCCCAATCATTATCCTCCCATAAGCAAAATGAGGTATCGTCGCAAGTTGACTCATCATCACAATTCCAACATTGTTCAGGTGAACATTCCTTCTTGAAGTCACATTCATCACCACTGTCAAAAGCTCTAACTTCACAAGAATCTGCATAGTTAGAACATTCACCAATTGAACACTTCCAACAGGCATCTGGTCCACACTGCATCTCACAATGAGAAGCAGGTTGTTTTACACCAAATTCATTACACCACATTCCATCTTCTGTACACATCATCTTTGGCGAACAAAGATTCCCTGGCTCTACGCAATCTTCTGGACAATTAAATTCTTCATCATCATCACAAAAACCATCACCACAAACTGAACCTACTGCACAATCTTCCCAACAGTGTCCACCTTCTGATTCTTCCCATGAGCAAAAGCCATTACCACAAAATTCAAAGTAATCTTCGCCCTCCAAATCTTCATCAATCAAACCGTCGCCATCGTCATCCTTATTATTATCTATCTCTTCGTCAATTCTTCCGTCTTTATCGTTATCAATACCATCTCCTGCTGTTGCATAGGTTTCAACTGTGTATTCTCGCAAGTATCTTGCACCAACAGTTGAATTAACACCTGTATCATCTACAAGGAAATAAGCTGTACCATTCCATTCTTCATCTGTAACTCTTAATTCAACCTCATAAGAATCATCTTCAAAGCCTGCATAAAGGTTTGAGAAGAATACATAATCAATTGAATCTGCAAGCACATCTTCAATGAAACTTTCTTCTCCACTTAATGCAATTGCTTTGATTGTGTAGTTTTCCAAGTCTTCAATACCAGTATTATTTACTGACACATTTATTCTCAATTTTGCAGTTGAAATTTCATAGCTTGGATCAGTAATGTTGAAGAATGGTGCTGCAAGGTTTCCTCCTAAAACAATCTCATAAAGTGAGATATTTACAGTTTTATCAACATCAAAGTTGACCATATCACTCTGCATGAATTGTTTTAATGCACCAGTTTTACGCTCAACCTTGATTGATTTTTTACCCTTTGGAATCTCTAATGAAACATATCCATCTACATTAGTAAAGCCTTCTCTTTTTCCAATTTCAACAAGTGCTCCTTCAATAGGTGCTCCTGCCAAGTCTTCAACTTCAACAGTTACATTTACTGCATCAAGTTTAACTTCAATTGGTGTAATTAATAGTTCAATTGCATTTGCCATTGGGCTTTGTCCTTGAACAAATAATGAACCCATTCTTAAGATTGGAACTCCAAGATAATACTCTCCTGGTTCATTAGGAGTCAAAATCTTAAAAAGACCCTCACTATGATCAGTTTTATTTTCAAGTAAAACTCCATTTTGAATCATCCATTCTTTCATACTGTCTGGATTGTCAGTTAAGAAAAATGAACCAATCTGGGCCTTATACTGTTCATCATTATCAGTTGTAACATTAACTGTAATTAATTCATTAGTCATAACGCTAGCATCAGCTGTTAATGATGAATCATCGCTACTCTTAATCACAAAGGACATCCCTTCATAACTATGCATATTTCCATCTGAATCCTGGATCATCAACATTAAAAATGCAGGTCCAAAGGTGATGTTAATTGTTTCCTCATCTTCAGTCACATTATCTGGAACTGTAAAAGTGAAGGTTGCAGAACCATTTTCATCCAGTTCTACTCCTCCTCCAGAATATTCATAAATTACATATTCTTCTGGGCCCATCATTCCTTCGCTTGCTAAATCCTCAATATCAACTGCAAAAGCAACAACAGTTCCATTGATAGGAATACCAAATTCATCAACCGCGGTTAAATTAATTTCAACTTCATCTCCAATAGAATACTGCAATTCACTTTCAATTGTAACATCAATATCACTAACAATGAAAGTTCCGAAGAATCCAAAGTCATCATCACCAAATTTGTCGCCACCCATATCTCCCATCATAAAGTCAAACATTGGGAAAATTTCTATGTCATATACTCCTCCTGGAAGTGGACATAATTCAACTTCCAATGTGCCAGTCTCATCTGTTTCAAACTGACTATCTTCATTCCAAGCCCAATTTCCTTCTGCTTTTGCTTCAAGAGGGATGCAATTAGCGCCCCCTTCTGGGAATATTGACATATCATAATCTTCTCTTAAATGCCATAACTGTAACTCTAATTTTTGAGATTGAGGGTTACCAGTTCTATCTCTAGTAATAACTGAGACTTTAATATTCTCGCCAGTCTCAAACTTACTTTTAACGTCAACCTCTAAGTTTCTAGCCCCTACTTCAATCCAATATGCTAAGTCTTGCTTAGAAAGTACATCAGATATATTACAAGTAGCGCTACCTTCAACAATATACTGTCCTGGAAGTGAAGGTGCAGTGTAATTAAATACAAGCTCACCCCTCTCATCAGTGACGCTATTAATTGTTAAAGTTCTAACAATACTAAAGTCTTTTTCATTGTAAATTCCTGTGAAGTTTACATCGCAACCTTCAATTGGACTTCCAGTCAAACTTTGTGTTTTTACCCAAACCTTCTGAGCACTATTTGCTGCTAAGTTTTCTTCTCTTCTTGAGATTGGAACATGGAAGTTTTCAACCTGTGCAAACATTTTACAGGTCTCATTAGTGCCTTCTTCATCTGTATAAACAAACCAGAAGTCATACTTTTTACCCTCTTCTAACAACAATAATTCTGGATCAATAGTAAAAGTAGCATCTCCAGGGAAGGTCATTTCATCTTCCATATGGTCTTCCATATATTGGCACATGTTTTCTCCTGAATTCCAAGTACAATCAAATGCAGTAACTTCATCACATTCTTCTTCAGTGTTTGCAGCCCCACTACAATATTCCCAGGAATCCATACAACCCATCTGTTGATCATGTTGTCTAAGTCCCCAGGCACATCTGTTTTGTTCATTGCAGGTTGCTTCTCCATCACCATCATAACTCCAGCAATTTGCAGGGATCATATGGTCTGGCCATACTGCTGTTTGTGTTGTTAAACTAAATCCTCCTAAATCAGTAAATGAGAAGTCACTTAAGTCTTTCATTCCAATCAAGGTGATAGTCTTATTTGCCATTGGGCCAAACCAAGTTCTTTCACTACACCATTCATCATCAGGTGGACAGAAAGGATCTTGACCTGAACCAAATAAATTCATGCTAGCAGTGTAATTTACTCCAGGCACAATATTTCCTTCGGCATGACAATGGAATTCAACACCTGAACCAATTGTAAACTGCTCATGCATGTATTCTGGCCATCCACCATCACGAATTACTTCAACTTCAAGTTCATACATACCAGGCCATTCTGGGGTGGTAAAGTTAACCTCTAGCCCCTCTGATCCACTTTCTAATTCTAAGTCATAATTCTTAGATTCTGGCCCCCACATATTTCTTAATGTGGCGTTCATTCCATCTGGTCCAGTTAAGAGTAAAGTATACTCTTGATTTCCAAAAAATGATTCTGGAACAGTATCAGTGCCATCAATAATTGATAATCCTGGTTTTGCTGAATTACTTAATCTAAACCATCCCCAGCCTTCCTCAGTACCAGATGGCAATTCAACTTCTAACCATACCTCAAATTCATATGGTCTTGCTATGTTTAATATTGAATTATTGGCAATCATTTCTATTAATGCTTCGCCGCCATTCATTGTGGTCCTGTTACTATCTAAACCAAATGCAGCTAGTGAAACATTTACTGGTTCCCAAGTTCCTGGATCATGCTTTCTAATTTCTTTAATTGTAACATTTCCATCTTCAAGAAGTGGAGTCCAATCATTCATATTTCTAGCTCTAATGTTTAATTCAATTGTATCAGTTATTCCATACTCCCACTCATTTGTGTAAGTATCTAAACCATATGCCCTTAGATTAAAGCCAAACCAAACAATTTGTCCTCCAACATTTAACCTTCCGTCAAAACCACCACTAGATAATCCTGCTTGACTTAACTCAATACTAAATGTTACTCTTCCATTGGAATCAGTTTTATTATCTATTGTTGAAAATGTGTAAGATCCGGGCCCTAAGGGGTGAGAAGTTGGTGGGGTTTCCCAATTGTCGGGTCTTTCTTCAAAGCCATCAAGTGAGGCTAAAACACCTGCCTTTGGAATACCAGCATCTTTTGCTTCAATTTCCACTTCCAAAACTTCATTTCCTACAAAGTCCCATTGATTTTGCCACCAGTAAAGTTCTAAGTTATCATTACCTCTAACAAAAAAGTCAAACCATTGAATCCTATCTGTTGAATCTTTTGAAACATTTAATTCAACATGGTAATGTCCAGTTAACCAATCTTCACCAGTTGTGATATTTGCAAGATTGCCTGAATCCCAGTTTAAGGCTCCTGAACCCATATCTGCACCAAATGGATTTTCAATCCTTAGTGCAACAACCCCAGTGGGGGCAACTTGTTGATCATTTATAATATCTCTAACTTCAATTTTAACATTAACTGTTTCTCCTGCTTTATACTCCCAGCCATCATTCCAAGCATTTATCTCATATTGATCAGGGAATGAATCAACAAAAGTGTACATCTTTGGTTTTTCGCCAGTTGGCACATCTAAAGTTAATTCCCAATCTTGTGGCCCTGAAATATTTATAGGCACAGTAAAAGTTTTTTCTGTATCAGGAGTTAAATGAGTTTTTCCTAATGATACCACAGTAACATTTCCACTAAAGTGGCTTTTAATCCTTAAAGTTACATTTGTGCCATTCATTGGAGTTGAAATATTAAACTCATAATCTTCCCCAGTTTGGTATCTCCATCTCATAGGGAACCATACATTAAATCCCATTTGAATAACTTCAATTTCTTCTGCATTGCTAAAAGCAGCCCATTTATCATCTCCATAACTGTACATGAATCTTCCTGAATAGGAAAAATCGTATGGATACTCAAGGTTACCAGCAGTAATTGGCTCTTGAACAAGAACCTGCTGACTAAATGGATCCATTATCCAAAAGTTAGTATCTATTGTTGAAGTTATATTAAATGTGACAGTATCCCCCATATTTACTTGCCATGGAGCACTGATATTAACATCTCTAATCCATACATCAAAGTGAGCATCTACTTGATAAAACTCTCCTGTGTCAGGATCTCTTATTTCTACTTGAGCTTGATAAAATCCATTACTTAAATCATTAAATGTAAACACTCCATTATCATTATTTGTACCTACAACTACCTCTTCAAATTCATGGAAGTTAAAGTATCTTGTAAGTGTATAATTTATATTATCTGAAAGACCGTGAGCAGTCACATTAAGAGTAACATTTCTCCCACTAACAACGTCATCCACAGTAAAGAAAAAGTCTTTTTCAACTCTAAAGTAAAGTGCTTCTTCATATTGAGGGTTTTCAATTAGATTAAATCTAAGTAAATAATCTCCTGGCGCTAAATTGTATGGTGCAAGGTCAAGTGTATCGTCCCCTTCACCTGTTGCTGAAATATTAATATCCACAGGAGTTGGTACCCCTGTCCACATGTTTTCAATTTCTACAACATTTAATGTGCCTTCAGAAAGCAACCATCCTTGAGCACCAAATGTAAATATACTATAATCATATTCTAATATTGAATCTTGTGCATAATTATTTTGATCCATCCATACTTGAGCCCAAGGGGCTTGCACTTCAAACCATAAAGTCTCAATCTTACTTTTAGTTCCTGAAGTAATTGTTATTTCTAAGAAATATTCTCCTGGGTTTAAGTCATTATTAATTGTTAAGACTCCATCAGAATAAAAATAATCAATTGTTTGAACGTTATTATCCATATCTTTGACTTCTGCTGTCACTGTAACTGTTCCTACAATTGTAACATCAACTAAAATAGTTTCAGCAATTGCAAATGACTCATCGCCTTGGAAACCCAAGGTTGAATCAAATGGTTTAATTTCAAATTCTCCATCACCAAATCCAACTATAACACTATCAATTGTTGATATATTAATAATTGGAGCATATCTCCCGGGATTGTAATTTGCAGCTGAAAGTGAGAAAGTTGCAATTCCTGATGAAGAAGTATTTACTGCTGCCTTACTTATTGGCACAGGACCCCATGTTTCAAGATTCATAATACCAACAAGACTAACTGTAACATTTTCTTTAGGACTTCCACTACTGTCAATTACTTTCACATTAATTGGCACAGTTTCAGTTTGTGCAAATGAATTATCTGTACTGTCTATTGTGATTAATACATCATCTCCAGTAACTCTAAACCCAAGGCCTCCCCACACCATGTCATTTTGATATTCTGCCCTAATATCTGCAAAATAATCGCCTGGTGGAAGCGGTTCTCCTGGAGTAATAGTTAATGCTGCCCTTCCTTGAGAATCAGTAGCATTAAGTCCTGCGGTTGCAGAGACATCTTGCCAATCTTGCGCTCTAACAACTCTTTCAAGGTAAATATCTGCGCCCTCAACAACTACTCCAGACTGTTCAACAACAACATCAACAATTACATCATCTCCTGAAGAAAATTCTCCAGCATCTTTAGCTACAATACTTCTGAAGTTCAAGCTTCTAATTTCAAACCATCCTTCACCAAAGCCTTCATCTCCAGTATTTAATTCTACTTCAACTCCAAAAGGATACCATCCAGTTTCTGAAGGAAGCTCATTTGCTGAAGCAGTTAGTAATGTTGATCCCTCTCCATTATGAAATTCAAAGGTAATTGGATCAAAAAATTCTCTATAAATTGTGGCGTTTCCAGTTTCTGTTCCAATGTTTACGGATACATTGATAGTATCTCCTGGTGAGAATACTTCTTTTCTTTGACTAGTTTCTGAATAAGTTGAAACATCAACAAAAAATGAGGATACACCAAACCAACCTTTTCCCTTAAATGATTTACCGTTTTCATCAATAAGTGTATATTCAATCTTATAATGCCCATTTGGCAGATTCATTGATGCAATATTAAAAACAATTTGTCCGGTTTCACGGTTAGAATAAGTTGAATTCTCTGTTGCCTTAATACTTGTATAAGCAACTTCTGTTTCTTCATTTAAAATTCTATCAAATTTAACAACAAAGTTTGATAAATCAACTCCTTCACCCTTAGCAACATCCATTACTCTAATTTCAGTTAAAAATCCCTCATCTCCAGGAATCATAAATTGAAACTGATTATCAAGATTTTTTACATCTAAAAATGAAAAGTAATTTTGAACTGCAAACCATCTATCATCAATAATCTCCTCACCATTGATAGTTCCATGAACTTCTGCGAAGTAATCATCTTGATTACTTGGTACATTAAAGGTAACTTCCATGCTTGTTGACTCACCAGATATATTTACTTGTGATTTTAAGGCACCCAATTCATCATAAACAAAGACTTGTAAGAAAGTAATGTTATCTTCTGAATGCGCTTGAAGTTTTGCAAGTTCTCCTGGCTGGAAAGAATCTCTGTACCACCCATAATTATCAGATAATTCAATGAAAAATTCAGTGTTTCTAACCAAGAAATATTCTTTTCCATAACCTAACTTACCATTTGAATTTGCTTTTACATTCAAAAAATAATCTCCATCATCAAATTCAGAGGGAATATCAAATGAGATTAAACTTGTTTTAGCGGAATTACTTGATGCAGTTGGAGTAATAAAAGTAGTATCATAAAATTTACCGTCTTTTTCCAACTCAATTGTGTAAACCACATCGCTATGGTTGACTAAAGTTCCATCTTCAAGATTTTTAACAATAACATCAAAAGTAATTGTATCTTCTTCAACATAAGGTTTTTTATTTTGCAAATCTAAATCAACTGCAAGACCTAATACTTTGAAAAAGCCCTTTACACGCTGCTCATTGTTTGATGGATCTTTGGCAATAAATTCAACATCGTAATCTCCACCCATCAAAGTTATTGGAGTACCAGATAAAGTTACATTAGTATTCCCATTATAGGTTCCTTCAGTTTCAACAAATGACACAGTGCTAACTGCTCCAGAAGGACTAGTAACCTCTGCTGTAACAGTAGCGTTAGTAATCTTTTGGCCATTAGAAAATCCTTCTACTTCAAAATAAGCTATTCCATTAGGTTTAAAAACTTCTTTGAAGTTTCCACCAATATCTGAGATTTTAAATTTTAAATCAAATTTAGATACTTGTGCAACAAAGCTTTTCTTACCTTCAAGAGTAATTGTATAAGACCCAACAATTTGAGGTAGTACTAAACTTTCTTCAACATCACTTGTAAGGTTACCTGAGGTATAAAGGGAACCATTTTGGTGAAAGACTTCATATTCAATAGTATCACTTGAAAGAGTACTCCCAGAATACTTTTTTACTGTAAAATTTAAGGTGTGAGTTTTGTAGGGAACAGTTAAAGAAGATGCGATAATTTGGTATGAAGGGATGGATGCAGTAACGTACACTGTAAATGGTAATACCTGTGTGGAAGAGGAAGTATTAACACTTACATTATGTATTCCTGCGGTTAAGTTTGTTAAAAATTCTTCATAAAAACCTTCAGAGTCAGATGTTTGTGTACTCACAAACACCCCATCAAGGTACATATCAGTTATATTATTGGGTTTGCCACCAAGACTATCATCTAAAACATAACCAAAAACTCTTGCAGTTTTGCCTTCTTCAAACTCTGCTTGATTTAAGTTTAAAGTCAAGACTTCTGCTGAGGCAAACACACTAGAAAACAATAAACACATAACAACTAAAATAAAATACTTACTAACTATACCTCTTTTCATTTCCACACCTCGGTATTACTACCATTCCCTTTCAAAAATTAATTTGAATCTAATAATTAGAAATTACTTTGTATTTATACTTTTCGAGTACTACTAACGAGATAATAATCATTTCCCCTCATGAAAGTTAAACTTATGAATCACATTAAGTTTTATTTAAAGTTCAGAAATTAGTAGAATACTTGAACTTATAGAGTTTTTTAATGCCAATCTTTCTTCTTTTATTATATTAATTGGATTAAAAGGTACATAATTTGAAACTCCTTTAATTGCACAAAATTTGAAGTTTTCAAAAATCTCCCCAAATGCATAAAAAAATGCAGTTTCCATGTCTATTAAGTATGAACTTTTTGAATTGTAAAGCTTACGGAATTTATTAACCCAAATTGGTTCTATTCTAGTTTTAGCCCCAAGGTAAATAATCTTGCCTTCTTTTAGTATCCCTCCAATAGCATAAAAAGAATCAGAAGAGATTATAGATCCACGCTTTAATTCAGGCAAGGAATTGATAAAGTCCGGGTGAACACAAGATTTTTTTCCTTTAAATTCTTTATAATAGTTAGGTGAACCTCTCTCAAATGCCCCACTTTCAATAAATACAGGTTCGCCAATTTTATAATCTTTTGAAGCTCCGCAAGTGCCAGCAAGAATAATTGTATCAACTCCACTTTGCAAAAGTTCTTGAGTTGCAAGTTCTATTGAAGCTGATCCAAGCCCAGTAATTACAATTGAAAACTCTTTTGATTCAATTAAAGAATGAAAGACAGAAAATTCCCTTGCCCTATGTTCTTTACTTATTTCAATACCAATTTCTTTTAGAATTGATTTAACTAAGGTAAAATCTTCGCCGGAAATCATTAAGCAAATTGAGGGCAAATTCTCAACCTGTAAGATGGGAGTTTTCATTTTCCAAACCTTCGCTCTCTTTTTTCTTGAAACTCATCAGTTATTTGCATAAAAAGTTCTGGAGAAAATTCAGGCCAGGTTTCTTCTAAAAAGAACCATTCAGCATAAGTTGTTTGCCAAGGAAGATAGTTACTAGTCCTTTTTTCTCCACTTGTTCTAATTACAAGATCCACATTATCCTTACTATATAAAAAATCTTCAAACTCTTTCTCTGTTATGTTTTCTGTTCTTTCTTTTATCACTTTATTTACTGCATCTACAATTTCTTCCCTGCCACCATATGCAACACAAAAATTAATTTTATAATTATTATAATCTTTTGTCTTTTCAATTACTTTGTTAATTGCATATCTTGTTTTTTTAGGCAACAAATGTATTCGTCCTAGAAAATTTACTTGAATTTGCAATTTCTCTATTTCTCTATTAGTTAAGATCTCTTCAAATCCTTTTGTAATCAAACCAAGCACTACTTTTCTTTCATGTTCGGGCCTATTAAAATTTTGCATAGAGAATGCATAAAGGGTTAATATCCTTGGCCAATATTTATCTCGTTTTTCTTCACTTAATAAGGCAGCCCATTTGAGCAATCTTCGAATAGTGTTAGCACCATGTTCATGGCCCTTAAGCCTACTAATTCCAATTTTTTCAGCATAGCGCCTATTGCCATCAAGAATTATTGCAATGTGATTAACGCCCATGAATAGAATTATTGTAAAAAGCTTTATATGTTTTTTGATATACATAATTATATGGAAGAAGAAATTATTGACGAAGGGAAAAAGTCTCCTCTTATCTATTTTATTACAGCTTTTTTATTATTATTAATTGTGGGTTGGCTTATTCCAAGGTATGCAATTTCCCCAGATCCATCGCCGGGAAAGTTGCCTAGTTTAGAGGAAGTTAGAAAACTAATTTCAAATAATTCTCTTATTCCACTTGAGAAAATTACTATTGATGTAGATAATGCAAAACATGTTGCTAACTTTATCGCAACAACTGGTTGTCCAAACGGAAACAAGATTTGTTATGCAAAAGCATTATATTATTTTGTTAGAGACAATATTGCATATATTAATGACCCAGTTTCAAGAGAGTTTATCCAAAATCCTTTATCTACTATTGAAAATGGTGGAGGAGACTGTGATGATGGCTCTGTTCTATTAGCATCAATGTTAGAATCAATTGGGATTGAAACAGAATTTGTTTTTATTCCAAATCATGTTTATGTTAAAGCATGGTTACCCGAAGCTGCAAGGCAATATAAAACAGATGGAGACTGGGTGCAAATGGAATGGACTTGTACTAAATGTGAATTTGGAGAAATTCCGGCGAGTAATCAATAATTTCGATTTGAAGAAGTCTTTTCTAAATTAAATGAAACTCTGAAAAAAGAGCTGTTGCCTTAAGTATTGAGAGTAATCCAATCTAAAAATTTCTTATTTCCGTAATCGATTTTGTAAAAAGTTACTCCTGGAGTGTCGTCTGTGGATTCTTTTTCTACAATATTTATTATTTTATCAAAGTGTTTTTTTATTGTAAAAATAGAAATATTCCAATACGGTTCTTTATCAATTTTGCCTTGCCACCAATGGTTTGATATTCCATCTGTTATAAATCCTCCTGCAGCAAGCTTTTGTTCTAGCAAAATTGCTAAAATCTTTTCTGCTTCTTCTTTTATTGGGCAAGAGATTAGGCCCTTATAATGTGCCATATTTACTGTAATAAATTGAAATAATATAAAAATTCTGTGGTTTAAAAAATACCTGATAAAATTGGAATAACAAAAATCCATCACTCGGACCTATCCCCAACTTAAAAGTTGGGGTATTGCGGTCCTCGAAAAAAGATGGATTTTTAGGATTAAAAATTTCGGACTGAAGTCCGGGGTATTAAACCCCTGTAAAATTTCTTCCGAAATTTTAAATAAAAATCTCATAAGCGGAGTGCTTTAATCTTTTTTTAACTTATAATCTTTGTACCTACAATTTGAAGGAAAAGGAAAACTATTTAAATAAGTAGGTATAATATTCATAAGTGAGAATTATTAAAAGAATTATTAAAAAGAGAAAGTATTACTATCTTGAGCATAGTTTTAGAGAGGGAAACAAAGTCAAAAAGAAGCAACGATACATTGGAAAAACAATCCCTGAAGAAATTGAAAGTATTAAAGCAAAACTACTTTCTGAGATTTATGATGAACTGTGGATTAAAAAGATTAATATAATTAAAAAAAACTTTAGTTATGAGTTATCTCATATGCCCCCTTCTGCCAAAACAAAACAGCTAGAAACATTTATGATAAAATTTACCTACAATTCCCAAAGAATTGAAGGTTCAACCTTAACTCTCAAAGAAACTGCTAATTTACTTGAAAGAAAATTAAGCCCAAACGAAAAACCAATAAAAGATGTTACAGAAGCAGAAACCCATAAAGAAGTATTTTTTAATATGTTAAGTTATAAACAAGACTTATCCTTACAAACAATTTTTTTTTGGCATAAAAAGCTTTTTTCTATAACCAAACCAGATATCGCTGGCAAAATAAGGAATCACCAAGTAGCAATTTCAAGGAGTAAATTCTCTCCACCATTTCCTGCAGAACTCGACACACTATTATATGAATTTATTAAATGGTACAACTTCTCTAAATCAAAAATTCACCCAGCAATCCTTGCGGCTTTAGTTCATCTCAAATTTGTTACAATCCATCCATTCTCAGATGGAAATGGGAGATCCTCTAGAATGCTTATGAATTTTATTCTAAACAAAAACCAGTTTCCTATGTTAAATATTGCTTACGAAAAAAGGGCAGGCTATTATAATGCACTTGAAAAGGCCCAATTGCGAGAGGAAGATGGAATCTTTATTAGTTGGTTTTTAAAAAGATATATCAAAGAATACGAAAATTACCTAAAACTTTTTTAATTTGCTCTACTTTCATATTCTAATGTATAGTAAACCACTTCATGTTTTGTTGAAGGATAAATATTATGATGCATTTGTGGCTGGAACTAAAAGGTATGAAGTAAGATTATCATCTAATGCAATGTACACCCCCCAGAAGGTTTTTCCTGGAAGGGAAGTAAGCCTTCAAAGAGCATACAGAAAGGTTCATGCACTAGGAGTTGTTGGAGAGGTTATTACAGGCACAATTGATGAAATTTTGGAAATTGTTGACTTTAGATTAATTGATCCTGAAGCTGGAACAAAAGATGAACTAGCTGTCGAAGTTTTAAAAATGATGAAATGTAGGCAAGTAAAAGCCCAGTTTGTTGCTTTTGAAATAGTGCTTGGCTGATAAACAACTCCTCTGAACACAAGGTTTTTAAAGCCCTACAGAATATTTGTGGCATAAAATGTCAATTATTGCATCACTCGTAGGAGTTCTTAACGGGGCAACATCCCCCTTAGTAACAAAGTATGTTGCAGCAGTTGTTATCCTTTTAGTGGGGTTTATTATTGCTAGAATGTTTAGTATTCTTGCAAGAACAATTTTAAACAGTGTAAAATTAAACGAATTTTTTGAAAACACAATAGGATTTAAATTTTCTATTGAAGAAATCTTAATTGCAGGATTTACTTATTTTATCTACTTTATTACAATCATAATGGCCCTAAACCAATTAAGCTTAACTACAAGGATTATTGATATTGTAGCAATTGCAATAATTGTTATCGTCGTTATTTCAATGGTAATTGCGATAAAAGATTTCTTTCCAAATATTATTGCTGGTTTTTATATGCTCCACTTTTGGCATATTAAAGTCGGAGATAAAATTGAATTTGATAATACCTTAGGTAAAATAATTGAGATGACTCTGCTTGATACAATGTTGGAAACACCTGAAAAAGACTTCTTAATTGTACCTAATACCACAATGTATAAAACAGTAGTTAAAGTTAAGAAACGTTAAAGTGTTTTTTAAGTAAAAATAATAGTTCTGTGTGGAAAAGTTCTCCATTATTAATCATCTTTTGAATTTCTTCTAAAGTGAAATATTCTACCCACTCTGCTTCTTTAGGGTTTAAATTAAATTCCCCTTCATAAACTGCTTTAAATGTTGTTAAAAATTCAGTAACTCTATCAGTTTCATAAAAATCATAAAAGAGCTTTTCTAATTCTAGTTTGATTCCAAGTTCTTCAAATAGTTCTCTGTTTGCACCCTGCAAATAAGTTTCACCTGAGATTACATGCCCTCCAGCAGTTGTTACCCATGCACCAGGCATATAAGACACTTCCTTGGAACGCTTTTGAAGGGCGATCTTACCTTTTTTATCAAAAATGATGATATGTACTATTCTATGAATTACTCCCTTTACTTTAGCAAACCTCTTTTCAACTGTGCCAATAACATTATCATTCACATCAACTTGGTCCAAGATTTCTTCCATTCAATGAAATTAGATTAATTATATTAAAGGTTTTTTGTTATCACTTAACAGTTAGGCTTTTAAAGGATGAAAGAACAGTTGGCCTTATGGATGACCTAGCTATGCGTATTGCAAACACCTTAAGAAATTATCTTTATGTAATGGCTTCAGGGGTTTCTGAAACTATTTCACTCCCATACCCGGTGGACCAAAAATTATTGGATCAAGTAGAAATAAGGTTTATTGAAGAACCAGAGTGGATTGAATCTAAAAATCTTAGCTATGGAAGAGAATGCGTTAGTGGCCCTTGCATAAATTCAAAACTTGATATTTATGATGTAACAAGAACTGAAGGGGGCCTGTGGGCACTAGGGATGCTAAAAACAGACACAAATAAACCTGCAACTTCCGGGAGTACAGATACAAGTTTATTTTTTCCCCACATGGACCAAGTTGACACGACATGGTTTCCAATTGAAGGGCCAAGATATGAATTACTTGAAAAAAAATTAAGTGAAGCGACTGCAGGAGTCATTAATCAAGGTGCATTAAAAATGCCTTTACCTTTGGATTTTACCATCGGCCATGAGAAATTGTTAGATTATATTTCTATTTTTCAATATAAATCTTCAAAGGGAAAGGTAAATATTCCTGCATTTGACATGCGTGAAATTAACTCATTGTTGGCAAGTGAAGGTGAAGAGAATATTGCAGTAGTAAGTTTCTTTCCCAATGGACAAAGAAGTGATTATCAGCTTAGTGTTATTGAGCTTTCAGATGTATTAAATGGCAATTACAATGCTACTGAATTATTAACTGCCGCTTCAAAAGGAAATGTATTTTTTAATTTATCAGACAAATGTGTTGAACAAGTAAATAAGATGTGTATAAGACGAGCTTTTAATGGTACAAGTTTAGAATATGGAATTGAGAAATTAACTAAATACACTCCAAGATCACATACTCTCAAGTAAAGAACTAATATTCCAAAGTCTTGTTCTCATAAATGGTTGAAGGTTAGAATCATCGACAACTTCTTCAACAACTTGTAATGCTTTATCTACTTTAATATATAAGTCATCACCATTTTCGAAGATTTTTTCCATAACTTCTAATTTTGCTATAACATTTTTTGGAATTGATCCATCATCTTTTAATTCTTGAATGATTGAATGAATTTGCTCAAGAGTTTCGTTTGTCATCTTACTTATCCTTCATTTTCTTTAGAACTTCGGCTTGCATTGCTTCAGCAACAGTTCTTAACTCATTTTCTTGTTTTTCAAGAGAAGAAATTCTAATCTCAATTTTTTTCTTTTGAGTTGCTAAATCCTTAATTAATGGCTCTTTTTCTGCTGAAACCATAACATTTGCAACAATTTTGTAAACATCTTTAGTTTTCTTATCTTCTAATGCAGAAAGTGCAGATTCAATTTCAGTTAATTCTCCCTCGACTTTATGGCGTTGGAGCCCTAGCGCTTGAACCTTTTGTTCGTAATTTTGTAATTGTTTTATTTTATCTTGAGCGTCTTGTGGTAGTTCCATTTTCAACAGTCTCCCAGACTGAAAGTAATTTTGTTAATGAATTAAACAATGCCCTCATTGCAGAAATATCTTCCGCAAAAAATTGCACTTCCGCCTTGGTTTTATTTAATTTCCATGAAGCTCTTTTACTCTTGGTCATTTCTGGCTCAAGAGACATAAAGAGTTTTTTATCGTTAGGTATTTTTAAGACACAACTATACTTCATCTTGCCTTAACATGAGTCACACGTTCTCTTGCTTTGTAAATGATTTTTGAACCACAATAAGGACATCTGATTCTTTTTCTCACATAATCCATAGCAACTTCTTCGTTACAATTAAAACATTTATATCGAACCATTCTATTCCTCTTTTACTTCTACTACTGGTGTTTTTTTTGCAATTGTATAAGCTTTTCCAGTAAACTTTTTATTGCACTTTTTACAGATGAAAATTCCGATAGCTATTTTTTTTAATGCAGGATACCCACAGTAGGGACACTTCTTATTTGCTTTGGTTAAAATTTCTATCTTTTCTAGCTTTTTTCTTACCTTCAGACCATATCTGGCTCCAAAGCGTCGTGATGTTCCCTGATGTTTCATTTTCAAGTCAATTGTTTTGTTGTCCCTTATATACTTTTTGATTTCTCTGCTTTCATAAAGCAGAGTAGCAAACGGGGAGGGTGTAAGGCTTTGCCTTAACCCGCCAAGGTTGTGTTTTTAATATATATTACTGCTGACTGCTGACTGCTGACTCCAGACTGCTGACTCAATGGGGCCGCCCTGTTTCAAACCTCTGCTTTCATAAAGCAGAGTAGCAAACGGGGAGGGTGTAAGGCTTTGCCTTAACCCGCCAAGGTTGTGTTTTTAATATATATTACTGCTGACTGCTGACTGCTGACTGCTGACTGCTGACTCAATGGGGCCGCCCGGATTCGAACCGGGGTCAACTGGCCCCAAACCAGTGAGGATGGCCAAGCTACCCCACGGCCCCATTTGAGTAAGAAAAAGAATTAACTAGCCCTTTTTAAAGGTTTTGCAAAATAGAAACTTTTTAATACACGATAAGAGAATATTTAATAAATGGTCTCAATTTTTATTAGTGTACTCTTGGGAATTTGTGCATTATTCGGCCTAATCTTGGGAGCCGAATTTGTTGTGCATGCTGCAAAAAAGCTTGCAAAAAGACTTGGGATAAGTGAATTTTTTATAGGTTTAACATTACTTTCTGTTTTAACCTCTCTTCCAGAAATAACGGAGCATATTATTGCAAGTATCACTATCTTAAAATATCCCTTACAAATGGATGTTTTAAGTGAAATTGCCCTAGGCACAAACATTGGATCAAATATTATCCAAATCACTCTTATAACTGGGATTGTTGGCCTGTTTGGAAAGCTTATTTGTGATTCAAAATTTTTAAAAAAAGATTATATGTTTATGCTTGCTGGAATTGTATTATTATGGGTATTTTCATTAGGGGGGATTAACAGGTATGAAGGGATTATTTTAACACTACTTTACATAGGGTATATTATTTTTTTAAGCCGTAGTGAAAATGCCCAAGAAAAAATTAAAACAGGAAAACTTTCAAGTGAGATATTCTTTATTGCTATGGGGTTTACTTTATTGATCTTTTGTGCTAATTATATCCTAAAACAAGCTGTTTGGTTTTCTGAAACTTACAATATTTCCGGTTCTTTAATTGGTACACTAATTATTGGTGTTGCAACTGCTCTCCCTGAACTAACAACTGCCATTACTGCTTTATTTAGTAAATCCTCTAGAATGTCTCTTGGCACCCTTGTTGGGAGCAATATCACAAATCCAATGCTTGCAATTGGCCTTGGCGCAATGATTTCCGGTTATTCTGTTAGTTCACCTTTATTTTATTTTGATATTCCTTTTTGGTTTGGGATAAGTTTCCTTGGGCTATTATTATTTTGGAAAGGTAAATACCTTAATAAATACGAAGCTATAATCCTAATTCTTAGTTACTTTGCATATTTTATATTAAGATTAAGCTTATTTTAGTGTTGTCACTCAAAAGTTTAAAAAATAACACAATCTTTTTAAGTGATGACTTATTGCAAGAAGTTATGAAAACCCTAATTATAGTCGGTGGGTTAAGTGGTGTAGGCAAAAGCTATGCCGCACGAATGCTCCATAATATGTTAGAGAATACAAATTACTTTGATTCTGACTTATTTGCCAAACAATTCATCGAGAGTCAAGGTATTGAATTTGTAGGCTTATCATTGCCTGAGCAAACTCAAATAAGACTAGGGATCCATCAAGCGAAAATAGACAAACTGATTAAAGATTTTGATCAATTTAACACAATAATTCTTGATACGTGCTTTGATCTAGCTGAATCAAGAAAGCTTTTTTACGAATTTTCCCATTCTTATGGAATTAAAATGCATGTAATTGAAATTGTTTGCCCAGAGCAAGAAGTTAAAAAGAAAATTTTTAATAATCCTCATGAAGAACATAGAATGATTGGAGACAAAGAAAGTAGATGGAAAATGTATCTTCAAATGAAAAAGAAGTGGCAACATATCACAAGACCGCACACAATCATCGAATCAGATGACGATGTTAAAACTCAATTAACTAGCTTTATTAAAGCTAAACTTTCTTAATTTTTGTCACAAAAAAGCCACCAGTATTATTAGTCTGAGGCCAAATTCTTAAGCATTTTTTTACTTCAGAATTATACTTTTTCCCTTCAAATTCTAATATTGGGTCTGCTCGCTTTAGATTTAATTTAATTTCCATTAATTTTGCAGTTTCATGTTTGCCTAATAAAAAATCAATTACTCCTTCATTTTCATCTGGTTCTATTGAACAAGTAGAATAAACCAAAATTCCTCCTTTTTTCAAAGAATTAAATGCAGCATTAATCAGACTCTTTTGTTGACCT
The DNA here is from genome assembly GCA_017610005.1 of Candidatus Woesearchaeota archaeon. Taxonomy (GTDB): domain Archaea; phylum Nanobdellota; class Nanobdellia; order Woesearchaeales; family B29-G15; genus B29-G15. The sequence continues at coordinate 35,380 of JAFCCU010000001.1, read as the reverse complement.
GCTAATCTTTTTATTCCATTTGGATTCCAGATTAACATAATCTTGGGAGATTTTCTAACGTTCCCTGTTCCTGAGCATGGCGCATCAAGTAAAATTTTATTAAATCTTGGCTGTCTAAACCAATGCCCTTGCATCAATGTTACAATAGTATTTGTTATCCCCATTCTTTGTAAATTAATCCCTAGGGATGCAAGTCTCGAACCTTTAACATCATTTGCAACTAACACTCCCTTATTTTCCATCATTGCAGCCATTTGAGTTGTTTTACTGCCAGGAGCTGCGCACATATCAAGCACTATATCATTTTGTTTTGGGTTTAAGACCAATGGGGGGATCATAGAAGCGGCTTCTTGGCCATAATAATAACCTAATTGAAATTCTGTAGTATTCCCAATATCTAAGCGTTCCCCTTTCTTATGTTCCATAAAAAATCCAATTTCACACCATGGAACTTTTGTAAATTTCCACTCAGGAAGTCTTTTTTTAAGTTCTTCAGAAGTTATTTTTAATGTATTTATTCGGATGCTCCTCCTAAGCCACTCATTGTTGCACTTCATAAACTCTTTGTAGTCTTTTTCCCCTAGGATTTGTGTGAATCTAGCTTTCCATTTAGGTTTTTCAACGAGCATATGCCTTCTGGGTAAGCTCTGCCATTTATAACTTTTGGTTGCAAACAATCACTCGAAAATATTATATACCTAGCAATTTTATAAAACTAAAAAAAGGGTGACATAAAAATTCGAACAATTAAAAAGAGGCATTTTTTATGTTAGAAATCCTACAAACAGTGGGGAAATTTTAACACATGAAAAAAGGATATTTTTTTACGCTTGATGCTTTTCTTGCAATCGGGGTCATAATAGTTGGCATGATGATTATCTCCACATTATATTCTTTTACACCCTCTGCTGATCAAACAAGAGCATATGCTTCTGGGCAACTCGCGACATTCTCCACCGATAGAATTGAGGATCTTCATAATGAACATCTTAAACTATTAATAGCAGGAAAGATTATTACAAATCCAAAAAATACTATTTTAGAACAAATTGGAGAATTTGAATTTAAAGCAAATATAACAGGAGATTTGGGCACAAACTTTACTGATCATCAGAGATTGTTACTTGAAGAGTTAACTAAAAATCTAATCCAACAAGAATATGGCGTAGGATTTTATATTGATGGAGATCCTATTTTTGAACGCCCAAGATTTATGGAAAACAAAGTAACAAAAATCTTGCTTACATCAAAAACTCCAGCAGTAGGTGTATATAATTCAACAGCACTTTGGGGCCCATATCTTATTGAAGTGAGGATCTGGCAATGAATAAGAAAGGGGTGTTTTATACTATCATGTCATTAATTATAGTTGGAATACTGCTTGTTGCTTTCCAACCCCAAACAGAAGAAATTGCACAAGAAAGATTAATTGTTGAAAATACTAGGGTTGAAGTGGCTGATAATCTTATTAGAAATATTAATGATGCATTTTTAGATAGAATGGTTGTCGTATCTTCATACAGGGCGCTTAGTGCTTTAGCATTATATGTTGATGGTGACCGGGCATTTGCAGATAAAGAAGCATTAGATGCAAAATTTCAAACTGTAATGCTTACAGGAAATACTACTGTTAACAGGAAAATTGATGAAGATATTGGATTCCCAATGATGGAAAACAATTCACTCTTTGAAGCACTAAATATGTTCGAAGAAGCAATTTATGATGGCTTAAGTATTGAAGCTAAATTTTTCAGAGAGAGTGCAGAAGTTGGACTTTTCCAAAATAATGATACTGGGGCTGAATACATTGGAGTTAATATCTCGATAGATTATTCAATAGTTGCAGGCGCGGCAAATTGGGATGTAAACCATTCTTCAGAAGTTATAATCCCCATCGAAGGGTTATATGATCCACTATGGTCTATTTATGAAGGCATAAAAATACCTATTCATTTTGCGGATTATGAAGTGGATTATGAACTTGACTGGAAATCTTTATACAGGTTTATTAATGACTCAGATTATGTTGCCCAGCCCTATGGGCCTTCATTTTTAATGAGGCTTTATGACAATTTAAATGCTTCAACTTGTTGTGGTATTGAGTCTGCAGTTAATCCGAATTTATTGGGATTTACTAAAGAATTAAATAGAACATACATTGATTTTTGCTTTTATTCTACTGGAAGATGTGCACCATTTGGGATTAATAGGACATTATATGAGTTAAAACATATCACTAGCCACGATCCTGATGAAAAATTTTATGGTTTTAAGTTAGACGCAAGGCATTATGTTGAAACAGGAGGGTTTTCAGGCAATGGTACTACTGGAAGTTCTCCAACAGGAGTTCCTTCATTAACATCAACACAGTGTGAAATAAATAATACATGGGAAGCATGTACTAGGGCATTATGGCATAAAAATGTTACTCGAGTGAGAGCAAAATGTGTGCATACTGATGGTCAAGGTCACATTGATAAAGTTGGATTTATTATGGAAAATGATTTTGATGAATTTACTTTTTTTGAAACTGCTGATGCGCCATTTGATGGTGGAGACTACTGGATATATGACAATGATAATCTTATAATTAATGATTCTGATTCATGGACACTAACTGCAAATTGCATAGATGATAACAACCTAGAGGATAAAAGAATCACAACATGGTTTGTAAACTGGGGAGTTTTCGAAGTGACCTGGTATTATGGCATATTGGGCATTTTAAAGGTTAATGTAACTTGCGTTGGAGGAGAATGTGGGGAACTTGAGATCTGGCTTGGTGATCCCGTAAGTCTTAATGATACTTTTGATGATTCTTCAAAAATAGATTCAATAAGTAATATTACTATTGCAAACGGATTTGTGAATTTAACGAAAAATCAAACATTAAATGGGTATGAGAAATATGGAAATTTAACATCCACAAATCTTCTTGATGGGAGATTAGCACTTAACGTCACTGCATTTAATGCTACAATCCCAAGACTTCCAATAGGTACAAATGTGTTTGTGAGATTTTCTCAAGATCAAACTAATTGGATTAATTCAAGTACTACTGCTGGTTGGAATAAATTACTAGCAGGCCAAAATAATATTTACCTTAAACACTTTGATTGGGGCGGAGACTCATTTTATTACCAAATGAAATTTAATTCAACTGGTATAGATACGCCCGGATTAGATTTAATATCTCTTGAATACTTTGAAGAGCATTAAGTGCTCTTTAGAAAAGTTTATATAAAAAATGTATATCTAATTCCCTTAGGACTGAAAGGGGTGATTGATATCACATGTATTGATAAGTGTAAAGTAGGTTTACTACTTGTTGCATTTATCTTGATTTTACCCCTTGGTTTTTCTGCTGATTGTCAAATAACTGAATCTTGTACGGACACCTGTGCTTTTTCAATATTCCCTTTAACTGATTCCCATGTTGGTACTTGTGACTATTATTCCACTAAGGTTTGCTGTGATGAACTTTATGATGCCACCCTTCGTCCATTTGTATGTGAAGGGAATGAAGGAATATTATTAAGACAATTTGAAATTGATGATTCTCATGTTGAAGCTCCCGATGGCTCATTGTACAGTGAAGTATTATGCAGTAAAGCTTGCAATTGCACTTTAAAACCAAGTTGTGAAGGGGAAGAATTTTGTATGGTTTCAATGTCTGACTCAACTGACGCACATGTTGGCTCTTGTGGATATTATGATGAAGATTTATGTTGTGAATGTTTAAGTCCACCAGGGGTTACACTAATTTCTCCGGAAGATGAATCTGCTGGTCATCCTGAAGAGGTGGGTTTAAATGTTAATTTAACTGATTCACTCGGAGGAGAATTAAATATCACTTTTTATAATGGATCAACTTTGATGTGGAAAAGGTATAATATTCCAAATGGCACAAATGCAAGTTTTCCATTAATTGGATTATCAAGAAATGATACTTATTCTTGGCATGTAGAAGTAAATGGCAGTGGGGGAGTTTCAACAACCTCTGATGAGTGGAAGTTTAATACTACAAGTTTACCAAAGTTTTGCACAATTAAAGAAACATGCTCTGAAGCTGAAACTTGTGTATTTTCTGTGCCTCAAGAAAATGATACCCATATTGGCCAATGTGGATATTTTGGATTAAATTATTGTTGTGAAGATATCCAAATGGCTAGATTTGATGAGGAAGGATGTAGTGAGCGTGAAGGGGCCATTTTAAAAGCTTATCAACTCGACAATACCCATGTTGAAGCCCCTGAATTAACTAACTATCCTATCTCTATATGTGCTTGGAATTGTTCATGTTCAATAAAAGATCATTGTAATGCAGATGAAGAATGTGTCGCATCTATTTATGATTTTACAAACTCTCATGTAGGAGAGTGCGGTTACTTTGACAATCAAATTTGTTGTAAATGTGGCAATTCAATATTTGGAAATGCAGATTTAAATGAGCCAATTCCAGAAAATAATGCAGTTTCTGTTTCTTCAAATCCTGAGCTTTCAATAAAGGTGAATACTTCTCTTGAAATTGATTCAGATGTTGAATTTTACCTGTCAAGAGAATATGATTTTAATAATCCTGGACAGAAGATGTTTAGAAATATTGGTGCATTACCAAGTGTATTACATCCTGCTGGAGAAACCCTTGTTACTGATACAACTAACATCACTATAAGTGATGGGAATTACATTGACATAATAAATTTAACAAATCATGTATATGATCATTTCATTTTTAATATAACTGAAGATGCTAATGAAATTGGTGCACTGCGATTTGATTGGCAAGGAACTGGCGCTGGCAGAAGTATTGAAGTATATATTTGGAACTATGATTTTTTGACATGGGATTTTCTAAATATCTCTGAAAACACTAATGTTGAACTTAACTTAAGTTCAGATATTGGAGAGAATATTAGCCAATATGTAAGATGGAATGAAATTCACTTTTTGGTTTATGATCCAGTTACCTGGTGGGATACTTCTTGGTCAGATAGAATAAATCTTACATTCTCGAATTGGGATCAGACTAATCTTGCAGAATTTCCCCTTTTGGTTAAGCTTGATTCTGGGAAAATAGATTATTCTAAATGTAAATCAGATGGCAGTGATTTAAGATTTATTGATAATTATGGAAACACTGTGCTAAATTACCACATTGAAAGTTGGGACCCTTTAGGAGAAAGTTATATTTGGGTAAATGTCCCAATTATTGAAAATAGTGGAGAAGATTTTATCTTTTTATATTATAATAATCCAAGTGCGCCTGATGTCCAAAATGAAGTGGGGACTTATGATGGCGATTATGAAGGAGTGTGGCACTTAAATGAGCGCTTAGATAACAATGTAATAGACCCAAGTACCTGGACAGTTAGTACAGGGAGCGCCATAGGATTCACAAGAAATGGAGATGAAACTGAAAATTACAGAATACTTAGCAATGATCCTTTTGGGGAAGAAACAGTTATATGGGAAGCAAGACCAACTGCAGTAAGTGGCGCCGATGGTGGATGGAATGGAGCCATATTTAATATTGATAATACTAAAACTTATAGATTTTCAACTTGGGTGAAACGGGATGTTCAAGGAAGCACAGGTAGGTTTTATTTGGGGACTAAGGGTTTTAATTCTGCAGAAGAGGCAATAGGGGTTATTGATAGAGGCACAGGTGCTACAAATACCAACCCCTATTTTTGGTATTCTTCATCACCACCAAATACAGAACTTCCTACAGGCACATGGGTTTTAGTAGTGGGCCACATTTGGCCTGCAGGATCAGGAACTGGAAGTGTTCATACTGATTCGGGCAGATATAATACTGCAGGGAGTAAATTTGGAACCATTCATCGAGATTATGTTTGGAGTACTAATAATGTAAAATCAAGGCACCGTTCCTACCTTTATTATTCAACAGATGCGTCCACTAGGCAACAGTGGGCCTATCCAAGGGTAGATATAATTGATGGCACAGAACCTTCTATTGCAGATTTAATATCAGATGCACCTAGTGATGTTATTGACTCTAGTGGCAATGTTTACGAAGGGAAGGTGGTTGGTGCAGACATTACAACTGATTCTCCTCTTGGAAATGCACTCGCTTTTGATGGGGTAGATGATTATGTAGAATTGCCAAGTGTAAATCCCACTACTGCAATAACCGTTGAAGCGTGGATTAAATCAGCAGTGGGAACAGGTTATGGAGGAGTGTGGCAATTAGTGAGCAAATACTCCTCTTATATACTGGGAACAAGTGGAACTGGAACAAATAATGTTTGTTTTCTTATTCACAACGGGGATTCTTGGCAATACGGGAGTTGTTACGATATCCCTAATCCCGAAAATTGGCATCACTTTGTTGGAACATATGATAGTATTGCTCAAGAAAAGAAGCTTTATGTTGATGGAAAGTTAAGAGAAACAACTTATCCTTCTGGAACAATTGCTGCAGACACTGGTCCGATTGATCTAGGACAAAGAGAGTGCTGTCCTGGTTCAGTTTTTGGGGGGATTATTGATGAAGTAAGAATATCAGATACTGCAAGAAGTGCGGAGTGGGTTAATGCAAGTTACCTTTCCCAAGCAGATATATTTTTAGATTATGGTGTCAGTGAAGCAGGTAGTTGTGGAAATGACTTTTTAGTTTGTCCTATTGGTCAAAGATGTAATGTAAATCAATGTGAACTTTGTCCAAGTGATGCTTGTGATGCTGAAACCTGTGGACCCCTTGAATGGGGAGACTTTAATGAACTGGGTTACTGTGAATTAAGTTGTTTAGGGCCAGATCAAAGTCAGGATTCCTGCACCACTTGCAATACAAGAAACTGGGCAACAAATAATGAATGTTGTGACCCGGGAGAGGATTTTTGTAATAACGGAGCAGATTCATGTGTATTAGGAGTTTATTCTATTGATCACTGTTTAGATGGCAAGCAAAACTGTGATGAAATCCAAATAGACATCGGAGGAAATGACTGCCCACAATTAAATGGGGGTGCCTGTACTCTAAATGAAGGGTGCGTGTCTGAGCATTGTTCAAATGGAATTTGTTGTGCTTCAGGAGATTGCTGTGCAATTGATACAGATTGTCCAATTGGAACCAGTTGTAATGTTACTAGTCAATGTGAATCCTGCCCAGCAGACACCTGCTCCATAGGAGATTGTACTGAAGAGCAATGGGGCGATTTTAATGAACTGAGTAACTGTGAAATAACTTGCCATAACCCAGATGAACACCAATCAGCATGTGAAACTTGTAACACTTCCATTTGGTCTACTGTATCATCTGAGTGTTGTGGAGATTTAGTTAATGATGATTTTTGTAATTTGGGAGCAGACTCCTGTATCAATGGTTTTTACTTTACAAACCATTGCACAGATAATCAAAAGAACTGTGACGAAGAATGGTTTGATTGCGGTGGAGCCGATTGTCCTGCTTGCAACTACCCTCCTCTTCCTCCAGAACCTCTTTTAGTACAAAATAATACAATTGTTGATACTTCAATTGCTACACTTAACTTCACTTTAACTGATCCAGAAGGAGATAATATTATAGAATACACAATTATTATTGATGATGATCCTGATTTTACTGATCCCTTAATAGTTGAAGAAGTTGTTACACAAACAATACCTAGCGGAACTGAAATAGAATATGCTTCCCCAATACTTGCACCTAACACGGTATACTATTGGTCTGTGTCGGCCAGCGATGGTGGGACTTTTTATGGTGATCCAGTAGATAGCACTTGGACCTTTGAAACCCCTGCAGCATTTAAAGTGGCAACAAATTATGTTTCATTAAAGGTCATAAAAAAAGGGATAGATACAGATGTTGAAAATGGGACTCGAGCAAGTGCATTATTTACTGATTTAACTGGCAATACAGAATACTCCTGGTATGCAAGAGGAGTTGATATTTTTAGCAACATAGGTTTGTCAAGTAATTTCACATTTACAACATCTGCCCTACCTTATGTTACTCACGCGCTATTAGATGGTAATGTAGATATAGAGGGGACACATGATTTAAACTTAGAATTTGGAGGAAATGATTCAGCTTATGGAGATTTAACTAAAGTTGTTGATTGGAGAGTAAATAGTAATTCAATTGCTTTACTTAATTTGGCTTTTCAAATAAATCATACACCTTCAAATATCACTAGAGATTATTCAAGTAACCTGCATCATGCAAATGTGTTTAATGTAAAATGGACAAGATTTGGACTTCTGGGGGGAGCATATATTTTTGATGGTTCCTCAAACTTGATTCTTCCTAATAATAGTTTATTTGATATTAGTAAAACTTTAACTTTAGAAACATGGATCAAGACAGATACAATTCCCACGTCAGCAGAACAAGGTTATTTAATAGGGCACACTAATTTTGATACTGATTGGTATGGTTATGCATTGGCCATTTCCCCCACAACTGGAAGGGTTTATTTAGGCACATATAACGGTTCAGGCACAGGCACACAGGCAATTTCCACTACAAATATTGCAGATGGAGAGTGGCACCATATTATTGGAACTCATGATAGGGGAACTAGCAAAATATATGTTGATGGAATACTTGAAAATACAATTGTTGGCGCAGATATGCCAGAATACACTATAAGTATACCTTTGAAAATTGCAGCATGCTCTCACTCACCTGGCAACTTCACTGGGATGCTTGATGAAGTTAAAATATATAATAGGGTAATTCCTCCAAATGAAGTATATAAATTGTATAATAATACAATTAATTCAAAAGAAGATTTAGTCCTTAATCTAAATTTTAAAGATAATCTTAATTCGCTTGAGGTAGGGGCCATTCCTGATTATTCCTCATTTGAAAACAATGGCACTTTAGGAGTAATTGAAACTGCTCCAATCTGGGTGCCAGATGGACAAATTGGCGCATCATATCACTTTGATGGGGAGAATGATTTCATTACAGTAGCTGATGAAGATAGCTTGGATTTAGAGGAATTTACTTTAGTTATTTGGGCGAAGGGTGATTCAAGTTGAATAAAAAACTGCCTTTTGTAGGAATTATCCTATTTACTCTTTTTGCAATGTTAGTTAGTGCAGAAACTCCTCCAACAGGAGATGTGATTGTTGAACCTTTTGATAATCAAAATTTAATTTCAGAGATTATCAATTCTACAGTTTCCAATGGGATTATGACCCTCAATTTAGACCCAGGAAAATGGGTATGGGGGAACAGAACTCCTCCAACTAGTCCAGGAATGAGGTCTTATCCTGGATTTGCATTTAATGATAAGGGAATAGGAGTATTATTTGGGGGATGGGATGGATCAGGAGATAATGGAGAAACTTGGATTTTTAATGTAACTGCAAATACTTGGACCCAACTTTTCCCTCCAACTTCTCCTGGGGGGAGGCAAGCTGCAAAGATGGTTTATGACTCCAATAATGAAGTGTTTATTCTTTATGGAGGACTAGGCCCAGGTGCACTTTCTGATACTTGGGAGTTTGATCTTAATACTTGGACCAATAGAAACCCAGTCAGCCCACCTGAGGCGTTTTATGATTACGCCATGGAATTTTCCAATGGAGTGGTACTCCTTTTTGGAGGGAATGGGGATGCAGGTTGGAGTGATAAGCTTTGGGAATATAATTATGTAACAAATACTTGGACTAACAAAAATCCACCATTAAGACCTCCCGCAAGAAATTATCCTGGATTTGCCTGCAATCCGGATGTATGTGTATTATTTGGAGGTACCACAAGTAGCACGCCAATGCCAGGTACGTGGGAATATACTTACTCCACTAATAGTTGGGTTGAAACAACCCCTGCTTCTAGTCCTCCTGCAAGGTATAAACACGAAATGGTTTACGATATAAAACAAGATAAATTTTTAATTATGCACGGTGATGTAGGAGCAGTATGGGATGATGATGTTTGGGCGTATGATGCTGATTTAAACACTTGGGAAGAATTATTTCCAGAAGGAGAAAGTGTTGGGCAATTTGGAGGGTTTGGTGCAGAATATGTTGAAAAACTTAATGCTACAGTTGTTTATGGTGGCTGGGATGATTTAGTTGGGCTTAGACCAGATGAAACCTTAGTTTTAAGATATGATCCAATCGCTCAATCGTCCAGGATTAAATCAACAAATTTGCTTACGGGCACCCCAACTGACTCAATAGATTCTTTTGACGCCAGTTTTACCTCTTTAGATGGAGAAAGCTTCTATGAAGTTCAATTTTCACAAGATGGAATTAATTGGGTTGATTCTTCTGGAGTTTCAGATTCTTGGGACTATCGAACAACTGAAAGTGTGGACTTATCTGGGCTTAGTTGGTCAGGAGAGAACTTTTATTACAGATTAAAGTTACTTGGAGATGGAACAATCTCACCAGAATTAGATTGGGTGGCTGTTTATTATTCTAAGTTAAATACCCCTCCGGTTGTAACGCCTCCAACATTTAATGATACAATATACTGGTGGTATTCGGATGTCAACGCTTCGTCAGTTATTAGGGATGATGACCTGGATCTAAGTTTTGTAACTTTTAGATGGTATATAAATGATGTATATGGCGCTTCCTCAGGCAAGTCAAATCAAGCTAATGGCACAAATAGTTCAAGTCTTCTATCTTCAACTGCACTAAACAGAGGAGACTATGTAAATGTCTCTGTTGATGCAAATGATGGAGAAGATGCTGGACTTTTAGTTTGGTCAGAAACCATCCAAATATGCGACTGTGATGCGGCAGATGAATGCTGTTCTCCAGATAATTGCAGGTGGCTTCCGCTTAATTCAGATCCAAAGTGGCACCCAGATGATACCGATGGATTTTGCGTTGGAACAGAAGGAGCGATGGAGGTTTCTCAGATATTAACAAGAGACTACTTTTGCAATGCAAGTAACCAAGTGGATTATACCAATACAACAATTGCAACTTGTGGGCTTTGCAACGATTGTGAAGATAATTCTTTAGTTTGTAAAGGTTACTTTGAGGGAGAAGCCTGTGGTACGGGTTCTTGTCCTGATTCCTTTTGTAGAGATGATGAAAACATTACTTTTGGAACTGACTGTACACAAACTTGCTTTATAGGAATTTGTCAAGCTTGTACTTGTCCAGAAATTCCAGTTGACTGTACAAATTGTGATTGTTCATGTGGTGACTTCAATTTAGATAATGAGATTGGCTTTTGCCATGATACTAAAAATAATGATTGCGATATTTGGACTGACAAAGAAGAGTATGAATGTAATAACTTCCCAGATCAACCAATTAATCCATCACCTGAAAATCGTGCTAACGGGGTATCTCTAGAACCTATCTTAAGTGTGACTGTTAATGATCCAGATTTAGATAATTTAAATGTTTCATTTTACAACGGATATACTGGAGAGGTTTTAGGAGAAGTAAAAAACATTGCAAGTGGAGGAATTGCTTCTTTACCCCTAACTGGCCTAGAAAAAGGTACAATCTACAAGTGGTATGCAAAAGCTAAAGATAAATTTGGAGATACTAACCAATCTGAAACATTTAGTTTCTTAACAACTTTTGGTAAAACTATTTGGGAGTCACCAACTTGCAAAGCTAGAGAAAGGGTTATATTTAATAATTATGGAAATAATGTCCTAAGTGATTTTCCTACGCTTATTAAACTAAATGCGGATTTTAATTATACTGCAACAGATATTAATGAAATTAGGTTTTTTGATAATCAATTTTTAAATCATGAAATTATTACATGGAATCCTGGTGGTGAAAGTTTGATTTGGGTAAATGTTCCAAGCATTTTAAGCAGTAAAAATGATCTAATATATATTTATTACAATTGCACTGACACTTATGGAGAAAATAAAGATCTAACTTGGAATGATAATTTTAAGTTAGTTTCGCATTATCAGACAGACTTAACTGACTCTTCTGGAAACGTAAACAGTGCAGGGGGATTACCTGTTTATGAAAATGGAATAATCGGCAGTGCAGCAAACATAAGTTCAGTTTTAACAATTCCTGCTTCAGCGAGTTTAAATCTGAGAGGTGAAGTAACTTTAGAAGTATGGGTTAGAAAAACAGTAGACAATTCTCCACCAAAAATTCTAATTGGCAAGGGTAGAAGCATTTACCAACTCGAACAAAAAGGTAATGAAGTTGTAGCATTTATCAACAATCAAAATATCTCAACAGAGCTTAATTCTGGATGGAATTACATTGCTGCAACTTATAATGCTAACACCTTAAAACTGTATCTTGACGGCATTATTAAAGATCAAAAACTAATAGGGAGTGTAATCCCTGCAAATTTAATCCCATTAGAAATTGGAAATGGAGTTACTGGTTTGTTCGATGAAATAAGAGTCTCAAGTATCGCCAGAGATTCTGATTATTTTAAATCTAATTTTAATACAGCTATCGACAACTTTGAGTGGTATGGTGAACAAGAAAATGAAGAAATCTTTAATATCACCCTTCTCAGTCCTGTTAATGGTGATGAAACCATACCACCCACTGTTGTTTCTTTAAGTGTGTTGGTTGAAAATGGATATGCAATTTTTGGGAATGTATCCTTTTATGATTCAAGCGATGGCTCATTAATCGGGTATGTGGAAGATGTAGGTGATGGCCAGACAGCCAGTGTTGACTGGGATTTATCTGATGTTAAAACACCTCATTCTTGGTATGTTATTGTTAGCCACCCTATACAAAATGTAATTTCAGAAACTTTTAACTTTATTACACAAGGTTATAGAATTAGCACCCTACCAAACCTTGTTACAACAACATTAGTTGGAAGTCCAATAATTGATCCAACAACAACTTATCTTTATGGAGAGCATAATGTAATGTTTAGTTATAATGGAGCAGAAGTAGGAAATACCACAATATCCTTTTATGCAAATAGAGACTTAAGTGAAGCAGTTATTAAATCTGAACCTGGAAAAAGCATGATTTATTTTAATAGAGTTTCTTATCCATTTGTAGGAGATAATTTCTCCTTGCAAGTACCAATAGGAAATGATATTGGGGCAATTTACTTGTGCAAACAAGCAACTACTTTTGAAGAAGTTTCAAGAAATTGTGCTAATGTTGAACTCTTAACTAATCAAGTTTCACAAGGAGGATTTTATTCATTCAAAATAGAAAATGGAGGGGCACTAGAAGAAGCTGAACCCACAAGAGTAACAATTAATAATCCAATTGAAGAAAGTTTAGTGCCCCCTACAAGCATAGTATTAAATGTCACAATAACAAATGTTGCAGAGCAAGTTATGTGGGTTAGATTTTATGATAAAAATGAAGATTTAATTGATCAAGATTTCTTAGTTCCAAATGGGGCTTATGCAAATGTGACCTGGGAAATCCCCATTGCAAATAATTTATATGAATGGCGGCTAACTGTGTCAAGTGAGATGGACCCGGGATTCCAAACTCGGTTTTATAATTTTTCAACTGAAGGGTATTCAATTGAAGAGCTTCCAGAAGGATTATCATTAACTTTAATGGAAGACCGCACTAAAAATTTAGAAATTAACTCAGTTTATGGCCCTCAAAATGTGCTGCTCCTTGATTCTGGAAATCCAATTGCTAATTTCACAGTTGATTTTTACAACCAAGATGTTAATCTTTCAGAGATTATAGGTATTTCAAATCCTGCTGAATCTAAATCTTTGCTATCTATAAATGTAACAGACTATCCAGAAGTATCAAACTCGTTTACATTGCATGTTCCAGCCGGTTCAGAAACAGGTTCCGTAATTTTATGCCCAAATGCAAAAAGTATCGAAGAAATTTCGCCCACCTGTCCAGGAGTTAAACTTATTGAACACCTAACTAGCAAAGATGGGTATTATTTGATTCCAATTTCAGGCACAGGAGGGGAAGAAATACCTGAAGTAGAGTATGCAACCCTTGCCAATAAAGAAGCTAGTTATGGTATGAAATTATCTCCAATTGGATCAAAGATTAAGGGGATTGTAAATGACCAAGAAGTTGATTATGAGTTTACAGGTAAAGAAGAATGGAAACAATATGCAATTAAATATAACGGGAGTGCAATCTCTTTGTATATTAATGGTCAACAAGTAATTAGTCAAGATTACACTGGCGTAATTGATGCAAATACTGCAGAACTATTTATCGGTAATTTTTTAGATGGGCAGATTGATGAAGTTAAACTTTTTAATTCAGCAATTACTGACTCTGAATTAGAAAAGTTGTATCAGGAAGGCGTTAACCAAAGGCAAGAAGGAGTAGACTATGATGTAACTGTAAGAGCGGAAAATTGGAGTGCAAGAGTGTGGGTTAGTAATAATTATGAACTAAGTTCTCCATATGATTCTAATGGTATTTGGGTGGATAAACCTTGCCCATCAAATGGGTGTGGGGTTGGTTTTTGTGGCCTCTCAGAATACGGAGAGTATAACTACTCAAATAGTTGTGAATTAACATGTTTTACTTCTGCAGACTCACTTGAAGGCTGTGAAATTTGCAATGACTTTAATTGGTCAGATGATGCACAAGATTGTTGTGGAGATCAAGGGATTATGGACAACTTTTGCATCATTGGAAGTAACTCTTGTGTTGAAGGGATATTTTTTGAAAACCATTGTGAAGATTACACTACAAACTGTGATGAAGAAGATTTAGATTGTAATGGAACCTGCCCTTCCTGCGGTCTTGATATAAGCTTAAATGATAGATCCACAAGGTACTTAAAAGATTCAGATTCAGATATGCTAAGTTGGACATTTAGAGCTCGCGGTTCAAAAGATTATGAATATGAACTCATGCCAGTATATACACCTCAAATCCCTTATAATAAGGTTACTGTGAGGGGCCCAGTAAACAAATTGATATTTGATCACACAGAGGGGATAACTACGCTTTATGCAAAGGAAAAAGATGAAGAAAATATTATCCAACCAATGGACTATGAATAGTATAGGCTATGGGAATATAGCTAGTTCTTACAACAAATTATATGAAGAAGAACAATTTGAAAAAATTAAATTAATAAAAGCAAAATTTTCAGTTAAAAAAACAGATCTTCTATTAGACTTAGGATGTGGAACCGGGATTGCCAGCAAAAACTTTGATTGCACAAAAATAAGAATAGACCCCAGTATTGAAATGCTCAAAGAGTCAAGAAAACTTCAAACTTCAAACTTCAAACTTCCGACTTCCGACTTCCGACTTCCGACTTCCGACTTCCGACTTCAGACTGTCTGTGGTTTTGCTGAACATTTGCCTTTTAAGGATAATTGTTTTGATTGTGCAATTTCATTAACTGCAATTCATAACTTTAATGATTATTCACTTGCAATAAAAGAGTTAAAAAGAGTTGTTAAAGGTACAAAAGTAATAAGTATATTAAAAAGAGCTAAAAATTTTAAAAAAATTTACAAGCTTCTTGACGATAAATTTGAAATTCTAGATGAAATAAATTCTAGTAAAGATCTGATATTACTTCTAAAATAGAGTTTTTAACACAATAATCATTAAAAAACACCACACTCTTAGCACCCCTTGACAATGGTATCCGAAGAAGTTATCAAACTTGCTGAAAATCTTAAGAAAAATGGTCTTGCTTCATCTCAAGACGAAGCCATCAGACGAGCAGAAATGATGCTCGGCCAATCCTTTGCTTCTAAGCCAGAAGAAATTCCTGAGAGAAAGTCTCCCGTCAAAAAGGTTGAGACAGACATTAAGGATTATGAAGGCTCAAAGAAAAATCTGGAGTCTAACAGTCTGGAGTCGGGAGTCAGCAGTCAGGAGACACTGGCTGTTAAAGAAGCGTTTATTGAGTCTGAAGAAGAGAAGTCTGAAGTTAGAAGTCTGAAGTCTGAAGAACCAATTTCAGAACCTTCTCAAAGTCCAGAAGAACCTGTTGTAAAAACTGAACCTTCTATTATGGATCAAGCTGAACAAATTGTGGAAACAGAACAGTTGGAAGTTAATAGTCTGGAGTCTGGAGTCGGGAGTCTGGAGTCTGGAGAGGAAAGCCAACAAGAGTCTGAAGTTAGAAGTCTGAAGTCTGAAGAACCAATTTCACAGCTCAAAGCTCAAAGCTCGGAGCCCACAGCTCAAAGCTCGGAGCCTATTGGTTTTGAAGGTTATGAAGAATATGAATCACCACAACAACCTATTGAGCCTGTTGAAGAATTCAAACCAGTTATTGAAACGCCTTCACAACCAGTTAATGATTTTGACATAACTCAAGAAGAAAAACCATTAAATGAACTAATGCCAGATGATTCTCTCGAAGAAAAAAGAATGATCCAAGAAGAACCAGAACAGTTTGAAGTCGGAAGTTTGAAGTCGGAAGTTGAAAGCCAAGAGCCTGTAGCTCAAAGCCCAGAAGAGTCTGGAGTCAGCAGTCCGGAGGTTACAGAACAAAGCTCAGAGTCTGGAGAGCAAAACTCGGAAGTTGAAGAAAAGCCAAAAAAGAAATATGCTGAAGAGACTATTGATTTAATGGATGTTTTTGGGCCTAAATAAACTTTTTATTGATTTTTTTAGAAAAATTAATATACCCATAAGGTAAAATTAGTCCTTATGCCCGATGAAGAAGTAGTTGAGTATATCAACTCTAACATAAAAAAAGGATATTCTCATGATGAAATTAAAGAAGTAATGATTGAAACAGGGTATTCTGGCGAAGAAGTGGATTCATTATTTGAAAATTTAAAAGAACCAATTCCAATAACTAAGCCAGAAAATAAATTTTCTCTTAAAATTTTTATAATTTTAATTTTTGCATTGGGGGCTGTTCTTACTATCCTTACCATTCCAATTATATTCTATTCAGGCTTTGGAAAAGGAGGTTATGTTGGGCATTATCTCTTAATATTGTTTATGGCCCTAATTGGAGGGTATATAATTAAAAAAAGTATTGAGATATTTACAGCTAAATCAAAATATGAAATTTTAGCAGGCACATTATCTTCATTTATCTCCCTAACATTAATTTTTGTGGTATTTTTAACTAAATCTAAGATATATAAATATTTAAAACTTAATAATCCAAGAGGGGCATTAGATTTTTTACAAACCGTGGGAGTTCCCCACAATCCAATAATTTCAAGTCTACTATTTTTTGTGGTTTTAAATGTATTTATAATTAAAGATATAAAAGAAAGAAAAGAGTTAATCTGGTATGTAACTGCCCTCCCAATCTATATTATCTCTTGGGTTATTGCTACGATATTTGCAGGAAGTTACATAGCAACTGCATCTACTCCTCTAATGCTTCTTTGAGTTCTTCAACCTTATCTGTTTTTTCCCAAGGAAAACCATCTCTACCAAATGCACCATATACTGAGCTTTTCTTCCAAATAGGTTTTCTAAGATCTAAATGTTCAATAATCTCGCCTGGTTTTAATGGAAAAATTTTTCTTGCAACTTTTGTTATCATCTCATCTGGATATTTGCCAGTTCCAAATGTATATACAACAAATGAAGTTGGTTCAGCTATTCCAATTGCATAAGATACTTGAACTTCACATTGATCAGCTAAACCTGCTGCAACAATATTTTTTGCAATATACCTTGCATTAGCAACCCCTGAACGATCCACTTTAGTTGGGTCTTTTCCTGAAAAAGCTCCTCCGCCATGCCTCCCAATGCCACCATAACTATCAACAATAATTTTTCTTCCAGTTAGGCCAGTATCAGCTGCTGGGCCCCCTTTAACAAATCTTCCTGTTGGGTTTACATGGATTACAGTTTCATCATCTGTATATTCTCCAACAATAGGAGTTATTACATGTTCAATAATATCTTCTCTAATTTTTTCAAGATTAACTTCTGCAGTGTGTTGGGTTGAAACAACAACAGCTGTTACTCTATTTACTTTGCCATCAGTATATTCAACACTCACTTGGCTTTTACCATCAGGCCCCAAATAATCAAGGGTTTTATCCTTTCTGACTTTTGCTAATTGTCTTACAAGTTTATGAGAAAGTGAAATTGTCATTGGCATTAATTCTTCTGTTTCATTACAAGCATACCCAAACATCATGCCTTGATCACCAGCGCCTTCTTCACGTGAATCTGTGACATCTACACCCATAGCAATATCAGGAGATTGTTCATGAATTGTTGTTAAAACTGCAACTGAATTATAATCAAATCCATAAGTTGGGCTGTCATATCCAATTTCCTTAATTGTTTTTCTTGCAATTTCAGGAATATCCACATAAGCTTTTGTTGTGACTTCCCCTGCAATTAAAACCATTCCAGTTGTACAAAGAGTTTCACAAGCCACTCTTGATTCAGGATCTTGAGAAATCATTGCATCTACAATAGCATCTGAGATTTGATCTGCAACCTTATCAGGATGCCCTTCTGTTACTGATTCTGAAGTTAATACATAAGTTCCTTTCATACTCCTCACCCGAGATTATATTTCTTACAACTGATATATAAAATTTACCACTAAAAAAACATATAATAAATTTTCTTGTAACAGTGACAACAATAAGCTTTTAAAGAGTTTACAATTTCTTTTAATAATGGCTTATACTGATCTTACAAAGGAAAATTTTGAGAGCGAAACAACAACAGGGTTAACAGTAATTGATTTTTGGGCTCCATGGTGTGGTCCATGCAAATTATTTGGTCCAACATTTAAAGAAGTCTCTGAAGAGATTAAGGGTATGAAATTTTATAAAGTCAATACAGATGAAGACCAAGATTTAGCAACTAAATTTGAAATTAGATCTATTCCAACTGTCTTAATATTGAAGGATGGAGAAGAAGTTGATCGTTTCTCTGGAATGTTTAATAAAGAACAATTTACTGAAAAGTTAAATAAGTTCTTGTAAAGGACCAAAGTTATACACTTTATCCCCTACGATAAACACCTTAAAATTCATAATATCCTGCGCCAGAAATGGACTTATTAACTTACTGTGAGCAACATCTGTGCCTTGAGAAATTGAGTTAAAAGAAGGTTGTACAATTAAATTTTTATTTTTAAATTTTCCAACTAAAAAACACTTAAATTTTTCTTTTCTAATTTTATCTTTTAAAATAATTGCAGGATGTTCATGGGCAATGATTATTGTTTCTATCCCAGAAAGGGTTTTTGGAAGTTTATCTCCATGTGTAATTAAGATATTGCCTTGTTTAACACACTCTAATATTTCACAACTATGACCAATAGCTTCAAGCATCGTATCATGATTTCCTTTAATTAAAATAAGCTTTTCACAGGCCATTTTTAACATTGCCAAAAGCCTTTTAGATTCACTCCATTCTTGTTTTGAAATTGTACCAAACTCATGTTTTAGATCACCATTAATTATAATTGTAGAAAATTTTTTCTTTAAAATGGGAGTCAATCTTTTTAACATATCTTGAAATGAAAATCGTGGAATTAAAATCCCTTGTTTATTTAACGCTTCTTCATAACCTATATGAAAATCTGCCAAGACTAAAGTGTTTGAATTTTTAATAAAAATTCCAAGGTCCCTTGAAAAGATCCCATCTAACAATTCCATTCTTTTTTTAAGAGTAACAAGATTTATAAAAGTATGCAGATTATTTTGGTTTATGGATTCCCAATGGAAAGAGTTTGATAAGATAAATGATGCTCATGAATTTGTTGTAAGTGTAGTGGACAAGATTGAAGAAGATAAATCACAAAGAATCGTAGGTAAAAAACCCGCACAATATATTGTAGAGTGTAGCAAATGCAACAAGCCTTGCCAGATATCTTACGCAGGGATTAAGAAAAAAGCATTTATCTGTTTTGACTGTTTAAGCAAAGAATAATTCTCTTGCCCTGGGATCATTTTTTCCAATTTTAGCTAGAACCATTTTATGCATTCTTCTTAAAAAATCTATTTTATCTTCTATTTTCATTATATCAGAATAACCTTGTGTTGCTAAATTAAATGCAAATGGAGAAGGGATATTTGTCTCAATAACTTTTAATTTTATCTTACCTTTTTCTATTCTACCAATAACCTCTTTTGCTGAATTAATATCCATTGCTTCTTCTAACACCTCGCGTCTTGCTTCTTTTAACAAAGGAAACTCACTTGATAATCTTTTAACTGCCTTAAGTAGAATCATAGAGGACACTTGCTGCCTGCCAACTCTTTTTTTTATTCCCATATAATTCCTTAAAATCATTAACCCACGCGCTGCAACGTGCCTAAATCTTCTTCTTAAGATTTCAGAATTTTCAATAGCTCCCTTTAAGACTAAATCAAGTTTATCAGAAGCAAGTAAAGTTAATCCTTTTTTCACTGAAAGGTGTTTTTTTGATTTTAATAAAAAACCATTATCATTTATAGCTATTTCAATATCTACATTGTGAAGTTTACTAAGTAATAGAGCGACAGCGCGGCTTATCGCATCATTTGTACGCTTTCCATATAAGGTGTGAACAACAGTGTATTTATCATCTTCATCAGTAACTTTCTCAATTAATAATTGATCTGAATTAGCCACTCTTGCAAACAAGTCTTGTTCTAAAAAATAATTGTAAATTGCTTCACTTGAGTTCTTATCAACATAAAGATAGTTATTAATAAATTCAATAATATGGGCCTTAGGTAATTTCTGTCTTAACATCTCATACATCAATTTTCTAAAATGCCCAACTTTATTGGCTAAGTCAAATGAAAGAGGAAGAGATTGTGAAACCCAAGAAGGAACAGTAGGCAATGAATCATATGCTGCATCAACTTGAGCTGTTTGTCCTCTTGCATACTTAAATTCAAATGTGCTTCCTCCTAAAACAAATGTATCTCCTCGTTTTAATTTTTCTAAGAAATTTTCATCAAGTTTACCTATGGGGGTATCTCCTACCTTAACAATAATACTAGTTTGGTCTGGGATTGTGCCAGTGTTGGTCATATAAATCACACGAGCAAGTTTCCCTCTCCTTGAAATTATTCCAGAAGCTTTATTATGCCTAATTTTAGCGTAAACATGTTTTGTTTCCAGAGAAGAAAATTCCCCTGCCAAATATTTTATTAATTCTTCATAATCAACCCTTGATAAATCACTATAAGGATAACTTTGTTTTATTAAGACAAATAGATCATCAATATGAATTTCTTTATTAATTGCAATCCCATAAATATGTTGAGCAAGAACATCTAAGGCTCCTTTTGGGATCATAATCCTATCAATTTCTCCTTCAATTGCTGCTTTTAATAATACAGCACATTCAACTAAATCATCACGATCCATCACAACCAATCGAGCTTTGACAGTTTCGTGTAATTTATGCCCTGCCCTTCCTGCTCTTTGTAAAAATCTTGCAACAGACTTAGGAGAACCTAAACAAACTACTAAATCAATATAACCAATATCAATTCCAAGCTCTAAAGATGTGCTTGAAACAGCTACTTTTAATGTTCCTTCTTTTAAACTATCTTCAATATTCTTTCTATGTATTTTTGATAACGAACCATGATGCGCTCCAATATTTGTTTCATTATAGTGCTTGGGGTAAATCTCTTTTAGAAAATGAACAACTCGCTCAGTTCCTGCTCTAGTATTAGTAAAAATAAGAGTAGTCTTGTGTTTTTGTATTAAATTATGTAATGTTTTATACATTGATTTATGCATGGAAGTGTATGATGAATCAACTAAATTTCTTACTGGGCTAATCACCTTAAAATCTTTTTCTTTTGAAAACTTAACATCAATTATCTTACAATCTCTTACTTTTCCATCCTTATACCCTACTAAAAATTTTGCAATCTCTTCAATTGGTGCTATTGTGGCAGATAGGCCTACCCTGCACATTGCAGTAGAAATATTTTGTAGACGTTCAATTGACATTGCTAGATGAGTCCCTCTTTTATTTTCAGCAACAGCGTGAATCTCATCAATAATTAACCATTGCACATCAGAAAATTTCAAGATAAACTTAGGGGCATTAAGTATAATACCCAAGGATTCTGGAGTTGTAATTAATATGTGTGGACTCTCTTTTGCCATCTTTGATTTCTGATAAGGAGTCGAGTCTCCTGATCTTACTTGGATATTAATTCCAAGAGGTTTTCCATGAAGTTTTTCCATTTCTTTTAATGGCTCAATAAGATTTTTCTGGATATCATTGTTTAATGCCTTTAAGGGGGAGATGTATACACAGTACACTCTATTTTCTAAAATTCCCTTTAACGAAGAATCAATAAGTTCATTTAAAATTCCTAAAAAAGCAGTTAATGTTTTAGTCCCTCCTGTTGGGGCAGTGATTAACACATTATTTCTCGAATGAACTTCCATTATTCCAAATTTTTGAGGAATAGAAAAACCAGGAAATTTAGAAAAGAACCATTTTTTAACTAAAGGATGCATGATTCTTTTTAAGGATTCTATAGAGTCTTCCCTCTCTTTTGTAGAAATCATAATATTAAATATGTAGATTCTTATTTAAAAAGGTATGTAGGGCATTTGTCCTGTGGGTTAGGTTTATTAAATACCCCTAATTGCCTTAATTATGTCTAATCTTTATAAAATGATTAATTCCTCTCATGGAAAGGGATCCCTTCCAAGTCTCGCTTCTGATTTGACTCCATACAAACGAATTTTAGGGGCAGAAGGGCAGGTAATTCCCTGGGAGGTTGAATTTCCAATGTTAAGCTCTTTAGCAGATAAAGTCTTAACTCAACTTCAAAGCCCAGATGATATTTCCGGCATTCCCAAGGCAATTTTAAGCTATTTTGGATTAGAATTTATGGAGCATCTTAAAACTAAATTTAGTACTGTTCAACCTATTTCTGATTTTGTACCCTTCCCTCAAGTTGCTCCAATCAGATATGAGTTTACTAATGATAATGGGAGGGTTTTAGTTTGGAATGGAAAAGATGCTCAAACTACCCTTCCTTTTTTATATCTTATAGGTGATGGAGTTCACTCTCAATGGTTACTTAGCACACCCATTATGCGTAGATTAAGCTCAAATTTATCAGTAGGACGAGATGTAGTAATTGATATGGTGGGACGAAATAATTATATTTCACAATTATTGATTATTCCAAGGGATTGGCTTGAAGTTGGGGGGAAGGAATCCTTATATGACCTCATGCAAAGTAAAAGAAGACTTTTACTTGTGGTTTCAAAAACTCGGGCAGAAATCCTAGATATTTCAAAAAAAGTTTCCGAAGAAATAATCACAAGAAATAAAAAGGCCCAAACGAAATCTAAGTAAATGCCATACAAATTTTCACCATCTTCTTTAAGTTTACTAGCAGATTGTCCTCGCTGTTTTTGGCTTAAGTTTAATAAAAAATTCAAAAGGCCTGCATCAATTTTCCCTTCACTCCCTAGTGGGATGGATAAGGTGTTAAAAATTCATTTTGATTCTTTTAGGAAAAAAGGCGTTCTACCTCCTGAAATTGCGCATCTTAAGGGTGTTAAAATGTTTGATGACTTAGATTTACTTAATATTTGGAGAAATAATTTTAGGGGAATACAGTTTACTGATAAAGAAGGTAATTTATTTAGAGGAGCAGTTGATGAGATTTTACAGCTTGGAGATAAATTAATTGTGCTTGATTATAAAACTCGTGGATACCCTCTAAAAGATAATACTGCAGGTTACTATCAAAACCAACTAGATATTTACAATTTACTTTTAAGACTTAATAGATATAAGACTGAAGATTATTCATATTTACTCTTCTTTCATCCTACTTCTTATCCTAAATTTCAAGCGGATTTAGTTAAAATCCCAGTGAACATTGAAAATGCTAAACAAATTTTCCGTAGCGCTAAAGCCCTCTTAAAAGGCACAATTCCTCCCCCTTCAGATAATTGTGAATTCTGTAAATACGCTAAGGGCTGGGCGGATTATTAATATTCAAATAAGTTTATAAATAAGTTTAAACCTTATTAATTAAAATGCCTGCCCTACCAAAATGCCTTATGATTCTATGCATCCAAATAGACCTTATTGGTCTCCAGAAGGTCAAGCTGAATCTTTTGAATTGAGGGGGATTCCTAGCCCCCTAGTTGAGCAAATTAAGGTAGAGTGGATAACTGTAGAAACAGAGATCCCTGGGCTTTTTCTTGCAGGTAAAAAGGTGCATCTCATAGCGTATTAAATGAAGCAATAGATAGGGAAGCAGCCCTAATAGCAAGATTTTATCTTAAAGATTAAATATAAAAGTTTACTGTTGCACTAATCACAACAGCACAAACTTATATAATAAATTTACATATCCATTTCTTATAACAGATGATAAAAAATTAAGGAGGAATAAAATGACAAATTATGTTTCATTAGGACCAGCATCAAGAGCAGGAGAAAAAGTTGGGTATGAATGTGCTAATGGTGTGGATGTTCCACTTGCAAACAGATTAGCGGATTTGCAACTTCAACGCATGGATCCAATAGCATTTCGAGAGGGAGAACTCCATGGTCAAGAAATGGGCAGACTCGCAGTGCAAATAGCAATGGACCAAGAAAGATCACGGCCAATAATAATACAAAGAAGATAACTATATTCTACACTTACGTAAAGTATTTAAATGATAACAGTCTGTTGATCTTAAATCAACAGATAGGTGGTTTTCATGGTTAATGAATTACGGTTAAAAGTTATTGAGGCAATCCAAGATGATGTTAATAAAGGAATTGTCAGAATAGATTCTTCTTTTATGAGAAAAATTGGCTTACTTCCAGGTGATATTGTCCAGGTTATTGGAGAAAGAGAAACTGTAGGGATAGTTGATAGGGCCTATCCTGGAGACATTGGTTTAAATGTAATTCGAATGGACGGAATAACCAGAAGAAATGCTAAAACAGGGATTAGTGAAATTGTAACTGTGAAAAAAGCGGTTGTGGAAGTTGCAAAAAAGATTATTGTTGCTCCTGCAAGAAAGGATATTAGAGTAAGAGCATCACCCACCATCTTTAAACAAGGCCTTTTGGGAAGAGCTGTAATGAAAGGAGATATTGTTGGTTTAGGGGGATCTGGCAGAAGGAGAAGTGCAATGTCTGGAATTCCTATGTATAATGATATTTTTAAGATGATGGATGATAGTATGCTTGGATTTGGATTTGGAGACCTAAAATTTGTAATCGTTGATGTTCAACCAAAAAAAGGAGCAGTAGTTATTTCAGATTCAACAGAACTAGAGATTAGTCCAAAAGCTGTTGAAGTTGTTGAAGAAGCAGAGATAATGGAAGTATCTTATGAAGATATTGGGGGGCTTAGTGATGAGATTGAAAAAATCAGAGAGATGGTTGAACTTCCATTAAAACATCCTGAACTCTTCGAAAGGCTTGGAATAGAGCCACCTAAGGGAGTGCTTTTGCATGGACCTCCAGGGACTGGAAAAACTTTGCTTGCTAAAGCTGTTGCCAATGAAACACAATCAAATTTCATTGTGATAAATGGTCCGGAAATCATGAGCAAGTATTATGGGCAATCTGAAGAAAACTTAAGGAAGAAATTTGAAGAAGCTGAAAAAAATGCACCAAGTATTATTTTTATTGATGAGATTGATGCAATTGCTCCAAAAAGAGAAGATAGTAAAGGAGAAGTTGAAAGAAGGGTTGTTGCTCAATTACTGGCATTAATGGATGGGTTAAAAAGTAGAGGAAAATTAGTTGTAATTGCGGCTACAAATATTCCCAATCAACTTGATCCTGCTCTTAGAAGGCCAGGCAGATTTGATAGAGAGCTTGAAATTGGTGTGCCAAAAAAAGAAGGCAGATTAAATATTTTAAAAATTCACACAAGAAACATGCCTTTGTCTAAAGAAGTTAACTTAAACAGCCTAGCAGACATTACTCATGGGTTTGTAGGTGCAGATTTGGCGGCACTTGCAAGAGAAACAGCAATGATTGTACTTAGACGAATTTTACCTGACATAAAGACAAAAGAGGATGAAACAGTTCCAAAAGAACTGCTTGAAAAGCTTCAAATAAAGCATGACGATTTTGTCAATGCATTAAAATTTGTTAGACCCTCAGCATTAAGGGAGGTATTAATTGAAAAACCCAATGTTAGCTGGGAACAGATTGGAGGATTAGAAAATGTCAAGCAACAGTTAAAAGAAGCTGTTGAGTGGCCATTTAAACATCCCGAAGCATTTGCAAGGCTTGGAATTAAACCTCCTAAAGGAATCTTACTTTATGGGGCTCCAGGGACTGGAAAAACAATGATGGCTAAGGCAGTTGCTAAAGAAAGCAATGCCAATTTTATTTTAGTCAAAGGTCCTGAATTAATTTCCAAATGGGTTGGAGAAAGCGAAAAAGGGATTAGAGAAATTTTCAAAAAAGCCAGACAGGCAAGTCCCAGCGTAATCTTCTTTGATGAAATTGATTCAATTGCTCAACGAAGAGGGGCTAACTCCAGTGATTCTGGAGTAACTGAAAGAGTTGTTAATCAAATGCTTACTGAAATGGACGGGATGATTGAGCTTCACGATGTTATTGTACTTGCTGCCACAAACCGACCAGACAGACTTGATACGGCTATTTTGAGACCTGGAAGGTTTGATAGAATAATTTTATGCCCAAGTCCAGATGAAAAATCAAGAGAACAAATCCTAAAGATCCACACTGAAAAAATGCCCCTTAAAGGAATTAGCCTAACTGAGCTAGCTAAAGAAACTAAGGGATTTGTAGGTGCAGATCTTGAAGCCTTATGCCGCGAAGCGGGGATCTTAGCCTTGCGTGAAAACATTAAAGCAGAAGAAGTTTTAAAGAAGCATTTTGACGCTGCAATGGAAATAGTTCACCCTTCTGTTACTGAAGAAATTGAAAAGGCCTACGAGAAGATTCAAAAGGAATTTAAAAGAACTCGAGCCAAAGAGATGGAAGAAGAGAAGCCTTCTTATTGGGGGTAGAATAGTTAGAAGTCTGAAGTTAGAAGTTTGAAGTTAGAAGTCTGAAGTTAGAAGTTTGAAGTTAGAAGTTTGAAGTTAGAAGTCTGAAGTTAGAAGTCTGAAGTTAGAAGTCTGAAGTTAGAAGTTTGAAGTTAGAAGTTTGAAGTTAGAAGTTTGAAGTTAGAAGTCTGAAGTTAGAAGTCTGAAGTTTGAAGTTAGAAGTCTGAAGTGAAAAACACTCCCATATACCTTAAACCTTATAGGGATAGAGAGTCTAGAGATTAAGGGGCTCGAGCAAGGAGAGACCTCTAGATTGATTAAACGGATCTTTCCGTTTAGAACAAAGGATTTATAAATGCCAAAACAAATTTTGATACATGGGTTTATTTGGCAATAAGGATCCTGAAGAGAGGATTAATCATTCTTTGAAGCATATTAGAGATTTATATGGTGAAATTCTAAATATTGAGAGAAAAGTTTCTCAAGATGTGTCTACATTTTTTAATTTTCAACATCGTGAAGACCGATTAAGAAAAGAGATTCAAGCCCTTGAACATATGAGAAAAGTTGAAAGAGTTAAGAAGGGTAAAGAAATAATGCACCGCGAACATAGAATTTTACATCAAGAAAAAGAGATGCTTGATGATATTAGAAGCAGACTTCGTAAGGTCTCAAAATTAGTGCATAGACAAATTCGTGGAATTGAAATGATTGAAAAAAGTTTGTAATTCTTCCGGAAAAAGTTAAAATAAACTTTTAAAAGCCCATTATGCTTTTCTTTTATGACTGAAAAAATTAATTTACAAATCCCAGAAGAGCTTTTAGAAGAATTAGCTAGTATTGCAAAGGCAGAATTAAAATCAGTTGAAACAGTAATTATTAATATTCTTGCAGAATATGCCTTAAATCACCAGGATGAATGGGGCGAGACTAACTTTGAAGAGGCGTTTACATTATGATTCATCCGATTATTTTTTCTGCAGCACTTGGTGCATTAGGCGGACTAACAAGAGGAGTACTAGGACTTTTTAAGGCAATTTCAAAAAAGAAGAAAATTCTTTGGGATTATTGGGGAATAACTATCGCTATTGCAATGATTGTTGGTTCTTTTACTGGGGTTATTTTTTCATTTGATTATAGAATGGCATTATTAGCGGGCTATGCTGGAACAGATGTTTTAGAAGGTGTTTACAAAGCGTTTTCATCACAAAAAGTGTTTGTGCCAAGAAAAACAAGTTAAAATAATTTATTTAACTACAAATTCCTATTGAAAAGATGTAGGACCCCTGCAAAACTACCCTCATGATTGTAATCTAATTTTTCATAAAGGGCTTTAATTGCATCTCCATGACACCTAGCCCTCACACTTGGATGATTAGTTTCAGCTAACTGCTCGTAGGCCTGGACTAACTCTATTCCAATGTTTCCTCTCCTATACTGACTTTCTACATAAACTCTCCCAAGCATAGGAATATTCTCTCCATCAACTAAACTCCCTTCTAAATATCCGATAGTTTCTCCATCTACCCTTGCAAAAAAAATAGAATTTTTATCTAAAAATTCGCTCAATAAATCTATTCTTTGTAATTTTTGATGATTTCTTCCTCTAAAATTCCCGAGTCTCCAAATAGCCTCAAGCTCACTACTTAAATCTGATCTCTGCAACTGTTCAATTTCTAATATCATAAGAATTCAAAAAACATCATTACTTTTAAAACTAACCCTTGGGGGTGAAAGTAAAAGTATCGCTGAACTCATCATTCCAAAATCCCACTTTTGATAATACTCTTCTTAAGAAGGGGTTATCCTCTGGAGCAGTAATTAAAATTGGAGATGCACCATTGCCCTTTCAACATAAGACTTAGCAAGAAATGTACCAATACCTCTCTTCTGGAATTGTGGGTCTACCCCAACATACTCAATTGTAACCATCTCATTTTTAACTGGAGGAGTACCTTTTAAGTATCCCACCATTGATCCCTGATTATAAGCAACAAGGATTAATTTTTCTTGCAACTCCTTAGTATGTCTTGCAACCCAGTCAGTTTCCACAACAGGAAGATTTTTCTTAATCTTACTAGAATATTGATTCCAAATAGTTAAAGCTAAAGCAGATAGAGTAGTAATATCTTCAAGTTTTGCCTGCCGAATTTCCACAGCCATAATAAATGTTAATGAAAAGGATTTTATGAAGCTAAGCAAAATTTAAATACCCTTTACTCTCTAATCTAATTCACGATGGAGCCATTATTAGTAATTACTCTTTGCTTAGGACTTGCCCTCATAATGGCAGAGATATTTAACCAGTTTAAAATTTCAATTGTGATTGGGTTTATTGTAACTGGGTTTATTTTAACTTTTGAACCATTGCATAATTTTATTGGGTCCCATATGGGTTTTGACCTGATATATTTTTTCTCTAATATTGGGATAGTATTTTTACTTTTTATAACTGGACTTGAAGTGGATTTATTTGAATTAAGAAAGTCAAAATATGAAGAAGGATTAATTGCACTTTTTTCAGCTATCGTTCCATTTGCAATGGGGTTTACAGTAATGAGGCTAATGGGATATGATGGATTTGTCGCTTTTACTGTTGGAGCCGCATTGTCTATTACTTCTGAAGGTTCTAAAGCAATAATTTTGATGGAATTTAATAAGTTAAAATCAAAACTTGGAACAATTATGTTAGGCGCTGCGATTTTAGATGATGCCCTTGGTGTAATGTTCTTATCAGTCATTGTTGTTTTTGCTTCAAGGGGTTTTTCTTTTCAAACAGCCTTAACAGAGTTACAATTATTACCCCTTAGGGTTGGATTATTTATCTGTTTAATTGTAATTCTTTCCAAGGTTTTACTTCCTAGAATGATTAAACATTACTTTGCTAGACATACTCAAGTTAGTTCCCTTTCATTAATTATTGTTTTATTTTTGATTATTGCTTCAACATCAGTTTACTTAGGTCTTGGTCCAATTGTTGGAGCATTTATTGCAGGGATAATCGTTCAAAGGCTAATTAAAGATAAAAAAGTTAAAAAGAAAATTATTAAAGAAATTCGTGATTTTGGGTTTGCAATAGTAATCCCTTTCTTTTTTATAAATATTGGGATGAATTTTGATGGAGAATCCTTAATGCAAAGCCCTTTATTTTTTTTAATAATTTTATGTGTCGGAATTATTGGTAATTTATTTGGATTATTATTAACAAAACCATTTACAAAATTATCCTGGATTCAGACTTATATTATTGGTTGGGGAATGAACTCTCGAGGTGCAATTGAATTAATTATTGCTGAAGTTGCAAGAGAAGCAGGAATTATTACTCCTTCAATTTATTCCTCACTGGTACTTGTTGCAATAGTATCTACATTTATCTTTCCGTTTGTATTAAGAACATATTTGAAGAAATTTCCCAATGTGATGGATGAGTAGAGGGGTTTGATATTAATGGTAAATTTTTTAAATAGCAGATGTTTATTTTATTAAAAAAGGGTGGTTAAAATCGCACAAGAGGAATATATTTTATCAGCAGTAATTATTTTTGGTTCATTAATTTTAGCAAGAATACTTCATTTTATTCTCAGTGTTTACATTCATAAGTTAGTTAAAAAAACTAAAAACACCCTCGATGATGATTTATTATTGATTTTAACAAGACCGTTTTATACGCTAGTAATTTCTATTGGCGTGCAGATATCTCTAAATCTCCTTACAGAATTGGCGCCTTATACCTTATATGTTAATAAGGCATTTTTTGTGTGGTATGTTTTAGTTGCTTCAACAGTTATTTCAAAAGTGTTTAGAACACTTATGAAACATTGGCTGCATTTTAAGGGGAAGTATGATTCTACGCCTAAATTAACGAGCAATGTACTCTCTGTAATTGTTTATATTATTGGAATTTTAATCATCTTAGACTATTTCAATATTAAAATTACCCCCTTAATTGCAACATTAGGGATAGGTGGGCTTGCAATTGGGCTTGCACTGCAAAATACCCTTGCTAATCTTTTTGGGGGGATCCATATTCTATCAGACAAACCATTAAATGTAGGAGATTTTGTAGAAATTGGGACTGATTTAAAGGGATATGTGGAGGATATTGGATGGAGAACAACTAGGATAAGGAAACTTTCAAACAATTATGTTATTGTGCCTAATTCCCACTTAGCTGATTCAATTGTTGTTAATTATTCGCTTCCTAACTTGGAAACTTCTTGCATTATTGAATGTGGAGTAGATTATGGAGAGGATTTAGACAGAGTTGAAAAAGTTGTTTTAGCTGTTGCAAACAACATTCAAGAAAATGTTGAAGGAACAATAAAAGGTTATGAACCAAAGGTAAGATTTAATGAATTTGGAGACTCTAATATTAATTTTAAAGTTATTCTTAGAGTTAAACGCTACGTTGATCGCTTTAAAGTCCGAAGTGAATTTATCAAAGCGCTAAAAAAGGAGTTTGACAGAAGGAAAATTGAAATTAGCTGGCCTGTTGTAAAAATTGTCAGGGTGTGAGCTTTTACCTATAATTCTTTTACTTTTCTTAGATTTTTGATTATTTTTTCTTGAGTACTTATTAAACAATGAAAGTGTTATTCTATTTGGTGAAATAAAAATCCCAACCGCAGCAAGCTGCGGGGTATTTTTAATGTTAGTAATCCCCATTTTTATGTAGCTCATGTTCACCCATCCACTGCAAGCAGGGGGTATTCCTAACAAATAAAATGGCAATTTTTACATATAAACCAAATGAAAAAGCAATTCAGGCAAGAAGAGAACAATTACCAAGAGAAGTTTTAGTCAATTTAGGAAAAGCAGCTTTTGGTGGATTTGGTACCTTCGGATGGACCTATTTTTTCCTAAATGGTTATACTATATGGGGCAGTGGAGATTATTTTTCTGTACCACTTAGCATAATCCCTGGAATCACAGCTGTAGCCTTAGGGATTTATTCAATCGCAAAGACTGTTAAAGCAATTTTAGTTTATCCAAATCATAACAAGGAGGTTAACACAGTCACAACAATTGATACTACTAAGAAGATTGTTACACCAGCTAGACAAACTAACAATGTAGCTAAATCTTTTGGCTTTGAATACGACCTTCTCACTGAAGCCGAAGGCAAAGTAGATTTTGAAATTGAAGGAGAGGAATATGGGGCACTTGAGTTTAAAGTCGGTTACTTAAGCGAATACAAGTCTGGTAAAAAAACTGTTTCGATTGGAGAATTTTATATTCCATTTGTTAAAGATCCCTTAAGAGAAGCAGAGAAATTCAAGCCTTATCTTGTTAACCTTGAAGAGGTCTTGGCTAAGGGGTAACTTTTTATATTCTCTTTTATTTTAGAAATTTATGAAAGGATTAGAGTTAATTTTAAAGAGTCCTTTATACAAGTTGCAAAAATATATTGATCTTCCCATAAAACCATTTTCTTATGTGTACTTACTTTCTTTTAAATGTAATTCAAAATGCAAAACATGTGGGCTTTGGAAGAAAAATAATGATAATGAACTGAAAACAAAAGAGTGGTTTAGGATAATAAAAGAAATTGGTAACTCTGCTGCGTGGGTAACTTTAACAGGGGGAGAACCATTTTGCCTACCTGACATTGATAAAATTGCAATAGAAGTTTTGAAAATAAATAAGCCAAAGGTGCTCTGTATTCCAAGCAATGGTTCAATGCCAGAAATTATTGATAAAAAAGTTAGGAATATTTTGAAAACAAAAGGAAACTATGAATTAATCCTAAATTTATCAGTTGATGCAATAGGAGAGGACCATGATAAAGTTCGTGGAATGAAAGGCGCTTCAAAAAAACTTGTTGAGACTATAAAACTACTAAAACTCATTAAAGATAAACGATTTAAATTAAGTATTAATACGGTTATTTCTCCCCATAATCTAAAAGATATCTTTAAAATTTACGATTATGTTGTAAATGAACTAAAGCCTGATGATTATATTTTTGAAACAGCGCAGCAAAGAAGTGAATTAAATACTAAAGATAAAAAGTTTATTATGGATAAAAAGAAGCTTGATAGATTTTTAAAATTCTTAGTGCTTGAGCAAACTGGGAAGCTTTTTAGCAAAAGAGGAATAAGTTTTTTGAAAAATACAATAAGGCTTTCTTATTATAGAAATTTGCTTGAAAAAAAGCGATTTAAATGTAATGCTGGGCTTTTATCATGTCAAATAATGCCTGATGGTAAAGTTGTTACTTGTGGAGTTTTGGGGCAGGTTTTAGGAGATTTAAAGAAAGATTCATTTAAAATAATGTGGAAAAAAGCAAAAAATGCCAGGCAGAAATTAAGAAAAAAGATGTGTTTTTGTCAACTTGCAAATATTTATTATATTAATAAATTCTAAATCATTTGAAGCTTTAACAACTTTTATTAAAAAGCTTAACATAAATCCTTAAACGACGATAGCCTACCATAACCTTTAAATATGATTAGTTACTACTATCAAATAATTAACGAGTGAAGGGGTATTAAAATGATTAGACGGTTTTTTATGGTTTTTGCCATTATAATGGCAGTAGTCTGTTTTGCACAGGCTGCAGAAGCTGCAAAAGCCTTGAATATCCAAGAGACCACTGTTGCCTTAACAGGTAACCCAGGCTCTACAGTTCAAGGAAGCTTCGTTCTACAAAATATAGGAACAGAAAATCTAAATGTTGTGTTCACCTCAACAGTGTTGAGTGATGGCACAATTAGCTTTAACGGCCCAACTATTGGCGCTGTAACTGGACTTGCTCCAGGGAATGTTGAGACAGTCAACTTTGATGTTGTTATCCCAACAAACCAATATGCAGGTACCTATACAGCAACTCTAAACGGCTCTGATGCTACTGTTGAAGATACAGCAGTTTTAGAAGTTTTAGTTAATGAAGTTCCTGCAATAACAGTTGATCCTACTGCAATTACTGCTACAATTACTCAGGATAATTCAGAGGATAAGACTATTACAATTACTAATACAGGTAATTCTGATTTAGCAAATGTTGTTATTTCATTTAGTGACTTAAGTAAAGGCACTGATGTAATTGACTCAAGTGCAATTGTACTTGATGAAAACGGCTTTGCATTAGATTTCGGTGCTAATAATGTTGTTACTGCAACAATTACTGTTCCTGCAAGTCAGGTAGCTGGTACTTATACTGGTACATTTGATGTTGTTGCAGGTAGTTTAACTCAACAAGGAACTGTTGAAGTTGTTGTTGTTGAACCTATTGGCCACTTAACTGTGCCAACTGAGATTATACAAGAAAGAGCTGTAAGAACAAGAACTTACAATAAAGTTTTTACTATCTTAAATGATGGTGACTTTGACCTAGCTGAAATTACAATTACTTCAACTGCTGCAGAAAAATATGCAGTAACATTTACAAGTGTTGATACAGAACTAACTATTGGTGATTCTGATCAGATTTCAGTTTCTTTTGAAATTCCTGAAGATGAACAATCAGGAGAACACACAATTGGAGATATAGAGATTAAATCAGATATGTATGATGCCTCTTTCCCACTCAAGATTGTGCCTGAAGTTATGCTTTCATTAAAAGATCTTAAGATCTATGTTGATGGCGACAGGGAAAGCGTTGATGAAGATGGTGGAGACAGTGTTAAAATTAAACCTGAATCCGAAATTGAAGTCAGAGCTACTGTAGAAAACTTGTTTTCAGATGATGACAATATTGAGATTGAAGGAGTCTTTATGACTGTACTTGTCTCTGATATTGACGACGATGATGACATCGAAGAAGAAAGTGATGAAGTCGACATTAAAGAAGATGATAAAGAAGATATCTCTGTTTTCTTTGACATCCCATTAGAAGTTGACGACGGAACCTTTGATGTAACAATCACAATTGAAGGCGAAGACGAAAATGGTGTTGACCATGAAATTTCAATTGATATGGAATTTGAAGTTGACAAAGAAAGCCATGAAGTAATAATTAGAGAATTTTCCTTAGCTAGAGAAACACTACAATGTGATAGAAGAGCTGAATTTGATGTTGAAATTGTAAACATCGGAACAAAAAATGAAGATGAAGTTGTTTACACAATTGAGTGTAATAACTTAGACATTGACATTACTGAAGGTGGCTCAGGTAGGTACATTGAACTGGATGAAGATCCATTTGATGAAGATTCCAAATTCGCAAAAACTCATACAGTTACAATCCCAGACACAGAAAGAGCTGGAATTTACACCTGTGAACTAAGTGTATACTTAGACAAGGATGACTTTGAGACTAGCGAAGTTGTGAGCTTGAATCTACAAGCATGTGGTACTGAGGAAGAAGAGGAAGAAGATGATGACCCAATTGTTATTGTCCCTCCAACTGTTGTGCCAACTGTTCCACCTGGACCAGTAGTTGCTAGTGAAGACGATGAAACAAGCCTATTTGGTTTGAATCAATGGCTAGTACTTGGAATTTTAGTTGCAATCTTCTTTATTGCACTAATTGTCGTTATTATGCTTGCCCTTAGGTAATCTTAATAACTAACCTTTTTATTTTTTTAATATTTCTTTTGTATTTTTCTTTTATTTCTTTTAGAAGTTCTTCTAGGTATTCTTCAGTTACTAAGATTTT